>JAZNVU010000042.1:0-3553 GCA_045592985.1 Acutalibacteraceae bacterium | reverse complement strand
AAACATGCTTTTTAAAGAAACTAATAATGACGGAATAATTTGTCAGTTCGATTTAGAAGAACGCGGTCTTATGTACAATGCGTTGGACTTCTTTATGAAGAATTGCAAAGGTGAAGAGTTGGATTATCTTGCGGATTTAACCGAATCGGCTGAATCGATACTTAAAGTTTTGGATTCCCCGGATATTTACAAGGTGGGTGATTAAAATGACGGACAAGCAGGTTTTTATTTGTTTTATTATCGCTGTAGTTTTAGCGTTTATTGCCGGATGTCTTGTATTAGACGCCGCATGGAAATTCATTGAACGAAAAAAGGCGCAACGAATGGAAACAGAATCGTTACGCCGTGAAAACCGCCGATTAAAGGCCGTGGTGGAGTGTTATGAGTCATGGAGTCTCAAGATATAAAAAAGCCCCGATGTGCACAAAACACAATCGGAGCCGTCAAAAGGGTAAATATATTATATCAAAATTTTAAAATTATGTCAAGAGGGTGAAAAAGTGAATACTATCAATTTAATCGGAAGATTAACCAAAACGCCGGCTGTCAGCAAGACTCAGAACGGTATCAGTGTTTGCAGGTTTTCTATCGCGGTAAAAAGGCGGTATAAGGTAGACAACCAAACAGTAACAGACTTTTTTAACGTTGTTGCATGGCGTGAAAATGCAGAATTTATAGGACGGTATTTAAGCAAAGGACAAATGATTGGTGTGTGCGGCAGTTTACAACCGACCGAAGGTAAACTTAAATCGGGTGAAAAGTACACTACGTTTATTATTGTTGCTGACCACGTTGAGCCTTGCGGTCCCGGTTCTCAGAACCAAAACAACGCTTCGGAGCAGGTCAATACCTCGGAGCAGGTTCAAGAAGAGTTTTCGATATTAAACGACGAAGACCTTCCTTTTTAAACGGTGAGACTTATGAAATCAACGTTTATTAAACTCGACCGCAATATTTTGCATTGGCGTTGGTATCAGGACGGTAATACTTTTAGGGTGTTTGTACACTTTCTTTTAACGGCAAATGTTAAGCCTTCAATGTTTCGTGATGTTTACATTGACAGAGGCGAGCTTTTATCGAGTTATGATTGTGTTGCTAACACCCTAAAATTATCAAAACAAGAGGTTAGAACTGCTTTTCGACACCTATTATCAACAGGTGAAATAACAGTCAGAAGATACTCTAAATTTTCGATAATATCAGTAGTTAATTACGAAATGTACCAAGCCCGTCAACACAAAATGCAACACAATAGCCAACACTCATCTAACACAGAGCCAACAGTGTGCGAACACCATATAAAGAATATAAAGAATGTAAAAGAATTAAAAGAAAAATATTTGGTGTTAGGTGTAAAAAACGAAAGCCTTTTGGATGCTCTTATCAAATACGAGGATATGCGCCTTTCAAAGCAAAAGGGATTTACCGACGATGCGCGCAAAAGGTTTATTAACAAGTTATTCGGAATATGCACCAACACAAAAAAACAAATACGGCTTGTTAATACCGCTACCGATAATTACTGGATGAGCGTATTTGACGACGGCAGTAAAGATATCAATTCTAAAGGTCAAGAATACCAGGCGTTTGTTGACGCTTTATTAAAACAACAGGAAGGTGAATGAATTGAAATTTATAATACCCGATATTCCCAAGAGCAACAACGAGTATATCGGCCGCAAAAACATTCAGGAATATCAGCGCGATAAAAAAGATTGGTGCGACATGCTTTGGGCTTATTGCAGACCGAGACCAAAAATGCCCATTGACAAGGCAATAGTTACCATTACATATCATTTCACCGATAAAATTCGTCGAGACCCTGATAATTATTCGGGCAAAATGCTGCTTGACGGACTTGTGAGAAACGGAATAATCAAGGACGACAGTTTCTTTTGCATAAGGCTTATATTGGATGCGCAGTTTGGCTGTGCAAAAAAGGAAACGGTCATTGAAGTTATTGAGGTGATTAACAATGACGGAAGAACAGCTATATAAGGCAATGGATGAAGGATGTCCCGTGATGGCTAAAACCATACTTAACGGTGAGATTGAATATAATCGGATTTTAGGCGTTATAAAACGCGGTACCGGAGAACCGGGCAGGTATGAGGTCTTTGCAGAACTTGAAAGCAAGGCGGAATACATCAAACATCCTGTCGAGTATCCCGCAAATAGAATAAGGGTTAAGGAGATATAAAAATGAATGAATACATAGAGCGTGAAGCGTTGATTTGTAAATTGAACGATATAGCAGCTGATTACATCAAAGATAATTCGATACAGTGCACTATTGCCGCGGGAACGGTAATTGATATAAGAGATAATGTGGTTATGAAACAACCTACCTCCAATGACTCTGCTAAAAGCACCAACTTCGACCGCATAAAGGCTATGAGCGTTGACGAATTAGCGGAATTTTTGCAACGTGGCGGAGACCATATTTGTTTTGATACATGCGAAAAAGCAACCGGCAACAAATTTCAGTGCAAATACGAAAGCCTTACTGAAAAGAACTGTGTGCAATGCATGGTCGAGTGGCTTGAAGCGGAGGTGACCGAATGAAATCAGTTTTAATAAGCGTACACCCGAAGTGGTGGAAAAAGATATGCACTGTAATCGGTCACGATGAAAAATTCAAGCTTATTTACGAAAAATCGGTTGAGGTTAGAAAAACAAGGCCAAAGATTGACGTTCCGTTTAAGGTTTTGGTCTATGAAACAAAAGCAATTGATAGGAGCAGGCTTATTGTTTACGTTGACGGTGACGAGCCAAGCAAATATTGCAAGGGTTGCGGTAAGGTTGTAGGTGAGTTTGTGTGCAAATGTATAAGCGAGTGGTATATTGACCCGCAAACAAAAGGTTATTTTATAACATCGGAAGAATTAACCGCAACTTGTTTAACTTATGAGCAGTTACACGAATACGGAAACGGAAAAACTCTTTACGGTTGGCATATATCAAACCTTGTAATCTATGACAAGCCGAGAGAGTTGAAAGATTTTGTGAGAATATGTCCTGAATGGGAAAAGGGAGAAATAACAGAAAAATGTCTTGAATGTGAGCATCTATTCCGTTCTCCCGTTGAGAATTTAATAGATTGTGATTATGAGGGAGAAATTCCTATAACAAGACCGCCTCAGTCTTGGTGCTATGTCGAAAGCGAGGTGCAGGGGGAATGACACGGAACATGAACCGACAGCAAATAATTGATAAGTTAAATGTTATAGCTTTTTCTTCCTATGAATATAGCGAGACTGCAAGAGAAGCGATTAGCCTGCTTATCGAAGATGAAAAAAACCTTGAAAAGCAGATACCGAAAAAGCCGATAAAACAAATTTGGATTGATGATGAAAAACGCAAAGGCGATGTAAGACTTGCAACAAAAGAAGATGTTTTAACAAAAGACAATTATTTGTTTGTGCAAAAATTGTGCATTGAAGTTATGCACAGAAATAGCCGATTATGGGATAGCAAAAGGAATTGAAAAATTAAAAGGTCGTGATAAACAATGATAATGGGGATAATTAGTACACTCCTTTCATTTATATTT
>JAZNVU010000041.1:0-144761 GCA_045592985.1 Acutalibacteraceae bacterium | reverse complement strand
CTATCTTTCTTTCAGGTTGCGCAGGTGTTCTTCGCCCTCGGCCAGGATATCACGTATCTGTCCGACAACGCTCAGTCCATTCTTCTCTGCGATCTCCAGAACCGCTTTCAGGGATTCCAGGTGAAATGCTTCTGTTTCCAGCGTCCTTTTCCTGTCCTCATCGTCCTCGGGTGTCCAGGTTTCATCCACATAGGCGATATAGTCCATCGCGCCATTGGCAGCCCCAACAAAGACGTCATCCAGCTTATTCCCGAACACGGAAGCGACTACCTTGAACAGGCCATCTTCGCCATCGTCAGCGGACTTTCTGATGCGCTTGACATCTGTCCTATCTACCAGCATTCCGTAGAGATTATCGAACTGTTCCACAAAAAGGAACGCCACTTCGTCCAGTATTTCCAGTGTCATTTCAATCTCACACTCCCTGGCCGCATTCTACCATATATGGTCCAAAAGTCCATATATGGTCGTCATGGGTTTTCTAAAAAGCATAAACTATATGTAGAAACTTTTTAGGAGAATTATTATGGATACAAGAAAAGCCATAGCAAATAGATTATTAGAACTATGCGAGCAAAAGAGATTGTCGGTAAATGCTCTTGCAAGAATTTCGGCTGTTCCACCTTCGACATTAAAGAATATAATTAACGGCGGTAGCAAAAATGCCGGTGTTGTTACACTTAAGAAACTATGTGATGGTTTGGAAATATCTCTTTATGACTTTTTCGACACCGAAACATTCAAAACTTTAGAACAAGAAATAAAATAATATTCTATTAATAAAACTCTCTGCTGAAATCAGCAGAGAGTTTTACTGTTCTTTAGAGTACTACTTTGCGAGTTGGTTTTTGCTATAATTTTTTATAAATTTTTTCTGCGGTTTTGGAGATGAAGGCTTGTTCTTCGGCGGTTATTTTCAGTTTACAAATTTTAGGTTTGCCCCAAACATCGAAGATTTTAGGCCCTATCCAAAAGCCGTTTTTGGTTTCTTTAAAAATGCCCCTTAATACCGATAAAGCGGCGGTGTGAGGTTTCATAAAAATAACCTTCATCGGGTGCTTTATAACAGCAAAAATGAGTCTTGGATAGTGTGCCGTAATCCCCGTAAACGTAATGCCGGGATGCACCACCGAAAATCTGACTTTTGGGTGTGCTTCGGCGAGTGCAGGCAATGAAAACATTAAGTACCTTTTGGCATTTCCGTACACCAAAGATGCTTGTTTGCGGGTTTTAAAATCAACATCTTTATAGTCGGTTTTAGAGTAGCGGTGTGCAATGCTTCCAACCGCTACAACTCGACCGTTTTTCTCTTCCAAAATCGGCAAAAGTTCGCGAATCATATAGTAGGGTGATACAAAATTTATCTGAAAAACATTGTCAAATCCTGTGTCGCAAATCTTTCTTGGAATGCTGTAAGCACCTGCGTTATGAATGAACACATCGGGTTTTATGGCTTTCAGTTCCTGGGTTGCTTGTTTTACCGAGTTCAAATCTTCCAAATCGGCTGTTAAAAGGGTGATTTTGCAGTCGGGATAGAGTGAAAGCAGATTTTCTCTTAAAGCCAATGCTTTTTCTCGGTTGCGGTCAATCAGCACAAGGTCGGCTTTGAGAAAACACAGGTATTTGCAAAGTTCGTTTCCAATTCCGCCTGTTGAACCCGTCAAAGCCACCGTTTTACCTTCTAAAGATTGGGTGTTTTTTAAGAGCCATTTTTTATGCTTTATCATATTTTCAAGGTCTCGCCAGATTTAATTGCCACAATCTGTCCTGTAGGTGTTTCTTTCCAATCATCACGTTCACTTGGATTGTAAATCATACCGATGTCAGCCGAGTGTTCAAGATGTTTAAAATATTCAATTATATGGCACATTTCAAGGTTGGTAGCGTATAAGATATCGTCTTTACCACTTATTTTTTGGGCAAAATTATTAATAAGGCATTTATCCTGTGGTACGCCGTCGTTATAACTAAAGGGAAGCGTTTTTGACTTTTCGCCGGGCAATTTCAAATTTATATTATTATACATAAACTCTCCTCAACTCTCCTCGCGTTTTAGAATTGATTACATTGTAATCTTTTTTTACATCTTTTTCAACCACTTAAAAAATTTTTCATATATTTGGGAGTTTGAAAGAAGTTCTTGGTACAAGAACAATATTTCTCAGCCAAAAACAAAAAAAGACTTGACAAACCGTTGTGTTTGTAGTAGAATCCTTAAGTCGAGTCGAAAAAACTCGAAATCACATATCAATACGGTGTCGGTGAAGCACACAGAAGTTTAACAGCAACTGTGGGTGGATGGCAATTCCGGAGAAGTCTGCTTTACGCAGGTGCCGAAGGGGCAAGGGTAACCAATCTCTCAGGCAAAAGGACGGAACATTTTATTTTGTTACGATTTTCTCTTAATCACCGCTGACCGGTTGGCTAGTGGTGATTTTGTTTTTTGACAGAAAAATTTATAGGAGGTTCATTTGTAATGGACAAGGTTTTACAATGGATAGAAAGTGTCAACGGCGAAATCAACAGCGTTGTTTGGGGTGCTTTCGGCCTGCTTCTTCTTGTTGGTACGGGTATTATCGTTACCGTACTCACCAAGTTTTTCCAGGTTTCACACATTGGTCTCTGGTTTAAAAACACACTTGGCAGTCTTTTTAATAAGGACGTTATCAAGCACAGTAAGGAAAAGGGTTCAATTTCTCCTTTCCAGGCTCTTTGTACTGCTCTTGCCGCAACGGTAGGTACAGGTAATATCGCAGGTGTTGCCGCTGCTATTTATGTGGGCGGTGCAGGTGCCGTTTTCTGGATGTGGGTTGCCGCTTTCTTTGGTATGATGACTAACTACGCCGAAAATGTTCTCGGTATCTATTATCGTCGCAAGAACGTGAACGGAGAATGGTCGGGCGGTGCTATGTACTACCTTGCCGACGGTTTAGGCGGATATAAGTATAAAGACCATCATACGGAAGTGAGCTTCAAAAAGCTCGGCAAGATTCTTGCAGTTCTTTTCTGTATCTTTACAATGCTTGCTTCTTTCGGTATAGGAAGCATGGGTCAGGTCAACAAAATCGTTACCAACGTGGCTCAGGCATTTGATGTGTCTGCCCTTTCTTCAATAGAGGTATTTTCAGGAGTTTCGCTCTACAATATTATACTCGGTGCCGTTATTATGCTTCTTACCGCCCTTATTACCCTCGGCGGACTTAAGAGAATTGCCGGCGTTGCCGAAAAGATTGTTCCTTTTATGGTAGTGCTTTTTGTTCTCGGAAGCCTTGCTGTTATCGGTGTTAACTATGCGAACATTTTGCCTGCCTTTAAAGCAATTTTCGTTAACGCTTTCAGCCCCGAAGCATTTGTCGGCGGCGGAATCGGCGCCATTGTCGGTAAGGTTGTAACCCAGGGCTTTAAGCGTGGCGTTTTCTCAAACGAAGCAGGTCTCGGTTCTTCGGTTATGGTTCACGCAAACTCCAATATTAAGGAGCCTGTAAAGCAGGGCATGTGGGGTATCTTCGAGGTTTTTGCAGATACTATGGTGGTTTGCACTATGACTGCTCTTGTAATCCTCACTGCAGGTGGCCTTAACGGTGGAGTGTTTAACGCTGTTACAGGAGAGATTGCAGAAGGCTACACCGATGCAACCCTCGTTGGAGGAGCTTTTAACTCGGTATTCTCTTGGGGCGATATCGGCGAAAAGTTTATTGCCATTGCAATGTTCCTCTTCGCATTTACCACCGTTCTCGGCTGGTCTCACTACGGTTCAAAGGCTTGGGAGTACCTTTTCGGTGCAAAAACCACCTTTATTTTCCGTATCATTCACGTATGTACCGTTATCTTCGGTGCCGTTCTCACGTCTTCGCTCGCTTGGGATATTTCGGATACCTTCAACGGTCTTATGATGATTCCCAACCTTATCGGTGTTCTTGTACTTTCTCCGTTGGTTGTTAAAATCACCGTAAACTATTTGAAGAGAGTAAAGAAAAAAGAAGATATCGAGCCTATGTATAACTTCGACCCCGAAGTTCAGGCTGAAGAAATGGCTCGTGAAATTTCGGAAGACTAATTATATCTGTTAAACAAAAAAATCCGCGGTACGTGTAAACGCACCGCGGATTTTTAATTATGTAATCAGTCAGGCTTAACTCCGCCTTCTTTACCAAAATAAAGTTTTTGACCGTCTTTCTGATAGATATTTACATAGTCAACAATAAATTTGTTGGTGTTTTCCCACTCCCAAGGGTCGTCGGTAATGCCGCCGCGACTCTGGAAGCCGCAAGCCATACTAAGCCTTAAGAAAACAGGCATGCAAAGTGCGTCAACCTCGGCAGGGTGACGGGATATGTCTTGCGTAACGTATGGAAAACCGTCACAGGTGAATGTGACTTTGTTTTCGTCCCATTCGTAGCCAAATGTGTGGAAATCCTGCCAGAAACCGCGTTCGTCACGGGCACTAACTTTATTGTTGACGTGAATAAGTTTGCCGTTAGACTCTTCTTTGCATTTTTTGGTGGGCCATGCAAAGGTGTTGCCATATGCCCAGTCGCCGCCGTTACCGTAACACTCTTCTACATCAATTTCGGTGAAGTAGTCACCTTTAGGACCGGCTGCCGAGTTCATCCAAAGTGCTGTCCAGAACCCAAGACCTCTCGGATGAATGGTGCTTATCTCAATATAACCGTATTTGTATCTCATTATGCCGTCGGTACAAAGCATGCCGCCGTAATAATGATTTTCATCTTGGTCAGCACAGATGTAAAGATTGCCGTCTTTAACAAATGTATTGGGTTTATCTTCGCGGCAACGCATGGTTTCTTTGCCGTTTACACCGTTTGCATAGCAAAGGCGCTTGCCATAAAATATATCCCACTTGGTTTCGTCTATTTTTTCACCATCAAAATCATCGCCCCAGGTGAGTTTGTAGTCCTTTTTGTCATTAGCCGCGTCTTTTTCATAACTTCCGATGATAGCCTCTTTTATAGGAGCACCCTTTTTGAGCAGTTTAATGAGTTTTCGGACTGCCGCGGCAGAAGAATAGGGACGTCCACCTAAAACAAACAACTTGTTGCCGGCGGGCACAATAGCATATGCGTCGTAATCTGTAACAATAGGGGAGCCATCGCGTTGTGCTCCTGCAACAACTATTTCATAACTGTGCTCTTTTTTGTTGTCGGCAACCATTTTCATGGTTTTACCGGTTATTTTTTCGGCGGCTTTCTGTAGTTTTTGCAATTCCAAAGTTACAAGGTACGACATATTGTAACGAGGATATGTTATTACATACTTTGAGAGATTTGATTTTGAAAATGTGAATTTTGACATATGTTTCATTCCTTTCGGTAAACCTTGGTGTTTCTAACCTTAATATGAACCAACCGTAGTGGGGAATCAACCCCAAAATCGCTTTTTATATGTAGAAAAACACCGCTTAGACTTGAGCAGATTGACAAATGCACAAAAATTACACAAAAAATACATTACACAAATTGTTCCGAATCAAGTTCTGTGTAATGTTACATATGATTTTGTTGGAAAAATATACAAATAACTCAAAGGCGTGGCTGATGTTACAACGTCAGAATACCGAGGGGACAACCCGCATAAATTTTAAAAAGGGTAAATTTGTGGGTTTGCAGGATCAAAAGGTTTAGTGTGTAAGCTGTGATTTTGTGCAATTTGCCAGTCGCAATTACCCGAAAAAAGGCATAATACTGTCATTAAGAGCAATTCTTAGTATAAAAAATTAAAAAAATTTGCTTATTTTAGTGAATTTTTGACAAATTTGTGTTGACAAAATCTTGATTTTATTAGATAATACATGGTAGTGAAGTATGCAAACTGGGTGTGTTGACGACTTCTGACCGCTTGAGGTCTTTTCGTCGACCATGAGTAGCGACTTTAATCAGCACCCTTTGTGGTCGGGGATAAAGACCGCGGAATATTTTTTTGAAGGTGAAGAAATGAAATTTGTCATGAGACGACTGCTGGCCACAGCTTTGGCTTCTGCCGTATCTATGTCGCTTTTTGCCGTAGTACCTGCCTCTGCCGAGAGCGTAGGCGCTTCTGATGCGACATCGTCCTCATCCAACATCTCGACCTACGATGAGTACGATAGGTACTTGAAGGAAAACGAGGGTATTCCTTACGCCAAAGAGGATATTGTTATCCTTGGAGCGAACTATAAGGAATGCGATGCGGATGCCGAAACTGTTATTTCCAAAGAGAACATGGATGTTTTGAGCGACAAGGTTGCCGATCAAAAAGAAAACATGGAAGTTCTTGTGTGGAAGGATAACAATGAATATAAACAACAGGGTACCGTAACCTACGAGTTTACCGTGCCTGAAACGGCATTTTATAATATTCAGTTCAACTATCTTCCTCTTGTCAAAACCAAGGGCACTACTGATACTATTGACGATAAGACTTCTACAACTCCCGTAGAACTCGGCATTATTTTTGATATAGCTGATATTCCCGAGGGAGAGGACCCTTATCTTTACGCAGGCCTTGATTCTTTCTTGTTGCCCCGTAATTTTGTCAATAATGGTGCTTCTTTGAGCAAGCCTGCAGGAGATATCCGTGAAGACTCACTCGAAAACCAGCTCACTCCCGAGCAGGTATGCTATGATCAGTTCAGTACTGCATATGTTACCGATAAATCAGGTGTTGAGGCTGCTCCTTATAAGGTAGTTCTTACTGCAGGTACCCATACCATTACTGTTAAATCGGTATATGAGCCTTTTGTACTTGCAAGCATCACCTTCAAAGCACCCGAAGATGCCATTACTTACGGCGAGTATGCTGCATCCCATTCCGATAAGACTGTTTATGACGGCAAAGCACTTGAGATAGAGGGCGAGGACGCTTGGATTAAGTCGACCAACTCTCTCGTTGCCAAGACCGATAATAGTTCTGCTGATGTCACTCCTCAAAACCCTGTTAAAACTATTCTTAATTATATAGGTAGTACAAACTGGCAGGTTCCCGGCGACGCAATCACTTGGGTTGTCGATGTTCCTAAGTCGGGTCTCTATAAATTGGGTATGAACTATAAGCAGGCAGCCGTTATTGACGGTTATTCTTATCGTGCTCTCACCATTGACGGCAAAACACCGTTTAAAGAGTGTGAATCGCTTAGTTTCATGTACTGCACAAGCTGGACCTTCTGGGAATTTGGTGAGGGAGATACTCCGTACCTCTTCTACCTCGAAGAAGGCAAGCACACCTTCACTCTTACCGTCACTTTGGGTGAGACCTCTGAGTTCTATAAAAGACTTAGCGAGATTGTTGACGCTATCGGTGATAAATACATTGAAATCGTTATGATCACCGGCGACTCTCCTGACCCTAACCGTGACTACAACCTTTTCAAACAGATTGCTGACCTTCAGGATACCCTTTACAGCACTCATGAAGACATTACTGTGCTTGCTAACGACATGAAGGCTCTTTCGGGTAACCGCAGCAACAAATACATATCAGCTCTTAACAATATGGCACGTGTTCTTATGAGTATGTACGATAATCCGTACACCGCACAGAACTACCTGTCCGACTTTTACTCTAACTACACCACCGTTTGTTCTTGGCTTTATGAAATGAAGACAATGCCTTTAAGTGTCGACCAGATGCAGTTTGCTTCTCCTGACAAAGGCTTTACCAATAATCACGCAGGTTTCTTCGAGACCTTTGCGTTCGAGTTCCAGCGTTTCTGCCTCTCGTTCAGCGATAACTTCAGCACCATTGGCGGTGCCGCTGAGGTAGGCGACCAGGGCAAAGTAAGAATCTGGGTTAACTGGGGACGTGACCAGTGTCAGGTGCTTAGTAACCTTATTCAGGAATCATTCAGCGTCGAGACCGGTATCAGTGTTGAACTTGAAATAGTTGACGCATCGCTTATTAAGGGTATTCTTGCGGGCAACTTCCCCGACCTTTCACTCCACTTGTCACGTACTGACCCTGTTAACCTTGGTATGCGTGGCGCACTTTATGACCTGACCAACTTCAAAGGTGATAAGTACTCAACCGTTGATGACGGTGAGAACTATATGCTCGACTACGAGACTGTTCTTGAACGTTTCCAGGCATCTGCCGATGTTCCTTATTGGTATACCGATGCTGACGGTGAGCATTTGTTCGCACTGCCCGATACGCAGAGCTTCTATATAATGTATTACCGTACCGACGTGTTTAACGACCTCGGTATTGCAGATCCTAAACAAGCCAACGGTGGCTTGGGCTGGACTTGGGACAACTACCTTGAGGCTGCCACAATCCTCCAGAGAAACAATATGAAGGCGTACATTCCTTATACCAAGATAGCATCGACCGTTTCGGTCAACGCAGGTATGGGTAGCCTTAACCTTTTCCCGACATTCCTCACTCAGAATCAGGTACCCCTTTACAATGAGGACCGCAACATGACCACCATGACTTCGAGCGAGGCAATCGCTGCATTTACTCAGTGGACCGATATGTACACTAAGTACGGCATTGAAAAGCAGGCCGACTTCTACAACCGTTTCCGTACCGGCGTAATGCCTCTCGGTGTTTCGGCTTACACTGTTTACACTCAGCTTAATCAGGCAGCTCCCGAAATTCAGGGACGTTGGACAATAGCTCCCATCCCCGGCATTCCAACCTATAATGAGGATGGAACAATTGCTTCCATCAACCGTTCCATCGGTGGTTCGGGTACCGGATGTAGCGTTGTTGCTCCTTCCGAAAACAAGGATGCAGCATGGCAGTTCCTCTGCTGGTGGACCAGCGCTGAAACTCAGCTCAGATACAACAATAACGTTGAATCTATTCTCGGTACCGTTTCGCGTACCGCTACCGCTAATAAGCAGGCCTTTGAATCCTACTCGTGGAATGCTGATGACCTCGACATTCTTCTTGAGCAGTGGTCTTGGGTAGAGGAACTTCCTGAGGTTCCCGGCGGTTACTACGTATCACGTGCTGTTGACCAGGCTTACTGGGCAGTTATTAACGGCGAAGACAATGAAAAAGACGCAATGCTCAAATGGGGCGAGATAGCGGATAACGAGATTCTCCGCAAAATCGCCGAGTATGCCAAATAATAGAGAAGGAGGGTATTACTTATGGAAAAACAAGTTGATTTCAAAAAGATAAAAAGAAGAGCCATATGGGAAGAAAACCTTCCTTCATACATAATGTTAGCCCCCTTCTTCCTGTTCTTCTTCCTGTTCCTTGTATTGCCGATTCTTGCATCAATCGCACTTAGTTTTACTAACTATGATATGATTAATGCACCATCCTTTGCGGGACTTGGTAACTACCTCAGAATGTTTGTTGAAGACGACGTTTTCCCCGTAGTTTTCAAGAACACACTTCTCTTCGCTATCATTTGCGGACCTGCAGGTTTCTTGCTTGCATTCGTTCTTGCATGGTTTATTAATGAGTTTTCACCTATCGTTCGTACCTTGCTTTCGTTCATGTTCTATGCTCCTGCTCTTGCCGGTAACGTTGTTTTCATCTGGCAGGTTGCCTTCAGTAGCGATAGCTACGGTTACGTCAACAGCGCATTGCTGTCATTAGGTCTCATTACCGAGCCGGTTACCTGGCTCAGTACCGCAGAATACATAAAGCCCATCGTTATAGCAGTTCAGCTCTGGTCTAGTATGGGTGTTTCCTTCCTCTCCAACATTTCCGGTCTTCAGAACGTTAACAACGAACTTTACGAAGCCGGTTCGATAGACGGAATCCGTAACCGTTGGCAGGAGCTCTGGTACATCACACTTCCTACCATGAAACACATGTTGTTGTTCAGTGCGGTTATGCAGATTTCTTCGGCATTCTCAATAAGCGGTATCGCAATTCAACTTGCAGGTTTCCCAAGTGTCAGCTATGCGGCAGATACAATAGTATCGCACATGCAGGACCTTGGTACCGTACGATACGAATTAGGTTACGCTTCGGCAGTTGCGGTCATTTTGTTCCTTATGATGGTAGTATTCCGACTGGTTGTTGGTAAACTGCTCAATATGACAGGAAAGTGAGGTGGGATAGTAAATGTTCAGAAAAAAGGAAGAGGTTCTCATATTGCCCAGTGGTGCAAAAGCCTTGCGCGACTCGGTAAACGATATGAAAGCCCCAAAGAGAAGACGTTCTTCTCAAATGCAGGCAAAACGCTTTACGCGTTCTAAAGTAGGTAACTTTTTCTACTTTGCCTTTATAATCGCCGCAGGCTGTATTTCTATCCTGCCCCTTATATATTGTATATGTACATCCTTGAAGCCTCTCGATGAAATTCTTATTTTCCCTCCGAGATTCTTCGTTCATCGTCCCACAATAGCCAACTACACAGCTATTCCTGAGTTGCTTTCAAACCTGCGTGTTCCGCTTTCGCGTTACATATTCAACAGTTTGTTCTCAACTATCACCACCACATTCCTTTATGTTATGGTTGCATCTATGGCTGCGTTTGTGCTTTGTAAATCCAAAATAAAGTACAAGGGTGTTATATTCTATATCATCCAGTTTTCACTTCTTTTCAACGGATATACTTTGGCAGTTCCCCAGTACCTCATCTTCACATGGACCAACATTATTGATACATACTGGGTTTACATTCTGCCGCATTTTGCTTCTACCATGGGTGTTTTCCTTATGAAACAGTACATGGAAGGCGCATTGCCCAATGCATTGCTTGAAGCCGCTAAGATTGACGGTGCAGGATATTTCAGAATATTCTGGACGATAGTAATGCCAATAGTTAAACCGATGTGGTTGACGCTCACCCTCTTCACATTCCGTGATGTTTGGGCAAGCGTTCCCTCGGGTACAATTTTCAGCGAAACACTCAAAACCTTGCCTACCATCATGTCGCAGATTACCGCTGGCGGTGTTGCTCGTTCCGGTAGTGCGATGGCTGTTACCTGCATACTTATGATTCCTCCGATTCTCGTTTATCTGATTTCTCAGAGTAACGTTATGGAATCCATGAGCAGCGCCGGTATTAAGGAATAAAGGGGGGACTTATGGATATGAAAAACTTTAATGTTCGCAAGTTCCTCGTTCGTGCCTGCATGATGGCACTTGCAGTGCTTATGCTGATTCCTGTTTTCTCAGTTGCCGCTGTTTCCGAAAAGACCGATGAGGTGGGTTATGACACCTATACTTATTGGTACGAGTTCACCGGAAAAACGAAAAAAGCAGTTTACAGCAAACCTATGTATGAGGTATATAAGGTATTTAACGCTCATGACCTTGAATGTTCCAGTGATGCAAGATTCACCGACGTTCACACTTCAAAAAGCGGACTTACTTACCTTCTTGACGGCGGTTTGTCCACCTTGTACATTCTTGATGAGAATTATGAGGTTAAACAAAAAATTAACTACGTCAGAGATGAAGACCGTAACTCCTATTATTTCTATGGTGCACAGGGCGTTTTCGTTGACAAAGACGAAAACATCTACATTGCCGACACAAATAACGGACGTGTTATGAAATTCACCGCTGATGAAGGTGAAGACTCTGATGGCGAAGCCGTTCTTATTAAAAACTATGTTCTCCCTAATAAGGATGAAAATAACGGCAACCTTATTCCCGACGGCTTTAACTACCGTCCCAAAAAGGTAGCTGTTGATAACGAAGGCTACATATATATACTAAGTGACGGTTCCTACTACGGTGCTATTCTTTACGCACCTGATGATGAAGCCAATGAAGGCGAAAATAACTTCCTTGGTTTCTACGGAGCCAACGATGTTCCTGCAACACTTACTCAGGCTATCGTTACCCTTTGGAACCGACTTTTTGTTACCAATGAACAGCGCAGTGCCATGGTCTCCTCGCTTCCGTATACATTCTCCGACCTTTGGGTTGACGACCAAGGATTTGTTTATACCGCTACCGGTAATACCGGCGAACTCACCCAGAACGCTCAGGTTAAACGACTTAATCCGGGTGGTGGTAATGTTCTTGTTGGTTCCGACGAAACAAACTTTGTTGACGAAGGCATCGGCTATGACTATAAGAATACCATTCAGTACCAGAACCTCAACAGTGTTGCGGTTGACAAAGCCGGATTCATTCACGTTGCCGATTCTACCTACGGCAGAATCTTTATCTATGATAGTGAATGTACCTTGCTGTCGGCGTTCGGCGGTGGTGCTAAAAACGGTAAGCAGGACGGCACGTTCATGTCCATCAGTGCTATCGGTTACAATGTCAACAATGATGACATCGTAGTTTCCGATAACAACGGTCAGTTTGGTTCGTTCACCGTATTCCGCATAACCGATTACGGAAAACTAGTCAAGAGCGCTCAGGCCAAGACGGTCGTTGGTGACTATGAAGAGGCTATGGACGAGTGGAACGAGGTTCTCACACTTGACGGTAACAGCCAGGTTGCATATGCCGGACTTGCCAAGGCTTACTATGTAAGAGGTAAGGCTTGTACCGACGAAGCAGAAGCTTCTGAAAACTTCCAAAAAGCCATTGAACTTGCAAAACAAGGCTATGACCGTGAAACCTACAGTCTTGCTTTCGGAAGCATCCGTACCGAACTTATCCGTGAAAACTTTACCTGGATTATGATCGTAGCGGTTGCACTTGTTGGTTTCATTATTTTCTTGCTTGTTTATTCAACCAAGCACAGCATGAGACTTGTTAAGAACGAAAAGTTGCATATGGCAACAACCATTGTAACCCACCCGTTTGATAACTTCCGCGAAATTAAGGAAAAAGGTCTTACATCTGTACCGATTTGTATTGTCATTATTGCTCTCTACTATGTATTTACCGTATTTGAGACCACAATGGGCGGCTTTGCATTCGTATACTTCGATCCCGCAAGTTACAATGCTTTGCTGATTCTTCTCAAAACAGTTGGTCTTGTTATTCTTTGGACTATTACCAACTGGGCAGTATGTACACTCTTCGGCGGTAAAGGTAAGATTAAAGAAATACTCACCGTTATCTGCTACAGCTTGGTTCCCTCACTCTTTGGAAGCATTGTTTACGTAGTAGTATCCAACGTTCTCGTTCCTGAAGAAGCAGCGTTCCTTACCGTTCTTACCACAGTATGTACCATGTACACACTACTACTTCTCATTGTAGGTTCCATGATAGTACACGATTACAGCTTCGGTAAGTTCTTGGCAACATCATTGCTGACCATCTTCGGATGTGCAATTGTTGTATTCATGCTTGTAACAGTAATTATACTTTTGCAGCAAACATGGGGCTTCTTA
Organism: Acutalibacteraceae bacterium; assembly: GCA_045592985.1. Lineage (GTDB taxonomy): Bacteria > Bacillota > Clostridia > Oscillospirales > Acutalibacteraceae > UMGS172. The sequence continues at coordinate 131,547 of JAZNVU010000041.1, read as the reverse complement.
GTCACCATCTTCACTGAAATTGTTAAATTATTCTGATAAGGAGGAGATTTTATGAATAACATAAAACGTGCGGTTTCTGCCGCTATGAGCTTGATGCTTTGCTTAGTGCTTCTCCTTCTTGCAGGATGCGGTACCGATACTTTCATGGTTCCGAAATACAACCAACCACAAGAGATAAGCACTCTTAAAACTACCTGCGTAGCCGAAAATGCTCGCTACAGCCTCATTTGGGATGCTTCTAAAAAACGTGTTATCCTTTACGATAAGATTGAGGACTGTGAATGGAGTTATGTTCCGCAGGATGCTCTTGACGAAAGATATGATGCAGACGGTCTTCCGTTGACCAACCACCCGTATCTTGAGTCTCCTGTACTTATAAAGTGCCATAACGCACAGACACTTAAGGACGGAACGCCGTTGCCTATCGCAGCGTCTGCACGTTCCATAGGTAAGGGCACATGTTCGCTTACAAAAATTGATAATGGTCTCGAAATGATGTGCTATTTCCCTGACTATAGTTTTACAGTACCTGTTTCGTTTGTTCTTACCGATGACGGTGTTGACATCTCGGTTGATGTTGACCGTATCGAGGAAAACGGTAATGAGTACCGTATTACAAGTATCATGGTAGCACCGTTGTTCTGTTCGGTTTCCAACGACCAGGCAAACAAAGATGACCACTATCTGTTCATGCCTTCGGGTTCGGGTTCTTTGATAGTTCCTTCAATGTCTTCTGACCCTGAAGATGCAAGTTATGAAACTATAACCGAAAAGGTGTACGGTGGAGACGCTAACGTTGAAAAACCCACTGCGGAAACCACCACCGAATCGGTAAGAATGCCTGTATACGGCGCTGTCAACGGTGAACGCGGTGCATGTGCCATCATCACCGAAGGTGCCGAGTATGCGTACCTTAATGCCACACTTGGTTGGAAAGTTACCGGATACTCCTACGTTTCACCGGAGTTTATTATAAGAGGTCAGCAAAAGACTGTTCAGGCTCTCTTCACCTCTGCTCCGAGACAGTATACGCTTTATTCCGATTATTTTGCTCCCGGTAAGATATCTATCAGCTTTAAACCCCTCTATGGCGAAAAAGCCGACTATGTGGGAATGGCTGAAAAGTACCGTGAGTACCTTGAGGAAAAAGAACTCCTCAAAAAGACCGATAAAGAAAAACTTCTTAATGTCAAACTTTATGGCGGTATCGAGACTAAAAAGTTCATCTTCGGTATTCCCAGTGACGATATGCTGGTTGCCACTACTCTTGAACAGGCTCAGTCAATCATTTCTGACCTTAAGGAAGTAACAGGGGAGAGCATCAACGCCAACCTTATCGGCTTCGGTCAGAACGGTAATGATATCGGTACTATTGCAGGCAACTATAAGATAAACAGTAAGTTCGGCAACAAAAAGGCGATGACAAGCCTTACCGATTACTGTGCCAATAACGGAATAGACCTTTTCATGAATTTTGACATGATAAGATTCAACTCCAACGGCGGTGGTGTCTCAACCTTGCTTGATAAAGCAAAATCCGCTACCGGAGATTCAACAGCACAGTATTATTATGATGTTGCTTTCCGTTCCAGCAGTACTATTTTCGCACCTCATTATCTTGTATCGAGAAGTCAGTTTGATGAGATAGGTGATAATATCAGAAAGGCAGCTGCCGGATGGAATCTGGGCGGTGTCAGCCTTGACAGCCTTACAAGCATAGTCTACTCAGATTATAGCGATAAAGCATATTTCTCGGCTTCCAACTTTGAAAAACAGGCCATAAACGTCTTAAATGATTTCAAGGAAGCCGGTTATAACGTAGCAGGAAGCGACGCTAATGCTTTTGCAGCAGGCTTGTGCGACCATGTTTACGATATCCCCACAAAGTCGTCTAAGTTCAGGTCTTATACCGTAGACGTTCCTTTCTATCAGATTGTATTCAAAGGCAACGTTTCAATGTCGGTAACCTCGCTTAATCTTGCAACCAACGCAGAGACCACTTTGCTTAATGCGGTTGAGACCGGAGCAGGACTTAGTTATTCACTTATTGGTCAGTTCAGTACTAACCTCATTTCTTCCGCACAGAATGTCTTCTATGGTTCGCTCTATTGGAATGACACTTTGGAGACCGGTGTTAAGGATAATATCATTGAGGATGTTGCCGAGTATAAAGATTTCTTCTATTCGGTAAAGGGTGCAAGAATTTCAGACCACAAGATTATTAATGATAACGTGCGTATGACAAACTTCGACAACGGTGTTACCGTGTACGTCAACTATGGCAACCAAGCCGTAACGGTTGACGGTGTTGAGGTTCCTGCACGTGGCTACATATCTAAGTAAGGAGGCGTAAACTGAATGTCAACAGAAGAAATAAAAGATACGGCCGTTCAGGATGCGCCTGTAGTCGTAAAACAAAAGAAACAGAAGAAGCACAAAAGTATCGAATCACTTAAAAGTACATACGGACGTATGTTCGTTCTCCATTGGGAGATAGGACTTTTGGTTTTCTTCCTTGTTCCGATAGTAAAATCCCTGTACTATTCATTTTGTGATGTAAGTTTCATGGGTGAATTCAAATACAAGTTTGCAGGCCTGGCAAATTTTCAATATGCATTGAGACAAGACCCTCAATTTACCAAAAACATGAGCCTTACTTTATCGTCAATGCTCCCGTCGGTTTTGGTAATCGTTATTTTGAGTCTTATTCTCGCCCTGCTTCTCAACCAGAAGTTTAAAGGAAGACTTTTCTTCAGAGCGCTGTACTTCCTGCCGGTTATTATTGCATCGGGTGTTGTTATTCAGCATCTTTTCAATACAACCAGCAGCGAACTTTCCTCATCGGGCGTTTCGGATTCTTTTGCCTCTAACATGGTAAACGTTGAAGATATTATGGCTTTCATGTCCTTGCCTGCCCAGATAGGTGAAGTGTTCAGCAGTATACTTAACGACATTTTCAACCTTGTTTGGAACTGTGGTATACAAATAGTTCTGTTTATATCAGGTATGCAGTCCATTCCGGATTCTCTCTATGAGGTTTCCAAGGTTGAGGGTGCTACAAAGTGGGAAGAGTTCTGGTTTATCACACTTCCCATGTTGGCAAGAACCTTGATTCTTGTTCTCATTTTCACAATGGTCGAACTTATAACAGATAAGACCAATCTTGTTATGGAACGTGCATACGTCTTCATGGGTAACATTTCAACCTATGGTATCGCATCGGCAATGCTTTGGCTCTATTTCTTGGTTGTTGGTGTAATAATGGCTGTTATAATGTTAATTTATTCTAAGGTATTCCTTAAGCGCTGGGACACAGGAGGTAGAAGCTAATGGTTAAAGGTATAGAGAACGTAAAAAACCTTTATCACAAGGTTAAAAACTCCAGTTCCGAAGCACGCTACAAAGCCGTGCTTAAAGCAAATAGTGTTTTCACTTCGCTTATGCGCTATGTTGTTCTTATCACAATCGGATACATAATTTTGTACCCAATTTTCTACATGCTCAGTAGTTCGATAAGAACAAGAAACTCGTTCCTCGACCCTTCGGTTGTCTGGATAACACCGGATATCACTTTTGAACATTATTCAATGGCAACTAAATTGGTTAACTACACAGGAGCGCTTCTTAACACGGTTGTGTTTGAACTTATAGCTGCTGCAATCCAGATTATCAGTTGCTCGGTTGCTGCTTACGGTCTTGCAAGATTTGAGTTTAAAGAAAAGAAGATACTTACTTTCTTCATGTTCTTGCTCATTCTTGTTCCGTCGCAGATGATGATGATTCCTATCGTCACCACTTACACCAAGCTCGACCTTTTGGGTGTGCTTGGCCTTGTGTATGACTTTACAGGTGTTGATATACGACCGAACGTCCTTAACTCGGTATGGACTTTCTACCTCCCGGCACTGTTCGGCGTAGGCATCAGAGCAGGTATCATTATTTATATCTATGTACAGTTCTTCAAAGGCTTGCCTAAAGAACTTGAGGAAGCAGCATGGATAGACGGCGCAGGTCCCGTCAAGACCTATATTCGTATAGCACTTCCTTCTTCAGGCGTTGTTATCATGACAGTTACCGTTTTCTCAATCATCTGGCATTGGAACGACTACTATCTTGCTAACATGTACCTGTATGCCGACAGTTGGCCGTTGGCGGTTAAACTTGACCGTATAACCGAACCGGAAGCCATGCTTGCTATCATGAAAGCACAGTTCGGTCCCAGTAGCCCCGAGACCATAGCGGTCGTTATGGCGGCTTGCGTCATGTTTATAGTTCCGGTTCTGATAATGTATATGATACTCCAAAAACAGTTTGTTAAGAGTATCGACCGCGTAGGTATTACAGGTTAAAATCAAAAACTCCCCTTTCGGTACGCCGAAAGGGGAGAAAACCAAGACCAAAAGCAAGAAAAGTACATTATTATATGTAAAATTACTGTTATTTGCGGAAATTGACATGTGTTGTGTTAAAATCAACAACAAACTCCCGGTATTTTTGTATATTTTTTCATAAAAAATAGCAAAAAATTGATTGAAACTTGCGCAAAGTTTTGGTATTATATAAGTGTAGTATCGGCAAAAGTGCCCTATTGTGCATACCGAATCCGCTTTTTGAGGGGGTGGGTTAGGTGTGCCGTAGTCGCTTTTCCGCTATATTTTAAAATTTCTTAGGAGGAAATTTCGATGAAAACCAATTTAAAGAGAATCATCTGTGCTATTTTTGCTTTTGCAATTTTAGTATGCGCTCTCTCCGCTTGTGGCGGAAGTGCAAGCACTGATTCCGCAACCAGCTCGCAGAGCAACAAGGTCGTTGAAGAAGACGATCCTAGTGTTACTCCCAACACCCCTTCTAACGTTGCAGGTTGGGAAGATTTTGATCCTTATGCAACCATTTCTGATAGCATCAAGGGTCAGACTGTTCGTTATGCAACCTGGATCGACCACTATCAGACCGAGGGTGCAGTTCCCCTTGCAAACTTCTATAACGATACCGGCCTCAACGTTGAAATCTTCACCGTTGCTCAGGGTCAGTATGTTGAGAAGATTATCACCTCTATGGCTGCAGGTGATATCCCCGATGCTTTCAAATCCAATGAGGGTAAAGATAACTTCCCCCTCACTCTCCAGATCGCAGCTCCTATTGACGTTGTTTCTACCGTCAACCTTAACGAGCCTATCTGGCACAAATCCATGCTTGAAACCGGTACTATCGACGGTCACGTTTATCTCGTAAACACTATCGGTTCTCCCTGGTCCGGTTCCAACCTTGTTTACTACAACAAGTCTCTCTTCAAGGATAACGGTTTTACCACTCCTGAACAGTATTATGAGGATGGTAACTGGAACTGGAACACCTTGCTTAAGGTTATGAAGGACGTTAAGGCTCTTGGCCCCGACTTCTCCGGCGGTTATGTAGACGTTGAGGTTCTCGGCGACTCCGCAGGTGTATCCTTCTGTATGTATGACTATAAGACCGCTACTTTCTCCAGTGGTGTTAACAAGAAAGAACTTCTTATGACCTATCAGTGGTACAACGATGCAAGAGAGCAGAACCTTCTTTGCGCCGACCAGACCGACTTCATAAACGGCAAAGCTGGTATCTGCATCATCGGTGTTTTCGGTCTTAAGAAAACCGGTTACTTCAAAGATATGAACCTTAACGATATCGGTTATACATACCTCCCCGCACTCGAGGACGGTTCTAAGGGTAAGATATCTTCTGTCTACCGTATGTATGGTATCGTAGCTAACGCTCCTCATGCCGATGCTGCAGGTTACTTCTTGCGCTACTGGCTTGACCCTGCTAACTACGACCTTGAAGATACCTTCATCAGTAACAAAGCAGGTAACTTCTACTACGAACTTACCAAAGCTGAGGCTGATGATAAGTACTTCAACTTTGACGACGTTTGCGGAACCTTCGTAGGTTCTACCGGTTCTAAAGTCTTCAACGGCGGTGCCAAACAGACTACTCCCACCGGCGTTAAAACCGAACTTGACGCAGTTGACAATGTAGTTGATGATGCTGTTGCTAAGGCTAACCAGATGATTCAGGACCTTATTGACAAGTATAAATAATAAGCAGCTTTAGGACTAACGACTCGGAGTGGTTTAGCGCCACTCCAAGTCGTACACGTGCTTTATCACTCAAGAAAGAGGTAAAATAATGAAAACTCGTGCTTTCAAAAAGGCGATAAGTGTTGTTTGTGTCCTCTCAATGCTGCTGTCACTTTGTGTGGTTTCATTTGTTGGTACTGCAAGTGCTGCAGGTACTGATTACACATTGAATAACAACGGCGTTGTTTACACTCTCAACCTCGCTAAAGGTGCTGCAATTCCTGCACCTACTGTACCTACCGAAGGCGTAACATTCCTCGGTTGGTATGACGATATCAACTTCACAAACAAGGTAACCGTTGCCGGCAACGATACTACTTTGTTCGCAAAGTATGACGGTATTGTTGCTACCTTCGATTATACCGATGCTAACACCAACGGTATTTACGATCCCAACGGCAAATTCGGTAACAATCAGTTCGGTGCATTCCAGATCGTAGCCGATCCTCATGATGCCAACAACAAAGTTCTTCTCGGCGACCAGCTTGCAGGTGGCAAGAACACCATTAACACGGCTATCGAGGCTTATCCCGGAAGCGGAAAAGGCGTTACCTGCGCTGCTGATACCCAGTACATCGTTTCTTTCAGATACATGGCTACTAAGGGTACCCAGCCTTATGAGCAGGGCGTAAAAATCAGCGCATATGTCACTAAACAGGAAGGTATCGGTAACTCGGACAGCAAACAATCTATTGCAACTGCTTACTTCGATTATACCGATGATTGGGCTGTTGGAAACCTTTCCTTCACTCTCAGCGCAGCAAACGTAACCAGTTATCCTTACCTTCTCTTCACTGTCGGTGACGGTAACTACGACAGAGGTAAGGTATATATTGACGATATCGTTATTAAGCCTTACGTTCCCCAGGTAGTTGTTGAAGATTACGTTATGGACTTTGAAGACGTTGATAACAACGGCTTCGAGTGGAGCGTAGACGCTAACGATTACACCTACAATACCGGTAACGGTTACGTTACCCGTGGTGAGATCCTTGCTAACGAGGACAACACCAATAAGTTCTTCAAACTTACACATTCTAAGTCTAAGAACGGTCATCACTATTTCACTGTTAACAACGGTGCAGATCAGCTTGCCATGGTAAACGGCGGTATCTACACAGTTGAGTTCGACTATTTCGTTGAGCATAGTGAAACCCCCACAAAACTTAACCTTTACTATGTAAATACTGATGGTAAGGGTGCTGTAAAAACTATCACAGTTATTGACGAGTTCGATTATCGTGATGACGATGCAGCACAAGGTTGGGCACATGCAAAGTATACTTTCATTGCCACTTCCGACGCTGAGACCTACTCAAGCATCGGTATTGGTATGAGCAATAGCACCAATTGTCCTGAAGAATTTGCAACCGCAGTCCTCTTCGATAATGTTCGTGTTCAGACCCATTCTACCACCGGTGAGGATGCTATTATTGTATTTGAATCCAATGGCGGTGACGAGTGCGAATCCATCGCTGTTGAAGTCGGCAGAAAACCTGCTGATCTTCCTGCACCTACAAAGTACGGATACGATTTTGTCGGTTGGAAATATGATGTTACTACCGGAGAAGGCGAAGAAGCTGTTACTACAACTTACGATCTTACAACTTCTACCATAATGCCTGCAGGTATTATGAATGCTTATGCTGCATGGAATCTTAAAGCAGGCGTTGTTGAACTTAGCTTCAGAACAAATGTTGAAGAGTACGATGCTAATGTAGGCAAAATAGTTGCATTCCCCGGTCAGCCTATTATCGGCATGCCCGAGAATCCCGAGTATGATAACCAGACCTTCGTTGGATGGTATCTTGACCGCAACTTTAACAAAGCTCTCGATGTTAACTCTGCTCCTTCCACCAGCCTTACCTTGTTTGCTAAGTGGGAGACCGACGGTGTTGTTATCGACTACGAAGACTACACAATTACCGACATCGACCGTAAGTCTGACCGTTATAAGATCATCACTGAGGCAAACGGCAATAAGGTTCTCAGCCATAGCCTTGAATATGGTACCAACAAGAGTGCTACGCAGATTGCTCGTGCAATGTTCCAGGATGCCGGCAAGGTCATCCGTGCTTACGAAGGCGCTCGTTACGTAGTTAAATTCAAGTATAAAGTTGAAGACTTCAAAACTCAGGGTAGATTCTATATATTCCTTTCTAATAAGGGCGGTACCTGGGTAGCATATAAGCAGCAGACTGGTTCAGTTGCTTATAGTGATAACACCAACGGTTGGGCAGAGGGCGTTATTGAGTTCGATGCAACTCTTGCTACTGGTGCTACCGCTAACGATAACTACATGGCTATCGGCTGTAGCGGTGACGCAACACTTTACATTGACGATGTTGTTATTAGTTGTCCTGAAAATGACATGAACATTTACGGTTCTGCTATCCGCTTTAACGTAAATGGCGGTAAGGCTGTTAATGCAATTTCTGGTGATGAGGGTGATACCATCGTTCTCCCCACACCCAAGAAGAATGGTTATAAGTTCATCGGTTGGTACACTGATAATACTTTTGCTACCAAATTCACCGATACAAAATTCGGTGCCGATCCTATTGTTCTCCACGCTAAGTGGCAGCTCGGCAAAATCGAGGAAAACTTCGAAAATTACCCCGCCAGCGTTGTTCAGCTTGGTATTGCCGCAGGTTACACCTTGTACACCAACACTGCTGTAGGATTTGATTCTTCTAACATCCGTCATGGTTCTTTCTCGGTATTCCGTAACGGAGCAACCGCAGGCGTTAAAACCTTCACTCTTATGAGAAGCGATGACTATGCTCTTGATGTAGGTGAGACCTATACCTTGAAGTTCTGGGTAAAACCCACTGCTATCTCTGTTGATACCGGCGTTATCTCGCTCATGAGCATGACTTCCTTTACCGGAATTTCTGCTGCTCAGAATATGGGTACTGTTATTAAGTATTCTGACCTTAAAGAAGGCGAGTGGCAGCAGGTTAGCTACACCTTCGTTGCAACCACTCCGTTCGTTGGCATTGGTACTACCGTTGGCTGCGATATGTACTTTGATGATGCATCCATCACCCTCAAAGGTTACACCGGTTCGGCTTCTACTGACTCTGCTCCTACCGGAGATTCGTCTGTAAGCCCCATCATCATCCTCGCAGTTATCATTCTCTCTGCCGGCGCACTTCTTATCACCGGTAAGAAAGTTTTCGCGAAATAATCTCCTATAATATAATTAAAGCGCTTCGGACAACCGAAGCGCTTTTTTATTAGAATATATTGTTGAATTTAGATTTCAGCAAATTATAAAGTGGAATACCCAACAAACAACAGATGACAATTTCACTCACAAAAACCTGAGCAGAAGATATTAAAAAAAGAGAAAAACCTGCGTTATCGGTTGCAAACAGTACAGTTTCAAGTCCTACAACAAATCCATTTAAAACTGCTGGTGGGATTGACATGATAACAGGAACATACTTAGTTTTCATTTTCGAAATAGCCGATATAGACAAAGCGGATATCAAAGTTGCAGTGGCACCAAGTACAATATCGATTATACCGAAGGGACTGGTCAGATTACTGATAATGCAGCCGATTGTAAGTCCCGGTATTGCGGCTGGCGTAAACGCCGCGAGGATGTTCAAAGCCTCCGATAATCGGAATTGCAGTCCTGAATATGCTAGTCCGAAAGCGGATGACACAAGTGTTAGTGCCGTATAAAGCGACGCTATAAGCGCGGAGGTAATTATGTACCGCGCTGAGTTTGGCTTATTTTTCATATTAAATTCCTCCGTAGTTTTGATTTTAGAGCAAATACTCTAAGTCAGGATTTTGCGAACTGACTTTTGATATTCTAACATAAAAAGACCGACATTACAAGTCGGTCTTTTGCAAGTTTTTATAAAATTCAACAGCAAGTGCATCGCACCGTTCATTTTCAGGGTGTCCTGCATGTCCTTTTATCCAGTTAAAGGTCACATTATGCGTTTCGGTTAAATCCAAAAGTTGTTCCCATAAATCCGGATTAAGGGCAGGTTTTTTATCACCTTTAATCCAACCGTTGCTGCGCCATGAAGCAGCCCAACCTTTTGTTATACCGTTGACAACATACTGTGAATCGGTAGTTAATGTTACTTCACAAGGAACCTTAAGAGCTGATAGTGCCATTATACATGCAGTCAGTTCCATTCGGTTGTTGGTAGTGTTTTCTTCTCCACCCGAAAGTTCTTTTTCGTTTGTTCCGTAACGCAAAATTGCTCCCCAACCACCCGGACCGGGATTGCCGGAGCATGCTCCGTCAGTAAAAATCTCAACTTTTTTCATAACTTTAATACTTTCTGAAACTACCTATTACTCTGCCCAAAATTTCCATATTTTCGGGATAAATAGGGTCAAAATCGGGATTTTCAGGCATCAAATAAGGTTTTTTGCCGTGCTCCGCCACTAATCTTTTAACGGTTGCTTCTTCTTCAATCAAAGCAACAACAATATCTCCGTTACTGCTGTAGGAATTTTTATCGGCAACAATAATATCACCGTCAAGAATACCTGCGTCGCGCATGCTAAGCCCTGAAACTCTAAGTGCAAAAAGACTATCGGGAGATTCGGCAGAAATAGGGTAGGGAATGTAACTCTCTATTTCCTCAACAGCAAGTATGGGTTGACCTGCGGTGACTTTACCGAGTACAGGGACCATAGCGGAATCAGAGCTGCCCGCAATCCTTATAGAACGCGAAAATTTTGCATCGCGTGTTATGTAGCCTTGTTCCTCTAAAGAAGACAGTATGCTGTGAACAGTAGAGGTCGACTTAATTCCTGTAGCGGCGCAGATTTCGCGGACAGTGGGCGGTATTGAACTTGCCAATGTTTTTACGAGATATGCGTAAACACGTGACTGATTATCTGAAAGTTTATGTCGTGACACGACGGATCACCTCTTTTAACTATTGAAAATATCACCATAGAAAGCTTGTTAAAATAACAGGCAAATACTGTTCGGCAAGGAATGCAACAAACATAAGCGTAAAACTAACAGAACCTTTAACCTGTAATGTTTCGTCGTAATCGTCGATATCCTTGTTTGCTTTAATAGCTTTGATTTTTGTGATTACATAATTTCGGTACATCCAGTCACTTCTGATTCCGCAGATGATGTGAGGTAAAATAAACAGCACTGTTCCGACGGCACACATTATCCAAATAAGCGGTGTAAAGGCTGAAATGTTTTCGGTAGCGAGCGTAACAAGCTGGTCTTGAGTCATTTTTGCAACGTCGCCCAAAGATGCTAAGGTTTGGTTAAACGGAACAAAACAAAGGTTGGCGGCGATGGATAAAATTAAGAACAATATTCCGTTTGAATACATTTTTCGTGACAGACAAAATGCAGAAGGAAAAAGGAAAGCCAGCCAGTTCCAGGAATTTTTATTACCTTTGTTAAGAGTTTTGAATTTGTTCACGTACCTGTGGGAATTGTTGCCAACGAAGGTAGCAATGTCACCTGCGGTAACGCCTTCAATCAAGGTGTCTTTTGGCACACCACCCAGCGGGTCAAAGTTTACAGCAGAACCGTTCACTACAAACGGATGTGGGTGATGTATTCCGGGGCCTTCATACGGCTGACCGCAGTAGGGACAAAACTCAGCACCTTCGGTTTTGGAAGTTCTTCCGCAAAATCTACACTTGCGTTCGGTAACCGAGTTGTTTTGATTTGCTTCTGCTTCTTTCTCGGCTTTTTTAATCTTGTCGTATTGGTTGTCGGTGCCGTGGTCTTGTGCAACACCGCAATGACCAACAGTTTGCCAGCAATCGCGATGGTGCGGTGCGCCACATTCGGGGCAGATAACTATATCGTCATCTTCAAATAAATAACTGTGACAAATCTGACATTGATTATTTTTTGTTTCTTCGTTCATATCTTTTTCTTCTCCGTCTTAACGCCGATTTGCGGTCAAAAGCGCCGAAAACCGTGTCAAAATACTCCTTGCCGTAGTTGTGAAAATCACCGCATTTTATCATTTGTCTTAATTTGTTGCGGTGCACCCACTTGGCTTCACTGACTTCCGATTCCTGCAAAGTCAATTCTGAAACAGGTGTGTCACAACAAACCAGAAATATGTTAAGTATTGAATTTTTTCGCACCATTCGGCGAATAAGTTTAAGTTCGTCGGGTTCGACATCGATACCCATTTCCTCAAACAATTCGCGTTTAGCTGCGGTGCAGGCAGTTTCTCCCGAAAGCGCACTGCCGCCTATGGCAGCCCATTCACCGGGCATAAGCGGTTTATCAAAGCTTCGGCGTTGAATAAGTACCCTACCGTCAGAACCTAATATCCAAATGTGAACCACAAGGTGATATTCGCCTTTTTGCAGGCACACTCTTTTTCGGACTACGGTTTTGCCGGTAGGGACGCCGTTTTTATCAAGGACATCCCATACTTCCATTACGTTACCTCGAATTAATACTTTTCAACGATATCGCCGCGCTTTTTGTAAATAGAGTTGGCGGGAACGGTACCTCTTACTGAAGAGAGAGGGTATACGTTGGAGTTTTTGCCGATTACAGTGCCCGGATTAAGCACCGAACCGCAACCTACTTCGACTCCGTCGCCTACCATAGCACCGAATTTTTTAAGCCCTGTTTCGATACGGTTTTCGTTTTCCCATACCTTAACAAGCGTTTTATCGGATTTAACATTAGAGGTTACAGCACCCGCACCGAGATGAGATTTATATCCCAAAACAGAATCTCCAACATAGTTGTAGTGGGGAACCTGAACGCTATCGAAAATAAGAGCGTTTTTAACTTCGGTCGAGTTGCCGACAACTGAGCCTTTACCGATAATGGCGCTTCCGCGAATGAACGCGCAATGGCGAATTTCAGCATTTTCGTCGATAATACAAGGCCCTGCAATATATGCGCTGGGGAATACAACAGCCGATTTGGCTACCCAGACATCATTTCCTTTGTATTCAAATTTTTCAGGGTCAAGCGTTTTGCCAAGTTCCAAAATAAAATTCTTGATTTTGGGAAGAACCTCCCAAGGATAGGTGCAACCATCGAAAATCGCTGTTGCAATGGTGTTTTCAATTGAGTAAAGGTCTTTTATAGTTATTTTATCCATATATTACACTCCATACAATGTGTGTTTATTTATAATATTGTATCAAACTTTTGTTCGATATACAATATATTTTTCCCTATTTCGTTTCAATTTTAACATTTTTATTATTCAAAGTGTAAACTGTATGTAAAATACGTAAATAATACTTCCGTTTTGCTTTAAAATGTGATAAAATAAATTAGTTAATCGAAATGGAGATGACGAACTGTGAACTACAAAAAGGATATACGTTATATTATCGGAGTCAGCCTTGCTGCAATAAGTATTGTGCTTATGGTTGTAACTTTTGCACTTATGGGTCTTGGTAAAGACGGGGCAATTATCTGGTTTTTTGTAGGCGCGGTTGGTTTGGTCATATCCAATTTCATTTTGGTCTCGGTTAAAGGACGGCACGAAACCGTTTTTGAAGACGAGCCTTCGGCTTTAGAGGTTGTTAAAGAAAATTTGCAAAGTGCCAAACAGAACCTCTTCAAAAGGGGCGTTTTGGGTGCTGTTTTATCGATTATTCTTGTCGTGTGTTTTGTTGTAACTGCTGTAGTGGGTATTAGAACGATTAGCACCTATTACGAAAGAAACGGTGCTTTAAATGCAGGATATCATTTTAATCTGCGTGAAGCAGAGCGTTTTGAACAACTTAGAATTGAAGAAACCGAAAAAGGAAATTTAAAGTTTGCTGCCGAGTTTGAAAAAAACCGCGACAAATGTATAGAAGAAAGCGCATGGTACCTTAACCGTTATGGGGAACTTGACAAAATCCTCAAGGCACAGATACCGGTGCTTATTACGGTGGCATCAGTAAATGGTGTTGTATTGTTCATTAATATTATTTTCATTTTAGTAATAAGAAAGCAAAAACAGAGGAACAAAGAGGATTGAAAAGAGTAGTTGTTGTAGGTGGCGGTGCGGCAGGACTTATGGCGGCTTTTAAAGCTGCCGAGCAGGGCGCAAGGGTCACTTTGATTGAAAGAAACGAACGCCCGGCGCGTAAAGTTATGATAACCGGAAAGGGCAGGTGCAACGTCACCAACGATACCGACATAAAAGGGCTTATTGCTGCGGTTACTGGTGACGGTAGGTTTCTTTATTCGGCGTTTAATAACTTTTCGGCTGAGGATACCAAGGCTTTTTTTGAAGACCGCGGTGTTGCGCTTAAAACCGAGAGAGGAAACCGCGTTTTTCCTTTGTCCGACAAATCGGTAGATATTGTTGACGCTTTGGTAAATGCCGTAAAACGTGCAGGGTGTGAATTTGTTCACGGACGTGTTACCGAACTGCAGATTTTTGGCAACGAAATAAGAGGTGTCGTGTTGTCTGATGGCACAAAAATTCCTGCCGAGGCGGTAATTGTTGCAACAGGTGGCATTTCATACCCGCAGACAGGCTCAACCGGTGACGGTTATGATTTGGCAAAACAGGCAGGGCATACCGTGACCGAATTGTCTCCGTCTTTAGTCCCGTTAGTGGTTAAAGAGGGTTGGTGTTCCGAACTGCAGGGTTTAAGCCTTAAAAACATTCAAGTTAAGGTGTTCAAAGGCGACAGTACAAAGGCAGTTTATGAGGATTTTGGTGAACTTATGTTTACCCACTACGGTCTGTCAGGTCCTACTGTGCTTAGTGCATCGGCTTTTATAAAAGAACCCCAAAAATGTCAGTACAAAATATCAATAGACCTAAAGCCTGCGCTCGATAACGCTAAACTTGACGAAAGAATTTTGCGTGATTTTGCAAAGTACAGCAACCGCGATTACATAAACTCGCTGTGCGATTTGTTGCCGAGGAAAATGGTGCCGGTGGTGGTTAAATTAAGCGGTATAAAACCGTCAGCCAAGGTAAATCAAATAACCAAAGAGCAACGCGAAAAACTTGTTGACATATTGAAAAATCTCACCTTGACCATTACGGATTTCAGACCGATTGACGAAGCTATTGTTACAAAAGGTGGGGTAAGTTTAAAAGAAATCGACCCTAAAACCATGCAGTCAAAGATAGTCAAGGGATTATTTTTTGCAGGTGAAGTACTTGATGTCGATGCTTTTACCGGAGGATTTAATTTGCAAATTGCTTTTTCTACGGGTTACACCGCAGGAATGGGTATATAATTTGGAGGAAGTTTTATGAACGAACACATTTCTATTGCCATTGACGGACCTGCAGGAGCAGGCAAAAGTACCATAGCCAAAAGGTTGGCTGTGAAACTTGGCTGTATTTATGTCGATACAGGTGCTTTGTACAGAACGATTGCTTACAGCCTTCTCAAAAGCGGAAAAGACTACAACGATGTTGCTACGGTTGTTGCACATCTTGAGACCATAAGGGTTGATATCGCTTATAAGGGTGATACACAGATTGTTTTGCTTGATAACGAAGATGTTTCGAGTTTTATCCGTACACCCGAGGTTTCTAACGTGGCATCGGTTACTTCGGCTATCCCTGAGGTCAGAGCATACCTTTTAGGGTTGCAACGCCGTCTTGCCGAGGAAAACAGCGTTGTTATGGACGGA
The DNA here is from genome assembly GCA_045592985.1 of Acutalibacteraceae bacterium. Classification (GTDB taxonomy): domain Bacteria; phylum Bacillota; class Clostridia; order Oscillospirales; family Acutalibacteraceae; genus UMGS172. Next base: position 115,836 of record JAZNVU010000041.1, on the reverse strand, counting down.
CGCGATATCGCTACCGTTGTTTTGCCTAATGCCAAGGTTAAAATCTTCCTTACTGCATCTCCTGAAGAACGTGCAAGAAGAAGATATATAGAACTTAAAGAAAAAGGCATAGAGGCAAATTATGACGAAGTGCTTGCCGATATAAAAGACCGCGACTACCGTGATTCTCACCGCGAGGTTGCACCCTTAAAGCAGGCAGAAGGCGCTGTGCTGGTTGATACAACCGATAAAGACTTAGAGCAGGCTGTTGTTGCCATGGAAGAAGCCGTCAAACAGCAGTTGAACAAAGGGTGACATAAATTGGCAGAAATAATACTTGCAAAGACTGCAGGGTTTTGTTTTGGTGTTGACCGCGCTGTTGAAATGGTGCGAGCCCTTTTGAACGACGGCAAAAAGGTTGCAACTTTGGGCCCTATTATCCACAATCCGCAACTTGTTGCCGAACTCCAGCAAAAAGGTGCAAGAATAGTGTCCGACCCGTCGGAAGTAGCAAAAGACGAAGTCTTGGTTATACGTTCCCACGGTGTAGAACGTGCAGTTCTCGAAAAAGCGGGAAAAATGGGAGTTACTGTGTCGGACGCAACATGTCCGTTTGTTGCTAAAATCCACAAAATAGTTGCCGATGCAGGGCAACAGGACCGCTTGGTTTTAATTGCAGGCGACCGCGAACATAAAGAAGTTGTCGGAATCGTTGGTCACTGTACGGGCGAATATTTTGTGTTTGACAGCGAGGAAGAACTGAATGATTTGGCAAATTCGGGCAAAATTCGACCTGAAACCCCCATAACTGCAGTGTCTCAGACAACTTTTAATCAAGAACTATGGAAAAAGTGTCAAAAAAGTTTAAAAAAACTATATACAAATGCAATTATTTTTGATACAATATGTAATGCTACTTCAAAAAGACAGCAGGAAGCAGATGAACTGGCTAACCGTTGTGATGTAATGGTGGTCGTCGGAGGACGTCACAGTTCCAACACAAGGAAGCTCGTGCAGGTGTGTTCCGAACGTTGCGAACGAACCGTGTTCGTCGAAACTTCGGACGAGCTTAACGCAAGTGATTTTGCAAACGCAGGTCTTGTTGGAGTTGTGGCCGGTGCTTCGACACCGTCCGGTATAATAAAGGAGGTTTTAAAAACCATGGCAGACATTACGACACCTGTGATAGAACAGGAAATCAACGATGAAATGACTTTTGAGGAGATGCTTAACGCTTCCGAAAGCAGTTCAAATACAGACCAGAAGGTAAAGGGCATTGTACTCGCAGTCAACCCGACTGAGGTACAGGTCGACATAGGCAGAAAACACACCGGCTATGTCTCAGCCGCAGAGTTTTCTTCTGACCCTAACGTAAAACTCACCGAGGCAGTTAAGGTTGGCGACGAACTTGACCTTATCATCATGAGAACCAACGACCAGGAAGGCACCGTTATGCTTTCTAAAAAGCGTTTCGATGCTATTGCAGGTTGGGATAAGATTATTAAAGCCAAAGAGAATGGCGACGTTGTAAGCGGCGTTGTATCTGATGTTGTTAAGGGCGGTATCGTAGTATTCTACGAGGGCACCCGCGTATTCATCCCCGCTTCTCAGGCAACCCTTTCAAGAAATGATGACCTTGAGGCTCTTAAAGGTACTACCTTGAGCTTCCGTATTATTGAGATTGGTCAGCGCCGCCGTGTTATCGGTTCGGCAAAGGCTGTTCTCCGCGAGCAGAAAAACGAGCAGCAGGCTGAGTTCTGGAATAATGTAGCAGTTGGCGACCGCTTCACCGGTACTGTTAAGTCGATTACCGGCTACGGTGCATTCGTAGATCTTGGCGCAGTTGACGGTATGGTACATATCTCCGAACTTTCTTGGGAGAGAATTAAGCACCCTTCCGAAGTTGTTAAAGTTGGCGATACCATCGAAGTTTACGTTAAGGCTATTGATACCGAAAAGCACAAGATTTCTTTAGGTTATAAAAAGGCTGACGAGAATCCCTGGGAGATATTTAAGGCAAAATATGCTGTTGGCGATGTTGCAAAGGTTACCGTTGTTAGCATGACCGCTTACGGTGCATTTGCAAAAATCATCCCCGGTATTGACGGTCTTATGCACATTTCTCAGATTGCAGACCGCAGAATTGAGAAACCCGCTGACGAACTTAAAGTTGGTCAGGAAGTTGACGCTAAGATTGTTGACGTTGACTTTGACAAGAAGCGCGTAAGCCTTTCTATCCGCGCCCTTATCGAGAAAGAAGCACCTGCTGAAGTAACTGAGGAGACTGCTGAGGTAGAGGCTCCCGCAGAGGCAGCAGCCGATGCTGAATAATTAGCACAATCAAAGAGGGTAAGCGGCAAAATCGTTTGCCCTCTTTTGCTTTTTAATTAATTTTTTTGAGGTGTGACATGCAACGTAACGTAGGTCCCGCATTAAAAGCCGTCGGAATGTCGGCGTTTGCGGTGTTTTTAAGTTTTTTTGTGTATATTTCCCTGTTTATAATGGTAAGACAGTTTTCGACAGAAGTCATAGGCTATACGGTCTATGAAATAAATGAGCAGGATGAATCAACGGTGGTCGAGACCTTATCTGAACCACCAAAAACTCTTGCAGAAAACCAGAACTACGCACAACAACGCAGTGAAATGAGCAAAGGCGCATCGGTCTTGCTTGGCGTATTGCAGACTGTTTGCGGTGTAGGTGTGTTGTTTTGCTTTGTGGGTTCGGTATTTGCCAAAGAAGCCGCTAAAGACCGAAACGACGTTGATTTTAACCGTGCCACAGCCGATAAAACTCGTGGGTTTAAAATAGGCGCACTTGCCACCATACCGCTTTTTGTTATGTCACTTATCGCAGTAGTATTAAAGGCAGTGGGTTCTGCAGGGTCGGTATTTTATTGGTTATACCGATGGATAATACTCAACCCCGTAAAACCCATAGTTGATGCTGTAACAAACAATGCCGCAGATTTAACCGCCGCACCTTTGTGGTCGGTATGTATTTTAATTGTGTTCCCGATATTGTTCTTTGTATTTTGTGGCGGTATGTATCTGCTCTGCTACAACGAAGATTCGGTAATCGCAAAGTTGCTTTACAAGAGCACCAAGACCAAGAAAAAAGGCAGGTAAACACATGGGAATTTTTTGGAAAAGTTACAACAACCCCGGCAAGGGTGTTTCGAAGCAAGAACCCGAAAAACGAGGATTTTTCAAGTTTTTTGAACTATATTTCCGCAATTTCTGGATGCTTGTTTCGGCTGAACTTTGGTATATTTTACTTTGTATACCGATAGTTACAGTGGGACTTGCTAACGTTGGCATGACATATATTTGCCGTATGGCGGCAAGGGACAAGCACGTTTTTGTCGTGTCGGACTTTTTTGATGCCATAAAGAAAAACTGGAAACGTGCATTGCCCATAGGTATAATCAATCTCTTGATAACCCTCGTGCTTGCGGCTGATGTTTACATCCTTTATCTCTATCAACTTGACGGCTCCATGAACCCCGTTTGGAGTCTCGTGATTTTTGCCACCACCGTATTTTTCTTTACGGCATTCAGTTTTGCAAAGTTTTATCAGTATACGCTTATGATTACCTTTGATTACAACGTAAAAACAGTAATCAAAAACTCTTTTCTCTTTGCCACCTTAGGTATAAAACACAACTTTATTATAGGCGGAACATTGATTGCTCTCTATGCCGCCGCCATATTCCTTATTATGTCGTTCGGCAAGTATGGAATGTGGGTTGTAACGCTGGTGGGAATATTCATTTTCCCAGCATTCAAAACCTTCCTTATACAGTTCAACGTTTTCCCTGAGATAAAGAAGTATATTATTGACCCGTATTATAAAGAACATCCCGACGAGGATATTGAAAAGCGCCGTGATTTGGGTGTTTACGAGGAAGAAGAACCCGAAGAAAGCGTTTTTGATGACGAAAACAGTGTTACTAAATCGGAAGATTAGGAAATCACTTTTCGTATATTAAACATATTTTCCAGTACGCGCCAGTTTTGTGCGTAGAACTGGTTTATTGTCCAATAACTTACACCGCCCAAATTGTAATCGTTTACGAGTTGCAGTCTTGCGGCGGTGCTTCGTGCATTTTCGAACCATACTATGTGGTCGGCGCCGTCTCTCGAATAACGGTAAAACGGCGCTTCGGAAGTGTTGTTGTACTCTATAACGGCACCGTTATCGGCGGCACGCAAAATTGCCGAGTTTATCGACAGTATGCTTGCCGGTCTGCCTTCGCGGTAAGGTAGTGTCCAATCATAGCCGTAGTTTGGCATACCCATGAGTATCTTTTGACTTGGTATTTCGGTTACGGCATAGGATATAACCTTTCGTACTTCATTATATGGTGCCACCGCAAGCGGAGGACCGTAGAGGTATCCCCATTCGTAGGTCATGATTATGAGATAATCAACCACACTGCCGTGGAAGGCATAATCATGCGCTTCGTAGAGAGTGCCTGCCTGAGTTGCCGAGATTTTGGGTGCAATGGCGGTTGAAAGCGTCAGCCCTGCCGCTGATGTACTTTGCTTTAGTTCCGACAAAAACCGATTGTAGTTTTCGCGGTCAGAAGGGAAGATGTACTCAAAATCAATGTCGACCCCCATATAACCTTTGGCGGTTGCGGTGAGAATTATATTGTCTATAAGGTTGGCACGAACGCTGTCGTTACGCAATACCGTGCTTGCCAACTGACTGCTGAAACCACCCTCGGCTTCTATGTTGGTCACCACCATAATGGGTGCAACACGCGCCTGTTTTGCGGTTTCAATAAGCCGTGCATCGGTTATCGAATTAAGGTCGCCTGTTTCGGTTATGCTATGACTGAAGATTGATAAATAGGTAAGATAAGGCAAAGTTTTTGCTAAAATATCGTCTTTTATATCTGGGTAGGCATAGCCGTTGACCGAAATGGTGCGTTTTGTAGCATTTTCGGGTATGTTTATTATGTCACCCGGTCTTATTGTATAGGGCGGTGAAAGTTCGGGGTTTACACTGAGCAATCGGTCAAGCGAAACGCCGTGCCTTAACGCAATGGAATAAAGCGAGTCACCGTTTTGTACCGTGTATACCGTACCTTCTACGGGGATAAGGATATCCTGACCGATACTTAAAGAGGCAGGGTCAGGCAGTTCATTAAACCGTTCAAGTTCTGCGACGGTGAGTCCGTAATCACGTGCAATTTTGTAGAGTGAGTCGCCGCTTTGTACTGTGTAAATTATCATATAAGCATCACCTTTTTAGTTTTTAAATACTTATGCAGAAAAATCCCCATAAATACGAGGAGGAGAACAAATGAACCTGCCAACCAACGAAATAAGCATGGTTGCCGATGAGTTTTTGACGCTTGATGAAGAGGTTTTTAAAAGGCTTCAGATATATTCTGAGATGCTGGTAGAATGGAACGAGAAAATCAATCTTACCGCCATCGTTGAGCCGAAAGAAATAGCAGTAAAGCATTTTCTTGATTCCATGATGATTTTTAAATATGCCGATATTCCGCCCCATGCGTCGGTTATCGACGTGGGTACCGGAGCAGGTTTCCCCGGCGTGGTCATGAAAATAGTCCGCCCCGATATTAAACTGACTTTGCTTGATTCGTTGGCAAAAAGAATCATGTTTTTGGATGAACTTTGCAAAGCGTTAAACTTAGAAGTGACTATCGTTCATTCACGTGCCGAAGATGTGCCAAAAGGTCTCAGAGAATCGTTTGATATCGCTACAGCACGTGCCGTTGCCAATATGAGGGTACTTTCTGAATATTGCATGCCGTATGTAAAGGTTGGCGGTAAGTTTGTGGCGTTAAAAGGTGCCGCTACTGCCGACGAACTTAAAGAGGCAGGCAATGCAATAAAGGTGCTTGGAGGCGAATTGGAGGCAATAAACACCTTCGAACTTTTAGATGCAGGTGCAAGAGGCATTATCAGCATTAAAAAGATTTCGCAAACTATGACAAAATACCCTCGCAACCCCGCAAAAATTTCAAAACAACCGTTGTAATTTGTAAAATCGGACAACTGCTTGTCCGATTTTTTGTTTTTGTTTTTCTTGCCAAAAGTATATTGTTATGTTACTATCAAATCAAGGCAAGGAGGTGCTGTGATGTTGCTTGAAAGAAAGCGAAATGACCGAAAACTTTTGTCGCTCGCACCCGACAAAATTGTACCGTCACCTTTTCAACCAAGACGTGATTTTGATTATCACGAATTGCTTGAATTGGCGGCGAGCATTCAAAAAAACGGACTAATTCAGCCGATAATCGTTCGCAAAAAGGGAGATTATTTTGAACTTATTTCGGGCGAACGCAGACTTAGGGCATGTGTCTTTGCGGGGCTTAGAACGGTGCCATGCATTGTGGTAACGGCAGGTGACCGTGAGTGCTCGCTCATGTGCCTTATCGAAAACATTCAGCGTACCGACCTTACCTTTTTCGAGGAAGCCGACGGCATAAAACGGCTGATGGACGATTTTGCTTTAAGCAGACAAGAGGTTGCCGAAAGGCTTGGTATGGCACAGTCAACCTTGTCTAACAAACTGAGATTGTTAAGACTGACTACCGAGCAGAGGCGCAAAATTATCACATCGGGTCTTAGCGAGCGTCACGCAAGGGCGTTACTTAGATTGCCTGAGGACGACCGCGACGATGTACTAAACCGCGTAATCGCAGGTCAGTTGACCGTTATCGATACCGAAGACATGGTAAACAACATGCTGTTGCCAAAAAATTCCGACCACAGTTCGACAAGACGCGCCAAGGTTGGAGATTTGAGGATATATTTCAACAGCCTTTCAAAAATAGTCGACACCATAAGAAGTTCTGGGGTTGATGCCTACTCAAAACGAAACGAAACCGAGGAGTTTATTGAGTATACCATCACTATTCCTAAACAAAAGTTGACTGTCTAAATTTACCCACCCATATTCATCCCCATACAACGGAGCACCGTCGCGCTTAAATTTTGAGTGCGGCGGTGTTTCGTTGTATATTTTATATTGTGGAAAGTTACAAAAAAATTAATATTAAATCAGTCTTTTTAACTATTGAAAATAATAACACCGTATGTCATAATGACCATAAAAAGTACGTTTACACGTCCGAAAGGGGAAAAGCAAAATGAATCTTTACAGAGAAGGTTACAAACTGGTTTTCGAGGAAAACTTCGAAGGCGGTTTGGAGAAGAACAGATGGAAACTTATAACCGACAAGGTTAAGTCGCACTCGGCTAAGGTTAATCCTTTGGAGCCCACCCACGTTATAACCTACAGTGCCGATAAGCACGAGGGTGCCGAGATGAACTACAAGCCTGAAAACATCGAGGTTAAGGACGGTGCTCTTGTTATCACCGCTTCAAAGGACGGAGATGGTTATCAAGGCGGTAGGGCTATTTGTGAGGGTCCCATTTTTGCTCACGGATATTTTGAAGTTGAGGCAGAATTACCGGCTTTTCAAAAGGGCGTATGGCCTGTTTTCAGTCTCAGAGTACTCGACAGTTGCCAGTACAGACCCGAGTTTGATATAATTGCAGTTCATGGCGACAAGGCGAAAAACGCCAGTAATATTGTCATGAGATATCTTGATCCCATTTATGAGTCACCCCGTGCATTCCACCTTATGTACAATCAGGAACATCGTTGCTATCCCATTGCAAGTTCTGAAGAGGTTTTGACTCCCGGTGTTCACACCTTTGGTCTTGAGTGGAGCGATAAGTATGTTGTTTTCTATTGTGACGGTGTCGAATATAACCGCGTTGATGTTACTCCCAGTCCCTATAAGGCCATAGGTAACAGACAGTTTGCTAAATTCACCGTTGGCTTGTCCATCGGTCTGCCGAATATCGAAGCTCCCGAACCCAATATTGAACTTCCCACAGAGTTCAAGATTCGCAACATCAAGGTTTATCAGTGCGAAGACGACCTGTTTGTATTCAGAACGAGATAAGGTAGGGTGAATGTTATGAATTTATACGGAAAAAATTATAAACTTGTTTGGGAAGACCATTTTGATAAAGGCGCAATTGATCCGGGTTGGTGGGACGTTTTGCATTATAACGTTCCCGGTTGTTTTGACCGTCCTGCTTGGAGAAAGAGAGAAAACTGCACTATCGAGGACTCGAATCTCGTAATCCGTGCAAAAATTGAAGAAAACGGTGATTATTCAAGCGGTATGCTTCGCGGTCACGGACACCTTGCTTATAAATACGGTTATGCTGAAATCAGAGCAAAATTGCCTACTGCAGGCAAAGGAATCTGGCCCGGTTTCTGGATGATTCGCCCTGAATATAACGGCAAGACTGTCGGTATGCCCGAAATCGACGTATTTGAAATGTTCGGTGACGACTCTTATATTGAGTGCTGTTTGCATAGTTGGTGGCCCGACAGTGTTTACGGCAAAAGCAAACATATCAGTTATTTTAGCGGTAACGGCATTAACAACAAGATTTCTCCTGCCGACGGTTCAAAATTCTCGGACGATTATCATACCATAGGTTATGAGTGGACTCCTGAGTTTGCCGCTTTCTACATGGACGGCGAGCCATACTATACTGTTAAAATTGATGATGACTTTATGAAGGTTTTCCACGAGCCTTTGTATTTCATTATTTCAATGGCATTCGGTCTTAAATTCCTTTCGGCACCCGAAGAAGACCGCACCGAGCCAATCGAGTATTTTATAGACTATATCCGCCTCTATCAGAATGAGGACGGAAAACTCTATCATGTTGGTGAAGATAACGAACTTCGTGAAATCACAGACCCGTATGCTTTGTCGGAACTTTAAGTATTGCTTCTCATTGCAGTAACTTTTCTAAAATTTGAAAAGGAATTATTAATGAAGCTTTATGGAGACGTATTATAAAAGAAATTTGCGAAAAAGAGAATTTCGCCAACGTTACATACGTCAACGGTACCGATATTTTGGGCGATATATCGCTGATTTCTGCTGATATGGTGCATCGAAATATCTATGGTGTCAACCAAAGTGCAGAGCGTTTGGGTAATATCATAACCGAAAAAATTTAATAAAAATAAGAATCCACCGTTTGTTTTGTCAGACGGTGGATTTTTTATAGGGTGGCAAAATTATCGACTGTCTTCACTGTCGTAATAAATAAAGTGAAGAATCTTTATATTACATTAAAACAGTGTGGGTTTACTCAAGAAAAACTGCATATACTAAGGTTTACCGATAACTTTTTAGGGGCTGGTTTTGTGCCGAATGTGGCATATTTTGGTGACAGAAAAAATGAGTTCGAGACGATGTCAGGACTTATTACAACACAGGTTAACCGTTTGCCGTGTCAAGGGCAGTTTGATGTTATCGTAATTGACGGTAACCCGGATGAAAAAGCCAAAGTACCATCCGGTGTAGTCGGCGTGGTTGGTTCCGACAATAAAAGAGGGCTCGAATGTCTTATGCGAAGCGGGGTCAGAACGGTGACCTGCGGAATGTCGCGACGCGATACGGTGACGTTGTCGAGTTCGGTAACGCACGTTACGGTTTGTTTGCAACGCAGACTGCCCATGATAGGCGGCGGTGTGTGTGAACCGGCTGAATATGTAGTGAATAACTCCATTGATGACTATGTGTTGTTGCTTTTGTCCTCAGCATCACGCCTTTTGTTGGGCTTAGAGCCGATGTGAAGTCAATAAAATTGCCTGCTTTTTGAGTGCTTTTTTCGGTATTCCCCGGGTGACATACCCACACGCTGACCGAACACCTTGGTCATAAAATTCGGTGTTGAAAAGCCGACCTCTTCGGAAATCTCGGCAATTGGCAGCTCGGTGTCGATAAGAAGCCGCATTGCCTGTTCAACCCTTAAATCAGAAATATAACGGTTAGGAGTTTTGCTGGTGCTTTTTTTAAAAAGCCTTATAAGATGGTCGTCGCATACGTGAAGCAACTCGCTCAGTTCATTTAAACGTATCGGACGCTGATAATTCGCTTTGATGTATTCAATAACAGGAGCAATGCGCGAAAAAGTGGGAACAACTGACTCGTTTTGGTGAAAGTGCCTGGTGTAACGACCGAGAATCAAATATAATGCCGAAAGAATTTCCAATACATCTGCCGCAGAAAATGCCGTGATCTCGCATAGTTCATATAACGCAAGAAAGGTGTCGATTGCTTTTTCGTCCTCATTTAGTACATAAGTAACTGAAAACTCTTTGCTGAATATTTCGTCGGGGAATATATCGGGGTCTTTATGAGCTACCAGCGACGGCTCAAAAATGACGGCTTTTACCGCGGTGTTTTTTTCTTTGGAGACGGCATGATGCAATCCAAAGGAAGGCACAAGTATAAGATCACCTTGCACACAATCAAGCGTATTTCCGTTCACAAAAACAGAAAGACATCCTTTTTCCACCAGCAACAGCTCCATTGCCTGGTGATAATGCGAGAAAATCAACTCTTGTGTTCCTTTTATATATGCCCGTCTTATGGGGAACGTTTGATCATGATAGTTTTGAAATTGAAAATTCATAGCCTGCCTCACACAATATCGAAAAAGTATATTTTTCGGTCGATATATGCCGTTGTTTTCATTTTTGTATACGAATATAATACAATTAATGAATTGTTTTGTCAATAAGGTGGAGGGTTATTATGTCAAATATCGAATTAATTAAGACTCACGATTACCAATTCAGAAAAAGGTACACGGTAGATTTAAAGGACGAAGACGGCACCGTTTTGTCCCACAGTACAGTTAGTTTTTTTGAAACTGCTTTTGGTGACGGATTTGTCAAAACGTTGGGCTTTAGCGGAGTGGCTACACCCATTCAGTTCAGACGTCAAGGCTATGTGCGAAAGATTTTTGACCACATATTTGAATGGGCGGTAAACGAAGATGCGGCGGTCAGCCTTTTGCATCCGTTTTCATTCTCGTATTATGAAAAATTCGGGTACGGTAAAGTGGCCGACCACCTTATAGTCCGTTGTCCTATACGAATGATAGATTTTGTACCCAGAGAAAACAACTTTGTGCGATTCGAGGGTGACGAGGCAACTTTGCAACAACTTTGTGAACTGCACAACCGTTTTTGCCGCGGCAGACTGCTTATGATGCTCAGATGCGACCCTAAATACTTTGAGAAAAAAGAGGTATATATTTATTACGAAAACGGAGTGCCCACCGGGTACATATCCTATTCGACACAAAAGAGGTTAGAAATCAACCATTACGAGGACGGGTTGATGACCGTTCACGATATTGTTTATACTACTCCTGCTGCATTAAAGGCAGTATTAGGGTTTATCAGAATGTTTGAGGGCGAACTTGACGACGTTGAGTTTGCCAATATAGCCATGTGCCCCGAGGTCGAGATGCAACTTCGCCACTATACCCACACAAGATACCGCCTATTGCCCGACATTTCGGCAAAAATTTTAAACACCGAAAAAATGTTGCTTGCGCATAATTACCCTAAATTCGAGGGTGCATTTTGCTTAAAAGTAGAGGATAATCTGCCGACCGTTAAGGGCAATTTCCTTGTGGAATACGGTGACGGAAAATGTAACGTCAAGCGTGTATCAGAAACCAAAAGTGCCGATATAACCGTTAACGCATCGACTCTCGCAAGACTTATGTACGGGTATGATGCTATCACCCCCGAAATGGCCGCTTATACCGACAGCATACAGGTAGGTGAAAGAGCAGACGACTTTTTCCTTGCCTTTAAAAAACGTCCCGCAGGTATGTTTGAGCATTTTTAAGATGAAAGGATGAAAATATGATGTGGCAACGTCCTATAACCACCCGACGTTATCTTCACCCGCCGAAATGTGAGCGAGTAGTAACCCTTTGGAGTGAGGGTAAGCTTGTTTTAGGCGAGGTTGAGTTGGCCGAAGGACCGACTGTACCCGATTATTATAAAATTATCAGTTGCGGAATCTGGCCGGTATACGGCAAAAACGACGAGGCGGCAGATTTTAAAACGGCAAAAAGTATTCTTTTCGACCGTGGTATTCCCGTTCATTCAATAGAAAACCGATTCGGCACCTTAAACGTAACGGAAGAGGCTTTTTGCGACACCGCTCGACAGTGCAGTGTTTACGTGAAGTTTACTGTTTTAAATACTTCTTCCACCACCGAGGATTTTGGACTTATGGTCAGAACCGGATATGAAGCTAAGCTGGTTTTCGATGCTCCCGACGTGTACAAAAGCTATGCTCCCGACGTAAACGCTTGGAAAGAAACCGAGGCGACGTGGCATGATGAGGGCAGTCTTTTAAAAGACGGAGATTATTTTATAAAGCCTCTTGGGGACGATTATTCCTTTGATTCCAAAAAGGGTATTATCCGTATAGCCGTACCGCCAAAGCAGGAAATCACGTTTTGCTTTATTCTTGGCAAGGGTGAGATACCGAGCAACGATTACGATTCCCAAAAGCAAAGCACCGTAAGTTTCTATCTTAACGAATTGGCTCGTCTTTACCCCTTACACAAAACTATGGATCAGCAGCTTGTTGATAATCTTGTTATTCAGTTACTCCAATGCTTTACCGCACCTAAAAGCACCGAGCTTATCATGTGCAGACAGGGTGGTCTTCAGCGACGGATATGGCCGTTTGAGGCGATGTACGCCTTGGAAGCTTTGGATAGATTGGGCGACTTTGACGACTATATCGAGCCTGTGATAGACCTCTATTTTCACACGATGCAGGTCGAAAGCGGCGAAATAGTACCGCTTGGAATTTATTGGGCGATGTCTACCGCCGTGTCGCTTTATTCTTTTGCCGACCACGCTTTACGTTCGGGCAATGATTTCTATTTAAAATATCGTAACGAGGCGATGCGGGCGTTTGAGTTTATAAGAAATACCCGTGTAGCCGACAAATCCAATCCCAATATAGTTACAGGTCTTTATCCGCCGTTGCAAAGTTGTGATGCGACCGATATTTTGCAGGCTTGGACGATAACCGACCCTCACAATCTTGTGGGACTTAAAAAGCTTGCGCTCGCCGCCGAAACCTTTGGCGATGAGAGAGCAGAAGAAATAAAAGCGGAATATAGTGACTACCTGTGCACGCTAAAGCAATGCTACGACCGCGCAAAGGTGATGTTAATGGACGATGACAAGTTGATTCTTACCAATCATTTGCCATTTGTACCTGAGGGTAGCCGACCTCATCCGTTCCGCGCTCATGCGGGAATTATAGCTTCGTGTTTAGAACTTAGCGCAGAGGATATCGATCTTCTTCTAAACGGGCTTAAAGCCGAAAACTCTCTTCATGAGGGACTTTATAACCGAATGCCTGACTATTACCGAATGAAGGATCCCGACGGCAAGGTGAGAATGTGGTATACCACACTCGAGGAATATTTCTGGTTTGAGGCGCTTAAACGCATCGGCAGATTGGACAAGTGCCAACAAATAGTCGAGAGCATTTGCCGTTATTCCATGACCGAGGAATACCAAATGGTAGAACGATATCACCCAGAGGACCCTTGGTTCGTGCCGTGGAGTCCCAACGCCTCGGCAAATGGCAGATTATTACTTTTGCTTCTGCAAATGGCAGAATTTTAATAACCAATAAACAAAACCGCCTTCGGAAAATTGGTTGGTGTAGTTAGCGAACTTTTTATTATTTTAAATAATTTATAGTTTTCGTTTAGAACCAGCATCGCATTTGTATGTACGAATGCATTTGGGCAGTGGCCCAAATCCACTAACAACAGAAAAAGAGAAGATTTGTTTTGCAACAAGTCTTCTCTTTCATTTTGTCTGTATAGTGATATGCCGACTGCCGTCGGCGTGATATTTTCTTTTGAAAATTCCTCGCCTATGGCGAGATATTTCAAAAGAAAGTGATATGAAACCTGTCGGTTTCGTGATATTCTATTCGCTACAAACTGTCCGTAGGACAATATAACTATGCGAAGCATAATACCATTGCTTTAGCATATCACTCGCCGTAAGGCGAATAGAGTTGCGCAAATGTTCGTTAAGAACATTTGCGCATCCAAAGGCGGTTGTTTTTTTTTGAATTATTTAAGTGCTGCTTTGAGGTTTTCGAGCTGAGTGCGGAGTTCTGCAGGGAGTTTGTCGCCAAACTTCTTGTAGTGTTCTTCAATCTCAGCAGCCTCTTTAGTCCACATATCCTTGTCAACGGTAAGGATAGATTTAAGAGTATCCATATCCATGTCAAGGTCGGTAAGGTCGATGTCTTCAGGCTTCGGAACATAGCCGATAGCGGTCTCGGTAGCGTCTGCCTTGCCTTCGCAACGGTCGATAATCCAGTTGAGAACTCTCATGTTATCGCCAAATCCGGGCCAGAGGAAGTTGCCTTCATCGTCGGTACGGAACCAGTTAACATTGAAAATCTTAGGAGCCTTGTCGCCCAACTTCTTGCCCATCTCAAGCCAATGACGGAAGTAGTCTCCCATGTGGTAGCCACAGAAGGGAAGCATTGCCATGGGGCCACGACGGGTAACACCAACAGCACCTGCAGCGGCAGCGGTGGTCTCAGAAGCCATTGCAGAGCCTACAAATACACCGTTCTCCCAGTTCTTTGACTGGTATACGAGCGGAGCAGTCTTAGCGCGACGGCCACCGAATACGATAGCAGAAATGGGAACGCCTGCGCCCTTGTCAAACTCTTCAGAAATGCAGGGGCAGTTAGCAGCAGGAGCAGTGAAACGAGAGTTGGGATGAGCAGCGCAAGTGCTCTTGTCTGCCTTGTTGAATTTTGCAGGGTCCCAAGGCTTGCCGGTCCAATCGTCGGCATTCTCGGGGAGATTCTTATTAAGACCTTCCCACCAAACGGTGTTGTCATCTTTGCAGTGAGCAACATTGGTGAAAATGGTGCCCTTCTTAGTAGAAGCAAGAGCGTTGAAGTTGGATTTCTCGTTGGTACCGGGAGCAACGCCGAAGAATCCGTTTTCGGGGTTGATAGCATAAAGTCTGCCATCAGGTCCTATGCGCATCCAAGCGATGTCGTCGCCAACAGTCCAAATCTTGTAGCCCTTCTTGCGCAAGTACTCGGGGGGAATAAGCATAGCGAGGTTGGTCTTACCGCAAGCAGAGGGGAATGCAGCAGCGATGTACTTAACTTCGCCTTTGGGATTTTCAAGGCCAAGGATAAGCATATGCTCAGCCATCCAGCCTTCTTTCCAACCCTGGTAAGAAGCGATACGGAGTGCAAAGCACTTTTTACCGAGAAGAACGTTTCCGCCGTAACCGGAGTTAACCGAGATAATGGTATTGTCTTCGGGGAACTGGCAGATGTATCTGTACTCGGGGTCAATATCGCAACGAGAATGCAAGCAACGTACCCAGTCGTTAGAGTCGCCCAAAACTTCCATAACTTTGGGGCTAACTCTGGTCATGATAAGCATGTTGAGAACAACGTAAACCGAGTCGGTTACCTCAATACCAATTTTTGCAAGGGGAGAACCGATGGGACCCATGGAATAGGGAATAATATACATGGTCTTTCCCTTGTAGGAGCCGCGGGCAATGTTGTAAAGTTTCTTGTACATTTCGTCAGGAGCGCACCAGTTGTTGGTAGGGCCTGCATCTTCTTGCTTGGTTGTGCAGATGAAGGTTCTGTCTTCAACACGAGCAACGTCGTTCTGCTTGGTTCTGTGCAGATAGCAGTCGGGCAAAAGCTCCTGGTTGAGTTTAATAAGTTCGCCTGTTTTAACAGCCAACTCGCGGAGTTCTTCGGTCTGCTTCTCAGAACCGTCAATCCAAACTACGCTGTCAGGAGTAAGAAGCTCTTTCATTTCTTCGAGCCACTTTAAAACGGTAGGGTTCTTGGTCATTTTTATTCTCCATTCATAAATATTAGTTTTGGCTTTTCCTAAAAAAGCCAATTTTCTACAGCTACATTATATATTAAAGACTTTGCTTCGTCAAGTCAAAAATGTGTTATTTTTCCACTAAATGACAAAACTTTAACAACGATTTTACTTTTCATAAAAAATGGGTCAAAAACCGCCGGAAAAGTCGTCATCAATGGTAATCACACAACAGTATGTTTGGTCGATATCATGTGCAACGGCGCTGATTACTTCCTTAACCTGTTTGTGTGACAAAGTGCAACCGTGAGGCAGACAAACATCAAAAATCAGGTTGTTTTGCTTTTCACCTTTAACCATACGAAAATCATGAATAGTCATGCCATTATATATTGTGCCGACTTTTTGTGAAATTATTGCTCTTGCGTTGTTTACCTCTTCGTCATCGGTAACAATGGGGTCCATGTGAATTACGGTCTGAACGCCGGTCTTGTCATAAATATCGCGTTCACAGGCATCGATTTTTTCGTGGCAAACAAGCACATCAGAACTTGCGCTGACTTCAACGTGAAGCGAAGCAAAACTTCTGCCCGGACCATAGTTATGCACTATCATATCGTGGATTCCCAAAAAATCGGGTTCGGACATAACGATGTTTTTAATGTTTTCAACCGTTTCTTTTTCGGGGGCAAGACCAATAAGAGGGTCCATGGTTTCCTTAATACTTTTTGCACCCGCAAGAAGTATTATTACCGAAACGACAAGACCTGCTATAGGGTCAAGATATTTTACAAACGGCACGTTACCAAAGAAGTAGCAGACTACCGAAACGATAAGAATGGCACCGGTCGAAATACAGTCGTTAAACGAGTCGGCTGCGGCTGCTTTCAAGGCCGAAGAGTCGATAGCAATGCCAAGACGTCGGTTAAAAAGACCCATTGTCAATTTAATGAGTATGGATACGGAAAGAATGATAACGGTAACAAGCGAAATTTCGGGTAATAAAGGTGCTTTGATTTTGCCAAACGATTCGGTTAAAAGTTCAAAACCTACTATTATAATAAGTACCGAAACGAGCATTGCCGACATGTATTCCATTCTGCCGTGACCGAAAGGATGCTCTTTATCGGCAGGTTTTGAGGCAAGTTTAAAGCCTAAAAACGTAACCACCGACGAACCCATATCCGACAGGTTGTTAAAAGCATCTGCCACAACAGAAACAGAGCCGGATAAAAGTCCGGCTACAAGTTTCAGTACAAAAAGAACAAGATTCCCGAAAATGCCTACAAAACTTCCCACATTGCCTACCTTTTGACGGGTCTTGGGAGATGTAGGGTCGTTTCCCACTATTTTTGCAACAATTCCTTTTGACATTATATTTTACCTTTAGAGCCTTTTGCTCGGAAACTGCTTTCGTTAAGAATATTGGTATCAATGGTAAACATTAAATTCTCACGGTCGCGTTGACGTTTGAATGCAAGTGAAATGAGTTTATCGATAAGTTCGGGGTATTTCATGTCGGTTGCCTCCCAAAGGTAGAAAGAAAGCGAACCGGGAATTGTATTTATTTCGTTGACGTAAACCTTGTCATTATTGTCTCCGTCCATGAGAAAGTCGATACGGACAACACCCGAGGCACCGATGCATTTGAAGGTGTCAACGGCAATTTTCTGAATTTCGGCAGTCTTTTCGGGTGTCAAATCGGCAGGGAGTTTGCGGCTTAAAGATGCCATGCCTTTAGAACCGGATTTTGAAGCATTTGCGCGATATTTATCGTCGAAAGACAAAATTTTATCATGCATTACGGGTTCTTCAAGTGCCGAGGGTTTACAGTCACTGCGGTCACCCAAAACCGAGCAGTTGATTTCCCGCAAATTTTCAACAGCATGTTCGATGAGTATATTACCGGCAAAGGTACAGGCAAGGTCAACTGCGGAAATAAGTTCACCTTGGTCGGCGACCTTGGAAATGCCGATACTTGAACCTAAGTTAGAGGGTTTAACAATAAGAGGATAACCGATTTTGTCTTCGATTTTTACGATTATTTCCTCTTTACTAAGTGCCCATTCACGCGAGGTGAAGTAAACACCGGGAAGTACGGGAATACCGTTGTCGTTAAGCACGTTTTTGAAAAGCACTTTGTCCATACCGAGTGCCGACGACATGACGTCGCAACCAACGTAAGGCAGCCCTAAAGCCTCTAAATAACCTTGCAAAGTTCCGTCTTCACAGTTGGTGCCGTGAACAATCGGGAAGGCAACATCAACGGTAATTGGTTTCTTTTTAAAGAGACCGCCACCCAAAAATTCAATATTGACCTTATTGTTATCGGGAACAAATACGATTTTTGCCGAGGTTTTTTCAATTACATCGGGTGTTTTGAAAATATCGATATCGAAAAATCTCTCATCGGTGTAAAAAACACCTTTTTTGCTGATATAAACAGGGATTACGTTGTATTTTTCCTTGTTGATATTACCCATGGCCTGAACTGCCGAGATAATGGCAATTTCATGCTCGACCGAACGGCCACCGAATATAACTGCAACGGTTGTTTTCATAAAAAATTCTCCTTATTCAAGATAGTTGTCTGGCAAATCGTTCTCGAAAAGAAGAACGGTTTTGTTATCACACATAGGGGTAAAAACCTTAACGGCTTCGGCAAACGAGGAAACAACAAAAAGATTTTCGTTATTAAATCCTGTTTCATTAATACCTTCGGCAATGGGTACCGAACGTTTTTTGCCTACGAGTATTATCACATCAGCGTGTTTTGCCGCCTCGGAACCCAATCGCTTGTTGCACTCAAATTCTTTGTCACCCAGTTCAACAAGACCGGGGGTTACAAGAATTTTTTTCATGCCGTCAAAACTGCCCAAAACCCTTACAGCCTCTAAGCAACCCTCAGGGTTGGAGTTGTATGCATCATCAATAAGTGTTGCACCGTTTATATAATTTTTAAGTTCCAAACGGTGCTCTATGGGTTTTAGTTTTGATACCGCAAAGGCTATTTCTTCAGGGCTCAACCTCAAATGCAAAGCCACAGCCGCAGCGGCGGTTATGTTAAGTGCGTTGTGCAGTCCTAACAGTTTAGAAGTGACGTTGAAACACTTGTCACCGTGCTTTATTGTAAGGGTCAGACCCGACGGTGAGTAAGACACATTTTCTGCCATACAGTCACAGTCGGTAGTGCCGTAGGTTATGCAATCGTAGTCAGCGCATTTTTGCCGTATAAGTTCGTTATCGGCATTTAAGAACATTTTGCCGTTTTTGGATTTTACACGGTCGGCAAGTTCAAATTTGGTGGAGACCACCGTTTCGATATTACCGAAAGTATCAAGGTGTTGGGGACCTACCGAGGTGATTATTCCAAGGTCGGGGTCGGCAATGTCGCAAACCTCGGCAATGTCGCCTTTACGTTTAGCACCCATTTCGCAAACAAAAATTTCTGTCTGCGGTTTTAAAAAGTTCCTGACAGTTATAACAACACCCATTGGTGTGTTGTAGTTTTCGGGGGTTACAAGGGTATTGTATTTTTCGTTAAGAATACGTCCCAAAATAAATTTAGTGCTTGTTTTACCGTAACTGCCCGTAACACCTATAACCTTAAGGTTTTTATGTTCACGCAAAATCTTCTTTGCATCGTACACATAGTAGTTGGAAATGGCCTTTTCAATCGGTTTCATTACAAGTAGCGATAATACGGTGACTATTGGAGAGTACACCGCACAAACATAAAGCAAAATAGCGAAAACTTTGCCTAAAACCACCGATAAAACAGCAAGGATACAGAAAATAACTGCTCCTGCGGTTATCATGCGTTTAACCCTTGCAGTAAGGACTAATTTTTTGATTGATTTTTTGTTTTTGTTTATTGAAATCAGGCTAAAAAGCAAGGTGACAGCAACTAGAACGGTCGAGTTAACAACATTAAAAGTTGAAACTTCGGCAGTCACGCCAAGACCTATTGCTACCGCACCTAAAACCGACAGCAAAACTGTCACAATATCGAAAGTGCTGAAAGCACCTTTATACCAACGAAAATATCGCGACAAAAAATATGAGTTTTGCTGAAGCATCTGATATTGACGTGTAAGACCCAACGTGCCGAAAACGGCAACTGCCACAGCAAATGCAATTTTCAAAATCAAATCCATAATATATTGCTCCTAATTTACGGAATAAAACTGCGCAAAATAGCGTTTACTTCCAAAGGCTTTTCGGCAAACGACCAATGACCTGTGCCTTTTATAACACAAAGACCGCAGTCCTTAATCATTTTTTCTAATTTATGAGCCATGTAAAGAGGTGTTGCTGTATCGTTTTCGCCCCATATAAGCAAGGTAGACGCTGTGATGTAGGGAACATAAGGGGTCATATCGTCGTTGACAAGTTTCACCATTGTTTTGCGCATAACTTCGGGTGCCGAACTGTAATCGGCAGAGCCAAAATGCGAACGCGCTTTGCTGACGATATCTTTTCCCTTTTGACCGAAAACGGGAAGTTCAAATACTTTTCTGATTGTTTTAAACGTGGCAACCTTAACCGACTTTTTCAGGTTGAATTTAGGCTTTAAACCTGCTCCGTCGATAAAGACAATTTTAGGCGGGCTCATAAGTCCTGTACCGCACATTTTCATAATAACACGGCAACCGTGAGAGTGACCTATGAGTATAGGATTATCAAGGTTTAACTTATTGCAAAATTCAAGTACCAAAAATACATAATCGTTAATGTCAAGTGGTTTGTTTGGCAGGTCACTCTCACCGCAACCGGGAAAGTCAAGTGCTACAATATGGCACCTGTCCTGCAAAGCACCAATGATACTTCTGAAACTTTCGGCCGAGGCACCCCAACCGTGTAGCATAAGCACGTCGGGTCCCGAGCCTTGTTCTAAATAATGTATTTTCAAGTCGCCGATTTGGGTATACATAATGGCGCCTCCACGTGATATAATATGAATTTAGACATTATTACATATATTATACCAAACTTCTTTCCAAAAAAGAAGATGTGTTTTTGATATTTTTTCAAAAAATAATATATTTTTTTAACTCAAAACTTAATTATCTTAAGTGAAGTGGTTATCCAGCACATTTTGATGTGTAAAAAAGTTATTTTTTTGGTTTTATTGTTCAATAATTAAAAATTTAACAATTTCCTCTTGCAACTGATTCAATTTCGTTGTAAAATAGCAGTATTACAATGATGGGAGTGTACCTATGGCACAAGAAACCATTGAACTTATTAAAAAAACCGAGCAGGAAGCCGAACAGATAATTGCCGATTCCGAGGAGCAGGCTTTAAAAATCAAGACTCAGGCAGAAGAGCAGTCGGTTGCGCTTATGGCTGAAGCCAAGAAAAGGGCAAACGATTATGCAGAGGAACTGGCAGTAAAGTCTAAACAGGCGGCCGAGGATGCAGTTGCGTCAGCCAAAAGTCAAATCGAGGAGCAGGGTAATGCCATTTCTATGGCGGCATCGTCCAAGCGTGATGCGGCTGTCAAAAAATGTGTTGACTGTCTGTTGGGCTGAATTTGATTTGGTACAAAAAGAAATTTAAGCGTGGTGATTTGATTTGGCAAAGGTCATAATGAAAAGCGTGACCGTTTTTGCACTGAGAAGTGAGCGAAAAAAGTTAATAGAGTATCTTCAACGGCAAGGCACGGTGGACATTACTCGTATGGAGAACGAAAAGGCAGAAGACGGTTTCGAAAGGCTTGATACCACACAGTCTGCAAACGGTTTCGAACGAAATGCTGCTACGGCTGAAAAGGCGGTTGAAATTATCGACGAATACGTCCCGAAAAACGGCGGATTGTTAGCCTCGTTCTCAGGTCGAAGAATAATAACCGACGAACAATATGCTGAGGCAGTAGCCAAAAATGCCGAAATCATGCAAAAATGTCATGAGGTGGTTAAAGCATCGGCAGGTTTTACTGAATGTGCTGCCGAAAAAGCGAGATTGCTGGCAAGGATAGAGTCACTTCTTCCATGGGAAACGCTAGATGTTTCACAGCAGTTTTCGGGCACAAAGCGAACGGTGGGTTTTGTGGGTTCGTTACCTAAAAACCGAACCGAAAGCGAAATAGCTGAAAGCATTGCCTCGGCTGACAGCGAACTTGAGTTTTCTGTGGAAAAGATATCTGCCAATGAGGAGCAGACGAATATTTTCCTTGTGTGTCCGCGTTCTCAAGGGGATAGAATGACTCAGGTCTTGCGGGAACTTGGTTTTGCAAGACCGCCGCAGGCAACCACTAAGGTGCCTAAAGAAAAAATTGCTGAGTTAAGAGAAAGATTGCTTGAAACTGAGCGCAAACAGGAAAACTTCAAAAAAGTCATAACAGATATGGCAGAACTCAGGGAAGACATGGAACTTGTAGCCGACTATTTTAATGTTCGTGCCGACAAGTACCGTGCGATAGGAACGCTTGAGCACTCTAAAAACGTCTTTATCTTAAAAGGCTATATTGATGAGAGTAAAGCATACCAACTCAAAGAGCATCTTGAGTCCAACTTTACGGCGGCGGTTGAGATAGAAGACCCCACCGAGGAGGACGTTCCCGTAGCACTCAAAAACAATGCCTTTACGGCACCTGCAGCGGGTCTTACGGAACTTTATTCATTGCCTGGCAAGGATGATATCGACCCTACGCCGGTTATGAGTTTCTTCTATTATTTCTTTTTCGGCATGATGCTGTCTGACGCAGGCTACGGTTTGCTGTTGGCACTGGGATCTTGGTTCTTGTTAAAAAAATTCCAACCCGAAAAAGGTATGGCAAGGTCACTCAAACTGTTTATATACTGCGGAATCTCTACCGTTTTCTGGGGTGTAATCTTCGGAAGTTTCTTCGGTGACGCAATATGGGTAATATCCGAAAATTTCTTCGGCGTGACATTGCCGCCGTGGCCCATAAACCCAATGAATCAAGCAATAGAGTTATTTATAATAAGTGTTGCAATGGGATTTGTGGTTATCATGACGGGACTTATTGTTAAGTTTTTAAATACGGTCCGCCATCAGTCGCTAACCGATGCGGTATTTGAAACCGGCAGTTGGATACTTATACTTTTAGGTATCGGTGTGTTGGCGGTAGGAATTCTCGGCGGTATCGCAATACTGACCCCCATAGGCGGCGTAATGGCAATAGTCGGAGCACTTATGATAATTGCAAACGGTGTCCGCACGAAAGGTCCTGCAGGTATTATTTCTGGCATAGGCGGACTTTACGATATAACGGGATATATAAGCGACCTTATGTCATTTTCACGTCTTATGGCGTTGGGTCTTACCACCGCCGCGATGGGTCAGGTTTTCAATATGCTTGGTGCCATGGGCGGAAGAAGTGTTGTAGGCGCGCTTATAATGTTCGTTATATTCACGGTCGGGCATCTTCTCAGCTTTGCTCTCAACGCTCTCGGTGCATATGTTCATACGCTTCGTCTGCAGTACGTAGAGCTGTTTGGAAAGTTTTACGAGGGCGGCGGCAAACCTTTCAAGCCGTTTGCTCATAACAGTAAATATACAAGATTCAAGGAGGATAAATAATTATGACACAGGGTGTAGTTCTTGCACTTATAGGTGCAGCATTGGCAACTGCTTTGGCAGGTATAGGTTCGGCTAAGGGCGTAGGTAAAGCGACCGAGGTCGGTATGGGAGTTCTTTCTGAGAATCCGTCCATGTTCGGTAAATTGCTTGTTCTTGAACTCCTTCCCGGTACTCAGGGACTTTATGGATTTATTATTACATTTATGATACTCATCAACATTGGCGTTTTGGGCGGAGACGCTTCGGCTGTAACAACTGCTCAGGGTTGGCTCTATTTTGCCGCGTCGTTGCCTATTGGTATTGGTGGTCTTTTCTCGGGTATTGCTCAGGGTAATGCTGCTGCCACCGGTATTGCACTTTGCGCAAAGAAACCTTCTGAGTTCTCTAAGGCAATGGTTTCGACCACCCTTGTTGAAATTTACGCTCTTCTTGCCTTTATCGTATCGCTTCTTTCAGTTATTGCAATTGGCGGTATCGGTGTCTGATAACTTGTTGTAAAGGATTGAATTTAAATGACCGCAAGTGAAAAAATCACACAGCGCATCATTACAGAGGCAACCGAACAGGCCAAGGCAATAATTGCCGATGCCAAAATGCAGGCAGAGAATATTGCTGCCGACGGTAAGGCAATGGCAGACAAAGCACTTTGCGAACTCAAGGCCGCAGCCGATAAAAAAGCCGCCGTAACCGATGAGTCGGCAATTTCAGCTGCAAAACTTTCGGTTAGAAATGCTATGTTGCTCCAAAAGAGAGAGGAAATTGAAAAAACTCTTATCGCTTTGGAACAGCATCTCACCTCTTTGCCCTCAAATGAGTATTTTGATGTGCTTTTATCCCTTGCAAAACGTTATGCAACAAAGGAACAAGGCATAATGTTTTTAAACAGCAAGGATATTGAGCGTGTGCCGGCTGATTTTGAGAAAAATCTTGCCAAACTTAATATAACTGTATCGACCGAGGTGGATAACTCGATAGTCGGTGGTTTTATTCTGAAATATAAGGATATCGAGCAGAATGCTGATTTCAAGGCTCTTATTGCCGAGAAAAAAGAGGAATTGACCGATATCATAAATAAAGAACTTTTCTAAAAAAGGGAGGTGACTTTAGTGTCTTTATCCTGGGGCTTTTCGGTTGGAAATGTCCGTGCAAGAGAAGGCTTGCTTATGAAAAGACAAGAATTGCTGGAGTTCGCGGGTTTAAACAACGAAAAGCAGCTTGTTCAGGAACTGTCGGACAAAGGGTTTGGCGGTTCAGCAGCCACGGTTGAAGAAATGGCAAAATTCGAAACCGCTGCTTTATGGGAATACGTAAAGAGCACGGCAGCCGATTTTTCGGTTTTCGACCCTTTTTTACTCGATAACGATTATCACAACTTAAAAACCGTTATAAAAGGCGTTTTATCCGGCAGGGAATATAAGCATCTGTTGCTTTCTCCTTCGGTTATTGATATTGACGTACTGGAAACAGCGGTGAAAGAAAAAAGATTTCATTTGTTGCCTGAGTTTTGTGCTGACGATGCAAGCGAGGGCTACACATTGCTTGCTGCGACTGGCGATGCTCAGCTTGTTGACGGAATGCTGGATAAAAGTCGTATGAAAGCATCCTTGGAGTCGGTGAAAAAGGCATCTCCGTTACTTCGTGAATACATTGAGACCAAGGTACTTTTCGAAAACATTAAGGTCGCTTTAAGAGGTGCAAAAGCACAAAAAGACGTCGATTTTTATAATAAAACGCTATACTTTCCTTCGAAGGTTGAATCACTTAAAAATGCTGCTTTAGAAGGTAGCCAAGCGGTTACAGAGTGGCTCGAAAACTTTGATGAGCAGGCGGCAATCAACTTTAAAAAATCGTCGACAGAGTTTGAAAAATACGCTGATAACTGCCTTATGTCGGTCACTAAAAAAGCCAAATTGATAAGTTCAGGCCCCGATGTTATTATTGGGTATGTTTTTGCAAAACTTGCCG
Source organism: Acutalibacteraceae bacterium (assembly GCA_045592985.1). GTDB lineage: Bacteria > Bacillota > Clostridia > Oscillospirales > Acutalibacteraceae > UMGS172. Next base: position 90,580 of record JAZNVU010000041.1, on the reverse strand, counting down.
AGATAAGAGCAGTTTTAATGCTGGCTTCGGGTATTCGTACCGAGGCAGGCGAAACCGTAATTGCAGAAAGACTGAGGGAACTTTATGATTAGAATTGCCGTTTTGGGGGATATCGACAGCATAAAGGGTTTCTCTGCAGTAGGTCTCGATATTTTCCCGTGTACCGATTACGATTCGGCACACGAATCATTTAAAAAAATAACAAACGGCGGAGTTTACGGTGTTGTATATATTACCGAAGAATACGCCGAACTTCTTAAAAAAGACATTGCAAAGTTTGACGAGGTTATGAGCCCCGCCGTCATTCCGATTCCCGGTATTAAAGGAAATACCGGTTACGGTATAAAAAGACTCAGCGAATCGGTGGAAAAAGCCGTCGGTTCGGATATAATCTTTAACGATTGAGATGGAGAATAATTATGGCTAACGGAACAATAGTTAAGGTTGCCGGTCCTCTTGTAATCGCAGAGGGCATGCGCGATGCCAATATGTTTGACGTTGTGCGTGTAAGTGAAAGCAAACTTATCGGCGAAATAATTGAAATGCACGGTGACCGTGCTTCAATTCAGGTTTATGAGGAAACTTCGGGTCTGGGTCCAGGCGAAGAGGTTGTCAGCACCGGCATGCCTCTGTCGGTTGAATTAGGACCCGGTCTTATCGGTTCAATATTTGACGGAATTCAGCGTCCTCTTGCCAAAATTATGGAGGTCAGCGGAACTAACCTCAACCGAGGTGTCGATGTTCCGAAACTCGACCGAGACAAGAAATGGCATTTTACTCCAAAAGTAGTCGTTGGTGATACCGTCCGGTTTGGTGACACTTTAGGTACTGTTAATGAAACGGCTGTAGTACTTCATAAAGTTATGGCTCCAAAGGGATGTGATGGCGTTGTTGTAAGCATTGCCGAAGGGGATTACACCGTAGAAGATACGGTTGCTACCGTAAAAGCCGAAAACGGTGAGGAAATCAGAGTAACGTTGATGCAACGTTGGCCTGTTCGTGTAGGACGTCCTTATAAACGCAAACTCTCGCCGGATATTCCGCTTGTTACCGGTCAACGCGTTGTCGATACCATGTTCCCTATAGCCAAAGGCGGTGTCGCTGCTGTTCCGGGACCTTTCGGTTCAGGTAAAACAGTTGTACAGCACCAACTCGCAAAATGGGCGGCTGCCGATATTATCGTTTACATCGGTTGCGGTGAACGCGGCAACGAAATGACCGACGTTCTTAACGAATTCCCCGAACTTAAAGACCCCAGAACGGGCAGTTCACTTATGGAAAGAACCGTTCTTATTGCCAATACATCAGATATGCCGGTTGCGGCCCGTGAGGCTTCTATTTACACCGGTATTACCATTGCCGAATATTTCCGTGATATGGGTTACACCGTAGCACTGATGGCTGACTCGACCTCACGTTGGGCAGAGGCTCTCCGTGAAATGTCGGGACGACTTGAAGAAATGCCGGGTGAAGAAGGTTATCCTGCCTACCTCGGCAGCCGTCTTGCTCAGTTCTATGAAAGAGCAGGTCGTGTAATTGTCAACGGAACCGAAGATACCGAAGGTGCTTTGTCGGTTATCGGTGCTGTTTCGCCTCCCGGCGGTGATATTTCTGAACCTGTTTCGCAGGCAACCTTGCGTATTGTTAAGGTTTTCTGGGGACTTGATTCGGCACTTGCCTATAAGCGTCATTTTCCTGCTATTAACTGGCTTACAAGTTATTCGCTCTATTCCGATATGCTGTCCGATTGGTTCGACGGCAACGTTAAATCGGATTGGATGGAACTTCGCAACCGTATGATGGTGCTTTTGCAGGAAGAAGCCGAACTTGAAGAAATAGTAAAACTTGTTGGTATGGATGCTTTGTCGGCAGCCGACCGACTAAAACTTGAAGCCGCAAGGTCTATCCGTGAAGACTATCTGCATCAGAACGCTTTCCATGATGTTGATACCTATACTTCACTTGATAAACAGTATGCCATGATGACGGCTATTTTAACTTACTATGATAAGTCTGACGATGCTCTTAAAAACGGTGGCGACATCGGAAAGATAGTTGCATTGCCGGTAAGAGAAAAGATAGGCCGTCTTAAATACGTTGCTGAGGACAAGGTCGCAGAGGAACTTGCCGATATCGAAGCAAGACTTGATGCAGAACTTGCCGAAGCCAAGATAGAAGAAGATTAAGGAGGGATACCGATGCCTAAGGAATATAGAACTATCCGTGAGGTCGCGGGACCTCTTATGTTGGTAAGTGATGTTGAAAACGTTAAGTACGACGAACTTGGCGAAATAGAATTGCCGAACGGTGAAAAACGTCGTTGCAAGGTACTTGAAGTTAACGGAAACAACGCACTTGTTCAGCTTTTTGAATCGGCTGCAGGTATTAACCTCGCAGGTTCTAAGGTAAGGTTTTTGGGACGTAGCATGGAACTTGCCGTTTCTCCCGACATGTTGTCGCGCGTTTTCGACGGTTTGGGTAACCCTGCTGACGGCGGTCCCGAGCTTATCCCCGAAAAGAGACTTGACATTAACGGAACTCCCATGAATCCTGCAGCAAGAAACTATCCGCAGGAATTTATTCAGACCGGTGTTTCGGCTATTGACGGTCTTAATACACTGGTAAGAGGTCAGAAATTGCCGATTTTCTCGGCTTCAGGTTTGCCTCATGCTCAACTTGCAGCTCAAATTGCCCGTCAGGCGGCCGTTAGAGGAGATAACGAGCAGTTTGCTGTTGTTTTCGCCGCTATGGGTATCACGTTTGAGGAATCGGACTATTTTGTTCAGTCTTTCCGTGAAACCGGCGCTATTGACCGTACCGTTATGTTTGTAAACCTTGCAAATGACCCCGCTATCGAACGTATCGCAACACCGCGTATGGCGCTTACTGCCGCCGAATACCTTGCATTTGACCTCGGTATGCAGGTACTTGTAATCATGACCGATATTACTAACTATGCCGACGCCTTGCGTGAGGTTTCGGCAGCACGTAAAGAGGTACCCGGACGTCGCGGTTACCCCGGTTATATGTATACCGACCTTGCAACCATGTACGAACGTGCGGGACGTCTTAAGGGCAAAGACGGTTCGATTACGCTTATTCCGATTCTCACCATGCCCGAAGACGATAAGACCCATCCTATTCCCGACCTTACAGGTTATATTACCGAGGGTCAGATAATCCTCAGCCGTGAACTTTACCGCAAGGGTGTAACACCGCCTGTCGATGTTTTGCCGTCGCTGTCACGTCTTAAGGATAAAGGTATAGGCAAAGGCAGAACCCGTGAAGACCATGCCAGCACTATGAACCAGTTGTTTGCTGCATATGCAAGAGGTAAAGATGCTAAGGAACTCATGGTAATACTGGGCGAAGCGGCTCTTACGGATATTGATAAACTTTATGCCGAGTTTGCAGATAGGTTTGAAAAAGAATACGTTTCCCAGGGTTATAATGCTAACCGCAGTATAGAGGAAACACTGGATATCGGTTGGCAGTTGTTGTCGATTTTGCCCCGAAGCGAGCTTAAACGTATTGATGATGATATGCTTGACCGCTATTACAAAGGTTAGGTGAACTTTTATGGCGGTAATGAATGTCAACCCGACCCGAATGGAGTTGTCGAGGCTGAAAAAACAGTTGAAAACAGCCGTCCGCGGTCACCGACTGCTTAAAGATAAGCGTGACGAACTCATGAGGCAGTTCCTTGAACTCATCAAAGAAAACAAGGTGCTTCGTCAAGAGGTTGAAGCCGAGATAAAGGCTGCTAATAGTCATTTTGCACTTGCAGGTTCGGTAATGAGCAGCGAGGCTTTGGATGCCGCATTGCTTTACCCAAAACAGGAGGCTTATCTTGAGATTGGCTCACGCAATATAATGAGTGTTGATATACCTGTATATTCGGTTAAGACCAGAACTGAGGATATGAGTGATGTTTATGCTTACAGTTTTGCATCGACAAGTTTTGAACTTGACGATGCAGTGACGCAGGTAAGCGCACTTTTGCCCAAACTTTTGAAACTTGCCGAGGTTGAGAAATCAACACAGCGCATGGCGGTTGAAATAGAAAAAACAAGACGAAGAGTTAACGCTTTGGAACACGTTTTGATACCTCGATATACCGATACCATTAAGTTTATCACCATGAAACTTGAAGAAAGCGACCGTAGCAGCCGTACAAGGCTTATGAAGGTCAAGGATATGATGCTTGCCGAGGCGCGCGAACAGGCTAAAGCACAGTGATTTTTACGGACAGTTTACGACTTGTAAATTGTCCGTTTTTATTTTCTTTAATGTTGTTATTCTGATTGACTTTAAGCAGTAAATATTGTAAAATAATATAAATAAATTATCTGTGGCGGTATGTACTGTCATAGGTTTGGTTTGGAGGAATAAAAAATGGAGCCCCAATTTAAGCGAATTTTGCTGAAACTTTCCGGCGAAGTGCTTGCCGGCGAGCAAAAAACGGGTATTGATTTTGATATGGTTGAAACCGTTTGCGAACGCATTAAAAAATGTGTCGAGATGGGAGTAGAAGTAGGTATTGTTATAGGCGGTGGAAATTTCTGGCGCGGAAGGTCAAGCGGAAGTATGGACCGTACAAAAGCCGACAGTATGGGCATGCTTGCAACTGTGATTAACTGCTTGGCACTCAGCGACACGTTGGAGCAGATGGGCGTTAAATCAACCGTTATGACAGCGATTGATATGGTCAAAATTGCTGAACCGTTTACTGCAAGAGGTGCCAGAGAGCGTCTTTCTAACAAAGAGGTAGTTATTTTCGGCGGCGGCACAGGAAGTCCGTTCTTCTCGACCGATACAGGCGCGGCTTTAAGAGCAGCCGAAATTAAGGCTGATGTTATTTTTAAAGCCACTAACGTCGACGGCGTTTATGACAGCGACCCGAGAAAGAACCCCAATGCCAAGAAATACGATACTCTCACCCATTCGGAAGTTTTGGCTAAAGAACTTAACGTAATGGACGCTTCGGCGGCTTCGCTTTGCCGTGACCAGGGTATAGGTATTTTGGTGTTTAATCTTAATGACCCCGACAATATTGTCCGTGCAGTTTCGGGCGAGAAAATCGGTACTTTAGTAAAATAATCGGAGGAAATTTTTATGAAAACAGTTATTAAAGCAACAGAAGAAAAGATGGACAAAACTCTTGACGCATTGTCACGCGAGTTTGCCGCTGTAAGAGCAGGCCGTGCCAACCCCTCGGTACTCGATAAAGTCTCGGTCGATTACTACGGCTGTCCTACCCCCGTAAACCAACTTGCTGCCGTGTCTGTAGTTGAGGCAAGAGTGCTTCAGATTCAGCCTTATGACGGCTCGGTATTAAAGTCTATCGAAAAAGCAATTCAGGTTTCTGATATCGGCATTAATCCTCAGAATGACGGTCGTGTTTTGCGACTTACTTTCCCGCCTCTTACCGAGGAGCGCCGTAAAGACCTTGTTAAAGACGTCAAGAAAATCGCTGAGGACAGCAAGGTTGCTATTCGTTCCATCCGTCGTGACGCTATTGAAAAACTTAAAAAGATGGAAAAGGCTAACGAAATCACCGAGGACGACCAGCAGAACGGCGAGAAGAAGATTCAGACCGTTACCGATAAATACTGCAAAGAGATTGACGATGCTACCGCAGTAAAAGAAAAGGAAATCATGGAGATTTAATAATGGCTTTATTCTCTAAGAAAAAAGCAAAAGCCGAAACGGGAAGGGCTTTACCTGAGCACATCGGCATTATAATGGACGGTAACGGCAGATGGGCGAAACAGCGCATGCTACCCCGTACTGCCGGTCATGCCGCAGGTTCGGAAAACTTTAAGACCATTGCAAGATACTGCAATAAGTTGGGCGTAAAATACCTTACGGTATACGCTTTTTCCACCGAAAACTGGAAACGACCCAAGCAAGAAGTCGATGCAATAATGGACCTGCTTAGGAAATATCTTAAAGACTCCGAAAACTTTAAATCGGAAAACATTCGCCTTAAGTTTATAGGCGAATTATCCGTTCTGCCTGACGATATAAAAGAACTTATAAAAAAGGCAGAGACGGACTCTAAAGATGCTACGGGTCTTACGGTTAACATGGCGGTCAATTACGGTGGAAGAGATGAGATACTCCACGCAGTAAAAAGCATTTGCCGTGACGTACAAGACGGTAAATTAAGTATTGACGCTTTGACGGAGGATACCATTTCCCAAAGGCTTTATACCGCAGGGCAGTCGGAACCGGATTTCATTATCCGTCCCAGCGGTGAATATAGGCTTTCCAACTTTCTTACGTGGCAGTCGGCTTATGCTGAGTTTTGGTATTCCGATGTTTTATGGCCTGATTTTTCAACTGCCGACCTTGATAGGGCTATTGATGATTTTAACCGTCGCGACCGTCGTTTCGGCGGAGTAAAAGAAGAAAAGGAAGAAAAACAGTGAAAACACGCATTATTTCGGGTGCTGTGGGCATAGTAATTTTTATAGCCGCCATTGCGGCTGCTTTGCACTTTAGTACTGTTATTTTAAATGTTTTGCTTACACTTGTAGGTGTTATAGGTGTATACGAAGCACTTGTTAACACTCGTTATGTCAAATCAAAGTTTCTCACAGTATGTTGCATTTTGTACGCAGCCGTTACACCCTTTGCATTAAGCGGTTTTATCCCCGTAAAAGCAGAGGGTTTTGCCGTGCTTTTGGGTATTTTGCTTTTTACTGCGGGAATGTTCAAACACAAAACAGTATCGCCGTTTGAGGTGACATTTGCTTTCGGTTGTACCTTGGCTGTAACCTATTGCTTCTGGACTATGGCAGCAATATTTGAATCGGTTGACGGGCATGGGCTTTTCTATTTGTTGCTTGTGTTCATAGCCGCTTGGTGTTGTGATACAGGTGCATATTTTACGGGATATTTCTTTGGCAAACATAAAATGGCACCCGAGATAAGCCCTAAAAAGACGGTAGAAGGTGCCGTTGGCGGAATAATCACTGCAATAGTTTGTATGGTGGTTGCATGTATCGTGTTTGGCGCCGTCACAGGCGGCACTGCTAACACATTGCTCATAGCCGTTCTTACTCCCGTTTTGAGTTTTGCGGGTATGATGGGCGACCTTGTGGCGTCGTATATAAAACGTGCTGCAGGTATTAAAGATTATGGCAATATCATGCCGGGTCACGGCGGTGTACTCGACCGTTTTGACAGCGTTATGATGATAGCGCCGATTATGTATGTTATGTTGTCAATTTTCCCCTTTGTGGTTTGACGGTGATTTGAAATGGATAAAAAAATTGCAGTTTTGGGCAGTACCGGTTCAATAGGAACGCAGACGCTTGATGTTGCCCGAAAACATGGGTACAAAATCGAAAGTCTGGTTGCGGGAAGCAACATAAAACTTCTCGAACAGCAGGCAAGAGAGTTTAACCCTAAAACCGTTGCCGTAAAAGACGAAACTTTGGGCAAACAATTAAAAACAGCCCTTGCCGATACTTGTGTTAAGGTTTTGTCGGGCGACGAAGCAATAGTGGAACTTGCCGCAGAGACTAAGTGCGATACGGTGGTTAACGCCATTGTCGGCATAGCAGGTTTAAGACCTACTTTGGCGGCGCTTAATTCTAAAAAAGATGTGGCCCTAGCCAATAAAGAAACTCTTGTTACGGCAGGCGACATTGTCAAAGATACTGTAAAACGCAACAACGTAAAACTTTTACCGGTTGACAGCGAACATTCGGCAATATTTCAGTGCTTGCAGGGTGTTCCAGCAGGCAGTTTAAGAAAAATATTGCTTACTGCATCGGGTGGTCCGTTCTTTGGCAAAACTAAAGAAGAATTGCAAAATGTAAAACCTGCCGATGCTTTAAAACACCCGAACTGGGATATGGGCGCTAAAATAACCATCGATTCTGCTACGCTTATGAACAAAGGACTTGAGGTTATTGAAGCAGTACATCTGTTTGATGTAAGCCCCGATGACATAACGGTTGTGGTGCATTGTCAGAGCATTATTCACTCGGCGGTCGAACTTGCTGACGGTGCGGTTATTGCACAACTCGGCACACCCGATATGAAATTGCCCATACAGTATGCCTTGACCTACCCCGAAAGGCACGAGTGTTCGGAAGAAAAACTTGATTTGTTTAAAATAGGGCAGTTGACTTTCAATGAGCCTGATACGGCAACCTTTACCTGTCTTGAAACGTGCATTAACGCTATTCGTGACGGCGGTCTTCGTCCTGCGGCGGTCAACGGCGCAAACGAAGAAGCGGTTCGACTTTTCCTTTGCGGCAAGATAGGTTTCCTCGATATAGGTGAAATAGTCAAAATGGCTTATTTTGAACAGCCAAAGGTTGATACATTTAGTTTAGAAGATGTTTTTGCTGCCGATAAATCGGCGCGCGAAAAAGCATTACGATATGCTGAAAAAAGGTGATAAACATTATTAATTTAGCGTCAGTTTTTTCCGCACTGGGCACTGCCTGGTCAACGGTGTGGCCTTATCTTGTTGCCATACTTTTGTTTGTGGTCATGATAGTCATTCACGAATTTGGCCACTTCATTGCCGCCAAAAGTCTGGGTGTGAGAGTTAACGAATTTTCGGTGGGCTTTGGTCCTGCACTATTTAAAAAGCAAGGGAAAGAGACACTTTATGCCGTTCGTGCTGTGCCGTTTGGTGGATATTGTGCCATGGAAGGCGAGGACGAAGGCAGTAATGACCCTAAAGCATTTTGCAACAAATCGGCATGGAGAAGGCTTGTCATTATCGTTGCAGGTGCATTTTTCAACCTTGTTTTCGGTCTTATAATAGTAATGATGATATTGGCACCTGCTAATCGCTATATTACAACTACCGTCGAAGGCTTTCACGATGTTTCGGTAAGTGCCGAGAGTCTTCAAGAAGGCGACAAAATACTCAAAGTCGGTGGCAGAAGGATTTTTTCGGTCAACGATTTGAGTTATTGCCTTACCAACGTAAACAGTGATACTTTGGAAATGCAAGTGCTGAGGGACGGCACAAAGCAGAACATCGACGTGCAGTTTGCCACCGAACAAATGGATGGTATAAACTTTGTAACGGTCGATTTTTATCTTGAAACCGAGCAGAAAACTTTTGGTACGTTTATAAGCCAAACTTTTGCAAGAACCTTGTCTTACGGCAGAATAGTTTGGTTTTCGCTTATCGACCTTATTACGGGTAAATACGGTATCAGCGCCATGTCGGGTCCCGTCGGCGTTACCGCCGTTTTGGGCGAGGCGGCAAGAATGGGTCTTCAGGACCTTTTACCGATAATTGCGCTTATAACCGTTAATTTAGGCGTGTTTAATCTGTTGCCTGTACCGGCTCTTGATGGTGGAAGAGCATTTTTTATATTTGTAGAAATGATAATCAGAAGAAAAATACCGCAAAAATTCGAGTCGGTTGTGCATGCTGTAGGACTTATTCTTTTACTGGCTCTCATTGCGGTAATCACGATAAAGGATATAGTAGGATTTTTCTAAAGAGGTGCGTATATGTACACACGCGATAACACCAAAAAAGTTAAATTAGGGAACATTACCATTGGCGGTGGCAGTCCTGTTGCGGTACAGTCCATGCTCAATACCCCTTCTTATGATATAGCGGCATCTTTAGACCAAGCCGTAAAACTTGAAAAGGCAGGTTGCGATATAATCCGTGCCGCCATACCCGATATGGACGCAGTAAGTCTTATACCTGCACTAAAAGGTGCTGTAAAAGTCCCGATAGTGGCTGATATACACTTTGATTACCGTTTGGCACTTGAAGCTGCCGAAGCAGGGGTCGACAAAATACGCATAAACCCCGGTAACATCGGCTCCGACGACAGGGTGAAAGAGGTTGCCGATATCTGTAAACTCAAAAATATCCCTATAAGAATAGGCGTAAACTCAGGCTCTTTGGAAAAAGAGATTTTGGCAAAGCACGGCGGTCCTACTGCCGACGCAATGGTCGAAAGTGCGTTATATCATGCCTCGTTGCTCGAAAAGTATGATTTTGACGATATAGTCATTTCAATAAAATCCTCTTCGGTTCCTACTATGTATGAGGCATACATAAAGATGGCCGAAAAGTGCAATTATCCGTTACATTTAGGTGTTACCGAAGCGGGGACAGAGCAAAGCGGTATTGTCAAATCCTCGGCAGGTATCGGAGGATTGCTGCTTAGAGGAATAGGTGATACAATTCGCGTATCGCTAACCGCCGACCCCCAAAAAGAGGTTGAGGCGGCAAAAGACCTATTAAAAGCGGTAGGGCTTCGCAACGAGGGTGTGAAAATCGTTTCGTGTCCCACCTGCGGAAGAACGAGAATTGATTTAATCGGTATTGCAAAAAAAGTCGAAGAAAATTTAAAAGACTGCGATAAAAACATAACGGTTGCCGTTATGGGCTGTGTTGTAAACGGCCCCGGAGAGGCAAAAGAAGCCGATATCGGTATTGCCGGCGGTGACGGTTGCGGTCTAATATTCAAAAAAGGTGAAATTTTAAGAAAAGTACCCGAAGACAGATTGATAGATGAACTAATGGAGGAAATCGGCCGTATGTGACGCTTTCCTCTTGAAAGGAAAGGTGCAACGGTGAGTATTGCTCATATATATGAAATTTTCGGCTCGGCAGTCGGTGATTTTTCCGAGACCGTAAAACAAGGCAAACTGTTGTTTTGCGATGTTGATATAGAAACAAGAAAACTTATTGCCAAGTGCGAGTTTTCGGAATACATAAGACATGAAGAAATAAAAACGCTGGAAGCATCGGTCGTTTCGGCTCTCGCTTTGACTGATGCCAAAATCAGTGCCGTATTCCCTAAAGAGTGTTACTGTTCTGCCGCTGCTGAGGATATTGCAAATGAGATAAAGAATGAATTTGCAATGCTTAACGGATATTTTAACAATGCCGTATTCACAGTTTTTGACGGTAAGGAGCCCAACTCCTGTACAGATATCGAACTGAAATTCGGTGGATATGAGACCATTAAGGCTTGCAATTTTGAAAGGCTGTTCTGCCAAAAAGCGATTTTGTATTTCGGACTCGAGACCGAAGTGTCATTTTCCGGTCAACTTGATGACATAGAAATGGTCGAACCCGAATACAAACAGCAACCTATTTCCTATACACCGTCTGCTCCTTCGTCGGGACAAGCCGAGGCAAGCAAAAAGTCAGCCGCACCGAGAAAACTTTCGGGACTTGATATACCGGTTGATTCAGGAGTGCTAAATGATAGCATAGAGCAGGTGTACGGTAAAAAAATATCGGGTAGTATTATAAAACTGCAGGATATTGCACCCGATGACGAGGGTGTTATTTGGGGTGAAATTTTCTTTTCGGAACTTGTGCCTACCAAAAGCGGAAAAGGTCACCGCGTGAAATTTCAGATGTATGACGGCACCAACTCGGTAACCGTCAAAACGGTTGTGTCCAATGCTCAGGCAGATGCTTTGGGTGACGTGCTTAAAAAAGGAAAATGCGTTGTTGTCGGCGGCACCTATAAGATGGACGAGTGGGAAAAAGACTATATTTTTGAACCCACAGGCATTGCTACCGCCAAACGCAAGGGTGGAAGAACCGATACAGCCCCGGAAAAACGTATTGAACTGCACATGCACACAAGTATGTCTCAGATGGATGCTGTTGCACCTGTTAAAGATATTGTAAAACAGGCATTTAAGTGGGGCCATAAGGCTGTTGCGGTTACCGACCATGGTGTTGTTCAGGCTTTCCCCGATGCTATGAGTGCCGTTGACGACGTCCGCAAAGAAGAGGGCGGAGAAGATTTCAAGGTTATTTACGGTGTTGAGGACTATTTTATAAATGACATTGACGGACAAGAAACAGAAGGCGGAATCGACGGCGGTGTTGATTCTACAACCTTAGAGCGTTTTCATCAGATTATTCTTGTAAAAGACCAAGCGGGACTTAAAAATCTTTACCGTCTTGTGTCGTATGCTCATCTGAACTATTACTTAAAGACACTTAATAAAGAAAATCCGCAAAAACCTCGTCCTGCAAGGCCGATTGTTCCTAAGTCTGTACTCATGAAATACCGTGACGGATTGATTATAGGAAGTGCTTGTGAGCAGGGTGAGATTTTTAAGGCGGTTCTTAACAAAAAACCGGAAGAAGAAATTTTAAAACTTGCCGAATTTTATGATTATCTTGAAATTCAGCCTTTGGGAAACAATGAATTTATGTTGCGCGACGGCATTGTAAACAGCCGTCAGGACCTTATTGACCTAAACCTTAAAATTGTTGAGATTGCCGATAAACTCAATAAACCTGTGGTTGCTACAGGTGATGTACATTTCCTTAATCCTGAGGATGCCAAACTTCGCACCATACTTATGGCAGGTCAGGGCTTTAAAGATGCCGAAATTCAGGCACCGCTTTATTTTAAAACTACCGACGAAATGCTTGCCGATTTTGATTATCTCGGTGACCGCGCAAAAGAAGTTGTTATTGATAATCCGGCAAAAATTTCCGAACTTGTAAGCGGTGAGGTCAGGGCAGTTCCTTCGGGTAACTATCCGCCCAAAATTGAGGGTTCGGACGATATTTTGACCGAAAAATGTTACCGTCGTGCGCATGAAATTTACGGTGACCCGTTGCCTGTTGTTGTAAAAGAGCGTCTGGAACGCGAACTAGACTCAATTATCCGTCACGGTTTCTCGGTTATGTACGTTACAGCACAGAAATTGGTGGAATTTTCCGAAAGCAAGGGATATTTGGTCGGCTCGCGTGGTTCGGTTGGCTCGTCCTTTGCCGCTACCATGAACGGTATTTCTGAGGTTAATCCGTTAGTTCCGCACTACGTTTGTCCAAAATGCAAACATTCCGAGTTTATTACCGACGGCAGCGTGGGTTCAGGCTTTGATTTGCCGCCTAAAGATTGCCCTAAATGCGGAACACCTTATAACCGCGACGGTCACGATATACCATTTGAGACCTTCTTGGGATTTGACGGTGATAAGGTTCCGGATATCGACCAAAACTTCTCGGGTGAGGTTCAGCCGTTTGTGCATAAATATACCGAAGAACTTTTCGGACCAGAAAACGTTTTCAAGGCAGGCACCATTGCCACTGTTGCCGAAAAAACGGCGTTCGGTTATGTACGCCACTATGCCGAGGACTATGGCAAAAGCCTTAACAAAGCAGAGGAAACAAGGCTTGCTGCTGCCATTAACGATTCGGCGGTTAAACGTACTACCGGTCAGCATCCCGGCGGAATGGTTGTTGTGCCGAGAGATATGGAAGTCTACGATTTTTGTCCCGTTCAGCATCCTGCCGATAAGGCGGATTCCGACATGGTTACTACCCATTTCGATTTCCATAAAATACACGATAATATACTGAAACTTGACGAACTTGGACACGATGTGCCGACCATATATAAGTATCTTGAAGAGTACACGGGTATTTCTGTTTTATCGGTTTCTATGAGTGACCCCGATGTTATGAGTTTATTCTTGTCGCCCGAAGCGTTGGGTGTTACTGAGAACGATATATTCTCCAAAACGGGCACCTACGCTTTGCCTGAACTTGGCACTAAATTTGTACGAGATATGCTTGTGGAATCAAAACCGCAGACCTTCTCCGACCTTTTGCAGATATCGGGTCTGTCCCACGGTACCGACGTTTGGATAGGCAACGCGCAGGAACTTATCAAAAATAAAACCTGTACCATTTCTGAAGTTATCGGAACGCGTGATAACATCATGACATACCTCATATATAAGGGCGTTCCCAAGAAAATGGCTTTTAAGATAATGGAGATTGTCCGTAAAGGTAAGGCTAAAAAGTTACTGACCGAGGAACATCTGCAGGCGATGAGGGAAAACAATGTACCCGAGTGGTATATTGACTCGTGCTATAAAATCAAGTACATGTTCCCCAAGGCGCATGCTGCGGCATATATGATTGCGGCTTTAAGACTTGGTTGGTACAAGGTACATAAACCGGTTGAGTTCTACTGTGCTTATTTCACAGTTCGTTCTGACGATATTGAGGTTGATACCTTGCTTAATGGTATCAGTGCGGTCAGAAAGCGTATTAATGACATTAAACTAATGGGTAACAGCGCCAGTGTTAAGGACAAAGGCGTGCTTGACAACCTTAATATTTTTAATGAAATGATGAGCCGAGGAATTGAAATTTTGCCCATAGACCTTAGAAAGTCTCATTCGAGAAAATTTTTGGTTGAAGACGGTGCAATGCGTTTGCCAATAGGCATTTTGCCCGGTGTGGGTGAAAAGGCTGCTGCCGATATTCAAAAGGCAATAGATAACGGAAACTTTATTTCGATTGACGATTTGCAGATTGAATCGGGTGTTTCCAAGACCGTTATTGAAGCACTTAAAAAGGTAGGAGCACTTAGTTTCTTACCTGATACCAATCAAATGTCATTGTTTTGAGGACTTTTATGTATAACGAAATTTTTGTACCGTACCCAACCATTCACACCGACCGACTTTTGCTCAGAATGGTAAAAAGGCAGGACGCGGCGGATTTGTTTGAACTTTGCCGCAGGCCTGAAACGTCGGAATTTTCTATGTGGCATCCGCATGGTAGTATTGACGACACAAAGGCACTCATTAACTATCAGATATCGCGTTACCGCCGACGCGAATGTACGTTTTTTGCGGTGGAGCACAAGCAAAGCGGTAAGGTGATAGGCACCTGCAGTTATGTATCACTTGAGGACGATTTTAAAATTGCCGAGATAGGGTATAGTATTTTAAGCGACCTTTGGGGTCAGGGTTACGGTACCGAAGTTGCCGACGCTTTGACGGGTTTTGCCTTTGACCGAATAGGAGCACAAAGGGTGTATGCCAGAGTGCTGCCCGAAAATACAGCCTCTGCTAAGGTGCTGGAGAGAATAGGCTTCAGTTACGAGGGTACACTGAAAAAAGGCTTTTATTTTGACGGCAAGGTGTCGGATGTTATGGTCTATGCCATGACCGATGATGAATTTTATGCACTTAACAAGGAGTTAAATAATGGAATTAAAGAAAATTGCTAGTTTTGAGGTTAATCACGATATTTTGCAACGCGGAATTTATACTTCTCGGATTGACGGAGATATTGTGACCTACGATATTAGAATGAAACTTCCCAACAAAGGTGATTATCTGCAAAACCCCGCGATGCACACAACTGAGCATCTTATTGCCACATATGTCAGAAGTAGTGAGTATAGCGACCGTATTATCTACTTTGGTCCGATGGGTTGCCGCACAGGGTTTTATCTGCTTGTGCGCGATATAGCGCCTTGCGAGGTAATCAAACTTGTAAAGAATGCATTTAGATTTTTGGCAGGGTTTGACGGCGAAATACCCGGTGTTTCGTCGGTTGAATGTGGAAATTATTTAGAACATGACCTTGAAAGTGCCAAAAAAGAAGCCGCCGTTTATCTGCCTGTGATTGAAAATTACACCGTAGAACAACTTAATTATTAAATATGTACAAAAGCCGCAACTATAAACTTACAGTTGCGGCTTTTTTCATGCAAAACGTTAAAATTTAAAAAAATGGTTGCAATTTTGTAACTTTTGTGTATAATTAGAAATGTTGTGTTACAAAATTGTAATTTTTAAAGGTGATATTTTGTTTGACGTTAAAAGTAAAATAAACTTAATAAAAGAACACAGCGATTTTTTGAAATCGTTTTTTGCAGTTGGCTTAAATGCTGTAAAAACTTTGTGTAAAAAGATTTTTGGTCATAAGGTAGGCGTTACGGTTGCCGCGGCAGTGCTTACTTTAAGCCTTACCGCCACATCGGTGTGCTGTGCTGCAAAGTGTGACGCCGCATTGGCAGTTTTGGTTAACGGTCAGAGAATAGGTTGCGTTAAAGATGAGGCAGCAGCTGTTGCTCTTGAAAACAACATTCGTTCATCAGTGTGCGGTGATATTGACGGTTTCTTGACTGTTGAATTCAAAGAAACACTAATTTTTGCAAAAACCGATGATATTGATAAAATGACGCAGGAAATTTTGGATTCTGCCGATATGCTCAACAAGGTATCGGGCCTTTATGTCGACGGCATGCTGACGGCTTTTGCTGAGACGAGTGCCGAAATCGAAGCCAGTTTAAAACTGCTCGCCGATACATATCTTTCGGAGGGTGCTGTATTCAAAGGCTATGCAAACTCGGTTGAGATAAAAGATGCTTATATAACCGAAGAGGCTTCCGAAAATCTTATAAGTTCGTCAGAGGGCTATCTTGAAGGTAAAACAGGTGTCGAAATAGTAACCTCTCGTATCGAAAATTATGATGAAGAAGTGCCTTACGACACGCTTGTCACCTATGATGAAAGTCGCACTTCGCAGTATTCCAAGGTGTTAAAGCGTGGCAAAAACGGACTTAATAACGTCACTGCCGATGTTATCTATGTTAACGGAAACCGTGTTGATGCAAACGTTATAACCTGTACTCAAATTGTTATCCCCGTTGATGCGAAGGTCAAAAAAGGCATGTGCGAGGAAGCAATTGAGAGTATTCGTGTTAACCACGCCTTGGCGGCAGGTGAAAATGGTTCAGAACTTTTTACTTTTCCATGTGAAATAACCAAAAGAACATACATCAGTTCATATTGGGGTGACGGTAGAAACCACAAAGGCTTAGACATAGTCAATCCTAAAGGTGCAAAAATTTATGCCGCTGCCGACGGCGTTGTGTCGTTCTCAGGATGGTACGGTGCTTACGGTAAATGTGTAATAATCGACCACCCTGATGGCAAGACGCAGACTCTTTACTCCCACAACAGCGAAAATCTTGTCAAAAAAGGTGATACCGTAACTGCAGGTCAGACCATAGCCAAAGTCGGTGAAACCGGCAACGCTACCGGTAATCATCTTCACTTCTCGGTGTTGGTCAAGGGCAAGCAGGTCAATCCATTGGGGTACCTTGGACTATCAAAAAAATAACTTGTGTTGCTAAAAGACACCGCATCGAATTTGATGCGGTGTCCTTTTTTGATAATGGAAAAATTCAAAACAAAATATTGGCGAAAAAGTTGATAATAAGACAAAGTGCAGCGCCGAAAGCAGTAGGAAGAATCGCCGCCATAAACGCCCACTTAAAACTGCCCGTTTCTTTCTTTACAGTTATAAGAGCAGTTGAACACGGCCAATGAAGTAACGAAAAAATAACGGTGCAAATGGCAGTTGTGACGGTCCAACCGTTGTCGACAAGTATTTGGCGGATGATTGATAATTCGGATATGTCGGTAAGAACTCCTTGAGACGTGTATGCCATAAGAATAAGTGGGAGAACAATTTCGTTGGCGGGGAAACCTAAAATAAAAGCCATCAGAATAACTCCGTCAAGTCCCATTAATCGGCCAAGAGGGTCTAAAGCCGTTCCTATGTGAGACAGTAATGATATGTCGTTAAAATTAATGTTGGCTACCAACCAGATAACGGCACCTGCAGGTATTGCTACGGCAACAGCACGCCCTAAAACAAACACAGTACGGTCAACCACCGACCGCACAATCGTTTTTCCTATCTGAGGCAGTCTGTAGGGAGGTAGTTCCAATGCGAAAGATGACGGCATCCCGCAAAGCAATGTTTTCGATAATATTTTTGTTGCCACGAAGGTTAGCAATATTCCAAGCAATATAATGAGAGTTAACCATATTGCCGATGTAATGTTACCCCAAACACCTGAAGTACCTGCAAAAAATAATGTGATGAGTGTTATCATAGCAGGGAATCTTCCATTACAGGGCACGAAGTTGTTAGTAAGAATCGCCAACAGCCGTTCTTTGGGAGAATCAATGATACGACAACCGACTATTCCTGCACAGTTGCAGCCGAATCCCATGCTCATGGTAAGCGCCTGTTTCCCACACGAACCTGCGCGGTTTAAGGGTTTGTCAAGGTTGTAGGCTATCCTTGGCAGATATCCTGAATCCTCAAGCAAGGTGAAAAGAGGGAAGAATATTGCCATAGGCGGTAGCATGACCGATACCACCCACGACACAACTCTGAATACACCTGATATAAGCAGGCCGTGTAACCACCAAGGCATTTTTAGGTAGCAGAACAGCAAATCAAGTTTGCCTTCAATATACAAAAACAACCGTGATAACATCGACGAAGGCAGGTTGGCTCCACTGACCGTTATCCAGAATATCACAGCCAAAAGCAGTAACATGCAGGGATAGGCGGTGTATTTCCCGGTAAGAATTTTATCAAGTTTTCGGTCAGTCTTTCCGTAGCCACAAGCGTTTTCCGTAATCGCACCTTTGCAAATATCCTCTGCCGATTCGGTCAGTGCTTGGGCAAAAATTTCCTGCTGCCAAGTCTGCTCAATCCCGTGAACTTTTAAGTAAGCCTCTGCAGATGACAGAGCATTTTTCAAACGAGGATTTTGAGTGAATTTGCAATTTGCCTTTTCTTCCGCTTTTGCAAGCAGCGTTATGTCGTTTTCCAACAGTTTTAGACTCAGCCAACGTGGTGGAAATTTGTGTTGTATGTCGGCTATGACGGGTTCCAAAATGGTGATGGCGGTTTCGATTTCTTCAGGATATGTTACTTTAAAGGTCGGTTTGGGCGCTTGTCGGTTACATACACTGTGAATGGCATCACACAAAGCATTAAGACTCTTCTTTTTCCGCGCGACTGTACCGACTACAGGTATGCCAAGCCTTGCCGATATTAAGCCAAGATCTATTTCTATGCCGTTGCGCTTAGCCTCATCCATTAAATTTACGCAAAGTACGGCGTTTTGGGTTATTTGTAACACTTGAAGAACAAGTGGCAGGTTGCGTTGCAACAGTGAGGCATCACAAACTATAACAACAGCATCGTGCTCACCGAAACATATATAATCACGTGCAACTTCTTCTTCGACAGAAGCCGGGGTGAGGGAATAGGTGCCGGGAATATCGACTAATGAGTATTTGGTGTTCAAGTAATCGAAAGTACCAACTGCGTTGGTTACCGTTTTGCCTGACCAGTTTCCGGTGTGCTGTTTCATTCCTGTCAGCGCGTTAAACACTGTGCTTTTGCCTACATTAGGGTTGCCTGCAAGTGCTATTACGCGGTCACCCTTAAGGAGTACATCGATATTTGTTTTATCGGCGGCATCACGTCCGCTTGAACGGGCTGTAAGTCCCAACACCCACACCTCTTTCAGATTATATCAATATGTCGGCTGTCTTTCTGTCTCAAAGCAATGATTGCTCCGCGTATCAGATAAGCCGAGGGGTCGCCCGACGGACTTGAACCGACACATTCAACAGCCGTGTTTTTGACAAGACCGATGTCAAGTAACCTTTGTAGCATTGCGCCGGTCAAAGAGATTTTTGTAACCGTAGCTTTCTCGCCGCAACAAAGGTCGCAAAGATGTTTTGTATTCAATATACATCACTTTCTGTTTGTTTTATTGCTCCTATGCTATGATATGCAGGGTAACCGCGGTATGTTAAGGCAGTTTTTTAAATTTCATAAATTATAAGAATCTTCATGGTGTGACCAGTAAAAACTGTACAGATTCAGACGAGATAACCTCTCCGGGAATACTTTTCGGTAAAACCAACCGCGAAGAGACGGAGATTTTTTATAATAAAAGTACAAAACGAGTGATTTTTAATGGCATTTTTATTCCAAAAGTAAAAAATGATACACAATAAATGCAAAATGTAAAAAAATGCGCTTGAATAGTTTCTTTTTGGAATATAAAATAGAAGTACAAGGCGGATTTCGTGCTTCCTTTTTTGTGTCTTATTGTCTTATATTGTAACAAGCAGGGAAAATGTACGGCATTATTCCTTTTGTCAGGAAAATTTAAAACCATTAATAATTTATTAGACAAACGTGAATTCGTTAGTCCAACACTACAGATTTTTTCTTTCCGTTTTTATTTTTGGGATATTCTCTAATACGAATAACAAAGTCAAGGTTTATAACTTCAATCTTTCCATCCTTCTCAACAAGAATCGCCTCGTCTGTAACCTCCTTGATAATACCTTCATATTGATGGCTGCTGTCAAACGAGTAAATTATACATTCTTTGTTAATAAATCTTTTTGTAAGTTCTTTCATTTCGGCATTGCCCCCTCTTTTCCTTTTTTCAACAATTTTTCTTATAATTACTACTTTCCTTCTATTTCGGAACATAATAAATATGATAATCCACAGGAATATTATCGGTATGTATGTTGCCAGACTCAAATTACCACCTCACTTACATTTTAATTTATCGATTAGTTGTATTATATCATAAATGAGTTGATAGTTAAAGTGAAATTTAAAACACCCGCAGTTTAAAAAACTACGGGCATAAGTGTTTCCGTTTTACTCTCCTCAATAGTAAGATAGTTATCTGTGTGCTGTTTTTTCTGATTGATTTTATTTTTTACCAAGTTCTTTAGTGCGTTCAAAGGAAGCCGAAACAGCATCAATTACGGTTGCCCTCAGTTTACCGTCTTCAAGCGCTCTAACACCCTCAATTGTGCTTCCCGCAGGACTGCAAACGGCACCTTTAAGTTCGGCAGGATGGCGGTTGGTTTTAAGCACCATCTCCGCTGCGCCTGCAACTGTTGAGGCGGCGTATTTCAACGCTTTTTCGCGTGTCAGTCCGCATTTCACACCGCCGTCCGCCAACGCCTCAATAAACATATATACAAAAGCAGGACCACAACCCGAAACGGCACTAGCGGCATCTATAAGATTTTCATTTATTTCGTCAAGTTCGCCGGCGGCATCAAAACTCTTCAGAAAATCCACCTTTTCTTGTTCGGTTACAAGGTCATTGCAGGTGTATAGTATCATGCCTTTTCCCACCTCAGCGGGAGTATTGGGCATAATACGTATAACAGGTACACTTTGTCCTAACATTTTGCAAATAGAGCCGACGGTTACACCTGCCGCCATTGAAATAATAACGGTACGTTCTTGTTTTGCCGATAAAACAGGCTTTATTTCGTCCAAAACAAAGGGCAAAACCTGAGGCTTTACACCCAAAACAATAAAGCGTGCATCTTTTACAAGTTGATTGCAGTTGTCAGCAACCGTAACGCCAAGGGCGTTTGCCATTGACGATGCTTTGTCGCCGTCTTTATCGAATATCATAATACTTTCGCAGTTTTTTCTGACGGCAACGCAAAGAGTACCGCCCATGTTACCGCAACCGATAAAACCAAATTCAGTCATCTCAATTCTCCTTATCTAATCTGTCCGTTACCTTTTATGACGTATTTATATGATGTCAGTTCGTTAAGACCCATGGGACCTCTTGCGTGGAGCTTTTGAGTAGAAATTCCCATTTCGCAACCCAAACCAAACTCGCCGCCGTCCGTGAATCTTGTTGAAGCGTTGACATAAACGGCGGCACTGTCCACCAAAGAAACAAATTTTTCGGCAGTCTGTTCGTTTTCGGTTACAATGGCTTCGCTATGACCGGTAGAATGAAGCCTAATATGTTCGGCGGCTTCGTATACGTCTTTGACTACCTTGACTGCAAGGATATAATCAAGGAATTCGGTATCAAAATCGTTTTCACTTGTCTTTATACCTTCTATGATGTCAGCGGATTTGGGGTCAAGACGCAACTCAACGGGAGTAAGCCTGTCTTGAACGCGTTGGTTGACAAGACGTTCCTTAACACGAGGCAAAAACTCTTTTGCTGCTTTTTCGTTCACAAGAAGAACCTCGGCGGCATTACATACCGAAGGACGGCTGGTTTTGGCGTTGTCTACGATATCGAGTGCTTTTTTAAGGTCGGCATCACAGTCAACGTATATATGGCAGATGCCTGTACCGGTTTCAATGCAGGGGACTTTGGCGTTTTCTACGCACGAACGAATCAGACCTGCACCGCCACGTGGAATAAGCATATCAACCTTGCCGATTGCCGTCATAAGTTCGGTGGCACTTTGTCGTGTAGTATCGGTCACAAGGTTTACGGCATCGCGTGTTAATCCTGCGTGAGATAAACCGCTTTTAAGAGCGGCAACAATAGCCATGTTAGAGTTTATTGCCTCTTTACCGCCTCTTAAAACACAGACGTTTCCGCTTTTTAGGGCAAGTGCCGCCGCATCGGAGGTAACGTTGGGTCGGCTTTCGTATATCATGGCAAGCACGCCTAAAGGCACCGAAATTTTTGTAAGTTCAAGTCCATTGGGTCGGGAAGATGTTTCAATAACACGACCGACAGGGTCGGGGAGTTTTGCAACATCAAGCAACGAATCAGCCATGGCTGAGATTCTTGAATCATTCAGCGTTAAACGGTCAATCATAACAGAGGAAATATGCTCCTTAGCGGCTTCCACATCAATGCGGTTAGCAGCAAGTATTTCGGGTGCGTGGCGCAACAGTGCTTTGCTCATTTCCTTTAGTGCCGTATTCTTTTGATTTTCGGAATAGAGTGCAACGATGTGCTTTGCTTTTACTGCTTTTTCGAGTAATTCAGAGGTGGTCATTTTCTTTTCTCTCCGTAAAACTTTGTGCCTATAGGTTTGCCTTCGGCTATTTCATATAAAATGTCGGGGTCGCTTCCGTCGGTAATAACCATGTCGGTACCGTGTTGCATGCATATTTCGGCGGCGTGAAGTTTGGTTGCCATTCCGCCTGTGCCGAGCGCGGAACCTGACCCACCTCCCAAAGCCTTGATTTTATCGGTCAGTTCAAACACTTCGGGGATAAGTACGGCTTTTTCGTCTTTATGAGGGTCAGCGGTGTAAAGACCTTTTATATCAGACAAAAGAATAAGCAGGTCGGCATCGGTTCCAGTGGCAACTATGGCACCTAGTGTATCATTGTCGCCAACCGCGATTTCTTCGGTTGCAACGGTATCGTTTTCGTTGATGACGGGCAAGGCACCCATTTCGAGCAAACGGTTTATGGTGTTGCGGAAGTTTTTGTATCTGGCGTCATCCTGCAGGTCGCTGCCTGTCAGAAGTATCTGGGCGATAGTGTGACCGTATTCTGAAAAATATTTATCGTATGTATACATCAGTTCGCATTGACCCACAGCAGCCGCAGCCTGTTTGGTCGGCATATCGTGTGGCTTTTCTCTGAGTGACAGTTTGCCCACACCCATGCCGATAGCACCTGATGAAACCAGTATCATCTCATGCCCTGCATTTTTAAGATCGCTTATTGCCTTGCAAAGTTTCTCAAAATGCCTTATGTTGATATTTCCGGTAGAATGGGTCAGCGTAGAAGTGCCGACCTTTATAACGATACGCACAAAAATAACTCCTTTAAACTCGAAATATGTATAATCTTTAGTGAATTATAGCACTGAATTTAAGAATTATCAACACATTAATTGTGTTAAATTCTCGTTAATACATGTAAAACAAGATATATTTGGTTGATTTTGGTGAAAAAAGATGTTATTATATCATTCACAATAATAATATGAAGGTGATTGTCGTTGTTTGAAATTCTCTATGAAAATCTGTTAAGATTTACTTGGCAACAAGGTGTAATGCTTCTTATTGGCGGTTTGCTGATTTTCCTTGCTATAAAAAAGGAAATGGAACCGACCTTGCTTTTGCCTATGGGATTTGGCACGCTTTTGGTTAATATACCCGGTGCCGATGTTGTAGCAGGAAAGGTAATGAAGTTTGTAGGTCTTGTTGAAACAAGTTCGGGTGTTGTAGAAGAAGCATCCTCCGAAACGGTTTTACATGGCGGCGCTTTGACCACGCTATATAATGCCGGTATTGCCAATGAACTGTTTCCATTGCTTTTATTTATTGGTATAGGTGCAATGATTGACTTTGGTCCGTTGCTCTCTAATCCTAAACTTATGCTCTTTGGTGCAGCAGCTCAGTTTGGTATATTCTTTACCTATTTTATGGCACGCATGTTCTTCCCAAATGTTGACGCGGCTTCTATTGCCATTATCGGTGCGGCTGACGGTCCTACCTCTATTGCCGTTGCCAACACTTTAGGTTCACAGTACGTTGGTGCTATTACCGTTGCGGCCTACTCGTATATGGCTCTTGTGCCTATTATCCAGCCGCCCGTTATCAAATTGCTAACAACCCGTAAGGAAAGACTTATCCGTATGCCTTACGAGCAAAAGTCGGTTTCCAAACTCACCAGAATCATGTTCCCGATTGTTATTACTGTAGTAGCATCGGCAATTATTCCTCAGGCAACCGGTCTTGTAGGATTCCTCATGTTCGGTAACCTTATTAGAGAATGTGGAGTGCTTGATTCACTTTCCGAAACCGCACAAAAAGTGCTTGCCAACCTTATTACCATATTCTTAGGTATTACCGTTGCTTTCAATATGACTGCTGAGAAGTTCTTAAAACTTGACACCTTGCTTATTATGGGCCTCGGACTTATTGCGTTCATAGTAGATACCGCAGGCGGTGTCCTGTTCGCAAAATTCCTCAACATCTTCCTTAAAAAGAAAATTAACCCCATGATTGGTGCTGCAGGTATTTCGGCATTCCCCATGTCGGGCAGAATTGTACACAAAATGGGACTTAAAGAGGACCCGCAGAACTTCTTGCTCATGCATTCAATGGGTGTAAACGTTTCGGGTCAGATAGCATCGGTTATTGCCGGTGGTATAATCCTCAATTTCTTCGGAGCATAAGGGAGGGCTTTTGATGTTTAATCTGTTTCTTAATTATTTGAATACCGAAAGCGGTATTGCTTGGCATCCTGAAAAGGCGCTTGAGGTTTTGCCCAAAGCCGGCGTTGGTATGTGCGTCATATTTGTAATTATAGGTGTTATAATTTTAGCCACAGCGCTTTTGGGCAAACTGTCATCAGGTAAAAACAAGAATGACGACAAATAACATGTATTAAATAATTCCTCGGGAGATTTAAGGTTCCCGAGGGATTTTTGTTGTATTTGTACATTTAAGAAAGATATTTTATAACAAATGATAGAAATTTGCAGACAAAAATAAAACATGCTTGCAATAGGTTAGGTTTAATGGTATAATTCATTTACTAATATGTATGATGAAAGGTCTATAAGTAAATGAAAGATTTCACATCTAAAATGCGTAAATTCTTTGCAGTAGCAATTGCCGTGATTATTTTGTCGGCAACTCTTGTGGCACCTACCGGTGTGGGAGCTGCTACGGTTACAGAGGATTCAAAGTTATCTGAATATGTCTGTGACTTTGAGGACAATTATGGTAAGTCAGTCCCTGGCACCATTGCCGAGGAAAACGGTAGCAATGCTATGAATTTTTTGGTTGGTTCAAATGCATCTACACATTTCTTTGAAATTAATAACTCACAAAACGGTGATTTAAAGATTGCCAACGGTAATGTGTACGCTGTTAAAATTTCTTATAGGGTTGAACGTATTTCGTCGGCAACTCAGGCTGAAATAATGACCAGCATCAATCTTGTCAGATATAGTGGAACCCCTGGCACTTTGGTCAAAATTAAGACCTTCTCGGGTGCAACGTTTAACCCGGGCGAAACAACCGGTTGGGTTACCTCTACGATAGTATTCAAGGCAACTATCGCCGATTCACCCCAGTTTGACCGTCTTGCTATAAATGTTGTTTCCCCCAGTTGCCCTTCAAATGAAACCAATGACCAAAACAGTAAGACTTCCATATGGTTTGACGATATTGTTGTTACCGAATGTGTGGGTACCACATCAACCATCGATTTTCAGACAAACGGTGGAAGCAATTGCGATGTACTTATGGCACAGGCAGGGGAAACCATAACGCTTCCCACTCCCACACGCGATCTTTATGACTTTGCCGGTTGGTATACCGACAGTTCTCTTAAAAAAGAGTTTAAATCGACCAAGATGCCTTCCACACTTATTACCAAACTTTATGCGAAGTGGGAAGTTTCGGCAAGTGCTATTAAGGTTGAGTTTGCCGATGCTTATGACAGTAATGTTCAAATGTTGGTCGGCAGAGTAGGGGATAGTATCAGCCTTCCTTCTCCCAAACGTTCAGGGTTCCATTTTGCCGGTTGGTACATGGATAAAGGATATAAAGAAAAGTGCAATTATAAGACCTTCCCTAATGAAAGCGCAATACTTTATGCCAAGTGGGAAGTAGTACCCTTCTTCTGTGGCTTTGAAAACAAGTCCGATTACGGTGTGCCTAACGATGCTACGTTTACCAAGCGTTGCGAAGTGCTTAAAGAAGGGGCCCTTAACGGTGAGCATGCACTTAGTTACAATTACTGGAAGGGATCTCAAACCGAAAAACAGTACCAATGGCGTGCAATTGCCGGTGTTTTGCTTATCAACGAGCACGGCGAAAAAATGCAAGTCGTTCCCGGTGCTACCTACACAATTGAGTTTCAATACAAAATCAACAAGATGGATGCACAGAATAAAGGTAATAAGATCGGTTCGTTCGGTGCTATTCTTTCGGCTCAAGGCGGTGCTTGGGATAATCGTGCTGTTATGATACAAGGTTTTGCCGATGAAGCTGTAAATTACGATAAGAAGGATGTTGGAAAAGGTTGGCAGAAGGGAAAACTCACCTTTGTGGCAGAGCCTAATGGCAACAAACTTCAAAATGCTTACTTATCGATTGGTATCGCAGGTGACGCCGAACTGGTAGTTGACAATGTTTGTGTTTACCAGGTTGACAAAAAGGCACCTTATAACGGAAAATGCATGATATCATTCGAGCCTAATGGTGGAAACTACTGCGAGACGGTCTACGGTAATTTCGGTGATGCCATAACTATGCCCGAGAACCCCGAACGCGAGGGTTACAGATTTATGGGTTGGTATACCGATCCTGATTGCAATATCATGTTCGACGATACTGCTACGTTCTCCAACGGATACAGAAAACTTTATGCCGATTGGTACCTTATTCCGGTTGAGGAACCTGTTGAAGAACCGATAGAGGATATTCTAGGTGGAGAACCCGAAGATAAGCCCAACAATATGTTGATGTACATATTAATAGGTGTTGCAGCGGTTGTTGTGTTGGGTGTAGTGGTTGTTCTCATAGTTACAAAGAAGAAAAAGGCTAACACTGCCGAATAAAAGAATTTAATAAATCATAAAATACCGCGAGAGTTTGTTCTTGCGGTATTTTGTATTTACGACAAATTGGAGCACAAAATACAGTGAAAAACTTCTACAAATTAAAGGAGTGTCATTTTATACAAGAACTCACAGTAGAATTTGTTTAAATATTCTCAATAAAATGCTTGCATTTATGAATTGGTTTTGCTATAATATGGATAAGAGTGGATATCTGTCCGATTTTTTTATTCGGTTGGCTAAAACTCAAAGAACATCTTACCTCAAAGGAGAAAAAATTATGATGACAAGAAACATCAGAAAAGTTGTCAGTATTGTTTGCGCTGTTGCTATTTTGATGTCGCTCTGAGTTGTTTCCATGGTTAATACAACCTCGGCTTTCAAAGCAAGTGACACTCCTGTCGGCGGCGAACTCAAACTCGACTTTGAAGACAAGACCGGCATTTCCGACGGCACATTTTTTGCCTACGATAAAGCCACCAACTCGTACGTTGCCGACCCGGCTGACCCTAACAACACGGTTGTTAATATTTTCAGTAACACTCAAGCCGGCGTTAATGTTGAGATTGGTAATGAAGGTTGTACTACGCTTGATGGTTCCGACGAATACTCGTTGAAGCCTAATACCAAGTACGTTATTTCCTTCAAATATAAATTTGCCAAAGGTTCTTACTGAAGCCAAGACTCAATGAGAATTGTTCTTTACAGCGGTGTTCAGTCGGAATATTCGCCCAGTGTTTCTAAAGCTGCAATTAAAGATGCAGTTTATAATGTAGACGCTGCCGCAAACCCCGAAACTATTACTGTAGGTCCTGTTTCTGCCGGCGGTGCTAATCAGACCGTTCATGTTCTCGCAGAGGATACCGAATGGATGACATTTACTACAGTATATACAACCGACGCTGTAGTCGCTAAAGATAACCTTTATATTGTAGCTGCTAACAATCCTCAGTTTATGCCTTACGGCAAGTTGAGCGTATATGTTGATGATTTCTATCTTGATATCGTTGATGAAATTGATACCCATTAGGTATTCAACTTCAAAAAAGATTCTGATAACACATATTGGAATCCGAAGGATCATAACCTCCTTGCTAACAGCGGCGACAGCAAAGGCAATCTTTCTTATGTAGATGCTGCCGGAGCACATTTTACTGTTAAACACAGTTCTGTTGCCAACACAAACGCTACTTGGAGACAGAAGATTTACGCATACGACGATGATTGCGGTGGATTCTTCCAGATCAAGTCCGGTTACACTTTCGTTGTTACACTTAAATATAAGGTAGAAGCACTTGGAAGTAAGAATGCTTTTATTGGTATTGGTCGCACTCAGAAAGGCGCTGAGTGGTGGAAATTTTTGATGAATTAGAACAAACCGTAGAATGACAATGAGTAAAAATAAATAAATTTCTATTGAAAAAGAAAAAATATTTTGATATAATCTTGTTAAGAGTGGATATTTATCCAAATTTTCAAAATTTGGGTCGTTGTCAACTCGAAGAACAACACTTTTCCAAAGGAGAAAACCATGATGAAGAGAAACTTCAGAAAAGCTGTCAGCATCATCTGCGTTGTTGCTGTTTTGATGTCGCTTTGTGTCGTATCTGCTTTCAATACGACCTCGGCATTCCAAGCAAAAGATGAGCCTGTTGGCGGAACCCTCAAACTCGATTTTGAGAACAAAAAAGGCGTTTCGAATACTACATCGAGTAAAAAGACTGAGATGTATGTAACCGACCCCGCCGACCCTAACAACACAGTAGTACAGTTGTACAGTCAGACTGCGTCTGCAGCCAACATGGAAATCGGTACTGCCGGTGCAGACACATTGGACGGTACTCAGGCTTTCATATTGTTGCCTAACACTAAATATAAATTGACCTTCATTTATAAATTTGGTAAAGGCAGTTATAGAGCCAACAACACTATGAGTCTTAACCTTTACGCCGGTACTGGCTCTGCAGTTTCAGGCAAAACCAAACTTGCTGATAGTTCTACATATAAAGTAGTTCCTGCAGACAACCCTGAAACCACTATTGTAAGTGATAAGAACAGCACTGTTAACATTCTTGCAAACGATACCGAGTGGTTCACATTTAATGCAATGTTCGAAACTGGCGAGACTGTCACTAATGACAATCTCTATATCAACATGCCTAATGACCCTCAGACTGCTCCTTACGGCAAAATGACCTGCTACATCGACAATGTTATGATCGACATCATCGATGAAGAGGATGATCCGTTTGAGATTCGCGAGTATAACTTTAAAGACGATGAGACAGGTGACTTCTGGAATCCTAATGACCATGTCGTTTTCTCACTTAGTGACTCTGCAAACAACTTTAAGTCTTTTGTGGATGAACAGGGTGCACATTTTTCTGTCAACCAACCCAACGGTGCTTCTACCGTATCTATGTGGAGACAGAAGATGTTTATTTACGACACCGATTTTGGAGGTTACCTTAAATTAGAGGACGGTAAAACCTACCACTTTACTATGAAGTATAAGGTTGTTGATGCAACAAGTTCGAGTGCTGTTATCGGAATCGGTAGAAATACTGACCCCAAAGCAGGTCCCACAACGAGCCAGCCTCTTGTCTACTTTGAAAAAGTTTGGAACAAGCACTCTTCCGATGATAACGGTAAGTCTTTTGAACTTGCTGCTACATTTACTGCTGACAGTACTACAGCAGGTAGTCATGCTGCTGTAGTCGCAGGTGGCGGTGCTCACTCGTTCCTTATCGAGTCGATTGAAATTATCGTCATAACAGACCCCAGCAGAGTAGCGATTGTTGATTACGAGGTAGGTTCCGGTAATCCGATTGACCGTCAGTTCTTCGTTGCAGGTATTCCTTCTACAGAACTTGTAACACCTACCAACAACGACCCCGACCGGGGATTTGCAGGTTGGTTCCTTGATGAGGAATTTACTACACCTGTAGGCGAAAATCTTCCCTCAGGTAATTTGACCGTTTATGCAAAATGGACGAGTGACTTTGCTCACATCACCTTTAACAACTCGGGTGCTTTAAGAACCGATAAACTTGCTAAAGGCACGGCTCTTTTGAACCCCGAGCGTCCTAATAATTCTAAGTTGTTCTTCGAAGGTTGGTATTTAGACCCTAACTATACAGAAAGAGTATACGAAGTCCCTGAAAACGATTGCACTCTTTATGCAAAATATAACTACACTTATCTCACCTTTAATAACGGCGGTATTTCCGATAAATCTTTGGGAACCACCAGCGTAGTGACCGACCCTGATGATCCTACCAACAAGGTAGCTGCACTTTACACTGCTAAGGGCGGTACATACAACATGGAAATCGGTATATATGACGCTATTGGTGCTTCGGCATATAAGATGACCAAACTCAACACCAAGTATTATATTGAGTTTAAGGTTAAGGTTCCTGCAGGAGCAGTTACAGGAACTATGTCACTTATGACCGGTGAACAGTCGGCATGGAGCCCTGACTGCTCAAAGGGTAGCACAGGCTTGAGCTATACTTGGACTTCTCAGGCAGAAACAGATGGACTTGATTGGTATACTGTTTCCGGTTTCTATACTACCGGTGACAGTTGGTATCGCGAGCGTGTAAACTTCTCTGTTCAGGACCAGTTGTATTTCACTCTCGGTTTTAACGAAGGTGGCACTAATACCCACGGTGGAGTAATTTATATTGACGATGTTATTATCGGTGAATTCTCCGAAGAGGTTCCCGAAGGCGCAGTTGCTATTTTCTTCGAAACCAACGCTAACGATATTTCTCCCGTGCTCGGATATGCCGGTGAAAGGGTAGTAATGCCCGAAAACCCCGTTCTTGGTGGACATGAGTTCGTTGGTTGGTACACCGATATTGCTCTTCTGACTCCTTACACCGGAACTACATTCCCTGAATCGTCTATTACCCTTTATGCTAAGTGGAAAACTGTTTCCCAACTTTATGACTTCACTTCTTTCAGTACAAGTAGCATGTCCGAACGTTACAATGTTTTAACAGAAGGAAACAATACTTTCCTTGAATACAACTATGAGCAAAGTCCTTCTTCAGGTCCCGGTGGTAACGCACGTGTTGTCATCAATGACGGTAATCAGTATAAAGTAATCAACGGTTTTACTTACATTATTAAATTCAAGTATAAGATTAACAAAGTTAATGTTTCCGGTGCTTTTAGCGCAGCAACCCACGATTCTTGGAGCACTTGGGGTAACACTACCGCACAAAGTCACCGCGTTGGCTATCAGAACACAACCAATGGTTGGAAAGAAGCAGAACTTAAATTTGTCGCAGATTGTAAGACCGCTACTTCTAACAGCATTTCACTTACCGTTTCCGGTGACGCTAACATCTACATTGATGATATAGTTATTTACTCTCCCACAAGTCAAGCAAATATCTACGGCTCAACCGTAATTTACTTTGACAGCTTGGGCGCAGGCGATGTTGACCCTGTTTCCGGTAACCCCGGTGATCCCATCATTCTTCCCTCTATCAAACGTAATGGCTTTAAATTCGGCGGTTGGTATACCGAAAACCGTCTTACCAATAAGTTTACCCAGACCACTTACGGTGAGGAAAACATCACCCTCTACGCCAAGTGGATTCTTGGTAAGATAAACGAAGGTTATGAAAACTTCCCGAGCAGTGCTACTCTCGGTGTATCTTCTGCTTACGAGATTTACGAGAAAGGCAACACCAGTATTACTTTTGATAAGGCTAATGTATATTCCGGTTCTACATCCATTTTCCGTGATGGAACTAAGACCGGTACTAAAGGTTTCACTCTTTGCCGTAAGTCTACACTTACTCTCGGTGTAGGTGAACAGTATACCATCACTTTCTATGTAAAGCCCTCTAACGTTACCAATGCTGCAGGTGTTATCAACCTGATTCAGATGTCTTCAAGCACCGCTGTTAACATTCCCGATTCGGTAGATGTTATTACCGACGTTGGAAGCCTTAAAGCGGGTGAGTGGCAGAAAGTCAGCTACACCTTTACCGCAAATCAGCAGTATGTAGGTATTTCTACTACCGAAGGTAATGACATCTATTTCGATAGTTTCAACATTAACCTTAAGAATTATGTAGGAACCGGCACAGGCGACAATACCATTAATCCCGCATTAATCGTGATGATGGTACTTCTTGCTGCAGGCGCTATGATAATCACTGCTAAAAAGGTTTTTGCAAAATAATAATAAAGTACTTAAGGTACCGTGGTCGTCAGTCCACGGTACCTTTTCTTTCTTATATGAATTTGTTGACAAAAGTGCAATTAAATGTTACTATGTATATGTATATTTGTATCTAAAATCATGTGTGAGGTAGCAAGAATGAAATATGTCACAAAGTCTATCAGTTTGATTGTATCAATAGTAATGGTGTTTCTTTTAGGATATGTCTATTTGCCCTTGACAACTAATGCATTTACCGTCAGCGACACTGATTTAACCTTGGATTTTAACAGTTCAACGGGTATTGCCGATGTTTCAACGGTTGATGTATTTACTGCTTCTAACGGAGAACTTGAAGGCATTCCAAAAAATGGCTACGGGTATAAATCTGACCCGGAGGATAGCAGTAATACAGTTTTTCATGCGTTCAATCGTGTATCTAACGGCTATTCGATTCTTTTGGGAACCAATGAAAGCAATTATGATATGTCAAATGCTTTTGTTTTAAAACCGTCTACCACATACACTGTGTCGATAAAATATAAGTACGAAAAAGGCTCCGGTGTTGTTGTATATAACGCTGATAAGACAGGTTTTACAAATAATCTGCAATTTCACGTGTATACCGGTATTCAGAAACTATGATGCATCAAAACCAAAGACTAACATAATTACTACAGGTAGAATGAACATAGATAATTTGCCGAGTGAATGTGTTATGAACATGCCTGCGGCAACTAATATGGATTATAATGCCGAGACTAATAGCGATGTTCCACCAACCTATTCAAGAAAGGTACTTGCTAAGGATAGCGAATGGATGACAGCCGAGTTCACTTTCACAACGGCTGAAAGTGTTAGCGGTAATGAAAATCTTATTCTGGCTCTTTCAGCAGGTGCTGCTTCAATCAACGGTAATGGTTGGACTCAAACCGATGTTAACCAATATGTAGGTGTATATTTTGATGATATCACGGTTGTGGGTGTTGGCAACAACACACAAGCAGGTGAGTATGTTTACGATTTTGTTGACAAAGGTGTCAGTTGCTATGAAGGAGCACATCATTATTGGTTCTCTAACAGCGATAATGACGTTTACAATGAGGGAAAATACGCTTCTTATATAGCTGAAGAAGGCATGTATCTTACTACTGCGGTACCAGGTACAATGTCGGGAAATGCACAGTGGATTCACAGAGCTGCTATCCGAGATACCGATATTAACCTTGGTGGAGACAGAGGTTTCTTTAAGGTTGAGGCAGGTACGAAATATACCGTGCTTATGAAGTACAAAACGATTAATATTGAAAGCACTCAAGCCAGAATCGGAATTGGATTGTCTGCACCCGGTGGCTACGCTTATGATGTATTGGAACTTGGTAAAACACAGCACATGGTTATTGGGTTGGAACGAGCCACACATACAAATGTAACCGACGAGTGGCAATATATTTCGGTTGAAATAGATGGTGACGGAACAAGTCCATGTGGTTCTACCAATGCAGGTGCATACGTTTATATTTGTGCAACAAGCGATGGTTATGTACCATCTACATTCCTTATAGAGTCGGTTAAGGTATGTGCAGTAAATAAGGGTTCTGACTCTGTAATAATAACAAAAAACGTCAGAGGCAAGACCTTTGACTGTTCGATAATGACTGCAGGTACTGAGTTGTCTGCTCCTCCTAAATCGTTGGGTGAAACATCGCTGGGTTGGTTTTTGAGAGATGGCACACAAGTCACTAAGGCTCCGGCTGTCAGCACAACTATAATTGCCAAATACCCCACCCAAGTGCATACCTTTGATAATGGTATGGATGATATCTATATGCCTCAGGCAACCAATCTCGGATTAAAGCTAAATGTTGTACCTGACCCTCTGGGAGATAGTAGCAATAAAGTTCTTGAAATGCGTTGTACACAAAAAGGCGGTTCGACAAATAACTTCGTTTTATCTGCTTTTCCCGGTATTGTATCCGAGGGATTTAAAGTAAAAGCCGGTTCAACATATAGTGTTTCTTTCGATGTTTATTTCGCATCTAATAATATTAAAGATGGCGGTTATAACGGAGTAACCGGTTTGTGGTTAACCGGTAAAGGTGGCATTAGCCATACAGGCGATAAGGACAGAAGCAGCACCGATGTTTCGCAACAAAGTCAAGCGTGGATAAACGAAACTACTGATTCAGGTGAGTGGGTATCCATATCAATGGTTTATACTCCAAATTCTTCAAAAGTAGCTACTTATCCATACCTTGCAATTAGTTTTAAATACGGTGATAGAAAAGATTCAACGCTTGATAACGCTGTTGTATATTTTGATAACATTGTTATTGCCGAAATGGGCGAATCAAATACAAATTGCGGTGTCGTTGTGCTTGATGCCTTCGATATGAAACTTGATAAAGTTTGTTATCTTTTAAATCGCGGCGATACTATGCAACTGCCCACCTTAAAAAAGACCGGGTATGTATTTATAGGTTGGACTCAGGATAAATCGTATGCTCTAGGTACACACAGCAACACAAATCAAAACATGAATGATAAGGTTTCTCCCAAGACAACCGTTGTTGCTCTGGGTGCTGCGGTGTATTATCCTATCTGGGTAGCTAAAAAGACCGAGTTCACTTTTGGTACGCCGACAGAAACCACCTTCCAGAATAAGTTGACAACTACCGAGGTTACTTCATCTACGGGATACGTGAGCGTAGGTTATTCGCTATATGATGAGGACGGCGATGGACAATACGAACTCAAAGCCGATCAAACTCCGCGTGATCCGTCATCATACAAGGTAAACTTAGGAACATACGATGGTTCGACTAATAATTTTTACAGAGTCCGTGAAGGAGTAACATATAAGATTACAATGAAGTTTAAGGTTGCTAAACTTCAGGACGAAACGTCGGTAATAGGTTTTGGACGTTGTGTAGTAAATGGTTTCGGAATCGTTAAAGTTACCGGTGATGATAAATATTCGTTTGATAAATTCTATACGACAAAAAGTTTGACCGATGGATATATCGAGGTGTCAAAAGAGTATACCTGTAAAGGTGTTTTTGATGTTTCGCTCAACGGTGCACGTGGAAACAGTGGTCAGCCGACAACTCTTAAAGATGCATTGTTTGTTACGGTCAACAGTGGTTGCGTTTATATTAAAAGTATTGTAGTTGAGGCTGTTTCCTACTCAAAGGAACTGGTTAAGATTTCGGGTGACGGTAAACTGAAGGTGAACTATGGTAAACATACAATTACCGCTGTTCCCAATGAAGGGTACATTCTAAAACCCGACAGCATTAAAATGCAATACAAATACCGTTTCTTTGATGTAGCAACATACGGTCCTTATGATTATAACAATCCTGAACATATAGAATATATTGAAACTTTACCCCAATATTCTCTGGGCATATTCAATTTGACTAAAAACGTCTATGGAAATGAGACGTATTCTTTTGAAAATAAGTTTGGCGTCTGCCCTGACGGTATAGTTATCAGCGCTGAGTTTGTGCCGATTGAACAGTGTGCTGTAGGAACTGTGGCGAGCAGTATTCGTTTTGAAACAGCAGGTGACAATTATGTGTCGGCAGGCCTTAGATTCAGAGGGCGAGTGCATAACGATAGTCGTATTACCGAAGTTGGATTTATTGTTGTGCCCACACATCTCATGCATAGTTTGGATACCCTTACATTTAATACCGACGGCAGCGTGAATTGTGCTAACGCGTTGACCGTTGTGGCGTATGGCGAAGGTAAGAACATTGTCTATGACAGAGTCGCAGAATATACTGACTATCAGGTCATGATAAAAGGTCTTACTAACAGTTCAAAAACCATAGATTTGACTGGCGTTGAATTTTCGGTTGTCACATATGTTAAATACGACGATGATGGTACTGAAAAGTATTCTTATTCCAGCGTAAAAACCGAGAGTTGGCAATCGGCACATGAAAAATATCCCAAAATTTAAGAAAGAGGTAGTCTTATGAAAAAGTACGTAAAACCTGAGTTTTACAAAGAATCGTTACAACAGATAGAGAACATTGCGCTTAAAGATGAGGTTGAGATATCTGCTGATATCTGGTTCCCAAAAATAGGCGTCACTTCTCTTGAGGATGTTGAATGACAGTTTCAACTGTCACCTTAGGGTGCAAAGTTAATCAGTATGAGTCGCAGGCTGTATGCGAAATTTTTGCCAAATCAGGGTATGAAGTTTTGCCACCGTCAAGTCCTGCAGACATAATAGTTGTCAATTCCTGCACGGTTACGGCTGAAAGCAGCCGAAAAACGCGTCAGACAGTACGAAAGATGCGAAAATTGAATCCTGATGCCGTAATTGTGCTCACAGGTTGTATGGTGCAGGCATTTCCTGAAAGTGCTGAGGAACTAACAGAGGCGGATATTATTGTTGGGAATACTGAAACTGATAGAATACCCGAGTTATGTGAAGATTTTTTTGCCGCGCACAATCGAAAAATAAGCGTCAAGCCGCATCTTGTCGATGAAAAATATCTTGATTTGTCGGTTAGTGCGTTTGCTGAGCACACAAGGTCATATATGAAGATTGAGGATGGTTGCAATCGGTTTTGTTCTTATTGTATAATTCCGTATGCACGCGGACGTGTGCGTTCCCGTAGTCTTGAATCGATAAAACGCGAAGCAATCAAATTGGCAGAATCCGGATATAAGGAAATTGTGCTTGTAGGTATTAACTTGTCGGCTTTCGGTCAGGACACAGGCGTTCAGTTATGCGATGCTGTTATGGCGGTTGCCCAGTGTGAGGGCGTGAAACGCGTGCGCTTAGGCTCGCTGGAATGTGATATGATGAGCGATGAATCGCTGAAGAAACTTTCAGAATGTGAAAAATTCTGTCCGCAGTTTCATCTTTCACTTCAATCAGGTTGCGACAAAACGCTCAGCAGTATGAACCGAAAGTACGATACGCAGTTTTATGCTCAACTTGTAGCCAAAATACGCTCGATATTTGACAATCCGTCGATAACTACCGATATTATGGTGGGATTCGCGGGTGAAAGCGACGAAGATTTTGATAATTCATTACAGTTTGTCAAAAGCATAGGCTTTGCGCGTTCGCATGTTTTTGTTTATTCCGAACGTGAGGGCACTGTTGCGGCAAAACGTGGCGGTAAGGTTTCGTCGGTTATAAGGCAGCAAAGGGCTGTAAGAATGGCGGAAGTTTGCCAGAACAGTGAAAAAGAGTTTTTACAGTCACAGATAGGCAGAACGGCAAATGTTTTGTTTGAAACCCGAGAAGGAAAGTTTTGGACGGGTTATACAGAAAACTACACCAGGGTGTTTGTTAATTCCGAAGATATTTCCGAGGGAAATATTTTGAAAGTAAAAATAGTTTCAGCCGAGAAGGATTACTGCAAGGCAGAACTGTTATAATAAAAATTTGATTAGAGGGTTAAGCAATGGGCGAAAAAAGAAGCTCGTTTTCGGGCAAAATTGGTTTTGTGCTTGCTGCGGCAGGCTCAGCAGTAGGGTTGGGTAATATATGGAGATTTCCGTACCTGGCGGCAAAATATGGCGGAGGAATTTTCCTGCTTGTTTATATTGTGTTGGCGTTGTCTTTCGGTTTTACCCTTATGATTACCGAAATAGCCTTAGGACGTAAAACTCAACTCAGTGCAGTTGAAGCGTTTGGCAAGTTAAATAAGAAATTTTCATTCGTCGGATACCTTGCGGCGATAGTGCCTATTATAATACTGCCGTATTATTCGGTAATCGGCGGTTGGGTACTGAAGTATCTCTTCGGTTTTATAAACAATGAGGCTGTCGCAATGGCTGGGGATACATATTTCACCGATTACATTGGCAAAACAGGCGAGCCTATTTTCTGGTTCTTCATATTTATGGCTGTAACAGCTATTGTTGTTGTTTTAGGTGTCGAAAAGGGCATTGAAAAAGTCAGCAAGGTCATGATGCCGTTGCTCGTACTGCTTATTATGGTTATTTGTATCTATACCATATGCACTATGGATGGAGCTTGGTCCGGTGTAGCTTATTATTTCACTCCTGATTTTTCCAAGTTTTCTATGATGACGGTTGTAGCTGCATTGGGACAGTTGTTCTACTCCATGTCGCTGGCTATGGGCATTATGATAACCTACGGTTCTTACATGAAAAAAGAGATAAGCATTGAGAAGTCGGTACATCAAATTGAGTGGTTTGATACAGGTGTTGCTTTCCTTGCAGGTCTTATGATAATTCCTGCTGTTTTTGCTTTTTCCGGCGGTGATGAATCAGCGCTCGGTAAAGGGCCGGGGCTTATGTTCATTACATTGCCTAAAATATTCGAATCAATGCCCGGTGGTACGGTAATCGGTGCCATATTCTTTATAATGGTGCTGTTTGCAGCGCTCACGTCGTCAATTTCTCTTATGGAAACCATTGTATCTATATTCTGCGATAAGCTTAAACTCAAGAGAGTCGCGGCTTGTATTTTAGTATTTGTTATCTGTATTTTGTTGGGAATTCCGTCTTCGTTGGGTTACAGCGCTTGGGGAACCGTCAAGATAATGGGCATGCAGTTCCTTGATTTCTTCGACTTTATCAGTAACAACGTTATTATGCCTATCGTGGCTTTGCTTACCTGCATATTTGTTGGTTACGTGCTTAAGCCCAAGACTATTATCGAAGAGGTTGAACTCGGCAATAACAAGTTCTCGATGAAAAAGGTATATTCTGTGCTTTTACGTTATGTTGCACCTATATGTATTGTAATAATTCTTATTTCTTCTATTCTCGATGTTTTTGGGATAGTTAAGATATAAATATAAAATTGAAATTAAAACAAAAACTTCGTGTGAGATTTTCTCATTCGAAGTTTTTATTTTTTGCAAAATGTATAATTTTAATCAGGTTTGTTAATAATTATTTGTTACCATAAAAGGCCTCTGTTTTGTCAAGATTTGTTGAAAAAATTAGAAAAAAATGGTAAAATGTAATGCGACAGATAATACGATAAACTTTTTAAATATTTCAAAAAATAAAGTCAATATTTGTAAATTTTGTGTATTACATTTTTTCGTTTGACATGTTATAA
Source organism: Acutalibacteraceae bacterium (assembly GCA_045592985.1). Taxonomy (GTDB): domain Bacteria; phylum Bacillota; class Clostridia; order Oscillospirales; family Acutalibacteraceae; genus UMGS172. Next base: position 51,363 of record JAZNVU010000041.1, on the reverse strand, counting down.
TTAATATGTAGTTCGGTATGACACAACAGGAAGAGAGGTTAAAATGCTTAATCTGCATGACACGGTAATGTACGGTACCACCGGTGTGTGTACTGTCGAAAGAATTGAAGACAAAAAAATTGGTAAGGTGTTAAGGAAGTATTATGTGCTTAAGCCTATGGCTCAAGCCACCTCAACTGTTTTTGTTCCTGCCGACAACGATGGGCTGTTATGTAAAGTAAGGCCTGTTCTTACCGTATCACAAATCGAAAATATGATGAACAACCTTCGGTCACAACCCGACTGTTGGGTTGAAAACGACTCTGAAAGAAAATTGTATTTTTCTCAGATTATCTCTTCGGGAGATCGTACTGCGTGTCTTGTTGTGCTTAAGACAATTTATAACCGTCAGAAAGAGTTATCTCTAAAAGGCAAGCGGTTGCATATTGCCGATGAACGTATTTTGAGAGAAGCACAAAGGCTTATAACTGATGAGTTTTCATACGTGCTTAAAATGGATGCCGAACAGGTGCAAGTATATATAAACGATTATATGAAATAAAGAAAAAACAACCGCAGTGGCCCCTTACGTGGTGTAGACGTTAAGGCACTGCGGTTGCTTTTGTTATAAGGTTTTAAGCACAATATTTATTTTCGGAAATATGGGACTCACGATGATATACATTAGCCTTACGACGGCGTATACTCTGCTTGATTTTTGCAAAAATCCTATCCTCAAAATCAACAAGTTTCTTCTCATTGAAAAGACCCCAAATAATAAATCCGGCAACAGCAAATTCAATAACGGTTTGTACGAAAAACATAACTTTTCCTCCTTCCGAACATTTGTTCGGTATCTTTATTTTAGCATCCGCAAGGCATTTTGTCAAGAGTTTTTCTCAAAAAATTCACCTTACATCCATATAATAACAGAGGATAAGTACTAAAAAACGGACTTGACACAAGTTTTTGAAAAAATTAAAAAAGCACCGAAATTCTATTTCTCGGTGCTTTTTCCTTAATCTAATGATATAAGTGTAATGCTTTCGGTGTCCAACGTTGCACTTTCAGGCACAGTCATTTTTATCCGCCGTATGTTTTTAAAGTTTACTTGGGCTAGCGTATCATATTCTCCTGATAAGGTCCAGTTTTCACCAATGTCCTGCCCATATGATATATATATAATATCACCGCTTTTCCCTTTTGCTTCGGCATAAAGCGTGCCTTTGAATTCGCTCCCAAAGTCTATATTCAAAACATTTCCGTCTTTTTTGACTGAAGTCGGTTTCACAGGATGTGTTGAATAAGGAGGGTAAGGATTTTCTTCAGCCGCCTCGTTCTGTCCACAAACCGAGGCGTGTTCCCAGGAACTGTCATCAAAGTCAGGGTATTCAAATTCGTTTTGGTTGCTTCTGCTGTCATAATCTTCAAATAACGATATGCCGTCAGATGAAATTTTGGCGGCAATCCCTGTGTGTGGGCTACATACAAAAGATTCATTGCTGGCAACGGCAATTTCTCCGTCGACGCACAGGTCGGCAAGTAATGATGGAGTATTTGAATCATTTCTGAATACCAGTACAGCCACCGTATTTTCGCCCGGCATAAGATAATCGCTTACATCGGCACGGTCGTATTGTGTTTTTCCACTGTCAAGTTTGTTCGTGCAAACAGGCAGACCGTTTATAAACAGTTTATAGTACTGGCGGGCTGCTATAAAAATTTCGGCAGTATTAAAATGCTCAAGTTCAAAATTTTTGCGAAAAACCGCATATTGGCAACTTGGGTCGCCAAGGCTTATCCACTTACCCTTGAAAATATGTGTGTTACTCATAATAAGCCCCCTTTTTAAAACCATTATACTATATTTCTTATATTTTTCCAACTGTTATTTTCCCAAAAAATACAAACAGCCATTAAATTATATCTTATCAAAACAGAAGTAATTATACTAATGATTGTAAAAGGCGTGTTATAATCGGCAAAACGAAATTTTAACACACTAAGGGAGGAAAAATATGCTGAAAAAATCGCTTGTTTTTATTGTACTTACAGTGATGTTAGTAACTCTGATGGGGGCGTGTGGTAAAAGTACCAATGAAAGTTCTGCTGACCCAACTATGGTCAACACTGCAGATATAAACTTTAAAGATGCAGACGGTGAGGCAACCTATAATATTGTTAGGCCGACTCATGAGAAGTTTGGTGAAACTGCTGCTGCGGCAAAGGTGTTTAAAAAGTACAAAGACACATTTATGGTAACCCCTAAAAATATCAGTGACGATATCGAAGACAACGGCGGATATGAAATACTGATAGGTGACACTAACCGTTCTGAATCTGCGCTGGTAAAACAGCAACTTATTGATGCCGGTGCAAGGTCAGATGGATATGCAATAACCAGTGTTGCCAACAAAATAGTAATTGTGGGCATGTCCGGTTCTGCGCTTGATCAAGCAGTCACATATTTTATTGATAATTACCTTACAGGTTCGGTTGTTACAGGTGGAATTAATTACATATATAACGAGGCGGGCGATTTTAACACAGTAACAATCGGTGGTGAAAAGAACCTGGGTCTCTATAATGTGGTATATCCGCGTTACAACCTGTCCTATATTGTAAAACTTGAGATAGATGCTCTTGTGGAGGATATTGGTACATCTACAGGATATGTTTTGGGTACCTTGACCGATTTTACGGTTGCCGAATTTGATATAGAAAAGGTAGAAAGCGAATCTTCAGAGACCGAAATAATTGTTGGCGATTGCACTCGTGACGGAGTCGGCGTAATAACCGATAAAGATAAATATGAAATTCGTATCGAAGGTAAAAAGGTATACCTTAACGGCGGAAGCCCTAAAGCAACGGCAATGGCTGTGGCTGAGTTCGCAAAAATGGTGAGCGCGGGTGATACAGACATTACCGACGCTTCGAGCGTTGAGGGCTCGTACAGTGCAGTTGAGGCAAATTACAGCAATGCTGACAACTACAAACTCACTTGGGGTGACGATTTTGAACAAAGCAAGATAGATACCAAAAAGTGGGAAGTGGATTACAATAATGCCACTGTTTACGGAAAGGTATCGGCGGAAAGAAACTTAACCGTTCGACCCCTAAAAGTACCTATGTCAAGGAAGGAAAACTGTATCTTCTCGCTCTGTAGGATCCAACTAATTATTACGGCGGTATGCTTTGGACCCCGCACACTATGAGATATTTGTATGGTTATGTTGAAATAAGTTCGCTTCATCCGAAAGGTGAAGGTTTTTGGACTGTTTTGTGGTCTAACAGTGACGTAGGTGCCAGTGGATTGTATTATTCCGAGACCGACGTTGAAGAATGTTACGGAGAGGGTACATATGTTAAAGGCAATATATTTGCGTGGCCGTCCGAACTGTGTAAGGAGTTGCTTAATATAACGTCTCATGCCGAGCATACTGCAAATACTCACTATGCTAAGGATGGACGCGGTTTCTGGATGGATTTCCACACCTATGGTTTTGAGTGGAACGAGAACGACATACAGTTTACCTGTGATGGTAAAACTTATGGATACCAGTCAACCACAGAAACTCCCGGTTTTAAAGAGGCTTACAGTACGCCGGCTTACTTAAGGCTCAGTATGGCAACCGGATTCAGTGGCAACCCCTTGGGCACGATTACCGATGACCCTGATGAGTGGCAAAATACCAACAAATATATCATAGACTATGTTCATATATACCAAAAAGCGGGTGCACAACTTAAAATTTTAGGATAGTTACGAAACAAATTAAAAAAGCGGAGCGTTCACTTATTTGTGAGCGCTCCGCTTTTTGTTTAAGTTTAAGGAATAAGTCCACTGATTAAAATTATTAGTATCAATATCGGCAAAATGAATTGCAAATATGGTTTGAGTTTTCTTGAAATCTTAATACCGTCACCCTTGTTAACCTCGGCAATATAGTTCTCAAAGCCCCAACCCCATTTGCTTACACAGAATGTAAGATATACAATGGCGCCGATAGGAAGAAGCAGGTTAGAAACAATAAAGTCTTCAATGTCAAGGATGTTTTTACCACCGATTGTAAATCCGCTTAAAAGGTTAAATCCAAACACACAAGGCAGGCAAGCAACTGCCATGAAAAGACCGTTGATAATGCTGGCTTTTTTGCGTGACCATTTAAAGTTTTCAATAGAACTTGCAATAAGATTTTCAAATACGGCGATAACTGTAGAGAGGCTTGCAAAGGTCATAAAGAGGAAGAAGAGTGTACCCCAAATTCTACCGCCTGCCATATTTACAAAGACTTTCGGCAATGTAATGAATATAAGCGGAGGACCTGCATTGGGTTCAACGCCAAACGAGAAACATGCAGGGAAGATGATAAGACCCGACATTACAGCAACAAAGGTGTCGAGCACGCAGATGCTTATAGACTGACCGGTAATCGACTTTTTATCCGACATATAACTGCCAAAAATCTCCATTGATGCAATGCCGATGCTCAGAGTAAAGAACGCCTGATTCATTGCAGCGGTCATTACGTTCGTGATACCGGCTTCAGCAGCACGTCCAAAATCGGGTAAAAGGTAGAACTTGAGTCCTTCCATAGCGTTAGAAAGGGTAATACTGTTAACGGCTAGAACAATAATAAGACCTAAAAGGCCAATCATCATCCACTTGGTTATCTTTTCAACACCACCCTGAAGACCAAAACTGCAAACTATGAAGCCGAGCGCAATTGTGATAAAAGTCCAGATAATCATTTCTACGGGGTTGGCGGTCATGTTGTTATAAACTGCTTCAACCTCACCCGAAGCAGAATCAAGTCCACTGAATGTACCGCTTGCGAACTTTACAAAGTATCCGAACATCCAACCCGAAACAACCGTATAGTACATCATGAGCAGATAACAACCTGCTGTACATACCCAGCCGTGCAGATGCCATTTTTGACCGGGCTTTTCCAGTGCCTTATAGCCCTCTACCGTACTTTTTCGGCTTGCACGTCCTACGGCAAGTTCCATGGTGAGTACAGGTATACCCATAATTGCCAAAAACAAAAGATAAAACAGTACAAAAACGCCGCCACCGTTTGCGCCGGCAACGTAAGGGAATTTCCATACGTTACCTATTCCGATAGCACATCCGGCACTGACAAGTATAAAGCCTAAATTAGACTTGAATTTTTCTCTTGCCATATTTATCACTCCTTGTTATAAAATATCTAAAACTATGATACACTACACAGAACACAGATGTCAAGGATATATTGGTGCAGGCATTTACAATTTGTTGTTGTTTTTTTATGATAAATGTTGTAGAATATTAAAAGTACCATAAAATAAACAATTACGTTAGGTAAGGAGTAATAAATATGAGTTTTAATCAGTTGGACAAACCTCAGTCGGGTGAGACCGTTGCAATCATGCACACTTCCATGGGCGATATTTCTATCCGCCTCTTTACGGATAAAGTTCCCAAGACGGTTGAAAATTTTGTGACCCATGCAAAGAACGGCTACTATAACGGTATCGTTTTTCATAGAGTTATTAAGGATTTCATGATTCAGGGCGGTGACCCTACTGCAACCGGTTGCGGCGGTGAAAGTATTTGGGGTCATAGTTTTGAGGATGAGTTTGATGTTGACCTTCACAATATCTACGGTGCTCTTTCAATGGCAAATGCCGGTCCCGGCACTAACGGAAGCCAGTTCTTTATTGTTGAGGCATCGGAGTGCCCTGAAAGTCTGCTCGGTCAAATGAAACAACTTGAGGACAGTTTCCCTGCATCCTGTCAGGAGGCATACGCTAAGGTTGGAGGCACTCCCTGGCTTGATTTCAAGCACAGTGTTTTCGGTCAGGTGTTCGAGGGCATGGACGTTGTTAAGGCTATCGCTGCCGTTAAGACCAATCCGTCCGACCGTCCTTTAGAGGATGTCACAATTTTGTCTATTGACATTAAAGAGGTATAATTTATGAAAAAGATTATTGCATTTACATTAGTTTTGGCTACTGTTTTGTGCCTTTGCTCATGTGGCAAAGAGGAAGAACAGGTGAAAGGCAAAATTGCTTTGCCCGAGCCTAAGCCTGCGACATCACGTACGGATGACGCACTCGGTTTTCAACTTAACGCACCCGAAATCGGCGAAAAGGTAGTTGTACTTGAAACCACAATGGGTGATATAGTCATCCGCATGTTCCCCGAAAGCGCACCCAAAGCGGTTGAAAACTTTATGACCCATGCCGACAACGGATATTATAACGGTATCACCTTCCACCGTGTTATTAAAGATTTTATGATTCAGGGTGGTGACCCCGAAGGAACGGGACGCGGCGGTGAAAGTATCTGGGGCGAGAGTTTTGAAGACGAGTTCAACTCCAACCTTCTCAATATCCGCGGTTCACTTGCTATGGCAAACTCAGGCGTTAACACCAACGGCAGTCAGTTCTTTATTAACCAAATAAAGACCTGCAGTTACGATAAAAACAGTATTGACATGTCGACCTATTTCGGTCAGATGGTAGGCAATGCCGAAAACATCAGTTATCTTACCCAGATGTATAACTCCGACCCTACTTTAAAGCAGGAGTTTGCAACGGTTGAGGAATATATTTCAGATTTCTGCTATAAACATATTGCCGACAATATGTTCGACCCCAGAAAAGTGTCCGACGAAGTGTGGGAGTTCTACAAAAAATACGGCGGAAACATTTCACTTGATGGCGCATGGAAAGCAACCAAAGGCCATACTGTATTCGGTCAGGTTGTAATTGGCTTGGACGTTGTAGATGATATTGCCGCAGTTGCAACCGACAATAACGACAAACCCGTTCTCGATGTTACAATAGAAAAGGCATATACGACTGAGTTTACCGAAGAAATGCTTTCTAAGGTCGACAGTTATATTGTAAAATAATAATTTTGTCAAAATAAGTAAAAATCATTGATTTTTTAAACCTATGTGATATAATGAAACCAAAGGAGGGATAAATGATGAACTATACTGCAAAATATGAAGAACTTCCCAAGATTGCCAAGATTATCATTCAGGTTATTTTAGGTGGTTTGATCGGTGGTATTTACCGTATTCTCCGTTACCTTGAAACCAAGAACATAGTAACTTTGGTTGTTGGTATTGTCGGTTTGGTTACCGGTATCGGTAACTTTGTTCTCTGGGTTTTGGATCTTATTTCCGAAATTCTTAACGACAAGATTACATTCATGGCTGACTAATCAGTTAAAAGCCTTCGCAAACCTTTAAGGTTTGCGAAGGCTTTTTTATGAAGACAATTATTCCTTGCAATAAGGAAGATTTAATGATACAATTATTAAAAGGTTTATACCATAAAGAGGAATATTAAACTTTTTGTTAAAGGAGTTTTAGTTATGAAAGGAATTATTCTCGCCGGTGGTTCCGGTACGCGTCTTTATCCGCTGACTATGGTTACATCAAAGCAATTATTGCCCGTTTATGACAAGCCGATGATTTATTATCCGTTATCGACTTTGATGCTGGCGGGCATTAAGGATATTCTGATTATTTCAACTCCAACCGACCTGCCCAATTTTGAGCGACTCTTAGGTGACGGCTCGGACTACGGTATCAATCTTTCATATAAAGTTCAACCTTCGCCTGACGGCTTGGCTCAGGCTTTCCTTATAGGTGAGGAGTTTATAGCAGGGGATAGTTGCGCAATGGTTTTGGGCGACAATATCTTCTACGGTAACGGTTTTTCTAAAATGCTCAAAGCCGCCGCCGCACGTGAACACGGTGCAACCGTTTTCGGTTACTATGTCAATGACCCCGAGCGTTTTGGTATTGTTGAGTTTGATAAAGACGGTAAGGCAGTTTCGATTGAAGAAAAGCCTAAAGCACCTAAGTCTAACTACTGCGTAACGGGACTTTATTTCTACGACAATCGCGTTGTAGAACTTGCCAAAAAGGTTAAACCCTCGGCAAGAGGCGAACTGGAAATAACCGACCTTAACCGTATGTATTTGGAAGACGGCAGTTTGAATGTTGAAACTTTAGGCCGCGGTTTTGCATGGCTTGATACGGGCACAGTTGACGCGTTGAGCGAGGCAACCGAGTTTGTACGCGTTATAGAAACAAGGCAGGATATAAAAATTTCTGCCATTGAAGAAATCGCTTACCGCAATGGCTGGATAGATAAGGAAAAACTTATAGAATCGGCCAATAAATACGGCAAATCGCCCTATGGTGCGCATCTTAAGAATGTTGCCGAAGGCAAGATAAAGTATTGATATGCCGGTTTTAAGTGTTATTATTTGTGCTTATAATGCCGCCGATACTCTAAAACGTGCGGCATTGTCGGTTTTATCGCAATCGTTTCGTGATTTGGAACTCATAATAGTCAACGACGGCTCAAAAGACGCCACGTTATGCATCGCTTCCGAACTTGCTATGAAAGACCGTCGTGTCAAGGTCATAAATACCCCAAATGGTGGTGTTGCAAGGGCAAGAAACACAAGCCTTTCGGCTGCTATGGGCGAATTCATAACCTTTGTTGATGCTGATGACTATATCGACGATGGCGCTTTTGAGTGTATGTATGATGCTGTCACGAAAAGTGGCTCGGATATGCTGATTGCGGGCTATTTCCACGAAACGGTGCTTAAAAACGGTGTGAGCAGGGTAGAGGTTAAGGCAAAAAGTGCTGTTTACACCTCTAAACAAGAACTATACTCCGATTTTGTCGAGCTTAAATCGAAGTATCTTGTAGACGCTATGTGCAACAAATTTTTCAAGCGCAGTGTGATAGTGGAAAATGGGCTTAAATTCCCCGAAGGTGAACTTTTTGAGGATACCGAGTTTAACCTGCGATTTTTAGAAATTACACCCAAACTTTGCGTGGTTGATAAATGTTTTTATCATTACATCCAGTATGAAGGAGCAGGTGTTACCCGCAGTTTCAAACCCGAAAAGGCAAAATTTTTAACCGACCGATATAAACTTTTGTCAGAGTTTTGCCATGATGCCGACGAGGACTTGGTTGGTTATTGCCATCTTTATCATATAAGGAACATGTATTCTTTTATTTCAGGTACCTACGGTGCTTTGGAAATGACCAACAGGCAACGCACCGAGGTTATAAAAGGCATTATATCTGACGAATTGTTTGAAACCTGTGTTCTAAAAGCCAAGGCCACTTCAAAAACAGATAAGATTTGCCTTGCGGTAGCGAGGTCAAAAAGTGTTTTATTAACAAAATGCTTTTGCAAAGGAATTTTCCTGTTAAAACACAAGGCGGCTGTGTTTTTTACAAAGTTCAAAGCATGAAAACAAGGCACACTATACCTTTTGGTACGGTGTGCCTTGTTTTTATTGATTTTTAGGGTTTACAAACTCCCGACAGTATTGTATAATACTTATGCAACACAAATTTAATGAATCATGGAACAGTGTATGTTTTTATCCTTCTGGTAAAAGCATAGGCTCTATTAATCATATACTGTTTTATGATTTGAATTTGTGTTGCAACAAATGAGCCGGGTGTTTTTCAGTGCGTGGCTCTGCCACGCACTTTTTATATGCCCGCTACCGAAAGGAAGATGTTACAATGGAAAAGACTTATTTACAGCAGGTGGGCGAGAGATTGTTCGAATGTCGAAATCAAAATCTCTTCTCACGCAGGGAGTTGGCTGAACGGGCAGGTGTACCGCTTTCAAGCGTAAAAACGATGGAAAAGGGCGAAACGGCAATTGGTATAGACGAGGCTTCAAAGATATGCAAAGTATTGGGGTGCAGTACCGAATACATGTTAACAGGCAACTGTGGTTTGACCGAATTTGCCAAGTTGTATCAAAATATCATGAATTTACCCGATATAAATTCTGATAATTTACAGAAGATTGCAAGTGCTTTTTGGGCTAGTTCCCCGAGAATGTATCGCTAATATAAATAACGAAAAACCCGAGTTTTACTCGGGTTTTTCGTTTGAGAGAGGATGTTATATAATATAGAATAATATGCAAATAAACTGCAATAAACTGCCCAGTACCACAAACAGATGGAATATGGAGTGCATATAGCGGTGAGTTCTGCCCATACCGTAAAGTATTGCGCCTATTGTGTAGGATACGCCACCTGCCAGCAGATAAACAAGCCCCATAAAAGGTATAGCGGCAATGGCTATTTTGGCGGCAAACACAATGCACCATCCCATACCGATGTAACAAATCATTGAAAATACAGAATATTTTTTTAGGTCAATGGCGGTTAAGGTGGTTGCCAATGCGGCGAATCCCCAAACAACACCAAAAAGTATCCAGGCGGTAACAGGGGAGTATTCCCTTATGGAACAAAGTAAAATCGGAGTATAGGTGCCGGCAATAAGAAAATATATTGTGCAATGGTCGAGCACCTGCATTACTTTTTTAGCAAACTCGTGCTTGAGCCCATGATAAATACTTGACATAGCATAGAGCAATATAAGTGAAGCGCCGTATATGGCACTACCAACAACCGCCCATGCGTTGCGGTGCAAAGCCGATACTATAACACAAAGCGTTAATGCAATAACACCCAGTCCGCCGCCAACAATATGCGACACCATATTAAAAACCTCTTCACCACGAGTGTAACAAGGAAGTTTACGGTCGCAAAGTTTGGTTCTTTCCAATTAAATTACCTTTCCTTTCCCAAAAAGAAGAGAGCAAGAGTTCCGGGACCTGAGTGAGAACCAATAACGGCTCCGACATCGGTGATTATCTCAACTTCGACATTGTGTGTTTTTTTAATAATGGATGCAAGGCTTTTTGCGTCCTCCATACAGTCACCGTGTGAAATGAATACAGGTCCTGAAGTTTTGTTAATTGCAAGTTCATTGAATTTATCCGCAAGGGCTTCAATAGCCGATTTTCTACCTCTTACTTTACTCATATTAATAAGATGGCCCTCGTTATCCATGTGCATTACAGGTTTTATACCCAAGAGGCCGCCGACAAACGCAACGGTAGGACTAACTCTGCCACCGCGTTTTAAATAAACAAGGTCATCAACCGTAAACCAATGGCAAAGGTTAAGACGGTTGTTTTCGACAAATTCAGCAACCTCCTCTATTGTCTTACCTGCTACCTTTTGGTCGACAGCAAGTTTTACAAGTAAGCCCTGACCTGCCGAAGCAGCAAGCGAATCAACAGCAATAAGTTTTCTGTCGGGATATTCTTCGCTAAGTTCTTCCAAAGCAACTCGACCCGAATTAAAGGTGGTGGAAAGACCCGAGGAAAAACCTATATACAATATATCGTTTCCGTTTTCAATTAGGGGTCTGAAGGCATTTTTAAAGGTTTCAATATTGACAGCAGAGGTTTTAGCAACCTCTCCGTTTCTCATACGGTCATAAAAAGTCTTTGACTCTATTGTATCGTCGGTAAGTACTACACCGTCGGTGTCAAAAGCAAAACTGAGTTTAGCATATTTAACATTCCAGTTTTCAAGAATTTCAGGTTTGATGTCGCAACCTGAGTCTGTAAAGATGATAAAACTACTCATAATTTCCTCCGAAATCTCTTTGATAGTATTATGTTACAACAAAAGGTCAATTTAGTCACTAAACCGTTGCGATTTTGTTGTATACAGTAATTCTACCGCTGAGTAGAGGCGTTTTTCGACAAATCTACTCACAGTAGAGACCTAAAAATCGGACTTGAATTGTTGGTAGAGTTGTGATATAATACTAAAAACGAAATGGAGGTGCCGATTTGGAGGAAATCAAGAATGCTATTGCCAAAAATTTAACCGAACTCAGAAAAAGCAAAAATATGACACAGGCTGACCTTGCCGAAAGACTGAATTACTCCGATAAGGCAGTCTCTAAATGGGAGAGGGCAGAGTCGGTACCGGATATAGCGGTGCTGAAATCAATTGCCGATATTTTCTCTGTTACTGTGGACTATCTTATAACCGAGGAACATGACGACCCGGATATGCTAAGAAAGAAGCAGAGCCGAAGAAAGGTGCGCAACCGTGGTCTCATTACAGGCATCAGCATTTTGCTTGTGTGGTTTGTTGCAACGTTTGCTTTTATAAACGCCGATTTGTTTTCTAACATAGGACAGATGCTTTCTGCATTATCGTTTGTTTATGCAGTGCCGTTATCGTGTATCGTGTGGTTGGTTTTTAATTCAATATGGTTCAACCGTCGACGTAATTTTCTTATAATAACCGTTCTTATGTGGTCGGTGCTGGTTTCACTTGTTTTGTCGTTTTATATGTTCGGCATTTTCGGTAAAGAAGCGTGGAAACTAATGTTTATTGGTATACCGGCACAAATCATTATTGCTATGTGGTCGGGCATAAAAACCAAGAGAAAATCGTTGTTAGGTAAGAAAAAATAAATATATAATAGCACTTGAAATGCGAACGTTACAGTGGTAGAATGTTTGCACAAAAAAGTGCATATGGGGGCGTAGCTCAGCTGGGAGAGCGTACGGTTCGCATCCGTAAGGTCATGGGTTCAATCCCCACCGTCTCCACCAACAAAAAAACGCACCTTTGTCTACTGACAAAAGTGCGTTTTTTGAATGATGTTTGCCTTCGGCAAATGATGTCGTTTCACCTAATGTTTTGGGGCAAACATCGCATCATTGCGGCACGAAGTGACGCAACATCAAATCACCTTAAAAGAAGCAAGTGAAACAGGTTATTGGCTTGAGTTGTTGCATAGAACCAACTACATTGATGAGCAATTATATAAAACGCTTTCTGCAAAATGTACGTCATTGCGTGTGATGCTGATCGCTTCTTGTCGAGCCACAAAGGAAAATGCAAAATAAAAGTTTATCATTGCGTTGATAAATGATATGGTGTACTTTTACGTCATTTCTGCTTCGTTTGGGTACTCTTTCGCAGAAAAAACAACCCATTGACGATTATTATCGTCAATGGGTTGTTTTTTAATTTTGTTAAAGTTCAACCGTTTTGGCGTTTAAAAGCAGTGCGTCTTCGTCAATATGTGTTGAAATGATAACGGGTATGTTTTTACTTAAAACTTCACGCTTTATCATTTCTGCAACGATTGTTTTGGTTTCGCTGTCAATACCGTTGAACGGTTCGTCTAACAGCAAGGCGTCACCGCCAAAAGCCACTGCACGTACTATTGCAGCACGACGCTTCATTCCGCCACTTAAACGGTTGACAGGAGTGTTCAAAAAATCTCCCAAACCGACTTCACACAAAAGTTCGATTGCCCTTTTGTGAGTGCTTTTGGGTAGTGGTAAAGTGACGTTCTTTTTAAGACTGAGTGACGGTAACAGGCGGTCTTCCTGGAATACCACCGACAGTTTTTGCGGTGCCGTTATTTTTCCGTCAGACGGTGTTTCGAGCCCTGCAATAAGTCTGAACAGTGTGGTTTTTCCACCACCCGAAGGTGCTTTGATGTTTATACATTCGCCTTTTGATACAGTGAGGTTAAAGTTTTTCAAAACTTGGAGGTCGCCGTATGAAAAACTTAAGTTTTCAAGTTTTATCATTTCGTGCCACCTGCCTTTTTAAGAATTAACTTAACCGACAGTTTAAGCAAAAATTCAATAACGATACTTAAAATAACCACTGTAAGCGTAACGGCATAAACCTGGTCAAACTCAATACTGCCTTTGCTTTGCCAAAGTGCAGAGCCAAGGGAATTTTTGGGCAGACAAATTACTTCGGCGGCAATTCCCGATTTCCATGCAAGACCCAACGCGTTGACGGCAGATGACATCAATGAGTAGGACAGGCAAGGAACCTTTATGTAAAAAAAGGTTTTTGTGCGGCTAAGGTCAAAAACTTTTGCCATTTCCATTAGTTTTTGGTCAGGGGTATTAAGCCCGTCATAAACTGTTTGCCAAATAACAGGCATGACCATGAGGCAGACAATACAAATCGGCAAAGTGTTGCTTTTGAAAAACAAAAAAAGCAAAATTGAAATTGCAACAACGGGTACGGCGCGGATTATCTTTATTATAGGGGATAAAACGATGTCAGCCGTTTTGGAACAATGCGTCGCGATTCCCAGCAAAGTTCCTGCCAACACGCCCAAGACAAATCCTGCAATAATACGTGCAAGGCTGTTGCCGACGGCAGTGAGATACGGCTTTGTAAAGGCTATAGCAAGCCATTTTTCAAACACTGCTTTTGGTCCCGGTAGGATAAGCAACATGAGTTCGTTGTCATGACTTACAATGCGGGACGCCGCCTCCCAGACAAGAAGCCAGAAGGCGGTTACCACGATACCTGATAATATTTTTTTGAAGAATTTAATCGGCTTTGTAGTAGAAATCATCAAGGGGCATTGCTCCTCCGATTGAATTGTTATCGGCTGCAAAGAGTACCGAGAAGTATGCGTTTACAGCCTTTTTCATTTCACTTCCCGTCACATAGCAAAGGTTACATGTGGGAAGGGATTTTTTGGCAATGGCGGCAGAGGGCGAAATGCCGTATTCTGCACAGTATTCGGCTGCCTGGTCACCGTTTTCAATGGCAAAATTAATCGAAGCAGAATATTCCTCGAGGAATTTCTCAACTGCGGCTTCGTTGTCTTTTACATAAGAGTCAAGCGCAATAACGCAACCCATCATAAGTTTATCGTCCGATACCTTTGCCCATTCGTCGTTGATGCTGAGAACTCGGTTGAGTTCTTTATTCTGAACCATAACGGCGGTTGCAAGCGGTTCGGGTGCCATGGCAACCTCGGCTTCACCGCTTATGAGTTTAGCCTTAAGGTCGTCGGACGATACAAAGTTTATGGTAAGGTCATTTTCGGGGTCGATACCGTTTTCGGTTAAGATATATTTAATAATAAACTCTGGGTTCTGACCTTGACCGGTCGAATAAACAGTCTTGCCCTTGAGGTCTTCGATAGATGTTATAGTATTGCCTTTTTCTAAGATAGACAAAACGCCATAGGTGTTGACAGCAAGAATTCTCACCTTGCCGTTTGTTTTGTTGTAAAGTGTTGCGGCAACATTGGTGGGTACCGAAGCAATATTAATTTCGCCTTTGATAAACTTAGGAGTGATTTCGGTAGCGGCTGCCTGAACGTCGAAGGTGTAGTTGTTGGCGGTGGTTTTTGCAGCACTGTCAGCCATGAGTTTTGCCATGCCCATGCCGGTAGGACCGGTCATGCAAGCAACGGTCATGTCGACCGCAGTATATTCGCCGTCGGTTACACTGCTTGCGTCGGAAGCGGTGTCTTTTCCGCCACAGGCAGTAAGCGAAAGTGCCAAAGCAAGGCACAAGATGAGTGAAATTACTGAAATTGTCTTTTTCATAAGTTTTCTCCTTTTATTACATTGATAATGTGTTTGTTTCGGGTTATAAGACCGCCGTTTTCCAGCGTTTCGATGCTTCGGTAAAGGCTGGTTCGACCAATGTTAAGCCTGCGTGCAAGTTCAGCCATGCCAAAGTCGAGACACACCTTACCGTCACTGTCAGCCAATGATACAAAGTATTCATACACCCTTTTTTCGGTGTTGTCGGCTGAAAAAGTGTCGATTCTGCGGTTGAGAAAACGTATTCGGTCGGTGAGAAATGAAATGTAGTTAAAACTGATTACAGGGTAATCCGACATCAACCTTTTCAAAAGTTCTTCGCTAAGGTAATAAACCGAGCAGGTTTCGTTGGCAATAATACTGCTTTTGATTTCAGCCCGATTGCCGAAAACCGAGGCAACGCCAAACACTTCGCCACTTTTGGCGGTGCGAACCGTAACGGGATGCTCTCCTGTATTTCTTCTGATAGTGGCAGAGCCTTTGTCGAGTATGCAAACAAGACCGTCTATGTAAAGTTCGTCACCTTTGTTTGCCGTCGCGGGGTCGCCAAGCAGAAGTTTTACCTTTTCAGACTGCTCATCTGTCAAACCTTCAAAAAGGAAGCAATGCATCATTTCACCTCAAACTGTACCAAATGGAACACATTTTGCATGTTTATTATAACACATCATATTAAAAAAGCAACCCTTTTGCAAAATTTTTATCATGAAGTGACACGCAGTAGTGGTCAATGCCTGTGATAATAAAAAATACCGTTGGGGAGGATTGTGTCCTCCCCAACAAGTGTGTGTTAAAAACGAAACGGCTTTTGGTCTATTTTTGTGTCAATCCTCGGTTTTGATTACGTTTACGGGGCAACTTTCGGCGGCTTCTTTAACGGCTGAATCGTACTGTTTTTCGGGGTTTTCTATTGCCTCGGCAAGTCCGTCATCGGCTATGGTGAACACATCAGGACAGATAGACACACAAAGTCCGCAGGCAATACAACCTTCGCGATCAATTTCTACTTTCATAACTTTATCTCCTTTCTTTCTCACAGTTTCCCCAAAAATGCTTGTAATATTGCTTGATTGGTGATAAAATAGAAAAAAGTATGCAAAAATGGGAGGCATTATGGACTACCGTAATCTTGTGGATATGCATATCCATTCGGACAATTCAAGTGATGCGGAACATTCGGTTACGCTTATTTGCGAAAAAGCTATTGAAAAAGGAATGCGCGCCATTGCTATAACCGACCATTATGAAGCGCTTGATTGCGACATGCACAATAATTTTGTTACCTGCCGTCAATCGGTTTTTGAAACAAAAAAAGCAAGGGTTGTATTTGACGGGCAGATTGTTGTGTCGACCGGTGTTGAACTCGGTTGTCCTGTCCGCAATCTTGAACTTACCGAGCGAATACTCAAAAACGACTATGATATTGTGCTTGCCTCGGTTCACAGGATAAAGGGCAAGAAGAAGTTTTTGAGTGAACTTGATTATTCGAGGGAAGGCAATCAACCCGAACTTATTATGTCGAGATATTATGACGATATAATAGAAACGGTTGAGTGGAACGGTTTCGACGTGTTGGCGCATATTACGTATCCTTTGAGGTATTTTCCTGCGGCAAAACTTGCCGAGTATGACATAATGCAACACAGAGAACAACTTGAGTATATTTTCAAAACCCTTATAAAAAACGGCAAAGCAATTGAAATAAACACCGCAGGCAGCGAGTATATTACCAAAGGGATTACCGCAAACATGCATCCGTGCATTGAGGTTTTGAAACTTTACAAGCAACTCGGCGGTGAGTATGTAACCGTAGGTTCTGATGCCCACAGCGCCTATGATGTGGGCAACAAGGTTGCCGATGCTTATGCTATGCTTAAAGAAGTAGGCTTTGAATATGTTTCCATTTATCAGAAGCATCATCCGTTACCCATAAATATTGAATGATTTTCGGAGGAATAAAAAATGAATATTAAACTTTTAAAATTACTTAGCAACAATGCACGTTACAGCGTTCAAGAACTGTCTGTTATGGCAGGAATTTCGGAGGCAGAAGTATGTTCTGAGATAAAGTTGATGGAAGCAGAGGGGCTTATCTGCGGATACAAGGCTGTTATCGACTGGGAAAAACTCGACAAAGCCAAGGTTTCGGCAATAATCGAACTTAAGGTTGAACCTCAGCCTGATGTCGGTTTTGAACTTATCGCCGAGAGAATTATGAAGTTCCAAGAAGTTGAGTCGGTATACCTCATGTCGGGCGGTTACGATCTTTGCGTTATAGTTAAAGGCAAGACCTTCCAGGAGGTTGCCATGTTTGTTGCCAAGCAGTTGGCTCCCATGAAAGACGTTATGAGCACTGCTACTCATTTCATTCTCCGCAGATATAAGGAAATGGATGTTGAACTTTGTGCCGACAACAAGGACGATAGGGAGAATATGTTACTGTGATGGATTACAGCAAGTTGATTAACCCGACTGTGGCTGATATAAAGCCGTCGGGTATCAGAAAGTTTTTTGATATTGCTGCCGAGATGGATGATGTTATATCGTTAAGCGTTGGCGAGCCTGATTTTAAAACACCGTGGCACATCCGTCAGGCAGGTATCCGTTCGTTGCAGGACGGAAGAACAAGGTATACCGCTAATAAGGGTATTAAAGAACTCAGAAGTGCTATTGCCGACTATATGAAAAAGGGAATAGGTGTTGAGTTTGACCCCGAAACGCAGGTGCTTGTGTCTGTTGGTGGCAGTGAAGCCATTGATGCCGCTATAAGAACGGTGGTTGCTCCCGGCGATGAGGTTATTGTTGTCGAGCCTTCGTTTGTTTGCTATGGACCGATTTGCCGTCTTGCAGGCGGTGTGCCCGTAACGGTTGAAACCAAGGCTGAAAATAAGTTCAGGCTAACAGCCGAAGAACTCAAGGCTAAAATCACCGAAAAAACCAAGGCACTTATTTTGCCTTATCCCGGCAACCCTACGGGTGCTATTATGGAAAAGGCAGATTTGGAGGCTATTGCCTCAGTTCTAAAAGATACTAATATAATTGTTATTTCGGACGAGATATATTCCGAACTCACGTACACCGGTAACAAGCATGTTTCGATTGCATCTATTGACGGTATGAAAGAACGCACTGTTATTATTAACGGTTTTTCAAAATCTTTCTCAATGACCGGTTGGAGAATGGGTTTCGCTTGCGGTCCTGAGCCGATTTTGACACAAATGACCAAAATTCATCAGTTTGCTATTATGTCGGCACCGACAATCTCTCAGTATGCCGCTATTGAGGCACTTAAAAACGGTGAAGACGACGTAAGGGCTATGGTTGATGAATACGACACGAGAAGACGCCTTATTGTTGACGGGTTTAATAAGTTGGGACTCGAGTGTTTTGAACCCGAAGGTGCTTTCTATGCCTTCCCGTGTATTAAATCAACGGGTCTTTCGTCTGAGGAGTTCTGCGAAAAATTGCTTTATTCCAAAAAGGTTGCAATAGTGCCGGGTAATGCTTTTGGCGATAGCGGTGAGGGATATGTCAGAGCGTCTTATTGCTACTCGGTTGAGCATATAAAGGAAGCACTCCGCAGAATTGGAGAATTTTTGGAAGAACTAAAGGGATAGTTATGCTAAAGGTAAAGGCGTATTCAAAGGTTAATCTTTCGCTTGATGTTACGGGTAAAAGGGCTGACGGTTATCATACGCTATGCTCTTTGATGCAGTCGGTATCTCTTTGTGATACTATTACAGTATCGGTGGATAAAGAGTACGGTAGCATAAAGGTCAATCTTGACTGCTCCGACGGTTCTATCTGCGGTGAGCATAACCTGGCTTTCATGGCCGCAAAACGGTATTTAGAAACAGCGGGTGTTAAAGCCTGCGTCAATATATATATTGTAAAAAGCATACCGCTTGCAGGCGGACTTGGTGGCGGAAGTGTCGATGCCGCCGCGGTTTTGGGAGTATTGAATTTTATCTTTGATAACCAACTCAGTCAAAACGAACTTGGGGGGCTTGCGCTTTCTTTGGGTGCTGATGTTCCGTTTTGTCTTAACGGCGGTACCAAACTTGCCGAGGGTGTTGGGGAAAAGTTGACCGATTTAAGTGATTTGCCCGAATGCCTTATGCTTATTGCCAAAAAGGGTCTTAAAGGTTCAACTGGTGAGATGTACCGTACTTTGGACAGTGCTGAGAGTCTTAAAAAATCCGACCTTTGTGTGATAAAAGAGGGTCTTCGTGAAAGCAATATCAAAAAAGCGTCCAGGGGATTTTACAACTGCTTTGAAACAGTTTGCGGCAAAGAGGCATTGGAAATAAAAGAGAAAATGCTGCAAAACGGTGCTTTTTATGCCGGTCTTTCGGGAGCAGGTCCGAGCGTTGTTGGTATATTCGAAACAGAGGACGAACGTACTGCTGCTTATAATGCAGTTAAATCTGCCGGTGCTGAGGCATTTTTGTGCGTTCCTAAAAAATGCGGTTGGGAAATTGTGAAATAGTGTTTAAATGAGTGCTCTTCTGTCAACAATCTTGTTGAGAACAAAAACAGGAGAGGACAAAAAATGAACATATTCAAAAAAATCAATGTTGAAATACTTATCAGAGCTTTGGCTTGTGCTTTAGTGCTTAGTGCCGCGTTGTCGCTTGTGAGTTTCGATGCTACCTGTAACGAGATACGCAATAACGTGTTGAGGTTGCACATTAAGGCAAATTCTGATTCGGAATCCGACCAAACACTGAAACTCAAAGTAAGAGATGCCGTACTTGAAGTTTCGGAAAGTGTTTTTGCAGACTGCCAATCACTGGGGGAGGCATATGACGCTGCAGACCAAAACTTAGGGCTTTTTAACACTGTGGCACAAAATACGGTGTATGCCATGGGATACGATTATCCTGTGAGTGTATCGGTGGGCGAATCGTGGTTTGAAACGAGGGAGTATGAAACGTTTACACTTCCTGCAGGCACCTATGAGGCAATAAAAATAAACATCGGCGATGCCCAAGGCAAAAATTGGTGGTGCGTCATGTTCCCGGCTCTCTGCGTACCGTCGGCAACTGTCACACCGTCTGACAGTTTTGACGAAGATGCCGAAAAAATAGTAACCGAACCCGAAGGGTACGAGGTGCGTTTTAAGGCAGTTGAGGTTTTTGAAAAAATAAGGCATACCCTATGTGATTTATTTGGGTTTTAAAAAAATTTTGTAAATTTAAAAATAATACTTGCAATTTTAAAAGAGTTGTGATATCATTCCATTGTTAATGTGAAAGAAAAGGAGAGGGGTGACAACATGAAAGAAGGTATTCATCCTCAGTATGAAACAGTTACTGTAAAGTGTGCTTGCGGAGCAGAGTTTGAAACTCGCTCGACAAAGAAGGATATCCGTTTGGATATCTGCTCCAAATGTCATCCGTTTTTTACCGGCAGACAGAAACTTGTCGATACCGGCGGCCGCGTAGACAGATTTAAAAAGCGTTTCGGCATTGATGCAAAATAATTGTTTCAAAAAAGCGACCGCAACTGCAGTATGCAGATGCGGTCTTTTAAATTTTGTGAGGTGATAAGGTTGCAGGAATATCTGACGATTGCAGGTGCAGGTGTTGGTGAATACGAGGAAAAACGGTCGCGTTTCATCGGGTCGGTTATACCTGTTACCACCGAACAAGAAGCCATTGACCACATAAACAGGATAAAAAAGGAAAATTTCGGTGCAAGGCACAATGTTTATGCATATATCTTGCGCGAAAATTCGCTAACACGGTATTCCGACGACGGTGAACCTCATTCAACTGCCGGCATGCCGACGCTTGATGTTTTAAGAAAATCGGGACTAACCGATGTTTGTGTTGTGGTTACCCGTTATTTTGGTGGAGTCCTGTTGGGTACAGGCGGTCTTGTCAGGGCATATACTGCCGCGGCTAAGGCTGCCATTGATAATGCAGGTGTTGTTAAAATGCAGTATTGTAATATCTGCAAGGCACTTTGTGATTATTCCGATGCAGAGCAGCTTACAAGGGTAATTACTTCTTGTGGAGGCAACGTGTCGGATACACTCTATACAGACAAGGTAGAGGTTGTGTTTGCCGTGCGCGAAAATGATTTTGCATTGCTTTGTGACAAGGTGACCGAGACGTTCTGCGGCAGAATCAAAGTCGAAAAAACGGGCTCGGACTACTCGGCGGTCGAATTGTGAAGAAATTTGAACATTTTTTTGATTTTTTTGAAGTACATTTAATATTTAATACGAATATATATAATGGATGATGAATGAACGGGGTGATATAGGTGGCACTTCCTCAGGATTTTCTGATGGAACTGAAATTTAAGAACGATATTGAATCGGTATTGTCGCCTTATATCGTGCTCAAACGAAGGGGAAGTAACCTTGTCGGCCTTTGTCCTTTTCATAATGAAAAAACGCCGTCGTTCACCGTCTATCCCGAAAACGGTTCGTACTATTGTTTCGGCTGTGGTAAAGGTGGGGATATAATCACTTTTACTATGCAGATGGAAAATCTCGATTACATAGATGCTGTAAGGCGATTGGCTGATAGGGCGGGTTTAAAACTTCCCGAAAATGACCGTGACAATAAGGAAGAAAAATTAAGGAACGACATATACGAAGCCAACCGTGAAGCGGCAAGGTTTTTCCATTCGTATATGATGTCGCCTGAAGGCAAAGCGGGTCTTGATTATTTCTTAGGTCGTGGTTTGAGTCTTAAGACCATAAAACATTTTGGTTTGGGATTTGCACCGGATGATTGGCATGCTTTGGAAAACCACCTTAAAAGTAAAGGTTTTACACAGTATGTTATCGAAAAGGCAGACTTGGTAGCAAGGTCTTCCAAAACCGATGCATCGGGAAAACAGAGAGAATTTACATACGACCGTTTCAGAAACCGTTGTATTTTCCCTATAATTAACGTACACGGTAAGGTTATCGCGTTTAGCGGACGAGCTATGCCGGGCAACGAAAAGCAGGGCGGAAAATATGTCAATACGTCTGATACGCCTGTTTACAAAAAAAGCCATAACATGTATGGCATCAATTACGCTAAAAAGAACTGTTCCGACCAAATTATTCTGGTTGAAGGAAACTTGGATGTTATCGCACTTCACCAAGCGGGTTTTGAAAATACCGTCGCGGCTTTGGGAACATCATTTACCGAGGAGCAGGCAAAACTGCTCAGCCGATACACAAAAGAGGTAATAGTTACCATGGACGCCGATGAGGCGGGTGAAAAATCCACCGACCGCACACTCAAAATACTGTCGGGTGTTGGGGTTAAGATAAAGGTAGTCCGTATGAACGGTGCCAAAGACCCCGATGAATTTATCAAGAAGTACGGTGCGGCACAGTTTGAAAATTTGCTCGAAAAAGCACTGAGTGATATTGAATACCGCTTACTTACCGCCGCAAGAGGTGTTGATTTGTCGGCAGACGACGGAAAATGGCAGTATCTGAAAAAAGCCTGTTCGGTATTAGCCGAAGTTGGTGACCCCATAGCCATGGAGGTTTTTGCGGGAAAACTATCTAAAAAGTATGGTGTTTCGAAGGATGTCCTTATAGGCAATGTCAAGGAGATAAGTGCCAATAAGAGAAAGCAGACCGAGAAAAAGCAACTTGATAGCATTATAAAGGAACCGCCGAAAAAAGATGCGGTGAATCCTCAAAAACAACAGTTTAAACGTGCTGCAGTTGCTGAAGAAACGCTGATTACAGCACTTATTAAGCATCCGGATTTGCTTGACAGCATACTTGACAGGGTAGACCCGTCAGACATGTTGACTGATTTTAACCGACGGCTTTTTGTAAGAGTATCTGAGATACTGAGAACGGGTCGTGAATTTGACCTCATGTTTTTAGGTGAGGAGTTTTCACCCGAGGAGATAGGTTTTGTAACCGGATTGATAGCCGCAGATATCGATGATACCAATGTGGAGCGCACTGTTAAAGACAGTATAAACGTTATTTTTGAAGAAAAACTGAGTGCCGAATCAAAAGGCATAGCCGACCTGCCTGATGATGAGTGGGCGGCAGCAATGGAAAAACTCAAAGGCAGTAAAAAGCCTTAATAAGGGATAATAAGGGAGAAATTGTATGGAAGGAAAGCCAAAGTCAAAACGCAAGGTCAAGGAGACCGATGTTGTTGAGGTGAATTCGACCACTGCAGAGGAATTTTTGGATGACAGCTACACCAAAAACGAGGGCTCCGAGCATAAGGATGGTTATCTTGACATTGAGGATGAGATTCCTGATAATCTTGAGAATCTTGAGGAAGAGCCTCCTCTGCTTGACCTTGATTTCATCGAGCCTACCGAGGATGACCTCAAAATGGCCGACATCGAGGATGTGGACAAGCTTGAAGAAACGGTTATGTCCATGGATAACATTTCGTTGGATGACCCCGTTAAGGTGTATCTTAAGGATATTGGTCGTTATCCTCTTCTTACACCCGATGAAGAGATAGAACTCGCTAAAAAGATAGGCGAGGGCAGTCAATATGCCAAAAACCGTCTTACCGAAGCCAATCTTCGTCTTGTTGTAAGTATTGCAAAACGTTATGTCGGACGTGGAATGCACTTCCTCGATCTTATTCAGGAAGGCAATGTGGGTCTTATAAAAGCGGTTGAGAAATTTGACCATACTAAAGGATTTAAGTTTTCAACCTATGCCACATGGTGGATACGTCAGGCAATAACACGTGCTATTGCCGACCAGGCAAGAACCATCAGAATTCCGGTACACATGGTTGAGACAATTAACCGTCTCAAAAAGGTGCAGAGTCAGCTTCTTCACGAGAACGGACGTGAACCGAGTGAGGAAATGATTGCCGAAAAGATGGAGATGTCGGTCGAAAGGGTACGCGAGATAATGCGTGTTGCCCAGGAACCGGTTTCAATGGAAACGCCGATTGGTCCCGAGGAAGACAGCCGACTTATGGACTTTATCCGTGATGAAGATGCCTTGGCACCCGATGATGCAGCACTTAAGACCATCACCAATGAGGATATCGACCTTGTACTTAAAACGCTTACGCCGAGAGAAGAAGCAGTAATAAGGCTTCGTTTCGGTCTTAAAGATGGCAGATGCCACACTCTTGAAGAGGTTGGAACCGAGTTCCATGTTACAAGGGAGCGTATCCGTCAGATTGAAGCCAAGGCTTTGAGAAAACTTCGTCATCCTGTAAGAAGCAATAAATTTAGGGACAGATAAGGATACACCGATGAAATATACTTATACTACTAAGGGTACTTGTTCACGCAGTATCGTTCTTGATGTTGAGGACAATAAACTGCAGGAGGTTAGTTTTGTTGGCGGTTGCAACGGAAATTTAAAGGGAATTTCTGCTTTGTGCACCGGGATGGATATCGACGATATCATCGCAAAACTTGAGGGAATTAAGTGCGGTTTTAAAAGCACTTCTTGTCCCGACCAACTTGCCGAGGCACTCAAAAGATACAAATCGGGTGACCTTTAAAGGTTAGGTGCAAACTTTAGAACGCATAAAACGACAAAGTACATCTTAATTTGTCATGCTCAGTTGTTTTCAGAGTGGGGTTGATTTATTGTTTGATGAAGATATTAAAATAGCAAGTGCGGATACTATTAAGTCGCTTTCATCCAAACGGCGCGAAAAAAGTGTGTCTTTGCCGGATGAATATGACCGTGAAAGTTCCAAAGGCAATACGGTAAAAGCTCGTGAACTTGGTGTTGCACTGGCACATGATGTTGTTGAAAACATCAGCCGATTTGCTATGGAAAACGAAGAAGAAGATAATTCCGAAATGGCTACTCAACGCGGAATACTTATGGTTTTTGCCGCAACGGTGGCACTTGAAAAGGAAATGACAAGTTCGGTAGTCCTTCAGACTGCTAAAAACGGTTTTAACGCCGAACTTGAAAAAATTGCACTCCCGCTTTACAAGGCGGTGGGCGATTCGGGAGCATTTTCGTTTTATTACCTTGCGTACCGCAGAGGTACCGAGGTTGACCGCAGAATTGGGCAGACCTTTGCTATGTTGTGTGCTCATGACGGTGACCCCGTCTTCCACGAATTAGGTGAGGCCATTTACTGCTGGTTTTTGTCAAAGTCGGTAAAAAAAATAAAGAATTCAGGTATTGAATAGTCGATAGGAGATATATTAATGGATGTTACTATAGTTGATCTTTTTCACATAGTTATGAAAAGGATATGGTTGGTAATCGTTGTGACAGTTTTGACCTTTACCATTGCTCTTTCATATTGTGTATTTGTTGCAAAACCCGTATACTCGGCAAAAGCAACGGTACTTATCGCCAGCGGTGTGCTCTTTAAAGGCGACGGAGAACAGAGTAACTCCGAGTACATAACCACAGGCGAGTTGTCGACCTCTTTTGCTTTGCTTAAGTCTATTTCGGGTATTCTGTCGCAGTCGGTAGAATATTATGAGACGGCTATCGGTTTGGCTGAGGAAGCAGGTCTTAATAAGTCATATACAGTTGGTGCGCTTAAAGGTTGCACCAGTATGTCGTATGAAGACGAGTCGATAATACTGACAATAACCGTAAGAACGCACGACAAAGAAGATGCGGCAACGTTGGTTGCAGCGTTGGCTGAATGTGCACCCAGCACTGTAACTTCGCGCCTTGGCAGAACGAGTGCCGTTGTACTTAATATTGACAAGAGCGCTGTTCAGGTGGCACCTAATACTGCAGCTACAAGCATGGTTGCTTTGCTTGGCGGTTTTGTGTTGTCGGTACTTGCAGCAGTTGTTATCAACTCGCTTGATAAGACTGTTAAAGGTGAGGATGACTTCCTTAAAAATCATGATGTTCCGTTACTCGGATGCGTACCGGATTTTGAAAACAAAGGAAAAAGGAGAACGATTGAGTAATGGCTACCAAAATTACTAAAACTTATGCCAACGCCGCAAAGGAAACAAGTGCTACCAAGTCGGTGCCTTTTGCAGTTGTTGAGGCTTATAAAGCAATAAGAACAAATCTACTTTACACTACATCGCAGAGTGACCGTAAGAGCATTTTGCTCTCCAGTTCCGATCAAGGTGAAGGAAAATCGACAAGTGCTGTCAACATTGCTATCACCTTCTCGCAACTTGGCGAAAAAGTACTTCTTATAGACGCAGACCTTCGTCTGCCTACAGTACACAAAAAAATGAGACTGTCAAACGCTGCCGGTCTTAGTTCTGTACTTGTAGGACTTAGTTCGTTTGAGGATTCCGTACACAATATTGGTACCGATTTAGATGTGCTCCCTGCAGGTCCTATTCCTCCCAATCCTTCGGAGCTGTTGAGTTCTCCCAAAATGCAGGAATTCTTGGATGGGGTAGAAAAGATTTATGACCGTGTTATTATCGATACTCCTCCTATCGGTGTTGTTTCGGATGCTATAGCACTTGCTCCCAAAACCGCAGGTGTTATTTTGGTGGTTCGTGGCGGAAGAACCACGCATGACCAGGTTGAAAAATCTGTTTCCGCTATTAAATTTGCTAACGCGAGTTTGTTGGGTGTTGTTATAAACGGTGGTAACCAGAAAAACAGCAGTACATACAACAAAAACAGTTACGCAAGATAGGACGGTGCTAAAGTGCTGTTTGATATTCATTCGCACATTTTGCCCGGTGTCGACGACGGCGCCAAAACGCTTGAAGAATCGTTGCAATTGTTACAGATGCTTGGACAACAAGGGGTAGATGTTGTGGCGGCAACGCCTCACTTTTATGCCGAATCAATCGATTTTGCCGAGCATATGGACGTAGTTAATGAAAAGTATGAGCTTGTAAAACAAAATATTTCTTCCGGTATGCCGGAGGTTGTAAGAGGCTTTGAAGTGAGATATTTCAGAGGAATATCCGGAACCAAAGCAATTAAAGAACTGACATTAGGTGATTCGCCGTATTTGTTGCTCGAGTTTGCCTACGGCAGAGATATTGACCAAAAAACGGTCAATGAAGTTGCTGATATTTTCTACAACTTCGGTATTACACCGATTCTTGCCCATCTTGAGAGATATCACAAGTATAAAGGCTTTAAAGATGCGCTTAAACTTGTTGAAGACGGTATCGCTTTGGCACACGTTAATACCTCGTCGTTCTCCGACGGATACAGAAAGATGGCACTTAAACTCATTGACTCCGGAATCGCAACATTGGTTGCGACCGATACTCATTCGGTGCAATCGCGTCCGCCTATGATGACCGAGGCAAAACGTGTTATAAACAAATACTTGGGTGACGGTGTGGCAGAGAATCTTTTTGCTAACTCCGAAAACCTCTACAATGAAATTATTAAAAATGGTAAATAATAAAGATTAAGACATAAAATTAAGGAGAATTATTATGAAAATTACAAAAGATATGTGCATTGGTGATATTTTGGATATGAACATTGAGACTGCACAGTTTTTCCTTGAAATGGGAATGCATTGTCTCGGTTGCCCTGCTTCAAGAGGCGAATCGGTAGAGGCTGCTTGCCGAGTACATGGTACCGATTGCGATGCTCTTGTGGCAAAAATCAACGCATTTTTGGAGAATAAATAATGGCTTTAAACAGCCGTTTGCAAAAAATTGCCGAAATGGTACGTAAGGGTGATCGTGTTGCCGATATAGGCACCGATCACGCTTATCTGCCTGTGTATCTTATCCAAAACGGTATTGCAACCAGCGTTTTTGCGTGTGACGTTGCTGACGGTCCGTTGGAAAACGCTCGTAAAAATATCAATCGTACCGGAACACACGGTATTGTTTTAAGAAAAGGTGACGGATTTTCTGCGGTCGAACCGCATGAGGCCGACACCTTTGTTTTAGCCGGAATGGGCGGAGATTTGATAGTAAAACTTATGGATAAAACGCCTTGGATAAGAAATGGTAAATATCAACTTTTGCTTCAGCCTATGACATCTGTCGAGGATTTGAGGCGTTATCTTTGTGAACATGGTTTCATCATAATTGAAGAAAGAGCCGTGAGGTCGCAGGGTAGGGTTTATACTGTAATCAAAACGGTTTTCACGGGTGAAGTCACTTTGTGCGAACCTCTTTTTTATTATCTCGGCAAACTTACCGAAAACATCGGTGAAGACGAAAAGGCATACATAATAAGAAAGAGAAGGCTTATTTTAGAACTTGCCGAAAATATCAAAAACATCGACAGCGAAAGATATAATATGTTGCAAGGCGTTATTGCTGACATAGATAGGTTAGGTTAAAACGAATGGGAATTGACGGTATTTTTTTATATCAATTGAAAAAAGAAATAGCCGATACTTTACAATCGACGCGTATTGACAAAATTCACCAGCCCTCTTCCGAGGAACTGGTGATATTGTTTCGCGCTGCAGGTGTTTCAAAGCGGTTGATAATAAGTATCCGTCCGTCATCACCAAGACTTCATTTTACCGAAGCTGTATACGAGAATCCCGCAGAGCCTCCCATGTTTTGCATGCTTATGCGAAAACACTTGGGCGGAGCCAGGTTTTCTCATGTTGAAGACACCGGATTTGAACGTGTTGTTACACTCGTTTTTAATTGTTTAAACGAAATGGGCGACAGTGTTACTTATCGTCTTGTGACCGAACTTATTGGCAAGCAAACTAATCTTATTTTGGTCGCTGATGACGGAAAAATTGTTGACTGCCTCAGACGTTCTGATATCGAGTCGAGCACGCGACTTATTCAGCCGGGTGCTTATTATCGATATCCGGAAAGACAGTCTAAAACCGATATCCGCGAGGCTGACGGTGTATGTTTGGCAGATGAAATATGCTCGCAGGCTTCACCTTTGAGCAACGCTGTTTTGTCGGCAGTAGACGGCGTGTCTCCGCTTATCGCCCGCGAGATTGCCGTTATGGCCAAGATAGACACCGACCGAATTGCCAATCAACTGAAATCAGATGAAAAGACAAGCCTTATAAATGCTTTAGAGCGTTTTAAATCGGATATTGCGTATCCGACCCCTATAGCACTCACCGATAAAAACGGTATGCCGTTTGAATTTTCTTACAGAGAAATCAACCAATACGGTCAGTCGGCAGGAATTGTGAAGTTTGATAGTTTTTCCGAGTTGCTTGACAAGGTATATGCCGAACGCGACCGAAAAGAGAGAATACTGAGTTTCGCAAGCGACCTTGTGCGGTTGCTTGGAAATTTGCGTGCGCGTGCCGAAAAGAAGATGCGTGTGCGTGAGAATGAGAAGAAACGTTGTGCCGAGGGTGAAAAGTACAGAATATACGGTGAGCTTTTGAAATCGTATCATGGTGGGGATGCAAAGGGGTTGCCTTTTGTCGAGGTTATGAATTATTATGACCCCGAATTTAAAACGGTGAAAATTCCGCTTGACTCTTCGCTTTCGGTCATGCAGAACGCACAAAAATATTTTAAGGAATATAAAAAGAGTTGTAATGCAGCCGCAGTGCTTGACGAACTTATAAAGCAAAGCCATGATGAATATAATTATATTGAGAGCGTTATTGACGAACTTTCACGTGCATCAACTGTTGCCGAACTCAAGGAAATACGCAGTGAGTTGGCGGTCGCAGGGTATTTAAGACAAAACCAAAATGACCGTAAAAAATCGGTTATGCAGGCTTCAAAACCTATTGAGATGGTTTCTCCCGACGGTTTTCGAGTGCTGATAGGCAGAAACAACCGTCAAAACGACGAACTGACGTTAAAGTTAGCCGATAAAAACGATATCTGGTTTCATACAAAAAACATACCCGGTTCACACGTTATAGTTGTAAGTGAAGGTAAAGAATTGCCCGAAAGTACGGTTATGTTTGCTGCCACGAAAGCGGCCGAACACTCAAAAGCAGCAGACTCATCGTCTGTACCGGTGGATTATACTGCTGTAAAATATGTTAAAAAGCCTGCAGGTGCCAAACCCGGAATGGTAATTTATAAAACAAATCGCACGGTGTACGTTACACCTGAAAGGAAAAACTTGTGAAAATAGGAATATCGACGGCAAGTCTCTATCCTTTAGAGACCGAAAAAGCACTCGAAGTTTTGTGCGAAAACTCTATTCCCGTTACAGAAATATTTTTTAACAGTCTGTCTGAACTTGACGCTCCGTTTGTCAATAATTTAAGACGGTTGTCTAAAGATTATGGCGTAGAGATAGCTTCGGTGCACCCTTGTGGCTCGGTAGGAGAGCCTTATTTTCTGTTTTCTGACTACGAAAGAAGATATAAAGAATCGCGTGATTTTTATAAAAAATATTACGAAGTGGCTGCAATACTTGGTGCCAAGTATGTTGTGTTGCACGGAGATTCACTGACAGGTCATGTGTCTGACGAGGTTTATTGTTCCCGTCTTATGGAAATGAACCGTATGGCAAGTGAGTTTGGCGTGACGGTGACCCATGAGAATGTTAACCGCTTCCGTTGTGCAACGCCTGAAAATGTGCGAAAATTAAGCAACATAACCGATAATGGACTGAAATTTACGTTTGACGTTAAGCAGGCGGTACGCGCCGGTTTTTCTCCGTATGAAATGTATGAGGCAATGGGCAACAATATTGTCAATGTGCACATAAGTGACCATTCGCCCAAGTCCGACTGCATGTTGCCCGGCAAAGGCGGCTTTGATTTTGGCGCGCTGTTTACACGTCTTGAAAATGACGGTTATGACGGTGCTTGCCTTATTGAAGTTTATCGTTATGCGTATAATGAAGTTATTCAACTGATAAATGCGCACAAATTTGTGACTAAATCCCACAAATAATGTTGACTTTCGTCGAAAAAATGATATAATACACTTGTGATGTGAAAGATATTAACATTTGGAGAAAATTATGGGTGTATTATGTAGGACTGCAAATGTCAGGTATAGCGTAGTCGAGACGAAACATTGTGTGAATGGCAACGAGTATGCTGTGTACGGTGTAGAGGGTACCGATGGTGTTGAGGTATTGCTTTTAACTGCACTTTCATATGATTATGACCGTGTGAAAAATCTTGTTGAAGATATGAACAAAGGCCAGTTTGCGCTATGTTTTGTTAAAGAGGTAGTGAGTTCATTCTTTAAAAATAATTATGGAATTGATTTAAACTAAAAAAGTTCAACAAGCGTTAAAATGCTTGTTGAACTTTCTTTATATTAAGGTGTATTTTTTGTTTTCAAGGGATAACTGACGGTCGCATATTGATAAAGCTGCCTCACGATGGGAAATAAACAAAACCGTTTTGTTTCGGTTAGAGGTTATATTGCTGAGTAGTTTCAGTTCGGTTTCGGCATCAAGTGCTGAGGTACATTCGTCGAGCAGGAGTATAGGAGCCCCGCAACAAAGCGCGCGTGCTACCGAAATACGCTGAATCTGACCTTCTGATAGTCCTAAACCGCGTTCGCCGATAACGGTGTTGACACCGTCGGGAAGTGTGGATATCAATTCATCAAGGCAGGCGTCTTCGAGTGCTTTTTGCACCATGGAATCGTCAATATCGGGATTACCGAATTTTATATTGTCAAGAATGGTTCCCGATAACACAAGATTGCCCTGAGGTACATAAGCAAACAAACTTCTTGTTGAGGCGTTGATTTCGACATCTTCCTTGGTCGTTTTAAAGCATATGGTTCCTTTATTGGGTTCAAAAAGGCCGAGTAACAGACGGAACAGGGTGCTTTTGCCTGTGCCCGAAGGTCCAGTTACAGCCACGGTAATGCCTTTTTCTATTTCAAAACTGCTGTCACAAATAATTTGTTTTTCAGGTGAGTAACCGAAAGACAAATTACTGATTTTTATAGACTCAACTGAGTTGTACAAAATATCGGGGTCTTTTATATCCGATGTTATTTCGTCGGGCAGTTGTTCAAGTTCAATAATACGTTCTGCCGAAGCAACGGCTGAGTAGAACGATGTTATAAGACTTGATGCGTTGAACAAAGGTGCACGTATCTGTGATACTATTTGCAAGAACGCCATAAGCGTGCCGTAGTCCATTATACCGTTGCCTGACGCAATGCTTAGAGCACCCCAACACAAGGTTGCGTAATAACCAACTGTAAAAACCAGGAACAGACCGCCATTGGCGATATTTGTAACGTGGTTGCGGTATATCTTGCTTTTATAAAGTTTATTCATCAAACCGTCAAGTCGGTGCAGTAAAGGCAGTCGGTTAGAAAACGATTTGATGACGACGATATTTTCGACACATTCCTGAGTCATGCTTTGGACTTCGCCTGTTTCACGTCGGACGCGTTTGTGCAGTTTTTTGTAAAAAGAACTGATGAGAATGGCACCGAGTATTACCGCAACACCGACAATTATAATAATGGCGGCAAACTTTATGCTGATAGCGGCAATCACTATAATGCCGCCAATTATCTTGGTGAGTATCGAAAGTGTGTTGGGAATGAAATTAACAAGCCCGGAAACCACAATGTCAACATCACTCATAAAACGGTTAATTATCTCACCCGAATGAAGCCCGCTTATCTCTTTGTACTGCTTGGCGGTAACCGTTTGGAATATGCAGTGGCGTAAATTCTTCTCCAATTTTCCACTGATGGCGGTTTTCAGGTGGCTGTCAAACAAATTAAGTATGAGTTGACCCAACAGAACTGCCAATAGAATTAAAGCCCACTTTGTAATGTCACCTTTGACATCGGTCGAGGGTGTTGAGCCGGTTGCTACGTTTATAACCTCACGCGATATAAGTGCCAGAACAATAAAAGTGACCGACGACAGCATAGTAGTAAGGCTGAGAATAATTATTGGAAACAGTTGCGGACGAGACACCTTAAAAAGCCATGAAATAGTTTTTCTAGATTTCATTTTTTGCCCCCGATATTGTTTCTAATCAGTCGGTGGACCCAAAAAACCGGTTTTCTCAAGGGTATGCACATTGTCCACAAAAACGAATAAACACGGTATAAGGGTTCGTCGCAACTGTGATATTTGCCTTTGCGCGTAAACCCTTTAACTACGCATTGTACCGCTGATTTGGGAACGCCTCGTTCAATTTCATATTGATGGTCACCGCACATATCATAGGTATCTTTATGTACTTTCACGATTCGGTGCAACACAAACTGACCGTTTTCGCGAATGTAAAACGGTATGTCGAGCCGTTTTAGTTTTTCCGGCTCGCATCGTGTCAGCACTACCGTGTCACGCAAATTATAAAAGGTGGGTTGCATACTGCGACCCGTAACGGTAAAGGTGACGTCGGTGCCTTCGTTTATAAGTCCCAAAAGAAGCGGTGAAAGTTCGTTCATAGGGACACGTTTTGGCATGTTACTCATACGAGAAGTTCTGCCTTTTTAAGGTTATCTATAAATGCGGCGATGTCTTCTTTTGCTGTGGCTTCGTCGATATCGTATTCTTTTAGCATGGCGCTTAAGAGTTCATCTTCGGTCTTTTCGGTTTCTAATTGCGACCAAAGGAAAGCACCGCTTTCGTTTAAGGAAATAATGGAACGGAAGGAGACCGTGTTGGTACCTAAAGGTACTACAACAAATGTATCTGCGATGTTTTTAAGAACAAAGCCTTCAACTAATTTCATTTTTTTACCCTCGCTTATATTTTTATTCTATACCATAAAGGTATTTATAAATAAATGCTTTGGCTTCGTACAGGTCAAATTTCCAAACCCATGCTCCGCCGGTATCTTCAAATATCTTGCCGGTTCCCTTAACCTCGTCATTGGGGAGTGATACACTGTCCAGCGACAGCGAGCCGCCTGCGAGTAAAGGAGCAAATTTAAAGATTTCGTCGTAACTCAAAGAAGTTTCAACGTTTTTAATAACTTCTTTAAGCAGGTCGGGATATTTTGATAAAGGAATATTTTTAGCCTTTTCGAACAGACAGTTTAATATCTTTTGCTGGCGCATTACTCTGACGTTATCTCCGTCAATCTTACGGATACGTGCGTATACCATTGCCTGACCGCCGTCGAGTTCGACATAACCGGATTTTTTGAGTTCAGCGACACCCAGTCCCTCACGTTCGGAAATCAGGTTTAAGTGCTCGCGTTCCCTTTCGGTTATGTGTATTTTTATTTTACTGCCTTCGGCATCACACACAAGGTCGATGACCTTCCACAACTGATGTATACTTACAGCAACATAATCGGTGATATTAAGACCGAAATTCTGATTGAGTGCTTTAATAGCAAGTTGTGGACCGCCGCGTGCATATGCGGTGTTTATCTTGCGCATTTTACCGTCAACGTCGACCCAACTGTCACGCATGATGGAAACCATTTTAACGGTGTTGTTGTCGCGGTCGACCGAAAGGATTATGATGGTATCCGATCGTCCCGACAAAGGTTTTGTGCGGTTCTCGGTTACCTTGCTGCGCGAATCCACTCCAAAAAGAGCAATATTAATAACCCCTTTGGGCAAATTATCAATAGCTTCCTGAGTAATTCCCAGTTCTTCTTTGTCGGTGGTTATTTTTTGGTACAGTCCACCGCCAGTATAATACGCAACTACACCCATGGCAAAGGTTGACAGCATGCTGAGAATGAGTAGAGTGCTGACGACTATATTAAATGCCATCAACTTTACTTTTGCTTTTTGCCTTGCAGAATCCTTGGCATAACGGTTTAGAGAAACTACATTACTTTTTGTTGGACTCACAATCGGTTCACCTTCAGTGATCACATCATCTTTGTGCGAAGAATCTCCTCCCGGCAAAAACATCGAAAAATCATACGCTTCATTCTCTTCGTTTGTCTTGGGCGCAGAAAACCGTAAAGGATTATCGTCTTTGGAAGAACTGTTTATATCTTCAAATCTGTCATCAAAATTCATACTGAGACTCCCGAGTTTTTTGAGTATTATATAATAAAATAGGCACAAAATGTGATGCGTTTATTAATATTTTTAATTTTCCTCGTAATTTCCGAGAAATACGAAATAGGACAGTTCCGATTTTAGGGAAGAGAGTAAATTCATGGTGCGATCATCACGGATATTGCCCGCAAAATCGATGTAGAATTTATATTCGAATTTATGCCCCGCAGGTCTTGATTCGATTTTTGTAAGGTTCAATCCACATTCTGCAAATCTGCCGAGCATAGAGTAAAGAGAACCTTTTTCATGTGGCATTGTCAAAGCGAGACTGACGGTATTGCTATTTTTCGAAATAAATGGTTTGCGTGAAACAGCGACAAATCGAGTCATGTTTCCGTTTTCGTCCTGAATATCGGTTTGGGCAACATTAAGCCCGTAAACCGAGGCGGCTTCGGCAGAACCTATGGCGGCTACGCTCGGGTCGCCGAGTGTAGCAACATATTTTGCTGCAAGTGCTGTGTTTTCATATTCTACAGCAACAAGGCCGTGTTCTTTTATATAACGGTTGCATTGCTTAAGAGCGTGGGGGTGTGAGTATACGGTTTTTACAACTGCTTCATCACCCACGGTTAAAAGGTTTTGTGAAACATCTATTGCGGTTGCTTTAACTATCATATAGCTGTACTTCAGCAAAAGGTCATACACAGTGCTGACCGAACCCGCCGACGAGTTTTCAACAGGTAAAACGCCTACGGCGTTCTCATCGCTTTTTAATGCTTCAAATACTTCTTCAAAGGTTTCTTTAAATATAGGTGTTTTAACACCAAACATCTTGCGGGCGGCAGCATGTGAGAATGAACCTAAGGTACCTTGGCATATTACTTCGGAATAATCTGCACTTTCAGGTATTTTGCGGATATCCCGTGTGAATTCACCGCCAGAAAAAAGCGTGTTGTTTTGCAATGCGCGGCTGGTGGTCATGATTGCCCCGTAGATATTGCGCACATATCCGCCATATTCACCGCTTTCTGCTTCTACTCGGTCAAGAATTTCTTTTTCTCTTCCGGGATGATAAACAGGAAGATTCTCCGCTTTTTTTATTTTTGCTACTTCAAGCGAGCATGCCATGCGTTCTTTGAGAAGGGGAACGAGTTTTGCGTCGACCTCATTTATCTTTTTGCGGATATCATCAAGGCTCATAGTTTTTGTACCTCCGCTAAAATATCGAGCAGAGCAAGGCATACAGCCGCTTCAATAGCAGGCAATGCACGAGGTACTATGCACGGGTCATGACGGCCTTCGATAGCCAGGGTATCATTTTGACCGGTTTTAAGATTTACGGTCTGCTGAGTTTTGGCTATTGAAGGTGTCGGTTTTAATGCGGCTCTTAAAACAAGTGGCATTCCGTTGGTAATACCGCCTGTAATACCGCCACAGTTATTGGTACGGCACTTAACGGTGTCACCATCATAATACATGGAATCGTTGGCAAGACTGCCGGTTGTGTGCGTATATCCAAAACCGAGACCAAATTCTATTCCTTTTACGGCAGGCACGCAGAAGACGGCAGCTGACAGCACATTTTCAATACCGCGTGAGGTAGGGGAGCCAACGCCTGCACCAAGACCGGTAACGGCTATTTCAACAACACCGCCGATACTGTCACCCTGTGATTTTACCTCGGCTATTTTAGTATACATCTGTTGCTTTTTCTCATCCGAAATCACAGAAAAATATTGAGTATTTAAACTGTCAAGCAATTCTTGGTTTACATTAACCGGGTCAAACGGCGTGTCGCAAACATCGCCTATCTTTAAAACATGACCGCCAACCGTAATGCCGTTTTTTGCAAGTATCTGACGTGCTATGCTGCCTGCGGCAACCAAAGGCGCTGTGAGCCTTGCCGAGAAGTTACCGCCGCCTCTCACATCGTTAAAACCGCCAAAACGCACGCTTGCTGCATAATCAGCATGTGACGGACGCGGACGGTCAGCAATGTTATTATAGTTGTGCGAACGTGTGTCGGTATTCTGAATTATAAGTGCCAACGGAGCACCTGTTGTCACATTTTCAAGCAAACCCGATAAAATTTGGGGTGCATCACTTTCTTTTCTTGCGGTGGATGTAGGGTCGGTACCCGGTGCACGACGCTTCATCTGAACCGATAAAGCTTGCATATCGATGGGGTATCCCGCAGGCGGAGCATCCATAACAGCACCTACAGCAGGTCCGTGACTTTCACCGAAAACGGTAGTTTTTATAACACTTCCTATCTCAGATGACACGGCAGACACCTCCTAAATGATTAAAATCGTCAAAAAATGACGGATATGATTTATTAATTGCCATGGGGTCCTTAATTGATGTTTCACCGAGTGAAACTGTGGCAAGGACCGAAAAGCACATGACTATTCTGTGGTCGCCTGCCGAAGTAATATCAGCACCTCTTGGCTTGGAACCGGTAATTCTCATGCCGTCCGCTGTTTCGACGGCGTTAATGCCAAAAGCATTAAGGCGTGTTACGGTTTCTTTCAAGCGGTCGCTTTCTTTAATTCTCAGGCGCTCTGCACCTACAATTACCGTTTCACCCCGTGCCAACGAGGCGGTGACTGCCAGAATAGGTACGAGGTCGGGTATCTGAGAAGCGTCTATGACAGTACCTTTAAGGTCACTTTTTTTGACTCTTACATAGTCTGCTCCGTAGGTGATATCGGCACCGAAGCGCTTAAGAATGTTAACAATTTCCTTATCACCCTGAAGGCTGTTAAGGTCTAAGCCGTTAACGGTGACATCGCCACATAAAGCGCCTGCCGAAAGGAAGAAAGCGGCTTGTGACCAATCACCTTCTACTGTGCGGGTATTGGCATTAAGATGCGATTTGCCGTTTATGGTGTATCCGTTTTGGTCGGACGTGATATCGGCACCGAAAGCACGAAGTTCGTTCAAGGTCATGTCGACATATGCTGCTGACTCAAGTTTTGATGTTATTTCAATACGGCTTTGCCCGGGAACTATAGACAGTGCTAGCAAAAGACCGCTTATGTATTGCGAACTGATGTTGCCGGGCAACTTATAAACACCACATTTGAGTTGACCCGAAATGGTGATGGGAAGTTTTATATCGGAGCAGGTTACACCCACACTGCGCAAAGCCTCTACGATGGTTTCAAAAGGTCTTTCAGGTAATCTTCCGCGACCGGTAAAGGTTACGTTTTCACAACCTAAAGCAGCGGTTACAGGTATCAGGAATCTTGCTGTGGAACCCGATTCAAGAGCTGTAACCGTAATGTTTTTATTGTTGCGGTTTATGGGTGTTACCGTCACATCTGTGCCATTTCGCGTTATTTTGGAACCCAAAGCTTCCAAGACACCTATAGTGGCGGTGATATCATCTGAGTTGCCGCAATTTTGAACGATAACCTCACTGTCACAAAGCGCGGCGCAGATAAGACTTCTGTGTGCGGCGGATTTAGAAGGCGGAGCCGTAACGGTGCCACAAAGGGCTGACGGAGATATAACGGCACGCATCATGCGTCACCTCCGAGATAATCGGCAAGGGTATCGGCTTTTATGGTTTTGACAAAGCAGTTACCTATAGATTTGGGCAATACGATTTTTATGTATTCGCCACGTCGCTTTTTGTCGTTTAGTGCGTTGGCTGCTAATTTTTTGATGTCAATTCCGGTAGTTGCCGGCAGGTTGCAACGGTGCAAAGCCTCGGTGATTTTTTTGGCTGTGCCAATTTCACAGTCACCGTTGCGTTCGGCGGCTATAGCCATTATGACCATGCCTATACCAACTGCTTCACCGTGTGTTATATCTTTAAACTTGTAGTATTTTTCGATTGCATGACCTATGGTGTGACCATAATTCAAAAGCATTCTTTCACCGTTTTCGAAAAAATCGTTTTCGGTAACGTCACGCTTAATGGATACACACTCAAATATCAGTTCGTTTATAAAATCTTTGGCATTTTCTTCTTTAAGGCGGTCAAAAAGTTTCGCCGATTTTATTACACCGTATTTAACAGCCTCACCAAGTCCGTCATTAAAAATGCGTTCGGGTAGGGTGGTAAGACATTCCGGGTCGATTATAACAGCTTTTGGGGCATGAAATGCACCAACCAGATTTTTTCCGAATTCAAGGTCGCATCCCGTTTTGCCGCCGACCGACGAGTCGATTTGCGACAAAAGGGTGGTGGGAATGCCGATATAGTCTATTCCGCGTTGGTATATAGCCGCAGCAAAACCTGTAAGGTCACCCGTTACACCGCCGCCTAAAGCTACCGCAAAATCCGAACGGGTAAGGTCAGATTCTACCATTGCTCCGACAATATCGTTTACGGTGTTTAGGTTTTTATTCTCTTCTCCCGCAGGGAAAACGAAGGCATTGACCTTAAACCCTGATTGTTCCAAAGAGGATTTAACGGTGTCAAGATACAAAGGTGCCACATTAGAATCGGTAACTATAAGACAGTTTGTGCCCTTTACGACCGATTTTATAATCTCACCCGATTTTCTTAAATTGCCGTTTTCAATTGTTATATCGTATGGTTTGGGTCTAGTGACCGAAACGGTTATAGCAGACATCTTTATTACCTCTCGGTGTAAATTTTATTCATGGCATCGGCAAGTGTAAACAACTTGTCGGTCAAAGTTGCAAACTGCGACGGAGTAATGGACTGAGCACCGTCGGACAATGCATGGGGAGGGTCGTTGTGGACTTCTATCATCAGTCCGTCTGCTCCGGCAGCGACGGCTGCAAGAGACAAAGGCTCAACTAACCAGGTTATTCCCGAAGCATGTGATGGGTCAACTATTACAGGAAGGTGTGACAGTCTTTTGAGAACCGGAACAGCCGAAACGTCAAGTGTGTTACGGGTAAAAGTCTCATAGGTCCTGATGCCGCGTTCGCAGAATATAACGTTGTCATTGCCGTTGCTCATGATATATTCGGCACTCATGAGTGTTTCTTCAATGGTATTAGCCAAACCTCTTTTGAGCAGAATCGGTTTATTGATATGGCCCAATTCTTTCAAAAGTTCAAAATTTTGCATATTTCTCGCACCAACCTGAATAATGTCAACATCTTCAAAAAGAGGAAGGTGGTGCGCGCTCATTATTTCGGTTACTATGGGCATTCCGGTTTCAGATTTTGCCGCTTTCATAAATTCGAGACCTTCATCGCGAAGCCCTTGGAAAGCATAGGGCGAGGTGCGGGGTTTAAAAGCACCGCCACGAAGAAACTCGGCACCGCTTTTTTTCACCGAGCGAGCGATTTCGGTTATCTGCTCTTTGCTTTCTACAGAGCAGGGACCTGCCATAATCTGAAGTTTGCCGTTACCGATTTTAAGCCCATTTACATCAATAACGGTGTTATCGGGGTGAAATTTACGGTTGGCTTTCTTGTATGGCTCCTGAACTCGGCGTACTGCTTCAACTATCGGGAATGCACTCACCGAATCAATGTCAACGGCTTTGGTATCACCAACAAGACCCAAAATGGTCGATTGTGCACCTGTTGACATGTGTATATCAACATTGTATTTGTGTTTTAGGTTCTCGGAAAACTCTAATGCCTGCTCGGCCGAGGTTCCGTGTTTGAGGATAACTATCAAATTTAAGACCTGCCTTTTTGCTAAAAAAATGAGTAATATATATAATATACTCATTATATTAGATTACATTAAAAAGCGCCGACTGTCAAGAGTCGGCGTTAAACATTACTCAAATTCGTGTATTTTTTGTATTGTTCTATTATTGCGTCGGCTGTGGATTCGGCATCAAGATTACCGTTTACAGAATAATCGGATACCGAACGGTAAACAGGATACCGTTTTTCGATAAGTTCTGTAACGGCTTTCTTTCGGTCGGGTCGTTGTAAGAGAGGTCTTGAAGTATCGTTTTCAAGACGCTTTATCACCGTTTCGGGTAAAACGTCGATAAACACGAGTACACCCGTCTTTTTTAATGCCTCGGCATTGTCGGGATTCATTACTGCACCGCCTCCGGTGGCAATAACCACGGCTCTTTTTTGTGCTAATTCTTTCATCGCTGTCTTTTCGGCAGAACGGAAATAATCCTCACCGTTATCAGCAAAAATTTGGCTTACCGTCTTGTTCTCCTTTTGCTCGATGTAGGTGTCTCCGTCGATAAACGACATGTCAAGTCTTTTTGCAACAATTTTGCCCACTGTTGATTTTCCGCAACCCATAAATCCACAAAGAACAATATTACTTTTCATAAAAAATTTTCTCCATTTCGCGGTTGGCAGATTTTATCAGTTCGACGATATCGGATTGTTTGAACGTTCCGCCATACCAAAGTTCATGTGCCTTTACCGCCTGCCATACAAGCATCGCCATACCGCCGACAGTTTTTATTCCTAATTGCTTAGCAGTTTTTATAAGCAATGTTTCTTCGGGATTGTAAACTGCATCGAACAGCGCTTTGCAATGGGACATTTGTTCGGCAGTTATGGGCATGCAGTCGGTATTGGGATACATTCCGACGGGTGTGGCGTTTACACAAAGGTCAAACTCACCGTTTATTTGAGTAAGTAGGGTGACTTCTGCTTTGCCGCCGTTTTCGGTGATCCATATTTTTAAACTTTCAGCCTTTTCAAGGTCCAGTTCGCGAACGGCTATTGTAATATCACAACCACTGTCAGCCGCTTCTCTGGCCAAAGTTCTTGCGGCTCCGCCTGCTCCTAAAATAAGTACCTTGCCGCAAAGTTTCACGTCAGATGCCTTCAACGCTTGAGTAAATCCGTATGCATCGGTTGAAAATCCAAATGTTTTACCTTCTGCTTTTAAAACGCAGTTTACAGCGTTATATTTTTCGGCAGAAGGGTCAATAACATCAATTAATGGAATTATTGCTTCTTTATGGGGAATAGTTACATTAAAGCCATCAAGCGATGACAAAATACCTTTTGATGTTTCAAAAGCAAGTGTTTCGGGTGATATATCAAGCGTTAAATACTCAACACTTCTATTGCTCAAAGCAAACAGTTTTTTGTGTATAAACGGTGACATGGTGTGCTTTATGGGGTGACCTATTACAGCAAATTTTTGCATAGATAAATGACCTCTTTCCAATAATTTCAAAAAACCCTATTGACAAAATCATTTTGTCAACATATTATTATATGGCAAGTGATGACTCAAAACATTTTGAAAGAATCACGCTTTTCAGTGTTCTTTATTTTACAATAGCAAGGAGGAAAATTCAATGGTTTTTGAAAAGATAAGACAAATTTTGTGCGAGCAACTCGACATTGAAGAGGATACCGTTTCTATGGAATCCAATATTGCCGAAGATCTCGGAGCAGATAGCATGGACGTTGTTGACCTTATAATGTCCATCGAAGATGAGTTCGAAATTGAGGTACCCGACGAAAAGATTGAAAGCATCAAGACCGTCGGTGACGTTGTCAACTACATCGAAAGTGCAAGATAATTACCGTAAATTAAAGACCGCGTGTTTTTTAACACGCGGTCTTTGTTTTTTTACAGTTCAATATTGTCTGAGTAAATTACGGTGGCATCCGGTTCGCCGAATAAAGTATTTACGGTTTCCAAAGCAATTCGTCGGCAAGGCTTTTATCCTAACCGTAGAACTTGGGCTTTTCGCCTTCGCCGTAGGCACAGTAGGTAACACCTTTTTTTGTGACCACGAAACCTCTGAAAATGTCTCCGCGGCGAAACTTTACGGCATCGCCTTCTTTCAGGTCGGCTTCTGACACTTTTTTCAAAGTTTGCCAAGCCGTTTCGGGTGTTTTACCGTCGGAATCGTCGCTTCCGCGATTGCTGACGAAGTAAACAGAACCCGAAATTTGGATTTCGTCTTTTGCGTTTAAAATTCTGTATTTGAGTTGAGAACTTTTTTTCTCAATTTCCTGTACAGTCATCATAAGCATACTTACCTTTGTAGATTGTTATTAATTTGATTATAAAAGCAGTAAGGCTTTAAGTCAAGCAGGTTATTGATGGTTTTAAATTATTTGTAAAGTTGAAATTAACTATTGAAAATGAGACAAAGATGGAGTATAATTACTTAAATCTATTAACGTATAAAAAAATTAATTTTTTTGAAAATGGTGAACGAAGTGGGAAAAGATAAACTTGTAAAAGAAATAACCTCAATGGAAGAGGATTTTGCTCAATGGTATACCGACGTTTGTATAAAGTCGGAACTTATTGACTATACCACCGTAAAGGGTTGTATGGTTATAAGACCTTATGGCTATGCTATTTGGGAAAACATTCAGAAGATACTCGACGGAATGTTTAAGGAAACAGGCCACGAAAATGTCTGCATGCCTATGTTTATTCCCGAAAGCCTTTTGCAGAAGGAAAAAGACCACGTTGAAGGTTTTGCTCCCGAAGTTGCATGGGTAACCCACGGCGGTAGCGAAAAGTTGGAAGAAAGACTTTGTGTAAGACCTACTTCCGAAACGCTTTTCTGCGACCACTATAAAAATATTATTCAGTCATGGCGCGACCTGCCCAAACTATACAATCAGTGGGTATCGGTTGTCCGTTGGGAAAAAACCACACGTCCTTTCTTGCGTTCGCGTGAGTTTTTGTGGCAGGAGGGTCATACCATCCACGCTACAGCCGAGGAAGCCGAGGCTGAGACCGTAAAGATGCTCAATGTCTATGCCGAGTTTTGTGAGAAGTATCTCTGCATGCCGGTAGTAAAAGGCGTTAAGACCCAGAAAGAAAGATTTGCCGGTGCGGTTGATACCTATACTATTGAGGCACTTATGCATGACGGTAAGGCTTTGCAGAGTGGTACCTCGCACTACTTCGGTGACGGTTTTGCCAAAGCATTTGAAATTCAGTATACCGATAAGGAAAACAAACTTGCATATCCCCATCAGACCTCTTGGGGTATGACTACCCGTCTTATTGGTGCGGTTATTATGAGTCACGGTGACGACAACGGTTTGGTACTGCCTCCCGCAGTCGCACCCAAGCAGGTCATGATAATTCCTATTGCCCAGCATAAAGAGGGTGTACTCGATAAGGCTAACGAATTGTTTGAGCGCCTTAAAAAGCAGTTCAGAATGGGCATTGACACAAGCGACCAGTCTCCCGGTTGGAAATTTGCCGAGTATGAGATGAAGGGTGTACCGCTTCGTCTTGAAATCGGTCCTAAGGATATCGAAAATAATCAATGTGTTCTTGTTCGACGTGACAACCGTGAAAAGACCTTTGTTTCACTTGACAACCTTGAGGCTGAGATTACCCGTTTGCTCGACGAAATCGCAAGCAATCTTTACAACACAGCGTTAGAACGCAGAGAACAGATGACCTATGATGTTTCCACTCTCGATGAGATGAAAGAAACTGCCGATACAAAACCCGGTTTTATTCGTGCTCTTTGGTGTGAGGAACGCGAGTGCGAAGATAAACTTAAAGAAGTTGCAGGTGTTACTTCACGTTGCATGCCTTTGGGAATGCAGGATAATATTTCGGGCAAGTGTGTGTGTTGTGGCAAGCCTGCCAAAAAATTGGTTTATTGGGGCAAGGCATATTAATCTATACATTATATAAAGGGACGGTTGCATGAAGCAAAACGTAATTACAATTTCACTATGTTTCATCTTAATGATGGTTTTGTCACTTTATGCCATTACTGTAACCGCAACTACGGGTGAGGCAACCGAAGATACCTCAAGTCAAGGAACTTCGAGTGAGGTTTCGAGCGAAGAAACTTCAAGTGACGGAAGCTCGTCTGATGATGGTGATGGTGAAGAGGACAGTTCGGAAGAACAAACAAGTTCGGAAGAAGCGAGTTATGAGGAGGACACAAGTTCTGAGGAAGGTACAACTTCCAACGAAGAGACGAGTTCTTCGGACACCACC
Organism: Acutalibacteraceae bacterium; assembly: GCA_045592985.1. Lineage (GTDB taxonomy): Bacteria > Bacillota > Clostridia > Oscillospirales > Acutalibacteraceae > UMGS172. The sequence continues at coordinate 6,526 of JAZNVU010000041.1, read as the reverse complement.
TCTAAACCCAAACCCAGCAAACCGAGTGGCGGTACGTTTATAGATGAGACTGGTTCGGTCGTGTCTTTGCCGCAAACCGAATCCGAGACCGACGAAAACGGTGAGGGAACGGTTTATGAAGACGAAGACATGGGCGTTGAGGAAGAAATAGAACACTACGAAGGCGGAAAGGTTGTAACCATGTCCAGCCTCGTGACAAGGTATATGTGGATACCTATTCTTATCTCGTTGCTTTGTATTGCTTCACTTATATATGTAAACATTACATTCAAGTCTAAATATGCGACAGGCAAAAATGTTTCGGGCAACCGACGTCCAAGACGCAAGGCGACTCAGAAAACCACTGCTAACCGACGCAGAGTAAAATGATTATAAAAGGCGCTTTTACCTAATAAGTAAAAGCGTCTATTTTTTGGCTTTTTACTCTAAAAAACGTGTCGAAAAATTTTTTGAAAAAAATGAAAAAAACACTTGATTTTTGGAAACTCTTGTGGTAAGATACTAAGGCACGTAATGTGCAGATATGCGTTGATGCGGGAGGTGGCCGGTCTAAAGCACCGGGAAATTTCCGCGGAGTATGTCCGATTTTAAACCGGGCGACAAAATATTGCGTTGTTTCGCAGCTTGCGTATGCGAAGCAAAAACGCCAATGTCCGCCCCGGATTGGTTCTGGCATTATATGGCCCTGAGCAATCCGGATTTTATATTGGACGGGGAAGAAACACCCGGCACAATGTAAACAATGCGGCAAAAAGCGTTGCCCGCCGAACTTTTTAAGGAGGCGAAAGTCACAATGGCAGTAAAGGAGAAAATCAGAATCAGACTGAAGAGCTACGACCACGCTCTCATCGATCAGGCAGCTGAGAAAATCGTTGAGACCGCAAAGCGTACCGGTTCCAGAGTTTCAGGTCCCGTACCGCTCCCCACCGAGAAGGAAGTAGTTACCATTCTTCGCGCAGTCCACAAATATAAGGACAGCCGTGAGCAGTTTGAAAGCAGAACCCACAAAAGGCTTATCGACGTTCTCAGACCCTCAAACAAAACTGTTGAGGCTCTGATGGGTCTTGAGCTCCCCGCCGGCGTAGAAATCGAGATTAAGCTTTAATTTCGTGCGCGGCAGGTCATGTTGGCAGTTTTGTCAACCAATAACCATTTAGGAGGATAAAAAATGCAAAAAGGAATCGTAGGCAAAAAGCTTGGTATGACTCAGCTTTTTGACGCAAACGGTAACGTAGTTCCCGTAACTGTTATCGAGGCAGGCCCCTGTGCTATCAGCCAGAAGAAAACAGTTGAGAACGACGGTTACGAAGCAGTTCAGGTTGGCTTCGGCGACCTCAAGGCTGCAAAGGTCAACAAACCCATGAAGGGTCACTTCGCAAAAGGCGATGTAGCACCTAAAAAGGTACTTCGCGAGTTCCGTTTCGATGATTGCTCTGCTTACAATGTAGGCGATATCATCAAAGCAGATACTTTTGCTGAGGGCGACAAGGTTGACGTTAGAGGTACAAGCAAAGGTAAAGGTTACGCAGGCGTTATTAAGCGCTGGAACTTCTCCAGACTTAAAGAGAGCCACGGTACCGGCCCTGTTCACCGTCACGGTGGTTCGTTGGGCGTTATCGACCCCGCCAGAATCTTCAAAGGCAAGAAAATGGCAGGTCACTTGGGTAACGAGCGCGTAACTGTTCAGAACCTTGAAGTTGTCAAGGTAGACGCAGAAAACAATATTATCGCAGTTAAAGGTGCCGTTCCCGGTCCCAAGGGCTCGATTGTAGTTGTTTTCAACAGCGTTAAGGCTTAAGGAAGGAGTGAAGGAAAATGCCAGTTGTAGCAGTATTAGATATGGCAGGTAAGAAGGTAAGCGACATCGAACTTTGCAATGCAGTTTTCGGTATCGAACCCAACGCCGCTGTTATGCACATGGCTGTTGTGAACTTCCTCGCTAACCAGCGTCAGGGCACACAGTCGACATTGACCCGCTCCGAAGTTTCCGGCGGCGGAAAGAAACCTTGGAGACAGAAGGGCACCGGTCATGCAAGACAGGGTTCCACCCGTTCACCCCAGTGGAGACACGGTGGTATTGCTCTTGGTCCCAAGCCCAGAGATTACTATTTCACCATCAACAAGAAGGAAAGACAGCTTGCTCTTAAATCTGCTCTTTCCGACAAGGTACTCACTGAGTCCCTTATCGTTCTTGACAGCCTCACTGTAGAAGGCTACAAGACCAAAACTGTAGTAGATTGCCTCAAAGCAATCGGCGTCGGTAAGAAAACTCTTATCGTTCTTGCTTCCAACGAAGCTAATGTTGTTAAGAGTGCAGCTAACATTCCCGGCGTTAAGACCGCACAGGTCAACACCATCAACACCTACGACGTTATCAATGCCGATACTCTCGTCATTGTTAAGGACGCCGTTGCTAAGTTCGAGGAGGTATACGCATAATGAAAGCAGCTCAGGACATTATTATTGCTCCGGTTATTACCGAGCGCAGCATGACCGGATTTGCTGACAAGAAGTACACCTTTAAGGTAGCAAACGACGCAACCAAGATCGACATTGCTCGTGCAGTTGAAGAGCTTTTCGGTGTTGAGGTTGATAAGGTCAACACTATAAGCGTTAACGGCCACAGCCGCCGTATGGGACGCTATGAGGGTATGACTCCTTCTTGGAAGAAGGCAATCGTAACCCTTAAGAAGGATTCCAAGACCATCAGCTTCTTTGACGGTTTGATGTAATCCATATCAAGAACGATTAAGGCAATGTATGGAGCATAAAGCTCCGCTAAGCCAAAACAGGAGAGTGAAACTAAAATGGCAGTTAAGCACTACAAGCCCACAACTCCCGGTCGCCGTGGCATGACAGTTATGGATTATTCCGAACTTTCCAAGGTAGCACCCGAAAAGAGTTTGTTGGACGTTGTTAAGAAGAATGCCGGTCGCAACAGCTACGGACGTATCACTGTTCGTCATCATGGCGGCGGCAATCGCGTGAAATACCGCATTATTGATTTCAAGAGAGACAAGATTGGCGTTCCCGCCACTGTTATGACTCTTGAATACGATCCTAACCGTTCCGCATTTATTGCACTCGTTCAGTACGAGGACGGTGAGAAGCGTTACATCATCGCTCCTCAGGATCTTAAAGTCGGAGACACCATAGTTTCCGGTCCCGATGCTGATATCAAACCCGGTAACGCTCTTAAACTCAGCGATATCCCCGTTGGTACCACCATCCACAATATTGAACTTTACCCCGGCAAGGGCGCTCAGCTCGCTCGTTCTGCCGGTAACATGGCTCAGCTCATGGCAAAAGAAAACGGAATGGCACTCTTGAGACTTCCTTCCGGCGAACTCCGTAACGTTCCTGCATCTTGCATGGCAACTATCGGTATCGTTTCTAACCCCGAGCATGAAAATGTTAACATCGGTAAAGCAGGTCGTAAGCGCCACATGGGTTGGCGTCCTACCGTTCGCGGTTCTGTTATGAACCCGTGTGACCACCCCCACGGTGGTGGTGAGGGACGTGCACCTATCGGTCGTCCCACACCTGTTACCCCTTGGGGTAAACCCACTTTGGGCTACAAGACCCGTGATAAGCATAAGGCTTCTGATAAGTATATTATCAAGCGCCGCAATGCGAAGTAATCGACGAAAGGAGTTATAACAATGGGAAGAAGCGTTAAAAAAGGCCCCTACATCCAGCCCGTACTTCTTAAGAGAGTACAGGAAATGAATGCAGCAGGCGAGAAACGTGTCTTAAAGACATGGAGCCGTTCATCCACGATTTTCCCCGATTTCGTCGGACACACGGTGGCTGTTCATGATGGCAGAAAGCATGTTCCGGTATATGTTACCGAGGATATGGTTGGCCATAAATTCGGTGAATTTGCTCCGACCAGAACCTTTAAAGGTCACGCCGGTGCAAAGACCACGAAGTAAGCGGTCGAAAGGAGAGTATGACTATGGAATCAAGGGCAACACTCAGATATGCCCGCATATCACCTCGCAAGGTGCAGATCGTCCTCGATCTTATCCGTAATCAGGACGCTGACAAAGCCATGGCTATTCTTAGGTTCACACCGAAGGCCGCTTGCGAGTATCTTGAAAAGCTGCTTAAGTCAGCTATTGCAAACGCAGAAAACAACCATAATATGGATGTTTCTAAACTCTATGTTGCTGAGTGCTACGTAGGACCCGGTCCTATCCTCAAAAGAATCAGAGCTAAGGACCATGGCCGTGCACATCGCATTTTGAAGAGAACATCTCACGTAACTCTGGTACTCAGAGAACGTGAAGACTAAGAAGGAGGTTAAGTTATGGGCCAGAAAGTAAATCCCCACGGTTTCCGTGTAGGCGTTATTAAGAACTGGGATTCCCGTTGGTTCACCAAGGATAAAGACTTCGGCGATACTTTGGTTGAGGACTACAACCTCCGTAAGTTCTTGAAGAAGACTCTTTATTCTGCAGGCGTTCCTAAAATTGAAATTGAACGTGACGCTCAGAGAGTTCGTATCCATATCCATTGCGCAAAGCCCGGTATGGTTATCGGACGTAAGGGTGAAGAGATTGAAAAGCTCAAAGTTAAGTGCAAAGAGCTTCTCAAAACCGACAAAGATGTTTTCATTAACATCGTTGAAATTAAGAACCCCGATGCTAACGCAACCCTCGTAGCAGAGAGCATTGCTGCTCAGCTCGAGAAACGTGTATCGTTCCGTAGAGCAATGAAGCTTTCTATCGGACGTGCAATGCGTCTCGGTGTTAAGGGTATCAAAACTCAGGTTTCCGGTCGTCTCGGCGGTGCTGAAATTGCTCGTTCCGAGAGCTATCGCGAGGGAACCATTCCGCTTCAGACTATTCGTGCTGACATCGACTATGGCTTCGCAGAGGCTCATACCACTTACGGTCGTATTGGCGTAAAGGTATGGATCTACACTGGTGAAGTTCTTCACGATGCCCGCAAACCCCGCAAGGAAGGAGGCTCTCGCTGATGCTGTTACCTAAGCGTGTTAAATACCGCCGCGTTCACAGAGGCCGTCTTAAAGGTCAGGCCCTTCGCGGTAACTTCGTTTCTAACGGAGACTTTGGTCTTCAGGCACTTGAGCCTGCATGGATCACATCTAATCAGATTGAGGCAGCCCGTATTGCAATGACCCGTTACATCAAGCGTGGCGGTCAGGTTTGGATTAAAATCTTCCCTGACAAGCCTGTTACTGAGAAACCTGCTGAAACTCGAATGGGTTCAGGTAAAGGTTCTCCCGAGTACTGGGTCGCAGTTGTAAAACCCGGCAGAGTTATGTTTGAAATCGGCGGCGTTTCCGAGGAAGTTGCTCGTGAGGCTATGCGTCTTGCCGCTAACAAGCTGCCTATCAAATGTAAGTTTGTTACTAAACAGGAAATGGGTGGTGAGCAGTAATGAATGTTAAGGAACTCAGAGATAAGACTCCCGTAGAACTCGAGGAGCAACTCAAGAAGCTTAAAGAAGAACTTTTTAATCTTCGTTTCCAGCACGCCATTAATCAGCTCGATAACCCTACCAGAATTGCAGCCGTTAAAAAGGATATCGCAAGAGTAAAAACCATTCTTCGCGAAATCGAAATGAACGGCGCCAATTCTTGATTGACAGGGAGGATTAAGCTATGAGCGAAAGAAACCTTCGTAAAACAAGAGTCGGTAAGGTTGTCAGCGATAAGATGGATAAGACCATCGTTGTTGCAATTGAAGACAACGTAAAGCATCCGCTCTATAAGAAGATTATTAAGAACACCGTTAAGTTTAAGGCTCATGACGAGAACAACGAATGCCGCATCGGTGACCGCGTACTCGTTATGGAAACTCGCCCTCTTTCCAAAGATAAGAGATGGCGCGTTGTTGAAATTATAGAAAAGGCTAAGTAGTCTAAAGGAGGAAGAAACTGTGATACAGCAGCAGACTTACCTCAAGGTAGCTGACAATACAGGTGCAAAAGAACTTATGTGTATCCGTGTACTTGGTGGCTCCGGTAGGAGGTATGCCAATATTGGCGACGTCGTTGTTGCTTCTGTTAAGAAGGCAGCACCGGGCGGCACTGTCAAAAAAGGCGATGTAGTCAAGGCCGTAGTTGTACGTTCTTGCAAAGGTCTTCGCCGCAATGACGGTTCTTATATCCGTTTTGATGAAAATGCCGCGGTAATTATCAGAGAAGACAAAACTCCCAGAGGTACCCGTATCTTTGGACCTGTCGCACGTGAGCTTCGTGAGAAGGATTATATGAAAATTCTTTCTCTTGCTCCGGAAGTTCTTTAATGGAGGTACCAAAGCATGAGTAAGATGAACATTAAGACCGGCGATACCGTAATTATTCTCACCGGTAACGCTGAGAATCGCGGAAAGACCGGTAAAGTCCTCGAAGTTAGCCCCAAGGAGGGCAAGGTTATTGTTGAAGGCGCAAACATCATCAGCAAGCACGTAAAACCCAAGAAGATGGGTGAAGCAGGCGGCATCATCAAGGCTGAATCTGCTATCTATGCTTGCAAAGTTCAGGTAAGTCGGAG
>JAZNVU010000040.1:0-51677 GCA_045592985.1 Acutalibacteraceae bacterium | reverse complement strand
GTAATGGAAGATACCGGAAAACTGATAAACCGAATAGTAGCATCCTCCTCTCTTTTTGGTCTGCTGTTAACAGTCGACCCCATAATAGCTTTGATGTTGTTTGTATCTTCGGGCATCACAGTTATATGTAATTTGATAGGTAATAAAGTTAGTTTCAGACACAATAAGGAATCGAATCCCTTGTGGCGCAAAAAGAATTATATTAACCGTGTTTATCACCTGAGCGATTATTCAAAGGAGTTGCGCATCAGCAGAGCTGACGAACTGCTGATGAACGAATACGACCAAAACAACGAAAAGATCATAGAACTTGATGTTAAATACGGTAAAAAATATTATCTTTTTTACGGACTAGGTTGGAATGCGATGTCAACACTGACCTTTTTTGCAGTTCTTTTGTATATGGTGCTTCAGCTTGGCAACGGAACGTTGGCGGTAGGTGGCTTTGCAGCAACAGTCAATGTGGTTTGGAGCATCCGCTGGATGTTTTCCAACCTTATAGAAAGAATAACCAATTACCCCAAGCATTCTTTGTATATAGAAAAGTATCGTGAATTTTTGCGTTTTACTCCCGAGATAAAGGACGGAATAAAAGAAATACCGCCGTTCGAAAGTCTTGAGTTTAAAAATGTCAGTTTTTCTTATGAATTTGCTTCACATCCAAAGTATAAATTTCACGATGAAGACTATAAAGCACCAACCGAAGATGAAAAGGGGAAGCATGCTTTAAAAAATATTTCGTTCAAACTGACTGCCGGTGAAAAAATAGCTATAGTTGGTTATAACGGAGCAGGCAAAACCACACTCATTAAGTTGATGATGCGTCTGTACGACCCAACCGAGGGCGAAATACTTTATAACGGTGTCAACATAAAGGAATACGATCCGGTGTGTTACCGCAAAATGATAGGAACAGTTTTTCAAGATTATAAAATATTCGCAACATCGGTTGCTATGAATGTTATGAACGGAAAGTACGATGAAACGACCGACTACGATACGGTCATAGATGCTTTAGAAAAGGCAGACTTCACCGAAAAACTTAAAACCTTGAAGGACGGCATCGATACACACCTTACACGAGAATTTAATGATGAAGGCACCAACCTTTCCGGCGGCGAATCGCAAAAGATAGCTATTGCACGTGTTTTTGCTAATGAGTACCACATAATTATTATGGATGAACCGTCCAGCGCACTTGACCCGATGGCTGAGTATAATCTCAATCAATCTATACTTAAGCACACAAACGACAAGACGGTGGTGTTTATTTCTCACAGATTGTCTACTACTCGTATCGCTGATAAGATATATATGTTTTCGGATGGCCGACTTATTGAAGAAGGCTCGCACGCAGAACTTTTGGAGACAGACGGAAAATACGCCGAAATGTTCCGCTTGCAATCAGAAAAGTATGAGGATTGCAAAGCTATTTGAATTTGCGTTTTATAACTTATGGAGATTAATATGAAAAAGTACCCAATCCGTGGGATATTATTAAGAACCAACGGGTCGAACTATTTATCTGTAAATGTACTATTGTAAATTCAGATGAACGCTATCAATCAGTAGAAAAACTTGCAATTGTATTATAGCAATAATAAAAGCTGTCTCTCTTAGTTGAAAGAGACAGCTTTATTTTATTATTCTAATTTTTCTAGGCCTTTTACGCGACTTCTTGGGAGGATTAGCGGGAACAGAACCAGAATGTTCCGTGCTAATTTGCTTGGTTATTCGCTCTATCTCCGGAAATTTCTTATTCTTTTCAATGTTTCGCGATGCCTGAATTCGGCCTTGTAAAGCAGATATTTTTTTAATTGCTTCTTCAGAATTATCGTTATTATCAAGCTTTTTTATGTCTTGAAAGCCCTTATATACCTTCTCTTGCAATTTGTTTGGAACAACTAAAGTATTATCTTTCGTAACAACAGTACCAGTTATTGGTTTTGGTTCGTTTTTTGAATAATACTTTACTTTTTTATATTTAGGTTTATGCTGATATTTTCTTAGCTCAATATCAATCTCTCTTTTAAGCACATCTTTATTAAAAGGTTTTTCGCTTGAAAACGTCATGTCATCAACGTAAAGAGAGAATAAGCAACCATAATTATCCGCAATCCTCTTAATGTTTGCGAACATATCCTCGTAAGCGTAGTATGCAATCAACTGACTAGTAGGGCATCCCGTAGGAACTCCGCCCTCGTACGTGACTATATCTGTTAGAATTTCGGCAACGTCGGGTGAATTCATCATTTTATCACGAAAAAACCTATATACATATTCACGCTTACAGTTATCATAAAACTTTTTGATATCAACCATCAACGCATAGTTACTTTTTAAATGAAATTCACCATTATCAATATAGCTCTTTTCTTTTGTGCCTGCAATAACCCATTCGGGGCGTTCAATAAATTGAATAAGCCTTAGTATTCTACGTTGAATTTGTTTTAATGTGTATTTGGGAGCTGTAATTTGCCTTTTTTCCGTAGAATCCTTCTTATCAATTTCGAAATGGCTGTACTTTATGACGCTATTAATCAACTTTAACTGCCCGGGTTCAATGGTTAGTGCGTTTTCAAGTTTTCTTTTACTATTACATTTGTATAGAGTGCATTGATTAAGTGGATACTTTTTCGCTTTCATTAACATCCTCATCTTGTGACATACCGTTAATAAGGTGCATCATCATATTTCTGATCATTAGAGTGCCTTTACCTTTGGCTTCTGCCTCTTCATATGTTTCAGAAATTAAAATCAAGGAAGAAAGCTTAATATCAAAAATCTCAGAGTACTTAGTGAGTAGTTCCAAAGAAGGTTGCTTTTTACCGTTTTCAATTTCTGATAAATAACTGGACGAAATCCCTAGCTTGGTGCTCATTTCAGAAGCCTTAAATCCGTAAATATTACGAAGTTTCTTAAGAGTAACGCAAATCATATAAATTTCCTCCTATATAAAGCACTTGCGTGCATAAAAACAAAATTAGATGAGCTTCCCCGATAGCACGCATTCCTATCTCCGAAAAATCTCAACAAAGTATTGAGCAATCTGGACAACCATCCAAAGCGCTTCAATCAGCTTAAAAAGCATCTTAAACGCTTTAAGCTTAAGGGAAGTTCTTTGAGATTTTTCCGGCGGACGAGAACGCTCGGGAACATCCTGCATGAACAACGATTTTTTCTTGGCCATAGCGGCCTCCCTTCTCGAAGTCGTGAGTATAGTTGAATCGACTTCGCCCCAGAGAAGAGGTGGTGCATACAGGAAACTCATCTAATCAATTTGGCGGCTTGCCCAAGCCCCTTGGGCAAGCCGCGGGGTGCAGCACATCGTTGGTCAGCACGTGTGCCGCCCCGCTAATTAGAACACCCATAGGATGTTCCACGAGTATTTACATACTCCAGATTAGGGGGCACGACCAGCAGATAAACAGTATCTGCAATCGTTGTAACCATATAATAGCATAAAAAATTATGGTTGTCAAGATGTTTTTTCGCAAATAGCGAATTTATTTTTAATAGATTTAGAACTATCCTTGCATATATTGTCGAATTATGGTAAAATAATACCAACAAAAATAGGAGGGAATGTTTTGGCAGATAAAGTACTAGATTTAGGAAAAGTAGAAATAACAAAAGCTGAAGAAGAGCCTCATGTTCCTTCAAAGGTTCAAGCGGATACTCTTTTTACTTTTACTTCTCAATTAGAGTTTTTAATGAATTCATTAAAAAAGAAAATGCTTTCACCAAGATACTGTGCGGAGGATATACGATATTTAAATATCCCAAATTTTGAAAAGTTAGCATTTCCTATGCGCTGCTTTTGTGATATTAATATGCATCGTCTAGGGGAACATTTGGCGTGGTATGGATATTACGGGCTGGCATTTTCAAAAGAATGGGGCATGAAAAACTGTATTCAGCCAATACAATACATAAATCCTAAATCTCATTTAAGAGAGGATTTTTCTGAAGCTTTTTCAAAAGCCTTAAGTTCTAAGGGTGAATCCTCTGATTCGCTAAATGCATTAAAGAATTATTTGCTTCATGAACTAATGTACTGGAAGCCTTATCAAGGGAAATTTAAAAATCGCAACACACAGGAAAACGATACAAAATGTTTTACAGATGAATGTGAGTGGAGATTTGTTCCTGACGTAACAGTTGAAGGATTTGATCAAGTCCTCTTCGATAAAAACAAATTAGACACGGAACTATTCTACAAAATGAGCAACGCTATGGATGGCCTTGATAAGATTTCATTGAAGTTTGAATATTCTGATATAAAATATATAATTGTAAAAAACGGTTCTGATTTTGTAGAACTGTCAAAATTGGTCTCTACTTTAACCGATAATAAAATATTAGAACACGAAATAGTTTCAAAAATCATCATTTGGGATAAATCAGGAGGTGATTTCTAATGTTTGTAAACTTTGACAGTGTTTTCAATGAAACAGAAGAAACAAAGACAAAAATACCATCCGCTTTATTGGAGTACTTAAGTAATGAGTTGCCCGATGGTTTAAAATATCAGGCGGCGGAAGACGGCATTTGTTATGCAGTTAGTGATACTGACTCCTTTACTATTAGTGGATTTAGCGTCGAATTGAGCGATGATCAAAAGAAATTATTAGGACCAGATTTTACCACTGATGATATGTTTAAATATTTTTATAATGCTCAACGAACAATTCCCTTGAAACTAAATAAGCCCAATACCCTAATTTTAAATGGTCATGAGATTCCTGTTGAGAAAATGGCTTTTAATCCATATAATCCAGTCAAAATTGTCGAATCTAGTTTTTTTGCGCAACCACCAGAATTCCCGAAGCCATTCCATATTACTATCGGTGGTAGTGGTTATGAAACGACTATTTTAGTTTCGAGAATACCTAACGAAAGTGTTAATGTATGTTCTTTTGAATCAATTGATAGTAAGCCCTTAAAGATTAACTATATGTTCGATGAAGTCGAGCATAATTTTACTCTTAACATCTCCGTTCAATTAAAGAATGCCACCACTGTGCAAGAAATGTTAGAGGCGATGCAAATATATAATGCTTTTATGAGGGGTAAAGGTGTTATGTGCGGTTTCGAATTGGAAAGTAAACTTACATCAAAAAAACGCAAAGCGTTCCCAAACAGTACCATTAAATTTTGGGAGAAAGTTTTAAAATTAGAAAAATATCTTGATGTGTCTTTTCAGTTACCTTACGAAGATGTTCCTTTTGGAAAGGTTTGTTTGGTAGAACACTTGTATCAAAATCTCATAAAAAATAAGCCAATACGTGACAATCAACAGATTAAAACTTTAGATGGCGGCTGGAATATTGATGATGAAGAAAAGTTGAAGAGTGCTATTGGAAGTTTGCTTATGTTTCAGTTTGAAGCAACATACTCTTTTGAATTGTTTGGTGTAGAAAAAGTATTACCGTGCTTTATATGTGTTTTTGATGCAAAACTCAACAATTACACAAAAAAGGATAAAAAATACACTCTATCGTTAGGTGATAAGAGCGATGATGAGCCTATGTACACATCAACGCTTTGCTTTGCATACGAAGAACAACTAATAGAATTCAAAAAGAAAGATCATAATAAAATAGCTAAATCATTCCAAAAGGCAAAAAAAGCATCTGATTATTTGTAAGCCTTTTTATAATGACGTTGTCTTCCAAATGTCTACCAAAGTTCTATAAAACATCAAAAACAGTGATTTTACCAAGTTGCTGATAAAATCACTGTTTTTACTGAAAAAGCCTGTATTTATGCGGTTTTAAAGGAACTTTAAAGATATTGGAAGCACTGTACAGAACTATCTATTAAATGATTCAGGTTCTAGTGAAAGCAATTTCATGCAGGTTCGACCCCTGTTACCCGCACCATTAAAAAATCCAAGTCTTTCGACTTGGATTTTTTGTTTTAATCTTTTACTGTCCTACATCTGAGGCGTTGTTCTCGTATCCCATTTGGTTGATGGGGGTCAGCACGCCGTCGGTAACAGTAAATACTGTCCAGAGTGTTCCTTCCTCGATAGGTGCGTTAAATACATACGGTGTCTCCACACCGCCGATGTACACTTTTACAATCGCACCGGAAGTAGACATACTGGTGCTGAAACTCTTGCCACGGTTTGAGTAGTCATGCACATAGAAGGTATATGTTCCGCCCGGAACACCTACATAAACAGAGGTCGTCTCAGGTCCGTAACTCGAAGTGTCGTCAACGTCGAGGTTTACATATTTAACGCTGTTGTGGTAACTGTTTTTGCTTGAAAAATATGTATGGAACTTTCCGCCACTTGGAGTGGGTCCGACAAGATGAGAGTCAAGGTCGCTCGGATACTGTCCCCAAGTGAGAACCACCCTTATTTCGCCCTCTTTAAGCACGGGAGTAAGGGTTGTGTTCTGGTTGACTCTGGTCTTGCCCGAAACAATAATAATTGTTGATGTTCCTCTGGTATATCCTTCGGCTGTTACTACCAGTGTGTAGTTACCGGGTGCAAGTTTCATTGAATATCTTCCGTTGCGGTCGGCTACGGTTTCAAGCACCGGAATACCGCTTGTGTTTCCAATACCCTTGTATACCTTGATGTCGGCATCGGAAATAGACGATGCATCAAAAGCGTCAACGACGCGACCTTCGGCAACACCTTCATACTCAACGTCTACGCCTGCCTCAGGAATAAGGTTGAGCAGTACGTTGTATTTAACAACGCCATTGGTAACCTCAACGTTATAAACCGTTTCGTCATAATAGCCTTCAGCTTTGAAATTCATGGTATAAACGCCTGCGTCGGCATAAACGTAATACTCTCCCGTTTCAAGCACGCTTGCGTACGAAATTGTGCCTGTTTCGTTGTTTACAAGTTCTACCACTGCGTTGTGAATAACGGTTCCTGCCTCGGCATCCTTAACAAGACCGGTTACAAAACCGACAGTCGGTTCTTCTGAATCAGGCACAGTCTCAACACTGTTTAACGCATATTCAACAGCAAGTTTTGCGTTGACAACGGGGTAAACGGTTCCGCGTTTAGCGCTGTAACGGTCAACCTGGCTTACAAGTATCGACTTAACTGCATCATAGGTGATTTCGGGATTTACCGAGTAGAGAAGGCTTGCAACACCCGAGACAACAGGTGCCGCCTGTGAAGTACCACTGGCTGTTCCGTAATTATCCAAAGCAAGGCTGTAAACACCGGAACCAGGGGCTACGATATCGACAAGTTCGCCATAGTTGGAGAAGTCTGATACAGAATAAAGAGTCATTGCCTGATTGTTGGGTGTTGCAGGAATTTCGTGATGTTCTATAGAGCCCACGATAATGGTGTGTGCTTTTGCGCGTTCACCATAGGTCATTACGCGGTTATAACGATAGTTAGAAGCGTCACCGTTGTCGTTACCTGCCGCTTTTACAATAAGGAAGTCATATCCTGCGTCTTCAAGACGTTTGACGTTATATTCAAACTGCTCGGCTTCACGGATTTCTTCGTCGTTCTGCTCACTCGGTTCTTTTGCGCCAAGGCTCATATTTATAACTCTGCACTCGCTCATAACGAGGTATGCGAGGCTGTACTGAACATTAAACCATGTGCCTTCGGCTCTTAAGTTGCCGTTATACTCTTTATAATAGTACCATGCATTCGAGAAATAAATATCCGAATTCCAGTTTACACCGCAAGTACCCTTGCCATTGTTAGCTTTTGCACCGATTATACCCGAAACGTGAGTACCGTGATGCTGATTTTTGCAGAAAGCACAATTTTCGGTGTTGTTACAGATGTGATTTGCGGCGTTTTCTTTATAGTATGTCAGCAAACTGTTCATGCTTTTGAAATCTTCGGTAGGAAGATAGCAAATCTTATCCGAGTTAACCAGCATATCCTCGTGGCTGTAATGCAATACCGAGTCGATAACGCCCACCTTAACGGTATTCATCTTGTTTTGATAATCCCATGCACCGGGTGCGTTTATGCACTCAAGATGCCAGTTATTGCCCGCTGGAACACCAACGTTCCAGTCGTTGTAGTGGCTGTCGTTGGGGGTTGACTGCGGAATATCGGAATAAACAACATTGTAGAACACCGCACGAACCTTGTCGTTATCCTGCAAGGTCTCCATCTTGTTGCTAAGGTCGTAAACGTTACTGTCCTCATAGCGGACCTGATACTGATTGAACGTATAGATGGCACCAACCACTTTACCGCCCGAGTTTTCAACCGCTTTTTTGGCATCAGCAGAAGAAACACCGTCGTTAAAGCAGACAATCAGTTCGTTGCCTACCACCTCGGTACCGTCATCGAGTGTTGTAATTGCGTTTAGTTGGGGTGCTGCCGAATAACCTACACGGCAAGACAGTTCGACTTCGTGTTTATACTCGCCGAACCAGGTTTCAACATGTATGTAAAGGGTGACGTCACCGGGAAGAACCTTAAACGATTCAACCTCCATATCCTTTTTAAACATGCCACCCTCAATTTCGGCTTCGGTATAAAGTTCAAGATTGTCGGGGTCTTTAGGTTCGAGTGCATATTTTACCGATTTTATCGGTTGGTTAGACTCAAACGACATTTTGAAGTTATGAATAATACCCGTAGTGGTCGATGTTGTCTGAGGGTCTTTGACCGACATAGACAGTGGGAAAAGTTTAAAGAGCAATATCGAAACAGCGGCAATAATAACGACCGCTATCGACAAAGCAACAACCAGACCAACGGGAAATTTTTTGCCGTTTTTCTTTTCCTTTTTAGTCTTTTGGGGCTGTGCCACAGGTTGTGCCTGAACAGGCGCGGGTGCAACCGGCTGTTGAACTACCGGTGGTACAACTACCGGCTGAGGTGCTACAGGTTGAACCGCCTGGGGCTGAGGTGCTGCTTCGGATTGAGGATTAACCTCAGGTACAGCAACACTTGCTCCGCAAACAGAGCAAAACTTTGCGCCGTCTTCGACTTTGTTTCCGCAATTTTCGCAAAACATCAAATCAACTCCTGTTAACATAATCAATGTTAATAGTTATTATAAAATTATTGACATAAAATGTCAACAAAAAAGACACCGTGTGCGTACAAAAAACACGCGGTGTCTCTCTTCTTTTGACTAAAAACTTACATCATGTATTGTATTTTACTTTTCCGCCAAGCAAGACCTTTTTAACCTTAAGGTCGGCATTTGGCAACTCAGGTGCGGCATCCCACCTTAAAACCGTACCTTTTGCCGCCGAAAAAATGCTTTGCATTTCCGTATAATCGGGGTCTCTTAAAAGGTCGCCCTTCTGAGCACCCTTAGATTTGCTGCTGGCACCCGAAAAATACGGTCCCTCAAGATGAAGACCGGGAGCACGGGTGCATCCCGCCTCATAAACATCGGAGTGAACTACCGGCACATAGTCAATGCAGTAAAGTGATATGGGCAGGTCGGTCGTGATTCTTACGTTGATGCCGACAACCCTCTGACCCGTCGACTTATACGCCACCTGAACCGACAACGGTTCATTTTTCATGGTAGAAAAACTTTTTATGGCACTGTCCTCGGGACAGAAATCGGGGTAAACCTTGTGCAATGAACTCAGTGCAACTGTTTTGATAATCTGTTCAGACATAACATGCCTCCTTTTTCTATATTTTGATTATACGCCCCATGGTTTACCTATGTAAAGTAACTAAATTGTTATAAAATAGGACAATATTGCTATTGACTAAAACATCAAACCGGTTTAAAATACAGTTGTAATAACCGAATTAAAACCACTAACAATAAAGGAAACACCATGAAAGAACCTATTTATTACTCTTCTGAGCGCAAAACAGACACGCACATAAGACTAAACAGTTGCGGTGACCGTTTATTGGACGAAAACGATATCGTGACATTGCGTGAAAAAGGCAGAATCGACTATGGAATACAGTATATTGCCGAGGGCGTGTGCTATTTGGAAGACAACGGCAACACCTTCACCGTTCCTGCAGGCAACGTTATTTTATACTTTCCGTCGGTTCGTCAACACTACTACTTCAAAAAGCAGGACAAATCTCATCTTTTGTGGGCGCATTGTACCGGCAAGGCTTGTGAAATTTTAACCCCCATAAAAAACGACGGTGCTGTGACCGTAAAGATTGCAGACACCAAGGAGTTCGAGCGCATTTTTAAAAGAATGACGGCGGCATATCACCACAAAGAGCCTTATTTTCAATCGGTCTGCGACGGTTATATGCAGGTGCTTTTGTCACTTATCATGAAAAATACTGTCGACCTTGACAAAACGGCACAAAAATCTCCTAATGACAACATGGAAAAAATAATAGCATACATGCACATTCACTTTAACGACCCAATCGACCTTTTTCGTTATGCCAAAATGTGTTACGTCAGTCGCGACCGATTTATGCACATGTTCAAGGAATACACCGGCGTTT
Organism: Acutalibacteraceae bacterium; assembly: GCA_045592985.1. Classification (GTDB taxonomy): domain Bacteria; phylum Bacillota; class Clostridia; order Oscillospirales; family Acutalibacteraceae; genus UMGS172. Next base: position 41,266 of record JAZNVU010000040.1, on the reverse strand, counting down.
CCCCCTACCATTACCAACTCAAAATCCGTATGGACCGCGCGGTCGAGATGCTGACATATTCATCGGTCAGTATAAACGAAGTGGCGCAGGCGGTAGGCTATAAAGACTGCTCTTACTTTTGCAGAATTTTTAAAAAAATCACGGGACATTCGCCTTCGTTTTACAGAAAATAAGCCATAATTGTTGCAATATTACGCACACAGTGGTAAAATATTATAAAAATATTGAGGAGATAAAACATGAACATAGTTATCGTCGGATGCTCTACATTAGGTGTTACTTTGGCTTCGGAACTTTGTAAAAACGGCTTTGAAGTGGCTGTGATTGAACGCGATGCCAACCTTTTTTGCGACCTGCCGTCATTTTTCAACGGTGTTACCGTAACCGGCGTTGCCATGGATATCGAAACTTTGGAAAAGGCAGGCATTTCCGACTGCGATGCCTTTGTTGCGGTTTCGGACGATGATAACCTTAATATAGTCACCGCACAGTTGGCTAAGGAGATGTACAAGGTCCCCAATGTTATTGCCCGAATTGTCGACCCCGTTCGCGAAAAGGTGTTTCAGAACATAGGTCTTAAGACCGTTTGTCCCACCAACATTGAAGCCGCGGGAATTTATAACCTTGTAACAGGCGAGGACTATGACAGCATTGTAGGTTTCGGTAACCGAAAAGCAAGGTTTATCACAAGACAGGATAAGCGTTTTTACGGAAAACGTGTGTGCGACATCCCAGTTTTTGAGGGCGAGATTGTTTATGCCATAGTTGACACAAACGGTGAACTTGCCCTTGCAGACGACCGTGCAAGAATCATTATGGAGGGCGAAAAAGTTATTTTTTCTGCCCTTGCCGATTAAGAAGGAGAACGGTATGAAAGTTATAGTTGTAGGTGGAGGCAAAGTGGGTTATTACGTTGCCAAAACCTTACTCGAAGGTGGCAACGAGGTTAGCGTTATCGAACAAAACGAAACCACCGCGCGCATAATTGCAGATGAACTTGATATTCCCGTTATTTGTGACGACGGTACTACTGTTGAGGCATTGCTTGCGGCAGGCACAATAAACGCCGACGCACTTGTTGCCGTTACAGGCAGTGATGAAGCCAATATTGTCACCGCGCAAATTGCCAAACGCAAGTTTCAGGTTGACAGGGTTATAACCCGTGCCAACGACCCCAAAAACGTTACCGCCATGCGAATGCTTGGTACCGATATTGCAGTAAGTTCTACCCAAATAATTACCGACCTTATCGATTCGGAGATTGACATTGACGTTAAAATGCTGGCAACTCTCAACAACGGCGAGGCAAAAATTATTGAACTTACCGCAAGAAAAGATTTTAACCCTGAAAATTTACCGTTATCAATGCTTGAAATTCCGCAAAATTGCGTTATAATAGCAGTTGTATCGGGCGGTAAAATGATAATTCCCAGAGGTGGCACGGTTATAAGCCCGGGCGACCGCATAACCGCCATCTCGAAAGGCAACGAACAGAAATTGCTTAAAAAATTATTTATGTAATCAACCTTGAAAGGAATGTAGTATTATGAGCCATATCAACACAAAATGCGTTCAGGAAGGCTACGAGCCAAAAAGCGGAGAGGCAAGAGTTCTTCCCATTTACCAAAGCACAACCTTTAAATATGAAGACGCCAAAACTTTGGGCGACCTTTTTGATTTCAATGCTTCGGGTCACTTTTATACAAGACTCAGCAATCCCACATGCGAGGCGGTTGAGAAAAAGATTGCCGCTTTAGAGGGCGGTATCGGTGCAATGCTCTGCTCTTCGGGTCAGGGCGCTACCACCGCTTCTATCCTTACCATTTGTAAGGCAGGCGACCACATTGTATCGTCAAGTTCAATCTACGGAGGTTCGTTTAATCTTCTCAACATAACCTTGCGTAAAATGGGCATTGATACCACCTTTGTATCGCCCGATGCTACCGACGAAGAATTGCAGGCAGCAATAAGACCCCAAACCAAACTTATTTTTGGCGAAACGGTTGCCAACCCTGCTTTGTCGGTACTTGACATTGAACGTTGGGCTAACATTGCTCACAAAAACAGCCTGCCCCTTTATGTTGACAACACCTTCCCCTCACCTGTGAACTGCCGTCCGTTTGAATGGGGTGCCGATATCGTTATTCATTCGACCTCTAAATACCTCGACGGTCACGCAATGGCTTTGGGCGGTTGCGTTGTTGATTCGGGCAATTTTGACTGGACCAAATCTCCTCGTCATGCTGATTTCTGCGCACCCGACGAATCGTACCACGGTCTTGTTTATCCCGAAAAGTTTGGCAAAGCCGCATTTATTGCCAAGGCACGTGCACAGATGATGCGTGACATTGGCATGATGATGTCACCCATGAACGCTTTCCTTTTGAACGTTGGCATTGAGACCTTGCATCTTCGCATGGCGGCTCATTGTTCTAATGCTCAAAAAGTTGCCGAGTATCTTTTGTCCGACCCCAAGATTGCTTGGGTTGAATACCCCGGACTTCCCAATAACAAATACCACAAATTAGCACAAAAGTACATGCCAAACGGCACCTGCGGTGTAATTTCGTTCGGTATTAAAGGCGGTAGAGAGGCTGCCGGCAAATTTATGGAAAGCGTAAAATTGGCAGCACCGGTTATCCACGTTGCCGATGCCAGAACCTGCATTTTGCACCCTGCTTCCACCACCCACCGTCAACTTAGCGACGCTCAACTCGTTAAGTGCGGTGTAACACCCGACCTTATCAGAATGTCGGTAGGTATTGAACATGTTGACGATATCATAGCCGACATCAAGCAGGCTTTGGAAAAATGTTAATTCAAACCCTTTGTACAAAAAACTGACACTGGTTTTTGAGTATTGACATTTTTCGCAAAGCGTATTACAATGTTAACAACAAAAGAATAAACATGAGTCATAGCAACTGCTTTCTCGGACATATCGACCGACGGTATGCGAGAGGTTGAGGGAATCGCGGTGGGAATCCGCAGCAACAGCCATTGCCGTATCTTTCTTTTTAGAATCAAGTCGGAATGCTCAGCGGCTCATGAACTGTAAAAGTCTCTTGGGCAAAAGAAGGGCGTTTTTGGTTTACGGTATGGCAGGATACTAAAATAAAGCACCCTTTTTGAAGGGTGCTTTTGCTTTATCCTTTTGTAAAAAAGAAAGGATGTAAAACTTTATGAAAACCACAAAAAAATTATTAGCACTTTTACTCTCTCTCGCTCTGTTGTTCTGTTTTGCCGCTTGCGGTGAAAAAGAAGACGCTTCGTCTGAGACAAACAGTACAACAAGCACCGTTTCGACCGGAAACGACGAATCGTCTCCCGAAGTCAACACCGTAGAAAAGAAAGGTGTTTGGGTAGACGCAACTTACCTTAGCGACACAACTTTGGGCGAAGGTGCAAAGACCGTTAAAGTCGAAATTTCTGCTGAAAAACAGGTCATAACCCTTACTGTTAAGACCAATGCCGCCACCGTTGGCGAGGCTTTGCTCGATATTGGTGTCGTTGAGGGTGAAGACAGCCAGTATGGACTTTTTATTAAAAAAGTCAACGGTATAACCACTGATTACGATGTTAATAAGGCTTATTGGGCATTCTACGTGAATGGTGCATATGCTTCTGCGGGTGTTGACCAGACTGAAATCGATGAGAAAGTGACCTATAAACTTGAATACACAAAATAAAGTTTTAAGCATAAAAGAGATAGCACTTTTCGGTGTTTTGGGAACTATAATGTTCTGCTCAAAACTTTTGATGGACGCGTTACCGAACATTCACCTGCTCGGAATGTTCATAATGGCTTTCACAATTTGCTACCGCAAAAAGGCGTTAATTCCGATATACGTTTATGTATTTTTGTGCGGAATTTACGGCGGTTTTGCCACATGGTGGGTGCCGAATCTTTACATATGGACAGTTCTTTGGGGCATAACCATGCTGTTGCCAAAAAACATGCCAAAAGCGGTTGCCTGCATCGTGTATCCGATAGTGTGTTGCCTGCACGGACTGCTGTACGGCACGCTGTACGCTCCCGCACAGGCGTTGTTTTTCGGGCTGAACTTTGAAGCAACCGTAGCCTGGATAATCTCAGGATTTCCGTTTGACGCCATACATGGGGTTTCCAATCTGCTGACCGGCACGCTGGTCTACCCCATCTCCCACCTGCTTAAAAAAATATCGTAAAAGAAAAACCTCACGAAGTTTTAAACTCCGTGAGGCTTTTTAGTTTAAATTCAGCCGTTGCAATGCCATGTGGCATTTTTGAGTTTTGAGTTGGAACTGTTAATTGCAATTCTTGCTTTTTGTGCTTCGGTACCGTTGAAGTAAACATCGGTCAATGCATTACAGCCTACAAATGCGTAGTACTCAACGGTTTTCATATTAGCACCGATTGTTATTGTTGTGAGTCCTGAGCAACCGTAGAACGAGGAGTTTCCTATTTTTGTCAGTTGGTTGCTTATTGTTGCAGTCTTCATCGACGAGCAATCCACAAATGCGTAATTTCCAAGACTTGTAACAGTATCGGGCAAAACAAGACTTGACAACTTTGAGCATTTTGAGAACACATAAGAACCTATATATTTTACCTTTGCACCAAATGTTACCGATGTAAGTTCGGAACATCCGTAGAATGCCGACATTCCGATGGCGTTAACATTGTCGCCAATAACTATGTTTTCAAGAGATTCATAATAACAGAATGCATACGTATCAATGGTTGTTACCTTATAAGTTTTACCATTTATAGTAACTGTATCCGGTATTGTGAGTGTGGTTGCCGTCTTATCACCACCAGTAACAGTGGCTGTCATGTTTGAATCGTTTAAAATATAACTCAAATAACCAGCATCGACACAATGCCAAGTGGCATTTAGAAGAACCGCATTTGTACTATTAATTGCAATCTTGTTCTTAGCAATTTCGGTATTGTTATAATAAACATCTGTCAAAGCGTTGCAACCATAGAAAGCATAATATGCTATGCTCTTTATGTCTGCTGCAAAAGTAACCGATTCAATACTGCTACAACCGTAAAACGCAGACGTGGTAATTTCGGTTAATTTCTTGCCAAATGAAACCGTTTTAAGTGAAGAACATTTTGTAAATAGATACGAGCCAATGCCTGTAACCGAATCGGGCAATACAATATTTTCAAGTGCTATGCAACCATAAAAAGCCGCCATTGAAATGGTTTTTACACCGTTTCCAAGATTAATATTTTTAAGTTTCTCGCAATAAGTAAATGCATATGCGCCAATTTTAGTTACACTATCAGGTAAAGTTACTGTTTCAAGTTGCATGTATCCATAGAAAGCGTAGGAATCTATTGCTGTTACCGTGTATGTTTTTCCGTCTTTTATAACAGTAGGAGGAACACCAATATCAACTACTTTTTTATCACAGCCAATAACTGTTGCGGTGGAATCAGCATCATTGTAACTATATTGCAAAGAACAACAATTAAAGTACCACGTTGCATTATTAAGCCTATCGTTCCTCAAACCGATGGTCATGCCTTGCTTGTTCTCCAAAGTACCACCATAATATACATAGGTAAGCGCATCGCAATTGTAAAATGCATAACTTCCTATACTCGTCACGCTGTCGGGGATGGTTATTGATGTAAGCGATGTGCACTCTTCAAATGCATAACCACCTATACTCGTCACGCTGTCGGGGATAGTTACCGATGTAAGCGATTTGCAATTGTAAAATGCTGAAGAACCTATACTCGTCACGCTGTTGCCGATAGTTACCGAGGTAAGCGAAGAGCAACCTCTAAATGCATAATTACCTATACTCGTCACGCTGTTGGGGATGGTTATGGATGTAAGCGAAGAGCAACCATAAAATGCATAACTACCTATACTCGTCACGTTGCCATCCGTAGGAATAACGCTGTTTTTACAACCTAATACCAATGTTTTAGTTGCAGTCTCTATTAGACAGTTGCTATCAGAATGATATGTTTTATTATTCATTCCAACAGTAATGCTTTCAAGCGAAGGGCAACCTCTAAACGCATCATCACCTATACTCGTCACGCTGGCGGGGATGGTTATTGATGTAAGCGAAGAGCAATATTCAAATGCATAATTACCTATACTCGTCACGCTGTCGGGAATGGTTATGGATGTAAGCGAATCGCAACCAGAAAATGTTCTACCAGCAATAGTCAAGGTGCCCTGTTTAATTGTATATGCACCACTAATTGTTTCTTTTGCATCAATCAAATGCTTACCAATATACAAAACACCGTTTTCCCAATTAGATGAGTTATTATAATATGCGGTATTATAAAATGCATAATAACCTATACTCGTCACACCGTTGCCGATTGTTACCGACGTGAGCGAAGAGCAACCTCTAAATGCATAATTACCTATACTCGTCACGCTGTTGCCTATTGTTACCGATGTAATCGAATCGCAATTGTAAAATGCATTAATTGCAATAGTTAAAGTGCCTTGCTTTACACTATATGTTCCGCTAATTGAAGTTTTTGCTTTAATTAAATGTTTTCCTATATAAAGAACATCATTTTCCCAATTGTTACTGTTATTGTAATATGCGGTATTATAAAATGCATCATCACCTATACTCGTCACGCTGTCGGGGATGGTTATCGATGTAAGCGAATCGCAATACGCAAATACATAACTTCCTATACTCGTCACGCTGTCGGGAATGGTTATCGATGTAAGCGAATCGCAATCGGAAAATGCATAACCACCTATACTCGTCACGCTGTCAGGAATAACAACCGATTTTAGTGAGCAAAACCTAAATGCATAACCACATATTATCTCAACATTTTTGCCAATATTCAAAGAATCAACGGCCCATCCGATGCCATCAATAAAACGACTATCATAACAACAACCACAATCCATCATAAAAAACCACTCATATGTAGGACTGTAGCAACTCTTAGCATTAAAATTCAGTTCTGAAACAGCAGTCATTCCAAATGAATTAGCACCTATTTCCTCCACGTTTTCAGGGATAGTGACCGATTCAAAAGAGCCACAATAATAAAACGCGTAGTTGCCTATTCTTAACATACTATCCGGAAAACTAATTTTTGTAATAGATGTCAATCCATAAAAAGAAAAATCGCCAACCTCTGTTACACCTTCTTCAATAACCACTTCAGAAATTGAAAGGTCTCTCCAAGGCATTGCAATACGGCCTTTTTCAAAAGGAGTTTCACTGGAAGGAGTATAATCGGCCATCTCGCCATTACCCGAAATAGTGAGCACTGAGCCGTCAAAAGTCCATGTGCAGTCGCCCGTCGTGCCGCTTGTGGCTGTTTCTTCCGCACTTGCCGAGAATGTGAACAGTCCAAACGGACAGACTGACACGAGTAGCACAACCGCCAATAAAATTGATAAAAGTTTTTTCATAAAATAAGCCCCCTAAAAGGTATCATAAATTCATTATACCACTTCATCCAAATAATGCAACAAATTTGTTGTTCTGCCGATATTTGGTTACCAATAAATTATAGACAGTTTCCGTCTATTTGTCAATAGATAGTTTCTGTCTATCATATAATAGTCAAGAGGTGGTGACAATGAAGAAATCTCTTGGTGAAAAGGTGCGCGATTTGAGGGTTGATTCGGACTTAAGTCAGACCGAATTGGGCAAAAAACTTAACATGACGCAACGAAAAGTTTCCTACATTGAGTGTGGAAAATACGAGCCTTCCATTGACGACATAATTACCATTTGCAATTTTTTTAAAGTTTCTGCCGATTATTTATTGGGAATAGATTTCGGGTTCAATTATCCCGAAAGATAACCTGACTTTTTTGAAAAAAATCAAGCCCCGAACCGTTTTCTCTCGGTTCGGGGCTTTCGTTGACATTAAAACTTTTCTTTTTGATTTGCCGTAAAACAGCACTGGTCTCCACGTGGCATATGAAACCTCGGTTCCCACTGTTTACAGCAAACCCAATCGGTCGAGCATTTGTTTTGCGGTGTCGGAATCGTTGCCGTCCACCTCGCTGTTGGCTTTAAGTTCGCGGAGTGAGTTGGCCGCGTTGCCTTTAAACAATATCACAAATGCGCGGTGAACATAAGCAATCGGCAAAAGCCACTTTTTGTTTTTCACATAGGGAAAACAAATCTCCATAAACTTTGCATCGGGGAAAACTCGCGACAAGGCGTAACCTTTTTTGCCGCCTTTTTTCTGTTGCTGAACAGCAACACGGTTAGCAACGGTGCCAAACGCACCGCCGAAAATCAGATAAGTTTCCATCTGTTCGGTTAAGGTGTTATGTTCTCCGCCGTTAAACCACACTCGGCTTAAATTCCTTGAACCGTCAGCGAACGACAACAGATTGCCTTTTTTGAGCAATGTGTCGCGTTTACCTTTATCGGCATCGGGCAGATTTTCAAGAATCACAATATCCATAAACGGTCTTATTCCGCAACCGCCGTTTTCAAAATGCTTTGCCATGTGGGCGATATGATAGTAATAGAACATATCATCACTCAAAACATGCCAGAACTTATACCCTTCTTTCGGTTCGGAGTAATCCCAAACCTTGCTCAAGATTTTGTGTGCGCCGTTAGCAAATCTTTCACTAAGCAGGTCAAAATGCAGTTCGACATGGCAACCGCCCGGCGTATTAAAGGCTATATCGCAAACCGATTTTGCAGCTTCGGTATAGCCGCACTCCGACGTGAGCAACCGAACGGCTTTTTCAAGGTCTTCCCTTTCAACAAGCACATCGATATCGCTGCTGGTTCTCATCCAAGGTTCGGGATAATGTTGCCTTAAAACTGAGCCTTTAAGCGGAATAAACTTGATTTCTGCCTTTTCAAACAAATCGGCTACTCGAAGCAATTCGAAATTCAATTTTTCGTACCGCATGACCGCCATGACCTGCGCTTTTTGGCAAAGTGCAAACAACGGATGCTCTTTTGTAACAAGTCCGCCATCTATTAAAGCCTTGCCAACAAGGTGGATGACGTCATGCTTTTTGGCGACTTCAAAAAATATTTTAAGGTCGGTAGCGTTAAACAGTTCGCGCTCCTGCTCGGTCAAAGACACGCCGAACAACGACTGTCTTATAAGCGCAAACATCAGTTTTGCGTCGCCTTTTTGCATTTTGTCACCGCCTTTTTTAAAACTTTATCTTTTGACTATTCTTTTTAATTTTCTTACAACTTTCGCAAAAATGGTATCGGGACGTTTGCAAACATTAACGGCATCCATCACCGACAAGCCTTTGCGCCTTAATTTAAAGAATTTATCGTAATTTCGATGTTGCGTTGACGGCTTTAAGAGTTGGTAATTTTCCTTGCAGGCAAATTCATACTGTGTTTCAATCATTTTGCCGTTTTCGCTTAATACCTCGGCATATTTTTTGCCTTTTTCGGTGTTAAACCTTACCAAAGAAACTCCTCGTTTACTTTGCAGTTCGGGATGCAGTTTTTCAATTCCCCAATAGTCTGCCAGCGTGATATCGCCAACTCTTTCGGGAGTTGAAAATTTGCAAGAGTAACAAGACGGTCTCATATACATTCCGGTGTGAAATCCATATAAATATTCGCTGTGTTCAATATCCATATTAAGCGTTTCACCGTTTTCAAAATTAACACTTAACGTTCTCGGGTTTGGATTTTGGGTGTCGAAATTCCTTTTTACTCTAAACTCAGCCGACTGTATGTTTTTATTATTAATCTGTGACAATTCGGATATATAATCAGAAAATATTTTCTGGTTTGGCACTCCGTGACAAACAATATCTATGGTCAATAAATTTTCATAATCTTTTCCCAAAAAAGTTTTTAAAGCGGCAACTTGGCAAGGTGTGCCCGAAAACAAAACCGATTTTCCGTTTTCAAGTTTTTCCTTTATTTTAAGCCAAATATCTCTTGTATCGCTTTGGACATATTTTGACTTTTTCAATGCCTTGATGCCGTTTAAATCTTCGGCACAAATATGCACAACATTGATTCCGTTGAAAGCAGCGCCGACAATACAAAAATTATCCTTATTGTTTTTCGCCAATTCGTTTGCAATGACCGAAAAAGCACCGCTTGACGAACTTGTTCTGATTAATTCATCATCATGAGAAACAAAGGCATATGCCAACAGGTCATCCGACTGGTTTTTGGTGGTTTCAGCGTTTAAAAACGGGCAAACCGAAACGCATTTCGAACAATTAACACACACATCGGCTTGAATTACGGGATATAGAAAACCATTAACGTCCTCAGAAATAGAAATACATTTTTTAGGACAGGCTTCCGCGCAGGCACCGCAACCGCAACAGTTGTTTTTAATTGTAGTGTCAATGTGTTTCATCATTTACCTCCTTTAAGCAAACGCTTAATTCCGCCAATATATGTTATATTCGCAAAAACACTGTATGACTAAATTATTTTATTTTTTCTGATATTTGCGAAGAAGAAATACCGTCGGTGTGGGGCAAAAACACTACGTCGACTCCAACTGTTTTAAATTCTTCAATAATTTTGTTATACATAGTACTGTTCTGCCAATCGCTTCCATGAAAAAGAGCATCAAACTTCAACTCTTCCCAAGCCGACATCTTGTTCATTGTGTTTTGAGGTACAACCTCGTCAACATATTTAATAGCCTTGACTATCTCGACACGTTGTTCAAACGGAATGACCGGCGTTTTATTCTTATACGCTCTTACGCAATCATCGGTTGAAACTCCAACAATTAAATAATCACATTGTTCTTTGGCTCTGCGAAGAATGTTTAAATGACCAATATGAAACAGATCAAATACTCCTGTGGTATAACCGATTTTATATTTTTTCATCATATCGCCCTCTATTATAAAAAATCTTTTATGTGAAACTTCTTGTTGTTTTATCTTTTAATTATTTGCGAACCACACTTCTGATTTTTTGAAGTAACAACTTATAATCGTTTGCATAAAACACTAAATTTATTAAGCATATTGAAACAAGCACTATAACTCCAACAATACCGGCATATAAGAACCATTCTACAAAGTTTGATGGATTAAAGGTTACAAAGCGGCATACAACGATTGCCAAACCACCACCTGCTATGTTAACTGCCAATCGTTTGAGTGCCAAAAGCGGACTGCATTCGGTTATGTTTTTAGAGCAGTACAGAATAATTTGGGCGGTTCTGAAGGTCATTGCCGTTAAAAGTGACAAAGCAAGTCCCGCAATACCCAAAAGATTAATAAGGCAGAAAGAAAGCACAATGTTTATACCGGCTTCAACGTATGCACCCTTTTTAATTTGCTTGAAATGACCGGCATTGGTGATCATATAGTAGTATGGAAGTCTTATGCAATAAATAAGTTCGGCAACGACCAACAAAACACCAAACAACGGTCGGTTATAATCCGTATCGGTTATGTTGCTTGTATAAATTCGAACAAACGACATCATTGTTATGAGCGCAACGGTGTAAAACACAAAAGAAACAATTGAGTTTACGAACTCGTAAAGGGAAAATACGCGTTTAAAATTGCCTTTTTCTTTGTTTGCGTATATATTTCCCAAGCCCGAAACAAATCCCGAAGAAATCCCCGTTATGATTGCAGAAAGGCTTGTGGTTATAAGCGAATATACCGCGTATACCGATACTTCGGCGTATGACAAAAAAACGGTCGAGAAAACATAAGAAACTTTTGTATGTACATAGGTTGCTATGCTCTGACCCAAGTTGTCCCACTTTTGTGCAACACTTTTTTCGTCTTTAGCAACGGTGCGGTCAATTTTATATCTTCGTCTGCCGTAGATATTAATGAATATAGGTCTTAAAATAAATACGAAAGCACTAAAAAGTTTAACAATGTGAATACCTGCGCCCAAAAACAGCAACAACACTGTAACCAACGCGTTTAGTATAACGGTGATTATCTGTAAACCGGCGCTAATAAATCCCGATTGGTCAGCATTTAATACAAGAGTGTACGACATGCCGAAATAATACTGCATAAAAGAATTTATGCCTATTATCAGCACCAATGTCATAGTAAAGATATAATCGAAACTACTTTCCTGAATAAATGGGAAAAAGAAGGAAAGAAGTACACAGTATATTAAGAATATAAATGCGACCTTGCGGAAAAAAGATTCGGTAGCATTAAACACACCCGAAATTCCCACGTTGTCATTTTTAGCTAACGGTTTATAGAATGCCGACTTTGCAACACTTCCAAAACCCGATTCCATCAAGGTGATAATGCCCAAAAATTGCGCAATTGACGAAACCATGCCGTTTACTTCAGAACCAAACGCTTCGAGTACCAGTTTCGGAACTATAAAACCGCAGATAGCGGTTACAACTTGCAACGTTAATTGAAAAAAAACATTAAGTGCGGCTTTTTTGCTACGGTTCATTATTCGATTACTTCCTTAACCATTTCGTAGTCTGCATCGTCTATTTCGCAAGTGAACGCATACCATTTATCTTGTTCTTCTTGCGGAGGTAACTCCATGTAATTTTTGTAGTATCTTTTTAAATAAAAATCCCACTGTTCAGGCAACGGCACTTCCATACCGCTGTAATCTTTATATTCAGGAGTTCCGAAAACTTCTTTCTTAAATATGTTCTTTGTGCCGTAGTGACCGCAACCATTCATTATATATTCGGCGCTGTCATAATCATAGCGAGACATTATTTTGTAGCACTGTTTTGCCAACTGTTTTTTTGTAAACGGTGAGCAAAAGATTTCTATTAGTCTCGCTATAAAAAGTTTTAGAGGCGTAGGGTTGGCAACACAATCTCTAAAATGTTTGTATCGCATAATCATGAGTTGCTTTTTTGTGAGCTTATGGCTAATACTAAACTGCTCTTTTTGGTCACTGGGAAGACCTATAAGAGGAAACAAGTCGATGTGGATGGTGTTAGAGCAGGAATTACGCAACGCAACTCGAGGAAAAACCAGTCTGTAATCCTTGTTGTTGGTCATATCATCAATGCAAAATCTTGACGACAATTCTTTTTCAAGGCAGTTTCTTGCCTTTTCGAGCATATTATAAGGAATAAGCAGATCGGTATCGGTGTCCCACGGAATGGGACCGGCATGACGAACAGTACCCAAAACACTTCCGCAACACATGTAAAAAACAATGCCGTTGCGGTTAAATATTTCTATTGTCTCTTTCATCATTTCGGTTTCGATTTTTTGTATCTGCTCAACATTAATAGTCTTCATAAACTTATCCCCTTATTAACAGTTTTAATACTCCCACCATTTTGTGGCGCATCAAAAATACTCTCATTTTATCTTTAAACGAAAATTTCGAAGTGTCAATCATTTTAAGGCTTGACGCTACCATTTCATGATTAAGAACGTTAAGAAGATATTCTTTCATTTTCGCTTTGTCGTACCCGCTTTTGGTCACACACTCGGAAACTGCAGCAAAAGCAATATATGAGATATACGAATAACTTTGCTTTTCAAAATCGGCATTATCGATTTTGGAAATACAATCCCAAAGAGCACACATATCATTAAGACGGTTGGGGTTAAACCCTCTTATCATGGAGCCGTCAGACTGCACGTAATGATATGCTGAAGACCTGACAACCGACAAAGACTCTGCCATAGCAAGGCTATAGAATGTGATGCACACATCTTCGCCGATTTTTATAGAATCAGACACGTTGGGTAGGGCTTTTTCCAGAATTTCGCGTTTGAATACCTTGACGCAGGTCGCAGGCATTATACCAAACTTTATAAAGTCGGAATATGCCAACGCTCTGGGCATAACCACAGTTTCAAGAGCCTTTTTATCATAAAAGCCCTCCGGTATAATGTGGTGTCTTTCTATCGAGTGGTCTTTATAGTCAATAGTCATTCCGCCTGCAACGATATCGGAACCGTGCTTTTCAACCTCTGACATAAGACGGGAATACATATCTTCATCTATAAAATCGTCACAGTCAACAAATCCTATATATTTACCCTTTGCAACCGACACACCACTTTTTCTGGCGGCAACAAGACCTGCGTTTTGTTTATGGAAAACCACAACACGGCTGTCTTTTTGCTCATACTCGCGGCAAAGTTGGAGCGAATTGTCTTTACTTCCGTCGTCAACCAATATTACCTCGAAATCGGTATATTCCTGGGCTAAAATACTATCGACACATTTTTTTAGGTACTCGGCGCCGTTATATATAGGTACTATTATGCTTAACGTAGGCATTTCTGAGGCTCCTCCTTCGGCACATACATGGCAAGCAACGCCACACAAATACAGATCCAGAAGTTCGTAAAGTGGAACGCACTTAAGAACAAGAAGCCAACCACAATTACTATCATTGGGATGGTTGAGTTTCTGGGTATTTTTTTGTGGTCTTCATCGCGGGAAACACTCTTAAAACAATCCTTAAAGAAAACGAACCAGAGCGTGCAACCAATAAGACCGAAACGATACAAAAACTCAATAAGCGTGTTGTGCGCTGCTTTATGGATAGTAGTGGTATTATTAAAGCCCGCACCCACAAGAAACTGTTTCACTCCGCCGAAAATATACTCAATATAAGCCGCCCATATACCAAGACGTCCGGTTGTAAGTTCATCGGCGGAATCAGCTTGGGCAAAACGCTCAAGTACAAGTGTTAAAATCGGAATCTTAATCATCTTTTCAACAACAACGAATGCCAAAACCACAAAGCCAACAAGCAAAATGTTACGCAAAACATGTGTACTGTTTTTAAGAATGTATATAAGCGCAATAGCGGTGATCATCAAAATATAACTTTTACTGAAGGTGAAGAAGCCGACAATTACAAGAAAAATCAGTGATACTATCTGCCAAGCGGTCAATTTCTTGTTGGTAAACAATATTACCGAGATAACAAGACAGTCCATCACCGCAAAGAAGTTAGGGTCATAAGCAAGTCCCGAGTATCTTGTAATATAGCTTGCAGCCTCGTTTCCGAGATAGTCAACAGCAAAAAGAGGCTGCATGCTGGGTATGTATGTTTTGGCAATGCCTATAATTGCCGAAACAATAAAGCCCAACGTAAAACTTTCGAGCAATTCGCGGTAATGGTCTTTGTCGGTGTTATCCAAAACACTTATAACCATTGCGACAAGTATGGGCGATATAAACATACCCGGCCTTAATGTGTCGCTCGTTGACATAAAGACAAGACAGAACGCCGTCAATACAATTATATAAACCATACTTCGAAAGAATCTGCTTTTAGACAAAGTCTTCATAAAATACGTAGCAAGCAAGATAATGTAGATATTATATCCACCATATGACAAAAGAAAGGACATAGGCGACATAAAAAACAACATGCTTGCTGATTCGTTAATATCAAAATACAGTAAAGCACCGCAGATAAACAACGTAATTAACATGACAATGCTCTGACGCCCTATCATGTATGCACCCACAATCAGCGCAGTGCATACAAGCGATACCGTTAAAACTCTTCTACTCGGCATTTTTTTGTTTCCTCGCATTCTTTTTGCAAAAGTATATTTCTTAATTTTTCAGCCGATTGGTGGTTGTTGAAGGTTTTATCGGCAAGTGTTTTTCTGATGATTTCTAATTCTTGGGGGTTTGAAACAAGATAAAGCAGTTTGTCTGTTATATCTTGCTGTTCGTTTTTACAAACCACTCCGAATCCCGGTTGCTCCAGCATTTCGTAGGTTGATGTTGTCTCGGTTGCCAACACCGGCACACCAAGACACGCCGCCTCGTCAAACACCATAGGTGCCGCCTCGTGGTATGAGGTCAGCAAAAACAAGTCGGCTGCCGCTATAAACGGATAAGGATTTTCCTTATTGCCGTAAAACACAATGTCATCAGCAATACCGTAACTTTCGGCTAGTTCTTTTAGTTTGTCGGTTTCGGGTCCGTCACCTACCAAATGGTATTTAACAGCGAAACCTTTGTCCTTAACTGCTTTTATGGCAGTAACGGCTCGGTCAAGTGCCTTTTCGGGAAAAAGTCTTGCCACCGTTACAATATTAAAGCAACCTTCGGGGTATTGAAATTTGGGTTGTGACTTAAGTTTTATGGCTTCAAAGTCGTTACAGTTCCTGATTCCGACAGTTTTGTTTTTCAGTTCGGGCATACAAGCAACAAACGCTTTACGCGCTCCGTCGGAGCAGGCAACTATTTTGTCGAACTGGCGGTATATCTTCAGGCTTTGCTCGATATCAGCACCGCAACGACCGAAGTCACCGTGTATCCAGCCGATTTTGAGTTCGGCATCGGTCTTTTTAAGCACAAAATCGTTGCATCCGCCATAAAGTCTCTTGGGTCTTGCCTCGTGCGTAAAAGATATTGCACAGTCAAATCCGCGTATCTTTTTTTGGAAAGGAAGCATAAGTTTTACGGCAAACGGTCGTCCAAAGAATTTAATCACCGTTGCAAAAAACGCTCGTGACAAGAATGTAAACGGTTTTGCCTTAGCATCTCTTGAATACATGCCAAAATGTTTAAAAGGCGATTTCACCTTTAAAACCTTAACACCCTCGGGCAACACCTTTAATTGGTCTTCGGTATAGTAGAAAAGCAGAAGTGTTACGTCGTAATCGTCCTTAATTTCCTTTAAAAGGTTTATAAGGCTGGTCTGAATTCCGCCCGTTTCAAGGTTTGTATTGACAAACAGTATTTTCTTTTTCAAAAAACCAGCCCTTTCTCATTGATTTCGCCAATATCACAGTTGTGCGTAAGCGTCTATCAATGTTTTTTTCATCATTTCCCAGTTGTACTTTTGTTCATATAGTTTGCGGGCTCTTTGTCCCATTTCTTGGCGAAGTTTATCATCCTCGCAAAGGTGATTTAGCGCATTATAAAAACTCTCCGCGCTGTAATCTATAACATAACCGATATTGTTTTCGGCAACAATCTTGTCAATACCGGTGCCCTTGCAGACTATAACGGGTTTGCCGAGCGCCAAAGCCTCATAAAACTTGTTAGGAGCGCACAAACGGTGGTTTCTGATAGTAGGCTCGTAAATTGCCGAAAGCACCTTTGACCTTGCCTCCAAACTCAGCACTTCGGAGTAAGAAATCGGTCCCAAAAACTCAAAATTATCGTATTTCTCGTTCAACTCGCTTGCTTTTTCGGCAAATTCGCCATGACCGGCAAACGACATCTTTTTATCAATGTTGTTCTCGTATTTTTCTAAAATCTCACCCACAAGACGTCGACCCGACAGCACACCGCAGTAGGCATAATCATTATCCTCTTCTACCTTTGGGATTTCGGGCATTTCGGGTGTGTTGTGTATTACAATCGTCTTTTTAGGGGTCGATTTGGCTATTTGTTCGCTTCTTTCTTCGGTGCAGATTATGGTGATATCGGCTTGGTTTATAACCTTTATCTCAAGCCCCTCAATGACATTCTGTGCAAACGAAGGAACATAGTGCGAATCGATATAATAATCAAAAATATCGTACACAAGTTTTACCTTGTGTTTTTTGCAGTATTTTCTTGCCGGGATACCTGTGTCAAGGTCGCAGGCATGAACGGCAAAAAGTTCGCCCTTTTCAGACAGCGTTTTAATAACCCACTTGAACCAGTTTAAAAGTTTATCCATGTTCTTAAAACCGATTCCGTCGGGCAAGAGCACGTTGTAGTAAGAGAAACTTACCTTATCGGCTATGTCGCTGAAAACCTCGGGACACTTTTGTTCCGACTTGCCGTCGCGGTTCCAACAAATAACCTCGACAAAATAACCCGCCGATACAAGCGCTCTTATTTCCTTGGTTGAACGCGAATCGTTATAAACGCCCGCGCTCCTTAAAAACGCCACCTTTTTCATACTTTTCTCCCCAATTATGCGTTAATTACTGTTTTTCAAGAATATCGGCAATGCGTTTGCAGGCAAGACCGTCACCGTAAGGGTTGCTTGCCTTTGACATTGCTTCATACTCCTTCTCATTTTCCAAAAGAAGTTTGAAGTTGTTATAAATAACCTCTTCGTCGGTACCTACAAGTTTCAAAGTACCTGCCTTAATGCCCTCGGGACGCTCGGTAGTATCACGCATGACAAGAACAGGTTTACCGAGTGACGGTGCTTCTTCCTGAATACCGCCCGAATCGGTCAGAATCATATAACTTCTCGACAAGAAGTTGTGGAAATCAAGCACTTCCAAAGGCTCGATAATACGGATACGGTCGCAGTCGCCCAGTTCTTCCTCGGCGGCTTTACGCACTACCGGATTCATATGAATGGGATAAAGTGCTTTAACATCGGGATGCTCGTCCATAACACGACGGATTGCGCGGAACATATTGTGCATAGGCTCGCCCAAATTCTCGCGGCGGTGAGCAGTTATCATAATAAGACGGCTGTCACTTGCCCACTGGAGTTCGGGATGGGTATAATCTTCACGAACAGTGGTTTTGAGTGCATCTATAGCCGTGTTACCGGTAATATAAATGCTATCGGCATCCTTGCCCTCTTTTAAAAGATTATCCCTCGACAACTCGGTCGGAGCAAAGTTGTATTTTGAAATAATAGATACAGCTTGACGGTTAAACTCTTCAGGGTACGGGCTGAAGATATTATATGTACGAAGACCTGCTTCAACGTGACCGACAGGAATCTGCTTATAGAAGCAAGCAAGAGCAGTAACAAAGGTAGTAGATGTATCACCGTGAACCAGAACAACGTCGGGTTTTACCTCATCAAGCACACCGCCGATACCGTTTAAGATATTGGTAGTGATGTCAAAAAGCGTCTGCTTGTCCTTCATAATTGAAAGGTCATAATCAGGTGTAACCTGGAAAGCATCAAGCACCTGGTCAAGCATCTGGCGGTGCTGACCCGTTACGCAAACAACTGTTTTAATGCCTTTTCTTGATTTGAGTTCGTTTACAAGGGGACACATTTTTATTGCTTCGGGTCTTGTACCGAAAACAAGCATTACAGTCTTCATAATATTTTCTGCCGCTGCAAAACACAGCATCCTTTCTGTTTGTTTACTAAATCTTCTTTGCCATGTGCAGGTTGCCGTCCGCCTTCATGTAGCATTCATATCCCATTTTTTTGTAGAATGCAATGGCTCTGGCGTTATCTTCCTTAACCGACAAAAGACAAACTTCACGGCCTTTTTCTTTGAGTTTTGATTCATACAAATTGACCAAATCGGTTGCGGTTGAAGTACCGCGACACTCGGCTGTTACGCAAATTGAAAGCAGGTCGCCTTTCTGCGTTTTGCTGAAACTTTTGAACTCATCGTTCAGTATTTCGGGCTGCTCTTCTTTTTTGGAAAAGTTTTCGCGCAATTTTTTCCAAGCCACTTTGTTGCCTACTATAAGTTGGCCTAACAAGGTAAAAGCAATGCCCAAAAAATTATGCTTAAAGAACATTTTTCTGTACACATTGTCTTCACAGTAGTATCCCATGCAAAGACCGACTATTTCGCCATTGTCGTTTTCGGCAACAAGAAAAAGTTCAGGCACCTTGTTCATGTATTCCATATAAAATTTTTCGAGCAACCTACCCTTTGAACCTTTTCCCAACACCGTAAAAAGGCTTTCGGGAAAACATGCCATATGCACTTTGGCAATGCCTTGCATGTCGGCAACTGTAGCGTTTCTTACCATAAAAATACCGTTCCTTTACGCGTTAATTTCTTCTTTCTGTTTCTTGGGCTCGTAATCGCCTTTGTACTCTTTGCCGAGCACAGCGAAAACCGTCATAAACATTATCTTTATATCGCCCGGGAAACTGAAAGTTTCAATGCCTTTGAGGTTATAGTACATTTTTCCGGGTAAAATTTCCTCAATATATACCTTGTCGGTATCTTCTGCTGCGTCGAGCAAATCAGCCTCGTCCTTGTAGTAGATACTTGCAAGGCTTGTAACACCTGCAGGAAGCAAAAGTGTTGCCATCATTTCGTTTGTGTACTCGTCGGTATACTTGGGCACCTCGGGACGTGTGCCAACAAAGGTCATGGTGCCGCAAAGCACGTCGATAAGTTGACAAATTTCGTCAAGACGGCAATTTCTTATAACCTTGCCGACTTTGGTGATTCTGCTGTCCCTACTAACGGTGACCTGCGAGCCTTTATCGGCATCCTGCACCATTGAACGGAATTTATGTATCTTAAAACGTTTGCCGTACTGTGTCACACGCTCCTGACGGTAGAAAACCGGACCTTTAGAGTCGAGTTTTATGGCTATCGCCAAAACCAAAAACAAGGGAGACAGAATAGCCAGCATGATAAACGACACCACAATGTCAAACGCTCTTTTAAAAAACAGGCTGGCAGAACGCTTTTTCAGAATGTCATAATATTTTCTGACCTCCGGCGTTTGCATTTCAGGAGGCAGTTGCTCCCACTTTATTATTTTCACTTATATGTACTCCTTTAAAACCTCAGCATACTGCTCGATCACATACTCTACGTCCTCGTCTGTAAGGCAGGTATGAAGTGGCAGGCTGATTTCGTTTGCAAAGTGAGCATACGCGTTAGGATAATCCTTAATATCAAAGCCCAGGTTTTTGTATGCAGTGTGCAAAGGCAACGGTTTATAATGAACGTTGCAAGCCACTCCGCGTTCCGCCATTTTTGTGATAATATCGTTACGTTGTTCGGCTGTGATATTGGGAATTCGGGTTAAGTACAAATGACCCGAAGACTCCCACTCTTCGGTATAATGCTCCAACGTTTCGACACCCAGAGGTCTTAAAGCGGCATCAAATTTTTCTATAATTTCTCTTCTGCGTTTTAACATTTCGGGATAACGCTCGAACTGTTTAAGGCCAATCGCTGCAGCAACATCGGTCATATTGCACTTGTAGTAAGTACCGATTATGTCGTACTCCCATGCGCCGAGTTTGGTCTTGGCAAGGGCATCCTTAGACTGACCGTGAAGGCTTAACAACTGCAGTTTTTTATAGATATCCTCATTGCTTATACCGTCGATTGTTTTCCAGGTAAGCGCACCGCCCTCGGCGGTTGTGAGGTTTTTAACGGCATGGAAACTGAAACTTGAGAAATCGGCAACGCTGCCGACCATCTTACCCTGCCACTTTGCACCGAAAGCATGAGCCGTATCAGCCATAACGGCAACTCTGCCCATAGCCTTCTGGATTTCGTTTGCAGGTTTAAACAAGTGCTTTTTAGATTCGACAATTTCGAAAATCTTGTCATAATCGCAAGGAATACCCGCAAGGTCAACAGGAATTATAGCCTTGGTTTTTTCGGTTATGGCATTGCTTAAAGCGTCATAGTCCATCTGGAGACTGTCTTTTTGAGTATCAACCAATACGATTTTTGCACCAACGTGGGCAATGACCGATGCCGATGCCGTATATGTATATGCAGAGGTAATAACCTCGTCACCTGCTCCGATGCCTAAAACGTGAAGAGCCATTTCGGCACAAGCGGTCTGGGAATTGAGGCAGACGCATTTTTCGGTGCCAACTAACGAAGCAATGTTCTTTTCAAGTTGTTTGGTTCTAGGACCTGTGGTTATCCAACCCGACCTTAAAGCCTCGGCAACCTCGGCAATTTCAAGTTCGGTAATATCGGGTGGGCTGAATGGTATCATTCTTTTGTTTTCGGTCATAGTGACGCGTCCTTTACTAAATTTTATTTTGCGGTGCTTGCCAGTTGACGTTCGTAAACTTCGCCTTTATCCTCCGAGCCGTGTTCACCTGCGGGATGGTAGGTAGGAACAACATCGGCAACAAGGTCACGGATTTTGTCTTCACATCCGTCATAAGCCGCCGTCATAAGCATTTCGAGTTGCTGTAAAAATTCGTCGGTGTCAAACGGAATGGGACAACCGATATGAATCAGGTGGTTGGGAGTGGTCTTAAGACCCTCTTCCGACATAAGTTTTTCTTCATACAGTTTTTCGCCTGCTCTGAGACCTGTGTAAGAAATTTTGATATCAACGTCAGGCTGTAAACCGGACAGTCTGATAAGGTTTCTCGCAAGGGTATCAATCTTAACGGGTGAACCCATATCAAGAACAAAAATTTCACCGCCGTCGGCATAGGTACCTGCCTGCAAAACAAGTGATGCCGCCTCAGGAATTGTCATGAAGTAGCGGATTATGTCAGGGTGGGTAACCGTAACAGGACCGCCTTTTGCAATCTGCTCTTTAAATCTTGGAATAACCGAGCCGTTACTTCCCAAAACGTTACCAAAACGAACGGCAACAAAATCAGTATCGGGATTTTCGGCAATAGTTTTTATCTTGCCTGCCTCACTGTCGGTATCTTCGGAATGAAGGTGCAACGGCAGTAACTCATGTGTTTTATTATCCCTTATCTTGCGGTCAAAAGACTGGATTATCATTTCGCAAAGCCTTTTTGATGCGCCCATAATATTGGTAGGGTTGACCGCCTTATCGGTCGAAATAAGAACAAACTTTTTACAACCGTGTACCATGGCAGCATAAGCCGTCTTATAAGTGCCAACCGCGTTGTTCTTTATCG
Source organism: Acutalibacteraceae bacterium (assembly GCA_045592985.1). GTDB lineage: Bacteria > Bacillota > Clostridia > Oscillospirales > Acutalibacteraceae > UMGS172. The sequence goes on along the minus strand of JAZNVU010000040.1, from coordinate 18,846 downwards.
ACTCGCAGGGACTGTCTTCCATCAAAGGCACGTGTTTATGAGCCGCGGCATGGTAAACAACGTCGGGTTTATACTTGTCAAAAACCTGGTCAAGTCTGCGGCTGTCACGCACCGAGCCGATAAGCACCTCCAGGTTGAGTTCGGGATATTTATCCTTGAGTTCAAGACCTATAGCATGTGCGTTGTTTTCGTAAATATCAAAAACAATAAGTTGTTTGGGGTCGTGCTGTGCAATTTGTCGGCAAAGTTCACTGCCGATTGAACCGCCGCCACCCGTTACAAGAATAACCTTACCTGCAATGGCGTTGTATATCTCTTCCATATCAACCTTGACGGTATCGCGTCCGAGGAGGTCTTCAACGTTGATATCAACCACCGACTGAGCCGTAATCTCGCCCGAAGCGAAACGGTATGCGCTGGGCAGGTTTTTAAGTTCGCACGAGGTTTCCTTGCAGATGTCCAAAATATCACGTCTTTGTTCTGCCGTGGCACTGGGCATAGCAAGCACTATTTTTTCTATTCGGTATTTCTCAACATTCGACAAAATATCGTCTCTTCCGCCGACAATGGGAACACCGTCGATAAAACGTCCCCATTTGTTGCTGTTGTCGTCAATGATACAGCAAACACGGTCGTTTATCTCCTTAGCAGAATGCAGGTCGCGCAACAGCATCTGACCCGACGAGCCTGCGCCGATAAGCATAACCCTTGTTGCTACAGCACGTTGTAAAACTCGGTTTTTCTTGCTGCGTTCGAGCAACACAAAGCGGTAAGCAAAACGGACAAACAATGTCATCATAAAGTGCAACGCGGCACCGATGATGTAATATGTAATGGGCATACGATCAAACAAAACGGTGATAAACACCGCATGGAACACACCGAGTGCAACCGAACTTATTGCAATCTTTTCAAACTCGACGTAAGAAGCAAATCGCCATATACTTCTGTAAAGGTTCATACTCCACAGCACCACAATGCAAACAACGGCATAAATAGGTGCAAACTTTAACCATGCCGACATATAACTTTCAGGTATCTCACTGAACTGACAGTCAAACCTGGTCCACAAAGCAAAAAAGTATGCTCCGACCGAGGCGGCGATATCAAACAACATCAAAAAGCAAGCAATTTTGTGCCAATGCTCAAAAAAGCCCGTCTTCTTTTTTGTTTTTTTGTTCATATCAAAATTCTGATTATTGTCCATTAACTTTATCTTTGTTTCGGCTTTTTCAATCGCACCGAAACAAACTCCTTCCGTAAATTTTTTGCGATTTTTATTACTTCGAACAAAAGAATTTTGCGGTTAACACAAATTTTTTTAAAACAAAAATCTGTGTTCTTAAAAAGTTCTTAGAAATCACTTTTAAAATGACAAAATTTGCTGTTTTTGTGACTATTCTGGCAAGAATTATATAACTTCTCGCTTTTAGCCACAATAACTCACAATATTCATTGTTGATTATACCACTTTGTATCTTATAAGTCAATAAAAATAACTTATATTGGTGACATTTGGAACAACTTTTGTGTTTCGTGTAAACATAAAAAAACAGCAAACATTAAAGCCCACCAATTATCACTAATCGGTGGGCTTTATATTGCTATCATATTTTCAGTTTGAGTTGTTTTTGAGGTGTTCTACGTATTCCTCAAGGCATAGACCTAATCGGTTCATTTCCTTAGCGTGCTCCACACCGACAAAACGGTAGTGCCACGGCTCGTAAATGATTTTAGTTATGCTCTTTTTGTTTTTGGGGTAACGCAAAACAAAACCGTACTTCTCGGCATTTGCTTGCAGCCATTTAAACTCTTTGGTCTTTTCAAAACTGGTTTCTACGCTGTTGATATCGACGGCAAGACCCAAATGATGCTCGCTCGTACCCGGGCGTGCAACCATAGTAGCCGCTTTTTTCTCGGCAGCCTCTCGGCCGAGACCATTTTCGTCAATGAACCTTTGGATTCGTCTTTTAAAAAGACCTTCTTGGTAAGAATAGGTGCGATATGCCGAAACGGCATAAAGTTTTATTTTATCCTTTTTAGCCGCTTTGCACATGGCAACAAAAGCATCAACGGCACGGCTGTCAAGATATTTACTCGAAGCGCGGTTGGTGGAATAAGAACTGTTTATAGTGGCTTTGTCGACATTTTCTATGTACTCTTTGCTGAGTTCGTTGTCGGGGTTGACAAGCACCATGTACCACTGCTCCCACTCTTCCCTTTCCGGGTCGCGTTCGGGAACAAACGGGTTTTTGTTGTAGTCACCGTCGGCATCGGTCTGTTGTTTGGAGGTTTGCCCGTCGGAAACATCATTGCCGGAGCCGTTTGCACCGGACGTACTGCTCTCATCGGGGTATGACGCATCAGCATCGGTCATGACCGAATCGGGTAATGCCGAGGTTTGGGTGCTGTCAACAGATGCGGTATCTTCACCGCCGCAGGCACAAAAGCACGAAATCAGTAACAAAACAGCCAGCAAAAGGCTTAACTTCCTCATTTTTATCCCAACCCTTTAATACTTTCCTTTAAGACCCAATATTCTGCGCACAGGTTTGCGCAATTTTATAAAATAAAGACGGATAAGTTGCGTCACGGCATAATCAAACACAAAGAAAACTGCGTTTCCGACTACAAGCAGAGCAATCGCTGTCACCGTAGCACCGGCATGTTCGTTTTCAAAAACGTTATAGCCCAAAACTTTTATTACCACGCTATAAGAAGCCACAATGGCAACGTTGAAAACGGCAAATTTTATGACCGTTTCTAAAAAGCGTTTGCCCAGTCGCTCGATAACCATTTTAAGTATCGGATAATATCCTAAAATACCTATAAACACCACAAGTGCCTCACGTTCGGTCGGCAAAATGCACGATAAAACCGAGGTTACAAAATAGCACATTACACCCCATTTTGTGCCAAACTCTATGGCGGGTATCATAAAAAGTATACCTGCGATGCACGGCACAGTGTAGAGTGCTACGGGAATATTTGTGGCAAGCATGACAACCGTTGCAAGTGCTGAAATAACACCGCAACAGGTGATTTTAACCGTATTTTTCATATCAGATACAACGGCAGCAAGCGTCCATGCACATGAGTCCTGCACAACAGTCGCAAGGCGTGCAGGTGGCAACGGTCGGTCCGCGGTCGCCGTAGGACGAATAACCGTTTCGGCTGTGTTGCATGTGGTTTAAAGCGGCGCGGTACTCGGCATTGCCGGGGTCCATTCGGCAGGCGGTTGCAAGGCTTGTGTAAGCAGCATCAAACCAACCTCTGCGGTACAGTACAGTGCCGTTAAGAAAGTACCATTCGGCATCTCTCGACTCGGGCGGAACTCCGTCCAGAATCTCCTGAGCATCCTCAAATCTACCGGCACCGATAAGGTTTCTTACATCGTTAAAATTGGAATCGGCAGTCTGGTTAGAAGCGCCCCAGTTGTTGTTTTTCTTGGATTTGTTGCCGTTCTTCCTTGAGTCCATTATTTTATCGTATGCCTCGTTGATTTCCTGCATTTTTTCGTTGGCAAGTTCGGCTGCCGCAGGATTATCACCAAAATTATCGGGGTGATATTTTCTTGCCATTTCGCGGTAAGCGTTTTTCACCTCGTCATCGGTTGCGGTGCGGTCGATTCCGAGTATGGAATACGGGTCTTTCATTTAGTTTTCTCCTCTTTGAAAATTTTTGCCTGACGGTTTTTCAGTCCGTCATAAATTATGTTATCCAAAATTGGTTTATACTTTTTTACGGGCAACAATTCGGAATAAGTTCCGCACTCAACAAAGCAGACGTTCATCAACGGCACAAGCCTTTGTTCGGCGTACTTTTTGGGGTTGGGATTGCCGTCAAGTTCGGCAATTAGCGGATTGAAATTGCCCTTTTTTATATCCTTTTCAATATCATCGGCAACATCGCACAGATATATCCATTTGCCGATGCAATACCCCATTCTCTCCAGCACAAATTTGTGTTTTTCGTCGGGTGAAACTGTGGCAAAAATGCGACTTAATGCTTTGGCGGTTGGCTCACAAGCAAGGTCAAGCGAGCAGTTTTTTGTTGCCTCGGATTTTGCCTGACCGTTTTCAAATTCTTCAAGAATTTCTTTTAAAAATGGGTAGTTTTTATAGGCTTTTTTGCACCAACCTGCCGAAAACAACCTTAAAAATCTAAAGATCAGCGACTGGAAAAACTTGCTGTCCTTTACGTTATCGCAAATCTTCATATGCGTCAAAGCAACGCATACTGCGGCAGGAAAACTTTCAAACCCATCGTCATTTTTACAGTAGGTGCATTTTTTAAGCGGGTTTGCGCGGCACATTTTTTGCTCGAAACCGTCGCAACCCTCCTGCAAAGAACTTTGCAAAAGCGCTAAAAAAGCAAGGTCGTAATTAAGGCAAAGTTTAGATAGAGGACCGTAGATTTTACCCATTTTTCGGCAAAGCGAACAGTATATTGCGTTATAAATTTCAAACTCTTTTACTTTGAGTTCGGGCTTATGCACCGTTACGTATCCAAACAAAACCTCACCGCCTTTGCTTTATTTTACACTGCTTTTTCCGTAAAGTATAAACACTCTGTTAACAATCTTGAAAAGATTATTCGACATTATACACCCATCACAGCATTTTTGCAAGGAACTTGCCTGTATAGGACTCCTTACATTTTGCCACCTCTTCGGGAGTGCCTGTGCAAACGATATTTCCGCCTCTATCTCCACCCTCGGGGCCTAAATCTATGATATGGTCAACCGATTTTATGACGTCGAGGTTATGCTCAATTATTATCATCGAATTACCCGCATCAACAAGGCGATTGAAAACACCTATAAGTCGGTTAACGTCGTCGGTATGAAGACCTGTTGTAGGCTCGTCAAGGATATAAACAGTACGGCCGGTAGGTCTTTTGGAAAGTTCGGTGGCGAGTTTTACGCGTTGCGCCTCGCCGCCCGAAAGTGTGGTTGCAGGCTGACCGAGTTTGACGTACCCTAAGCCCACATCGTAAAGCGTCTGCAGTTTTCGATGGATTTTGGGGTGGCTTTCGAAGAAGTACATCGCTTCTTCCACCGTCATTTCAAGCACGTCATGAATGCTCTTGTCCTTATATTTTACCTCCAACGTTTCGCGATTGTAACGGCTACCCTTACAAACCTCGCAAGGTACGTAAATATCGGGTAAAAAGTGCATTTCTATCTTTATAATACCGTCACCTTCGCAGGCTTCACAGCGTCCGCCTTTGACGTTGAACGAAAATCTGCCTGCCGAATATCCCTTTTCTCTTGCGTCCTTAGTTGCGGCAAAAAGTTCGCGGATGTCGTTAAACACGCCTGTGTATGTGGCGGGGTTTGAACGCGGAGTTCTGCCAATGGGCGACTGGCTTATCTCGATTACTTTGTCAAGTTCTTCTATGCCTTTGATTTCCTTATGCTTGCCCCAGATACGCTTGGCACCGTTGAGTTCACAAGCAAGACGTTCGTAAAGAACGCTATTGACAAGCGACGATTTACCCGAACCCGAAACACCTGTAACGCAAACCATTTTGCCGAGAGGTATATCGACCGTAATGTCTTTAAGGTTGTTTTCAGCAGCACCCACAACTGTGAGTTTCTTGCCGTTGCCTTTACGGCGCTTGCTTGGTACCGGAATGGTTTTTCTGCCTGACAGATAGTCACCTGTTATTGATTTTTCACAGTCGGCAACCTGTTTCGGAGTGCCTGTACATACTACATGACCGCCGTGAACACCTGCTCCGGGACCGATATCAACAATATAATCGGCGGCACGAATGGTATCCTCATCGTGTTCAACCACAATGACGGTATTGCCCAAATCTCTGAGGTCGCAAAGGGTTTTTAGCAGTCTTTCGTTGTCGCGTTGGTGCAAACCTATACTCGGTTCATCAAGAATATACAGTACACCCATAAGTGACGAGCCAATCTGTGTTGCAAGGCGGATTCTCTGACTTTCGCCGCCCGACAAAGTGCCCGATGCTCGCGAAAGGCTAAGGTAATCAAGACCGACGCTGACAAGGAAACCTAACCTTGCTTTGATTTCTTTAACAATAGGTTCGGCTATTTTTGTACCGCGACTGTCGAGTTTAAGTTCTTCAAAAAATTTGTACGTATCAACTATCTGCAAATCGCAAAGTTGCTTAATATTAAGTCCACCGACGGTCACACTCAAAATTTCGGGTTTTAACCTTGCTCCGCCGCAATCGGGACAGGGTGACTCGGTCATAAGAGCCTCGATTTCGTTGCGTGAATAGTCGCTCGAGGTTTCTTTATAACGGCGTTCAAGGTTGTTTACAACACCCTCAAACGGCACCGAGAATTTACCTCCGCCACCGCCGAAGCCGAAATTTCTTGTAAATTCTATTTTTTGGTCACCTGTACCGTAGAGAACAATGTTTTTAACTTCTTCAGACAGGTCTTTCCACGGGGTATTTACGTCAAAACCGTAATGCTCGGCAAGACCGTTGTAGTACATAAGCGCTATGGTTCCCTGCTCTTTTGCGCCCCAACCCGAAGTACCCCAACCGCTGGCTCTGATACAGCCTTCGGCAAGTGATAAACTTTCGTCGGGAACAAGCAACAGCGGGTTTATTTTCATAAAAATACCAAGACCTGTACAGGTAGGGCAAGCACCGAACGGACTGTTGAACGAGAACATTCGGGGTGCAAGTTCGGGGACGCTTACATCATGGTCGGGACAGGCATAGTTTTCGGAGAATGTGTATTCCTCACCATCCACAACCGACACAGTCACCATACCGCCCGACAGTTTAAGCGCGGTTTCAACGCTGTCGGTAAGGCGTTTGGCAATACCGCTTTTGAGCACAAGGCGGTCGACCACCGTTTCGATGGTGTGTTTTTTGGTTTTTTCAAGTTTTATTTCTTCCGAAAGGTCAAAAACCTCTCCGTCAACGCGGACACGGACATATCCATCTTTTTTGATTTTTTCAAGCAGTTTTTGATGCTCGCCTTTTTTGGCACGAACAACCGGCGACATGATAAGCACCTTGTCACCCTCACCGTTTTCCAAAATTCTATCAACTATCTGGTCTACCGACTGTTTTACAATTTCTCTGCCACAAACGGGGCAATGCGGAATACCCACGTGAGCGTAAAGCAAACGCAGATAATCGTATATTTCGGTAACGGTACCCACAGTTGAACGCGGGTTTTTAGATGTAGTCTTCTGGTCAATCGAAATGGCAGGTGAAAGACCGTCGATACTGTCGACATCGGGTTTTTCCATCTGTCCCAAAAACTGACGGGCATAAGAAGACAGCGACTCGACATAACGGCGCTGACCCTCGGCATACAGTGTGTCGAAGGCAAGCGAAGATTTACCCGAACCCGAAAGACCCGTAAAAACTACGAGTTTGTCACGTGGAATTTCAACGTCTATGTTTTTAAGGTTGTGTTCTTTTGCACCTTTTACGGTGATTTTATCGGTCATGTTTTTACCTCTTTTTTATAAAACCGTCTCAAGATATTTTTTAAGTGCTGTTGCGTTGCCGTCAAAAAGATATCCTTTTATGCCATAACTTTCGGCACCTTTTATATTATTTGCATTATCGTCAACAAAAAGCGTTTCATTGGGGTTTAAATCATATTTTTTGCAAATATATTCAAAAATTTCGCGGTTTGGCTTAGTGTATCCGCAAGTGGCCGAGAAAACGCATTTGTTTATCTGCTTTAAAATCGGAATATCCTCTTTGTGGTCGGCAAAATAGGTGCTGATATTGGAAAGCAGAAAAACTCTGCCGTTGGTCTTTTGTTTAGAAAACTCTACCACTTCGCACATACCCTCTATTTCGGGGATATTGTATATCCAGTTGTAATAAATTTTTTCAGCCACCTCAAAAAGCCTTTTTGGAATGCGTGTTTTGATTTCGGCAACCGTTTGCTTATCGGTAATGGTGCCTGCATCAAGTTTATCCCAATAAAGGCGGTCGAAAACCACGCTTTGCAAAAGTTCTGAGTCTTCCTTGTCACTAACATACTGCTCGACCATGTATTTAGGGTCAAACTTTACCAAAACCTGACCAAAATCAAAGATTACGTTTTTAATCATTTTACCACCCTATAAAAAACGTTCGGGTGTTGCCCCGAACGCCTTAAATCAATATGCGGATTTATACGCGGTGCAGACCTCTTCGGTGTCGCCCACCATTTTGAGTTGACCTTTTTCAAGCCATGCACAGTGTCGGCACAGACGCTCAATTTGTCCCAACGAGTGGCTGACCACGATAACGGTGGTCTTGCCGTTATTTATCATGTCGCTGATGCGTTTTTCACACTTTTCCTGGAATTTGAAGTCGCCAACTGCCAGAATTTCGTCAACTATAAGTATGTCGGGCGTGGTCATGGTTGCAATGGCAAAACCGATACGCGCCACCATGCCCGAAGAATAGTTTTTCATGGGTGTGTCAAGAAAGTCCTGCATCTCCGAAAAATCGACGATTTCATCAAATTTCTCGTCTATGTAAGCCCTGGAAAACCCTAGCACTGAGCCATTGAGGTAAATATTTTCCCTAGCGGTCAATTCCATATCGAAACCTGCTCCAAGTTCGATAAGCGGAGCGATAACGCCATCGGTTTTAACGGTACCGCTTGTGGGCGTGAGAATACCCGAAATGATTTTCAGCATGGTCGATTTACCCGAACCGTTAAGACCCACAATGCCAAAAACATCGCCTTTTTCAATTTTTAAAGAAACATTGTCAAGCGCCGTAAAGTTTTCAAACTCCAACTGGCGTTTCATGAATTTCAGAAAATACTCTTTAAGGCTTTGCAACCTTTCCTTGCACATTGTAAAGCGCATGGTTATGTTCTGAAGTTCAACCGCAAACTCTTTGGACATAAAACTTCTCCTAAATTTTTGGGTAAACCCATGTTTAAATATGAAGAATAAACTTTTTCTGTAGTTTGTTAAAGGTAAAAATGCCGACTATAAGCATAACCACACCATATGCAAAACAGATAATGTTCTGCTCTAGCGACGGTATTCTGCCGTATATCACAACATCCCTGAAATACTGTATATACTGTGTCATGGGATTGTATTTTATGATAGGCAGAGCAATTCTGCCAAGTAAAGACCCGCCTGCTGCCTGTTCAACAAACGACAACGGATAAATAAGCGGGGTTAAATACATCCACAATGTCAGAATAACGCTGTAAAGATGTATAATGTCCTGAAAATATACGCTGACTGCCGACAAAACAAGACTCATTCCGACAACAAATAAAAAACAGTAGAAAACGGGTAACGGAAAAAGCACAACGGTAGCGCCGAAGGTGCTGCTTATATGCCCGAACCTTATTGCCATAACAAGTGCAACCGCAACCAGCGAAAACGCAAAGTTTATAAGAGCAAATAAGCACTTTTCAAGCGGGAAAATGTATTTGGGGATATAAACCTTTTTGATAAGCGGAGCCGCAAATATTATAGAGGTAAGCGACAGACTCGTTGCCTCGGAAAAGAAGTTCCAAATTGCGGCACCGACGATGTAGTATACTGCAAAGTCGCCAATATCCTCACCGCCGCGCATACCGAACATCAGACCGAAAACAGCGGTAAGCACAAGCATGGTGAGTAGGGGGTTCAGTATACTCCAGATTACACCCAAAACACTCCGTCGATATTTAATTTTAAAATCTTTACCTGCAAGGTTGCTGAGCAACGGCAGATATTTTTTGAAATTGACCCAAAAAGAGCCAAACCTCGTGTTTTCCTTCAAAATAACAGCCTCCTATTGCCTTTTGGACAACTGTTTAGATAATACATATGAATAGACCTATACAAAATTATTATACCTGTCAAACCCCAACTTGTCAATATCACTTTAGAGAAACTACCGTCACGCCGTCCTCACCCTCGCCATAGGCTCCGGGTCGGAATGCCGAAACGCTTACGTTGGTTTTAAGGTACTCACGCACGGCCTTTTTAAGTGCGCCGGTGCCTTTGCCGTGGATTATCCACACCGTACCCAAGCCCCCCATGACCGAATTGTCGATAAAACGGTCGAGTTCAAGCGCCGCCTCGTCACCTGTCATGCCCCTTATATCAATTTCAGACTGGGCAGTACGCACGTTACTGTCGATGGTTTTAGACTGTTTGACGGTGCGGGTTTTGGCAACCTTACCTTTAGACGCATCAATGAGACGAAGGTTGGAAACCGCCACCTTGGTCTTGATAATTCCCGCAAGAATAAGCACCTCGTCACCCGATTGGTCCTCTAATACCTGTGCTTCTTTCTTTATATCAAAAAGCATTACCCTATCGCCTTTTTTAAGCGGTCGGGGCAGCGTATATCCGTCGTTTGTGCCATCTATCGGGTCGGCGGCATCGCGCATTTTACCCACACCGCTTTTTATGGCGGCACGGGCTTTGCGGATACGTTCTTCGTCACTGTCGCGGCTTTTTTTAACCGCTTCGAGTTCGCTGAGCATCCTTTCGGCTTCGGCACTTGCGCGGTCGACCAACTGCGCGGCTCTTTCACGCGCGGTTTCCATCATTTTTTCCTGACGAGCCAAAAACTCCTCGTTTTTGCGGTCTTCCTCACGTTTTAACGCAAGCATTTCGGACTTTAGCCTTACCGCCTCTGCCCTATCAGCCTCGGCTTCCTTTACCCTCTTTTCGAGTACGGCGACAACCTTTTCAAACCTTGCACTTTCCTCGGTTACAAGTGTTTTTGCTTTTTCTACTATATCTTTCGAAAGTCCCAATCTTTCGGAAATGGCAAAAGCGTTGGAACGACCCGGCATACCCACAATAAGTTTATATGTGGGTCTGAGCGTGGCCACGTCAAACTCGCAACTTGCGTTGCAAACACCAGCCGTTTCGAGTGCGAAAGATTTAAGTTCGGCATAGTGGGTGGTGGCGCCGATTTTGGCACCCTTTTCACGAAGTTTCATTAAAATTGAGGTAGCAAGCGCGGCACCTTCTACAGGGTCGGTACCTGCTCCGAGTTCGTCGATAAGCACCAAAGAACGGTCGTCGGCTTTTTTCAAGATTGAAATAATTTTGGTCATGTGAGCCGAGAAGGTCGATAACGACTGCTCAATGCTTTGTTCGTCACCGATATCGGCAAGAATATTGTTAAAAACCGAAATTTCGCTACCATCCGACACAGGCAACATCATTCCGCACATTGCCATGAGCGTCAGCAATCCAACGGTTTTTATGGTTACCGTTTTACCGCCGGTGTTGGGACCCGTGATAATAAGCGTGTCATACTCCTCACCCAGCGGAATGGTTACCGGCACCACCTTTTTGCGGTCGAGCAACGGATGGCGTGCATTTTTAATATATATTTTACCCTCATCGTTGACGTTTGGCATGCTTGCTTTCATGTCAAAAGCCAAAGACGCCTTGGCAAAAATGAGCGAAAGTTGCTTCATTGCCTCAAACGAAGTGCGAATATTGGGTGCAAAACCCGCCGCCTCGCCCGACAGTTCTGCCAAAATACGGTCGATTTCTTCCTTTTCCTTAACCTGCAGGGATTTTATCTCGTTGTTAATTTCGACTATCGCCATAGGTTCGATAAACAACGTTGCACCCGACGAAGAGGTATCGTGCAAAAGACCCGGAACTTCCGAACGGTGTTCCAGCCTTACAGGTATACAAAAACGTCCGTCACGCTGGGTGATAATTGCGTCCTGCAAAAATTTTGAATACTGCGAGCGCACCATTTTTTCAAGCCGGTCACGCACATTGAGTTCCGACGAACGTATTTTTCGACGGATATTGCGTAACTCCTGTGATGCGTTGTCGTCCATTTCGTCTTCTGAACGGATAGATGAAAAAATCCTGTCCTCAAAATACTTGTTTTGCACAAGTACAGCAAAAAGAAAGTCGATATGCTCAGACGGAGTGTTTTCGCAATGGTTTTTCCACGAACAAAGTGCCGAGATACTGCGAAGTACCTCGCCTATCTCCAAAAGTTCGGTCATGGATAAAACTCCTCCTGCCTCAGCCCTTGCCAAAGCATTCGACATATCCCTTGCATTACCAAATGACGGCGAACCAAAACTTGCCGTCAGCCTATACGCATCATCGGTCTGACTTAGTAATTCTTTTACCTTTCTTATGTCGGTTTCGGGACAAAGTTCCAAAGCCGCCGTCTTGGCATCCTCTAAGGACGCTCTCGACGCCAGCATTTTTAAAACCTTATCAAGTTCAAGCGTGTCGGTGTGTTGAATAAACTGTTCCATCATACATTAAAACTTTCTATAGAATGGAAAAAATCCAATGTTTTAAATTTTCGGTCGGTCTGGGATAAAAGATATCGCTCGGTCAGAGTACTTAAATATTTTGCGTGTTCTTTCGGCAGAGCAAACGAATACAATTTTTGAAATTCGGCATAAGTAATGTGCCTTGCTGCCGCAAGAGTTGTACGGTCAAGTTCCAAAAAAACACCTTTTTGCGGGGCTTTTGCTTTACATTTTGCGCAGACCGTATCACCGCCCTCAATATCGAGAAAAAGCGGAAAATCTTGGTCACTTCCACATTCCCTGCACCCTATAAGGTCGGGCATGAAACCGGCTATTACCATAAGCCTCAATTCGGTAACCGCTTTTACAAAATAAACATCGCGGCTGCCGTTTGACAAAAAATGCAGAGAATTAAGTGCCAGCCTTAAATAGTCCTCATCTTCTACACCATAGGGTATGAGTGCTGTGCACAACTCGCAGATGTACTCGGCAAGCGCGTATTTTTCAATGTCGGTTCTAAGGTCGAAAAAGGTGCGAATGCTCTCCGACTCGGTTATTCGGTTGGTTTCACCCTTTTGAGTAAAAGTGAGGCTTGAAAAGGTAAGCAACGCCGTTCCTGCCGCGTTTTTGGAGCCGACCTTTCTGGCACCGCTGACAAAAGCGCCCACAATACCTCGGTCACGCGTGAGAACGACTACCGATCGGTCATTTTCGCCAACATCGTATGTTTTTATTATCAGTCCGTCGGTGGTGAACTTCACGCCGGTCGCTCCTTTTTGTTAAAATCCTAAAATTTCAATTATTTTGCATCAAGTCCGAAAGAGTGAATAAGACCCTCGCGGTTGCGCCAGTCTTCCTTAACCTTTACCCAAAGTTTTACGTTGCATTTGCAACCGAAAAACTCCTCGGCGTCGGCACGTGCCATACTGCCGATTTTTTTGAGCATTGCACCGCCTTTGCCGATAATAATGCCCTTGTGCGAGTCCTTTTCGCAGTAAATAACGGCATCGATTTCAATAATCGGCTCGCCCGATACAGTATCGCGCTCAAAAAATCTTTCAAGTCCTACGGCAATGCCGTGAGGTATCTCTTTATCGAGTAAACGAAGTATTTTTTCACGGATAAGTTCGGTGACCATAACGCTGTCTGCCTGGTCGGTTGCCTGGTCATCGTCAAAAAAATGAGGTGCTTCTTTGGTGAACTTTTGTTGTTCTTTAATAAGTTCGTCGACACCGTCGCCTGTTTCGGCACTAACGGGTATGACCGCCTCAAAATCGTAAAGCGAAGTATAGGCACTGATAACCTCTAAAAGGTCGGTTTTATCTTTAAGCAGGTCGGTTTTGTTGACGGCAAGTATGGTCTTTAACCTGCGGTTTTTGATTTCTTCGAGCAATGCCAACTCTGCCTTGGGCATGTCTTCGGGGTTGAGTTTGAATTTAGGCACCGCCTCGACCACCAACGTTACGGCATCGACACCCGAAAGACCGGTCGATACCGACTGCATCATTTTCTCGCCCAAGCGGTTTTTGGGTTTGTGGAAACCGGGCGTGTCTATGTAGACAAGTTGCTCGGCACCAAAAGTTTTAACACCCATTATTCTTGTGCGAGTGGTCTGAGGTTTGTCCGACACTATGGCGATTTTTTGACCTACAATGCGGTTGAGCAAAGACGATTTTCCCACATTCGGTCTTCCGACTACGGCAATAAAAGCCGATTTTTGCACTTCTGTTTTCATAAATCAAAACGTAACTTCTCGGGTAAGACCCATGTTGAGAAGTACTTCCTCTTCCTTTTCTCTCATTATTTCGGCTTCCATTCCGCCGTCTACATGGTCATAACCCAAAAGATGGAGCATGGAGTGAACCGTCAAAAAAGCCACCTCGCGCTGGAACGAATGACCGTATTCTTGTGCCTGTGCTTCGGCTGTTTCGAGCGAGATTACGATATCGCCCAAAAGTTTTGCACCCGTTTCGGGGTTTTCGTCATACATTCCGTCTTCACCCAACGGAAACGACAAAACGTCGGTCGACCTATCGATATTACGAAAATCGCGGTTAAGCACCTTTATCTCGTCATTGTCAACGAAGGTGACACTTATCTCGGCAGGCGACTCAAAATCTTCAAGTTTAAGCACCGCAAGACAAGCCCTGCGAACAATCATTCTGATTCCCGTAGGGATTTTAACCACCTTTTGTTTATTGGTTATCATTACTTTGGTCTTGTCCAATTTGACGGCTCCTTTCTTTTTTCCTCATATTTTTCATATGCCTTTATAATCTGCTGTACCAAGCGGTGACGTACAACGTCGCGCTCGGAAAACTTTGAAATCGCAATATCGTCTATTCCGTTCAAAATGTTAAGCACTTCTTTAAGACCCGATTTTTTACCGTCAGGCAGGTCAATCTGCGTGATATCACCCGTTACAACAGCCTTTGAGTTAAACCCTAATCGGGTCAAAAACATTTTCATCTGTTCCGAGGTGGTGTTCTGTGCCTCGTCGAGAATAATAAAACTGTCGTCCAGCGTTCTTCCTCGCATGTAGGCAAGCGGTGCTACTTCAATGTCGCCCCGTTCTTGGCATTTTTGGAAGTTTTCGGCGCCCAGCATATCAAAAAGCGCATCATAAAGCGGTCTCAAATACGGGTCGACCTTTTGCTGTAAGTCACCCGGCAAAAAGCCCAACTTTTCACCGGCTTCAACGGCAGGACGGGTTAAAATTATGCGGTTTATCTGCTTTTCTCTGAAAGCCGCGACCGCCATGGCAACTGCAAGATAGGTTTTACCCGTACCGGCAGGACCCACACCGATAGTTACGGTGTTGTTTTTTATTGCCTCGACATACTTTTTTTGACCTATGGTCTTGGGTTTAATGGGTTTGCCCTTAGAGGTTATGCAAATGCAGTCGCTGTCGGTCAGTTTCTGAATACTGCTATCATCACCGTCAACCGCAAGTGACATGCAGTAACGTATGCTTTGTTCGGTCGGCATTTCGCCCTTGTTTATGAGCAACAGCAACGAGTTTACTGTTCTGACTGCTCTATCGACATTTTCCGCATCGCCCGAAATTCTAATCTCGCCCGAACGGAAAACCACCGTCACCGAAAACTCTTTTTCGATGATTTTTATGTTTTCATCCAAATTCCCGAACAACAGCGCAACCTGCTCCATGCGTTCGATGTTAACCGTCTGTTCTGCCAACTGATGTCGCTCCTATCAACAGATATACTTACACTCTATTATTATATCTTATTAATCTGCACAAATCAACAACAAATCCTTTTCTGCAATATTTTCTCGGCAAATATATTCTGCAGTCAGCACAACACCTGTTTCGGTCTGCTCAAAACGGCATTTTTTCGACACAATTTCAGCACCCGAAAGTTCGGTCTCTTCCAACTGTCGCAACTGTTCTTCTGCCTTAAATTCTGCCTCTGAAACAGTCAAGTAAACAGTGTTTGACACCTGCGAAAAAAACGAGGCTTCGGTTATATAAATCGGCAGATACATGCCGTTTTTTTCATATCGGCTGACTTCCCTTTCAAGTCGATAATCCCCTCTTACGCTACCGAGATAAAGCGGTACATTTAGTCCAAAAAAACTAAGCACCCTCCTTTTTGTAACCTCGCCGCTGTCCACTGTTTTAGTTTCGGAAAAAGGCACCGTAACACTTAAAACCCGTTCGGTTTTGGCTATTATTTCCCCCGACGAAACTCCTACCTGTGTGCTTCCGTCCTTATATTCGGTAACCCCCGAAACCAGTAAATCACCTTTGCTGACCGTTTGCCCTATTTTTACGGCGGTAACACCGCTTTTTACTTTTAATGAGGTTATAACTCCGTCGCGCGAGGCTATAAGGTTGCAGGGAGAATTATCATAACGCTCGGTTTCGATTGATTCCGACACATTAACGGTAACCTTTACGCCTTCGATGTTGACCGATGCCCACGAAATGCCGTCTACTTTGAGTTCCAACTGTGACGGTAATGTGCGTTGGTCGATAGAAGCAACGGCAACTCCCTCAGTAACACCCAATTCATAAAGAGCAGACGAAATTTGTTCGGTGGGTATGCGCTCGTTTCCAACAATTTCTATGTTCCAGACAAATTTCGACAAAAACAAAAGCAGAAAAATATATGCTCCAAACCCCAGCGCCAAGCCGAATCGCAAGCGGTATCTACGCAGTAAAAAAGGCAAACCCTTTCGCTCTAAAACCGCAGTAAAACAGCGATTGTGCTTTCTGTAACGCAAAATATTGCGGTAGTCTTTCGCCTTCATCGAAGCGGTTATCACTTCTCCTTGGCGTCTCATGTTCCACACGCTTACACCGTTCAGACTCAGTTGGTTTAAAAGCCGTTCGGGGAACTCGCCCTTAACCCGAAAATTTACGTAACCCAAAAGATATCTTATCCACAAAATCAGCATAAAGCCACCCACCGTTTGTCATTTTATGTCGGTTTGAACCGACAATATCTTTCCCACAATTCTCGCCGAACCTTCATTCAATTCTTCTATCAGAAGGTCTTGACCCGAAAAAATGAGCATTCCGCCATCGACCCTAAGTTTTATCAGATTTTCGTGGTATTCCACCACACCTTTACAACCGTCAACCGCCGCCTCCCGGTTGGTATAAAGTTCTGTTATCGGCCCTTTCATGGCGGTTGGTAATCCCTCAAACAGTTTGATTTTTTCGCGTTTTTTCTTTAGGTCGGTTTTAATTTTTTTGCCCATCACGTCGCCCCCGTTAATACTGATTTATATGCCGCATTTTTGCCTCAAATTACCGACATTTCATCTCTTAAAACCGCATATTATTTATAGGTGATGAGGTTGTCAGGAATAACATTAAAATTCAAAACCGTTTTGCTTTTTTCGTTGACGGTTACGGCAGGTGTTTTGCTTATTTTGTTTAGCGAGCCTGCCGCAAACGGTGTAATAAAAGGTCTTTCGCTGTCATTTAACACCGTTGTTCCGTCGCTTTTTCTGTTCACGGCTTTGTCGCTTTTTCTGTTTTCGTCGGGATGCGTTTTGGCTTTGGGAAGGTTTATATCTCCGTTGTCTTCACGCGTTTTTGGGCTTGACGGCGAACAGTTTGCGGTTTTAATTTTATCTTTTGTCTCGGGGTATCCCGTCGGAGCTAGGCTAATCGACGACCTGTATAAAAGAGAACGCATAACCAAACAGAAAGCCAACATAATGCTCAGGTTTTGCACAAACGCAGGACCTGCTTTTTTAATAAACACGGTGGGTGCAGGTATGTTGAGGTCCGAGTCAGACGGTATCAGACTGTTTTTAGCCTCGGTTCTGTCTTCTTTTACACTTCTGATATTCTCGGTACCATGTTTGAAAAAATATGACAAATCTTCACTTGCAACCAAAGTATCCTCACACCCGCCGTTGTCGGATGTTTTTGTCTCCTCGGTCTCAAAAGCCTCTTCCACCATGCTTGGTATCACGGCTTTTATCGTGTTTTTTTCGGGACTCGGCGCAGTTTTATCAGCGCTTGCTCTTCCGCACTCGCTCAAAACAGTCATAACCTCCCTGCTTGAGGTAACCAACGGTGTCGGTCTGCTTTCGCGAAAAGACCTTCCACTTTGCGGTTTTCTTATAAGTTTTGGCGGAATTTCGGTCATTTTGCAGGTGGTATCATCGGCCGAAAATATCAAACCTTCAATTCTGAAAATAACCCTGTGGAGAATTATAGGCGGCGGTCTTTCGGCTTTATACGTATTGGTTTTTGAGAAGATATGTCCCAGAACAAATCTTGTTTCCAACATATTAACGCAACCGTCGGTAGGCTGGTCGGGGGGCAAATTCGACCCGTTGTTTACGGCAGCCCTGCTGCTTATGGCGGTTACTCTTGTTGCATCGACCTCAAAAACTCATAAACATAACACTTGAAAATAACCGGCACAAATGGTATATTAAAGATGTAAAAGTGAGTTTTCGGGGGTGGATGTTTTGAACAACAATAAATTTTTTAACAAAGACCTGCCTATGCGTTGCGAATATTGTACCGAGGCACGTCCGATTTCAGGCGGAAAAGAGTTTTTTTGTATGAAAAACGGCATAGTCGAAGCGTTTGACAGTTGTAAAAAATACCGTTATGACCCTTTAAAACGCCAACCCGACAACCGTTCGTTTGGCAAAGATTTTGACCCTGAAGACCTTAAATTACAGTAATTGTGAATTTTAATATAAAAAACTGTTGACAAACCGACCTTTGATGGATATAATAATCGGTGTGCCGATAAGGCATATTCAAAAGATGTGGTGGGTATAGCTCAGTTGGTTAGAGCGCCAGATTGTGGCTCTGGAGGCCATCGGTTCGACTCCGATTACCCACCCCACTTTCTTTTTTTATAATGATAAACATAATATTGGGGTGTCGTCAAGCGGTAAGACACAGCACTTTGACTGCTGCATTCGTAGGTTCGAATCCTGCCACCCCAGCCAAAATCGACAAGTTTCGACAGAGACTTGTCGATTTTACTTTTTCACTCTTCACTAAAAATCAATAAGAGAATATAATGTGTTGAAGTTTTATATTTTGGAGTGATTATATGGAAAAAACCATTGAAGATTACATAAGAGAACTTAAAGAAACAAGTAAGAAAAGTAAGTTTTTGACT
>JAZNVU010000039.1:0-54829 GCA_045592985.1 Acutalibacteraceae bacterium | reverse complement strand
GCATGTGTTAGGCACGCCGCCAGCGTTCGTCCTGAGCCAGGATCAAACTCTCTGAAAAATTATATCCTAAACCTTTCGGCTTAAAATCTTTCCAGAAGCTTGTCGCTTCTCAGTCCAACACTTTTGCGTGTTGTCCCGTTTTAATTACTTTGAGTTCTTAACTCTTAAAAATTTTCGGGTTCTCTTACAAAGTTTTATCGTTGTTTAATTTTCAAGGTCCGTTCCGCACTCCCACTTCCGTAGGGCGCCCGATTATACTACCACAAACATTTTCATTTGTCAACACTTTTTTCAAACTTTTTTTAAAAAATTTTTAGGGTGTTTTTTGGCTTAAAATCGGGCTTTTCGGAACATTTGGGGGTTCAATTTTTGAGTATACCCACAGTTTGTGTTTTTATTCATTATGCGACACATTATCTTGTAAATTTTTAAAATTTTTTTGGTTGTTGTTGAAAAACCGATATATATATATTATAATGTATAGGATTTAAAAATTTTAAGAAGGTTTGATTTATGGATTATTCATTTTCTAAAAGCGTTGCCGAGTTAAAACCGTCGGCAATTCGTGAAATTTTAAAATTTACATCGATGCCGGGATACATACCTTTTGCAGCCGGCAACCCCGCACCCGAGGCTTTGCCCACAGCGCGCATTGCCGAAATCAGTGCAAACATTATGGCCAACCGCCCCGTTGACGCTTTGCAGTACTCGGTCACCGAAGGTTATATTCCGCTTCGCAACTATTTAAAGGAATATATGAAATCAAAGCACAACGTTGGTCGCGAGTTTGATGAATTGATTATCACATCGGGCGCGCAGCAGGTTATGAGCCTTACCGCCATGGTGCTTTGCAACGCAGGTGATACCGTTATTTGTGAAAATCCGAGTTTTATCGGCTCGCTCAATGCTTTCCGTGCGCAAGGCTTAAATCTTGTTGGCGTTGACATGGAAGACGACGGAATGAACATTGAGATGTTGGAATCGGCACTTAAAGCCAACCCTAACACCAAGTTTATTTACACCATTCCCACATTCCAAAACCCGTCGGGTGTTTGCATGAGTCTTAGCAAGCGCAAAGCCGTTTATGAACTTGCCAAAAAGTATGGAGTTATTATTTTGGAGGACAACCCATACAGCGACACTCGTTTTGCCGGCGAGGAGTTGCCTACCATAAAGAGTTTTGACGAGGACGGCATTGTTGTTTATGCCGGAACGACCTCGAAGGTTATATCACCCGGTCTGAGAGTAGGTTTCACCGTTGCACCTGCACCCATTGTTGCAAAAATGGTTGTTTGCAAGCAAACCGCCGACGTTCACACCTCGATTTTCGGTCAACTTATTTGCCACGAGTTTATGACCGATGGTCATTATGAAGAACACCTTAACAAAAACCGCGAGATTTACCGCAAAAAGTGTGACCTTATGACAGGTCTTATTGACGAACATCTGGGCAAATATGTTGAATACGTAAAACCTGAGGGCGGTTTGTTTGTTTGGCTTAAACTGCCCGAGAGTGCCAACATGGTTGACTTCTGTACCAAGGCGGTTGAGAACAAGGTCGCCACCGTGCCGGGCACCGCCTTTACGGTTGATACAAAAGCGGTTAGCCACTGTTTCAGAATTAATTACTCCACACCTACCGACGAGCAAATTGTTAAAGGTATGGAGATTTTGGGCAAAACCGCAAAAGAGTTTTTTAAGTAATATATATAATGTAGAGATTGCATTTTAGGAGAAAATTATGGAAAACAATAATATTGCGCCCAAGAAAAGGGCACTCAGTTTTATTCAGTCAAGCGGTATGTTTACGCTTGGCAACTATCTTGGAGCAGTTAAGAATTGGAACAAAATGCAGGAGGAGTTTGACTGCGTATTCGGCATTGCCGACCTGCATGCAATTACCGTGCGTCAGGAGCCTGCGGAACTCAGAAAGCAGATTTATTCTGCCGCAGCAATGTTGCTTAGTACCGGATTAGACCCCGAAAAATCGCTCATTTTCATGCAGTCGCACGTAGCGGCTCATTCGCAACTTGCATGGATTTTAAACTGCTATACCCAGTTTGGTGAACTTAGCCGTATGACCCAGTTTAAGGATAAGTCGCAAAAGCACGCCGACAACGTTAACGCAGGTCTTTTCACCTACCCCGTTTTGATGGCTGCCGACATTTTGCTTTACAAACCCGACTTAGTACCTGTCGGAGCCGACCAGAAACAGCATCTTGAGATTGCTCGCGACATTGCCAAGCGTTTTAACGGCATTTACGGTGATGTTTTCACAATCCCCGAACCTTATATTGCACCTGTTGGTGCCAAGGTTATGTCTTTGCAGGAGCCCGAGAAGAAAATGTCAAAATCCGACGAAAACGAGAATGCAAAGGTTTTGCTGACCGACGCGCCCGACGTTATTATGCGCAAATTCAAGCGCGCCGTTACCGATTCGGAAGCAAGAGTTTGCGTTGGCGAGAATAAAGCGGGTATCAACAACCTTATCGAAATTTATTCGTGTATTACCGGCAAAACCGCCGATGAAATAACTGCCGATTTTGAAGGTAAAGGCTACGGCGACTTTAAGATGGCTGTTGGCGAGGCAGTTGTAGAAGAACTTCGCCCTGTTCAGGAGAAATATAATATGTATATCTCCGACAAGGCTCAACTTGAAAAAATTTATAAAGATGGCGCCGAAAAGGCAGAGTATGTTGCACGTCGCACCCTTTCGAAGGTTATGAAAAAGGTCGGTTACGTTCTGTAATTGAGTTTTGCCAACTAAAAAAGGGTTCAATGTGGTTGTACACTCATGGTAAACCGCATTTAAACACTCCTCCGTTTTACACACAACGCAACAGTTGTCCCACCTTCATCAATAGAAAGTAGAGGTTTTATGTTCGAAAATTTTATAGGAAACAACGATATATTAGAACTTATCAAAAGTGCCGTAGAAAGCGGTAGATTTCCTCATGCCTTTATCTTAGAAGGTGAAGAGGGTAGCGGACGTCGTACGCTTGCCCGAATTATTGCCGCCGCAGCAGTTTGTAAAGAACAAAACGCCCCGTGTGGACATTGCAGAGAATGTGAACTTGTAACCAAAGACGGACACAGCGATGTTTTGACCTATGCACCCGACGGCGCAACCTTTAAGGTCGATATGGTTCGCAACATACGTGACAACGCCTTTATTATGCCGATTGAAGCCAAGCGGAAGGTCAATATTTTGCTTGATTGCGACAAGATGAATGAATCGGCACAGAATGCTTTTTTGAAAATTCTCGAAGAACCGCCTTCATTTTTGGTGTTTATCCTCATTTGCCGAAATGCCTCTGCCCTACTCCCAACCGTTAGGTCACGCTGTGTTACTCTGACACTCAAAACCCCCGACCCTGAGGATTCGCTGAACCTTATTAAAATCAAAACCGGTCATTTTGAGGATGACATAAGAGAAGCGCTTGAATTAACGCACGGCAACATCGGTAAAGCCATAAACTATCTTTACGGTAATATCAGCGATGCAATTCGCTCGGCAAGAGAATTTATTAATATTGTTGATAACGGTACCCGTTTAGATGCAGTGAAAATCATGCAATGCTTTGAAAAGGACCGTTCGGGACTTGGTGTGTTTTTTGAAGAAACCGAAGTTACTTTAAAAGAATATTTAAAAAATTACAGTGTCAGTGGCAATTGTGTTTTCAGTAAAAAAGCATTGGTAAAATTTTTAGAATGCACCCAAAAATACCGCGACCGTTTGCTGAAACACGTGGGAGCGCCGTTGTCTTTGCCCATACTTTGCACGGCCTTTGTGGCGGAGATATTCGGTTGACAAATCATTCAGAAGTTCTCTCTATTTCTGGCATAAATTACTGTTGTAATATTTTTAAAAATGTGTTACAATTTTTGTGTATAATTGATTTATACTTTAAACTTAACCTATATAGGAGAATATAAATGGTAGAAGTTATCGGAGTAAAATTCCGTTCAGACGGAAGAATATATTCGTTCAGCCCTAAGGGACAAAAGTTTTCAGCAGGCTCATACGTCATCGTCACCACCTCGCGCGGTACCGAATGCGGTGAAGTTGCCAGCGAAAACCACACTGTTCCCGACAGTCAGATTGTAGGGCAACTTAAAGAGGTTGTTCGCGCCGCAACCGAAGAAGACCTTAAGAAAATGCGTGAGAATCGCGCTAAAGAAGCAACCGCTTTTGAATTTTGCGAGGAAAAAATCGCAGAGCGCGGCCTTGAAATGAAACTTGTAGACGTTGAAATTGCCTTTGACGGCACAAAAATCCTCTTCTTTTTCACTGCCGACGGACGTGTTGACTTCCGTGAACTGGTAAAAGACCTTGCAGGTCACTTCCACACCCGAATTGAACTAAGACAAATCGGCGTAAGAGACGAAGCCAAAATGATGGGTGGTTTGGGAATTTGCGGTCAGCCTTTCTGCTGTTCGCGGTTTTTGTCGGATTTTCAGCCGGTTTCCATCAAAATGGCAAAAGAGCAGGGCTTGTCGCTTAACCCCACCAAAATTTCAGGCACCTGTGGAAGGCTTATGTGCTGTCTTAAATACGAGCAGGACGCTTACGAGTTTCTTGACCGCATAACTCCGCGTCAAGGCAGTTATGTTGACACCCCCGAAGGCAAAGGCACCGTTGTTGAGGTGGCTTTGATTACCGGAAAAGTTAAGGTTGCTCTTGACGGGTCGGACGGATTACCGATTTCGGTACACCGCGACGACGTTACAGTTTTGCGCCCGGCAAAAGGATGCAAAAAGAACGTTCATATAACCGAAGAAGACGAAAATCAGTAAAATTAAAAGGCTGTCTCGTGAAATTACGAGACAGCCTGTTCAAAATAACCGCTTATTTTATCTGTGGCAATGATTTAACACAGAAATTTTGCATATCGACATGGGTATCGTCCAAAAACAAGACCCCTTCGCCTTTAAGTAGTTGTACCTGCACGTTTTCGCCACCGAAAGCAAACGCGCTTGACACCCTGCCCTCGCGGTTTACAACTCTGAAACAAGGGATACTTAAAGGGTCAGGATTACAGTGAAGCGCATAGCCCACAACCCTTGCCCAGCGCGGGTTACCCGCCGCCAAAGCCACTTGACCGTAGGTTGCAACTTTGCCTTTTGGGATGCTTTTTACTACATTATATATACGGTCGAAGACCGATGTGGTATTATTCATTAATTTCGGGCACAGACGGATAGTTGCCCGCCATAATGTTTTCCAAATCCACGCCCGTTTCCTCCTTCGCTGTTGAGAAAACTATCTGCGTCTGGGTACTGCCAAAGGTTTGCAACTGACCAATAAAGACGTCCAATGCCTCGGTACTTTGGAAAGCAACCTTTATAAGCATGGAATAATGACCCGTAACACAGCAGCACTCCAAAACATTGGGATGTTTTTTTATAAAGGGATAAAAGATTGCCTTTTGTTGGGGTTTTACCTCCAAATTAATAAACGCAGTTATGGGGTAACCCAACATTTTATGGTCAACCTTGACACCGTATCCACTTATAATTCCGCTTTTTTCAAGCCTTTCAAGTCGCGCTGCCGTAGCAGGAGACGACAAAAACACCTTTTCTGCCAATTGTTTCAACGGCATGCGGGCGTTTTCCTGAAGCAGGCTTATGAGATGATAGTCTATCTTATCCATTATTATTCCCCATTTTTGAAGTTTACAAGCAAGGATATGCACATTTATAGTTGCTTGTACTTAATTTTATTAAGTATATTATACTCTTTTCTTAAGAAATGTCAACAGCGTTTTAATATTTGCCGCAAAGGAGTCGTGTTTATGTTAGATTTTGACAATTCCTGTTGTTTTACAGGTTACCGTCCCGATAAGTTCGTGTTTAAATTTAGCAAAAACGACCCTTTGTATGCTCAGTTTACGAACAGGTTGGTCACGGCTATTTCGACCAAAATACTCGACGGTTGCACTATCTTTTACACCGGTATGGCAAAAGGTTTTGATATTGAAGCCGCCGAATATGTTGAAATGATTAAACGGCGAAACAAAGCGGTGAAACTCATTGCTGTTGTACCTTTCGAAGGGCAGGAAAACGGATGGGAAGAGCCTTGGAAGACCCGTTACCGCGAGTTGTTGCCGCGTTGCGATGATGTTGTGGTGCTGAACGACAAATATGAAAAGTGGGCGTTTGCCCAGCGAAACCGCTACATGGTCGACCGAAGCCGTTACGTCATAACCTATTTTGACGGCAAACCCGGTGGCACAGCCAATACCTTAAAATACGCTCTTAAAAACACCCGCGAGATAATTAATATCTTTGACACCGACCCGTTGGCGGAAGAAAAAGCGCGATTTAAACCCTATTTTGGTGTTATAGCGCCCGACGACGTTTAACCAAGTCGTTCAAACTGCAAGCAAAAGCAGTTTTGAGATGACAAAACCCAAAAACCCGCAAGCCGGAAAAGTTAAAACCCAGGTTGCAAACAGTTTGGTTGCCCCTTTTATGTTGCTGTTGCCCGTACCGATAAGCGCCGAGGTTTTGGCGGCAGTGGTGCTGGCAGGGATACCGACGAGCGACATAACGAGGAGCGCAAAAGCCGATACAAGGTCGGCAGAAAAACCGCTTAGCGCATCGCGTGATGAAAGTTCTGTTAATGTGCCGACGATTTTTTTACCGCCCAACAGCATACCTATTGATATAAAAACGGCACTAATCAAAACGGCATAAAAAGGCACGGTATGAGACGATTGTTTACCCGAAAGCAAGGCGATTTGAAGGGCAAAAACACCTGCAAACTTTTGTCCGTCCTGCGCACCGTGAGCAAATGCCGACATACCTGCTCCCACAATCAGCATTTTTTTGAATTTGGCGTCGCTTTTTTCACCACAGCGTTTTTTCAGTATTGCAGTAACCTTTTTTGAAAGTACTACAAGCGGAACCGACGAAATAACCAATCCTAGCAGCACCTTGGACCATTCGCCGACGTTTAATGAATTTATTCCTGTCACTGCCATAGCAGCACCCGATAAAGCCGCCAGCAGCGCGTGACTTTCGCTTGTGGGAATGCCGACAAAAAGCGACAAAAGCGACCACACTGCAACACTTAACATCGCGGCGGTAAAGGAAACGGCACCGAGTTTTGGCGGTAACCCGTTAAACCCTGAGAGTTCGGTTACGCTTTTTGCCACCGAGTTACCCAAAAGTCCAACGGCCACAGCACCTAAGCAGTTACAAACCGAAGATAAAACCGTGGCTTTTTTAAAACTCAGCGCCCTACTTCCCACTGCCGAAGCAATTCCGACAGGCGCATCGGTCCAACCGTTAATAAGCATTAACGCTATTGCCGACAAAACTGCCAAAACACCTATTGGCAAGTGAAAAATATAACTTAAAAACGATGCCATATGTGGCAAATCATCACCTTTTTTGGAGTAATAAATTATGAGTTATCTGCCCTACCATTCGAGAAACACGCTTTATAAACAGCCGTTTGGCGCCGTTAAAGAAGGCACTTTTGTGACCTTCAGAATTTTGCTTGACGACAACCTTTCGGTAGAAAAAGCAGTTATGAACTACCGTGCCGACAGCGAAGACTTTGAAACGGTTGTTTTAAAACCTGCCGAATATTACGAGGGTAGTTTGAGATTTTACGAAACAAAACTCAAATTCAAAGAGGGACTTTATTGGTACAACTTCGGTTACTACGACTGTTTTGGATATGTACCCATTTCTAGGCAGAAGTATGCCTTGGGCGATTTTGGACCCGGTGGCGACTGGCAGTTGACCGTTTATGAAAAGGCATACAAAACTCCCTCCTCTTTTGCAGGCGGAATTATTTATCAAATTTTCCCCGACCGTTTTTATGCCTCAAAAACTAAAAAAGAAAACGTACCACAAGACCGTTTTATGCAAGACAACTCAGAGGCCACACCCGAATACCGCCAGCACAACGGACCTTGTTCTTTAGGTAACGACTATTACGGCGGCGACCTTGAGGGTATTCGACAAAAACTGCCGTATTTGGCCTCTTTGGGTGTTAGCATACTTTATCTAAACCCCATTTTTGAGGCTCATTCCAACCATCGGTACAACACCGCCGACTACATGAAGATTGACCCGTTGCTTGGTACCGAAGCCGACTTTACAAGACTTTGTAAAGAGGCTAAGGAGTTTAACATAGCGGTTGTTCTTGACGGAGTTTTCTCCCACACAGGTGCCGACAGTATTTATTTTGATAAATACAAAAGATATGGCGGAAACGGCGCTTATAATTCCGAAAAATCCAAATATGCAGGCTGGTTTAAGTTCAAAAACCGTCCCGACGATTACAGTTGTTGGTGGGGCGTTCCGAGTTTGCCCGAAACGGTGGAGGAAAACGAAGATTTTGCCGAGTTTATCACGGGCGAAAACGGTGTTTTGCGTCATTGGATGCGACTTGGCGCATCGGGTTGGAGACTTGACGTTGCAGACGAACTGCCCGATTGCTTTCTCGACAAAGTTCGCACCGCTATAAAGGCCGAAAACCCCAACGGGCTTATAATAGGCGAAGTTTGGGAAGATGCTACCAACAAAATTAGTTATGACATAAGACGAAGATATCTTCGTGGCAGGCAACTTGACTCGGTCATGAACTATCCGTTGGCATCTGCCATTATAGGGTTTGTGACGGGTGGCAACGCCGAAGACCTTTGCGACGAGGTTATGACGCTATGTGAAAACTACCCGAGTCAAGCGTTGTGCCTTCTTATGAACCACGTCGGCACGCACGACACTCCCCGAATATTGACGGCGCTCGGCGGTGAGAGTGATTTAGGCCGAGGCAGAGCATGGCAGTCTACCGCCCGACTTAGCCCGGAAAAATTAGAGCGCAGTAAAAAACTTTTGTATTTAACCGCGCTTTTGCAGTACACTTTGCCAGGTATCCCCTCTCTTTACTACGGTGACGAAGCCGCCGTAGAGGGTTATGGCGACCCGTTCTGCCGTTCGTTCTACCCTTGGGGTAAAGAAGACCCGTATCTTTTGGATTTTTACAAAAAATTAGGTCTTTTCCGTCGAACCTGCTCCGCATTTAAAGACGGTGATTTTATACCGCTTCACACCTCGCTCGGTATGTTCTCGTTTATCCGTCGCTCCAAAAAAGAGCAGGTGCTAGTATGCGTAAACCGCTGGTTTGAGACCGACTATATCGACGCTCCCGAAGGCTGGGAAAAAGCCGATATTGTTTTCGGTTTCTTGCCCGAAAACGGCAAAATCCGTGTAGACGCACTTGGGTTTACGGTTCTCAAAATGCCATATAATGCTACATCAGAAGACCTAAAGTAAGCATTTCTTTTATTTGTTCATAAATCTGCTCTCCTTTTTCTGGTGGCAAAGGATTACTGCCCTTGCCGACCTCGATGGTAAATCCCGGTCGGCGGTAGTTTTTAATAAACCAATCCTTAAAACCGCCGCCAACCGCAAGACCTATCGGCACATCAAGGGCATAACCCGACGATGCGGCAAAAATCTCTGCCATTTTTTTGCCTCGCATGGTGGGAATGTTGTCGTAATCCCAATAAATCACCTCGCCCTGTGAATGTAAAGCCATTACATATCTTATGGTGTGTTGTTTGCACAAATCGGTGAGTGCTATTGTTTCGGGCTCGCTGCACGGCTTGTGACCGCCGTAACGGGTTGGTCCCGGTCCATAGATACCCTCTTTTCGCTCGAGTTCGTGTAAAGTTTCCCAACCGGCATCAAAATTGTGGTTTAAATCAACGCCGCGAAGATTTGCGTTCCAATGTTCAAAATCTCCTCCGCAGAGTTTGTATATTCTTCCCTCGTGACCTAGACAGCCCTTGACACCTTTCAGCGAAATTTCGCATCCGTCAGGGTTGCACAACGGCACAAAAATAACACCCCTACCGTACATCGCCTTTGTTATGTCGACTTCGGACAACTTGGTGTTGTTTTGCAAGGCTGCGCATAAATCGGCAATAAATTGCAACAGTACCGTAGCGGTAATTCGTTCACTTCCGTGAATTGCGGCGGTGTAAAGCACGTATTCGCTGCTGTTTCCTACCCTTAGCGACGGTATGGCACGTCCGAAAACTGTTTTGCCTATGGTCTCATATTTCAAAAATTTATATGTATCACAAAGTTTTTGCATTATTTTGCAATATCCATTGTAATCGTAGTCGATATGTTCTATAATACTTTCCATAATAATCAGTCCTCAACACTTTTTAATTATATTTATGAAGGATAGGTCGGTTTAATGAAACTAGCAGAAAAAACACTAAAAAAAGATTATGTATATAAAGGCAGAGTCATTAACTTAAGGGTTGATGAGGCACTTTTACCCAACGGCAAGACCGCAAAAAGGGAGATTATCGAACACAACGGTGGCGTTTGTGTTGCGGCGGTTACCGATAATGATGAAATTTTGATGGTCAAGCAATTCAGATATCCTTACGGTGAAGTGATTTATGAAATTCCCGCAGGAAAACGCGATGGCGACGAAGACCCTCTTACTTGCGGAAAGCGAGAATTAAGGGAAGAAACCGGTGCCGTGGCTGAAACATACGTAAGTTTGGGGCAACTTTATCCTACTCCCGGTTACTGCGGTGAGATAATCTGGCTTTTTGCCGCAAAAGGGCTGACCTTTGGCGAACTTGACCCCGACGAAGACGAATTTGTAGAGGCGGAAAAAATACCGTTCAAAAAGGCGGTCGACATGATAATGTCGGGCGAAATTCGTGACGCCAAAACGCAAACAGCCATACTTAAACTCAACGAACTGCGCCGTAATGGTGAGTTTTGAAATTTTCAGAGGTTTTTAAAATGCTAAAAAAATATTTTGGAGACAAGGCTTTTTATGCCCTTTTGTTCAGCGTTGCTGTGCCCATTATGTTACAAAACGGTATTACCAACTTTGTAAGCCTTTTGGACAACATAATGGTCGGAAGCCTCGGTCAGTATAAGATGGGTGGCGTTTCGGTTACAAACCAACTTATTTTTGTGTTTAACCTGTGCCTTTTTGGTGCTGTTTCGGGCGTCGGAATATACAGCGCACAGTTCTACGGCAAAGGTGATAATACCGGTATACGTTTTTCACTCTGTTTTAAGATAATTCTTTGTCTCTTTATAACGGTTGCGGGAATTATATTGTTCCTGACGGTCGGTGATTCGTTAATTTCGCTTTACTTACAAGGCGAAGGTACCCCGGAAGATGTTGCAACCGCTTTTAATTCAGCAAAAACCTATTTGCTTATTATGCTTGTGGGTTTTATCCCGTTTGCGTTGACACAGAGTTATTCAAGTACACTGCGCGAATCGGGAGAAACAGTTCTGCCCATGACTGCCGGCATTGTTGCTGTTTTCGTCAACCTTTTGTTTAATTATCTGCTCATTTTCGGCTTTGCACCGCTTAACATTCCCAAACTGGGTGTTGCAGGTGCTGCTATAGCCACCGTAATTTCCCGTTTTGTGGAGATGGTAATAATTATTATCTGGACCCATTCACATAAGCAAAATTGCCCTTATGCCGTACATTTTTGGAAAGGGTTTAAAGTTCCTTTCGTGCTTGCCAAAAACATGCTTTTCAAAGCCATTCCGCTTACGCTTAACGAGGCTTTATGGTCAATCGGAATCGCTACAGTCAACCAATGTTATTCCTATCGAGGACTTGACGTTGTAGCGGCTAACAATATTTCGCAGACCTTCTGGAACGTTATTTCGGTTGTTTTCCTTGCAGGCGGTAACGCAATCGGTATTATCATCGGCAACATGCTGGGTGCAGGAAAAACTGAAGAAGTCAGGCAGTCGACGCCTAAGTTTTCGATGTTTGCTCTTCTGTCGGGCGTTTTTGTAGCCATCCTCTGTGCTGTATCGGCACCTTTTGTGCCTTATCTGTTTAACGCTACAACCGAAGTTCGCTCGCTGGCGACGGGACTTCTGCTAATCACAGCAGTCACCATTCCGTTCAACGCCGTTGCTCACTCGTCATATTTTATTATGCGTTCGGGTGGCAATGCTTTTGTTACTTTTGCGTTTGACGGTGGATTTATGTGGTTCATTTCGGTACCTTTGGGTATTATTTTATCGCGATTTACAGCACTGCCCATATTACCACTTTATTTTGTGGTTCAGGGTGTGTATTTTATAAAAGCGTTTTTCGGACTTTTACTTATCAAAAACGATTGGTGGATAAAGCGGTTAGTTGATTAATAAAATTAAAAGGATGGTTTATTATGAAAAAATCAAGTATTTTAAAAATGTGTTTTGCTGCACTTTTTGCAGCAGTAATCTGTGTTTCTATCGTGGCATTGCCTATTCCTTTGCCCGGTAACGGATATTTTAACCTCGGTGACAGTTTTATTATTGTTGCCGCGCTTTGTTTAGGACCTTTATGGGGTGGCCTTGCCGCCGCTGTTGGAGCAGGTCTTTCTGACCTTTTCCTGGGTTATACCGTTTACGCGCCTGCAACTTTTATCATCAAATGGCTCATTGCCTTGGCTGTTTACTTTGTCGCAAATAAGCACCTTTGCAAAAAACTTAATGTCGGTTGGCTTGTGTTGGCAACAACAGTTGGTGAACTTATCGGTGTTGCGGGATACTTTTTGTTTGAAATTCCGCTTTACGGCATCGGTGTTGCCCTTGTTGATATCATAGGAAACGCGACACAAGGCGCTTGCAGTATAATTGCAGGTACACTTTTCTACTCGCTTTTGCACAAAACCGGCATTGTTAAGAAAATTTTTGAAAATAAAAAACCTCATTAAGTGATAAACTTAATCGGTTTTTATAAACGGAGTATTTATGAACGAACAATTTTCGCGTTCTGCCCTTATTTTGGGCGAAAATTCGATCGAAAAACTGCAAAAAAGCCGTGTCGCGGTTTTTGGAGTTGGCGGTGTCGGCGGTTACACCGTCGAGGCTTTGGCGCGCGCAGGTGTGGGCGCCATTGACCTTATAGACAGCGACCTTGTGTCAGAAAGCAACATAAACCGACAAATTATTGCCCTGCACAGCACCGTTGGGCAATATAAGGTAGACGTGGCTAAAAACCGCATTGCCGACATAAATCCAGAATGCAAAGTCACCGTTTATAAGTGTTTTTACCTGCCCGAGACCGCCGAGCAGTTTAATTTTTCGCAGTATGATTACGTTGTCGATGCAGTTGATACCGTTACGGCAAAAATCGACATTATTTGCAGAGCAAAAGAACTGTCAATACCCGTTATTTCCGCCATGGGTGCAGGCAACAAGCTTGACCCTACACAATTTACGGTTGCCGATATTTATAAAACAAAGGTTTGTCCATTGGCACGTGTTATGAGGCAAACCCTTAAAAAACGCGGTGTTAAGGATTTGAAGGTGGTTTATTCAGAGGAAGAGCCCTTTGCCACAAACCAAAAAGACTCCGAAACCGGCAAGGCTATACCGGGTTCGCTACCGTTTGTTCCGTCGGTTGCAGGACTTATTATTGCCGGCGAAGTAATAAAAGATTTGATCGAAAACAAATAAACCTCTAAACTCAATACATTCGTGCTTTGTCATCCTGAGCGTAGCACCGCACCTGAGATTACGCCTGCGGCGCTTTTGTCGCTAATGCGCCAAAAGTTCGACTTCGCTACGCTGCGCTCATAATGACAGGTGCGGTGCGAAGTCGAACCCATAGGGCGATGCGAAGCATCGGGATCTCTCCATAAATGACACAAAAAACTTCATCTAATAGTTCAATGAGGCTTTATATGTATTACGTTTATTTTGTTACAAATAAGTCTAACTCTGTTTTATATATTGGCGTGACGAACAACCTTGAACGAAGAATATTTGAACACAAAAATGAGCTTGTTGAGGGATTTACAAAAAGATACCATACCCATAAGCTCGTTTATTACGAAGAATACACTGATATCGAGACTGCCATTACACGTGAAAAGCAATTAAAAAAATGGGTTCGTGCTAAAAAGGATATGCTTGTTGGTGCGGTCAATCCCTATTGGCAAGACTTATTCGAGCAACAAGAAAAATAATGCAAAACTATTGCCGTGTGCCGTCATTCTGAGTGAAGCCGCAGGCGGAATCTCGGCACATTGAAATTTATTATAACCAATCGATATAAACCGTATTTGGGAGGGCAAAATGCCGAGAGAATTGGAAAAAAGTGCACTCATAGAACGCAGTATAAACAAAAAATTCCGCAAAGAAATATGGAACCGCTTTATAACCGCAGTCAAGCAATACGAACTTGTAAGCGAAGGTGATAAAATTGCTGTTTGTATTTCGGGCGGCAAAGACTCCATGCTTTTAGGTCTTTTGATGAAAATGTTGCAGCGATACAGCGAGGTCAATTTTTCGTTGGAATTTATCGTTATGGACCCCGGATACAGCCCCGAAAACAGGCAAAAAATTGCCGACAATGCGGCAATGCTCGACCTGCCTGTATCATTTTTCGAATCGGACATTTTTGCCGTTGCCGAAAACGCAGGCGGCGAATCACCCTGCTACCTTTGTGCGAGAATGAGGCGAGGTCATCTTTATGCCGAAGCGCAAAAGCGCGGCTGCAACAAAATTGCGCTCGGTCACCACATGAGCGACGTTATCGAGACCACTTTAATGGCAATGATGTACGGTTCGCAGTTGCAGGGTATGTTGCCCCGCCTTAAAAGTACAAATTTCGACGGAATGGAACTTATAAGGCCACTTTACTGCATTTTGGAGGAGGATATCATAAAATGGTGCGACTATAACGACCTTTCGTTTATACGTTGCGCCTGCCGATTTACCGAAAAAGCGTCCTGCGACAGTGACGCCTCCAAGAGATTGGAAACCAAATTGCTGATTCGTGAACTTAAGAAAAGCAACCCCGAAATTGAGCGAAATATATTCAATAGCATACACCGTTGCCATGTGGACACTATGGTGGGTTACAAACAGAACGGCGTGTTGCACTCATTTTTGGAAAAACTTTAGAATTAAAGCATCGTTTGAAGTCCAAACGGTGTTTTTTTGTTCATAATTTGTTCAATTTGTGATTGACTTATCGGTGTGTAACATATATAATTAATCTGTAGAATAAGCTATAGGAATGCGTTTTGCGTCACTTTCTGTCGTTTTACCTTTCTTTAGCATTATAAAAGGAGGATTTCCATGATTATTTGTCCTAATTGTCAAAAACAGTTGCCGGACGGTGCAAACTTCTGTGACGGCTGCGGAACTCAGTTCCAGCAGATGGTTGTTTGTCCCCAGTGCGGCAGTCAGACCCCTGCTTCTCAGCCTTTCTGTCAGGCTTGCGGAGTACAGTTTGCAGCACCCGAGGCACCTGCCGAGGCTGCAAAACCTGCTTTTAACCTTGATACTATCAAAAATCTCCCTAAAAAGACTCTTGGTATTATCGGCGGCGCAGTAGCAGCGGTTATCGCACTCATTCTTATTATCTGCATCGTTGCAGGTAGCGGAATGCCCAATTACGCTATTTACACCAAAGACGGTGAAATCTGCTATAACGACCTCGGCGATAAGAAGACCGGCGTAGAGATTGCAGAAGATGCAAGCTATGCTCTCCTTGCTCCCGATGGCAAAACCATTTTCTATGAGAAGGAAGGCGGCTTCTACTACCGCGATATCACCAAGAAGAATTCCGAGCCCACCAAGTGGTTCAGCAACCATTCTTCTTTGAAACTCAGCGAAAACGGTAAAATCGCTACTTATAAGAAGGACGGCGCTCTTTATCAGAAGAAGCTCGGTGCTGACGAAGCAGTAAAAATTGCTTCTGACGTTTACAGTTTCACTGTTACCCCCAACGGAGCACAGATTCTTTACGTAAACAACGACAGTGACGTTTACTATGTAAAGAAAGCCGGCAAAGATGCTGTTAAGATAGTCGGTGGTGTTGACGAAAGCGGCGTTAAGTTCATCTCGGAGAATCTTAAGACCATCGTTTACGTTAAGGAAAATTCACTTTACATTGCCACTGCCGGTAAAGATGCAGAAAAGATTGCTTCTGACGTTTCGAGCGTTTCTGCTTTCGACCTTAAGAACATCTACTATGTAACCGAAGAAGAAGTTAAGGAAGGCGATATTGTTGTAAAGACCAACAAGTCTCTCTACTTCTACAACGGCAAAACATCTACCGCTTTGGCAAAAGACAACTATGATGGCAGAGAAGACAACAACAAAGAAAAGAAAGCCATCATCTACACCACCAAAGAGGCTTCTGAGGACGGCAATACCACCAGTTACGAGTACTACCTTGCAATGGGTACAAAGACCTATAAGTTCTTTGACTACACCAAGAAGTACACCGACGGTAAACTTGGCGGTTACGACTACATCACCGACATTGCTATTACCGACGACGGCAAAAAGGTTTACTATGTTGTAAAATCTTACAACCCCGATGCTGAAACAACCGAAGACAAACCTGTTGTTGGCGAACTTTACGAAGCATCTCTCGGCAGCAAAATTTCTTCTGCTAAGAAATATGACAGTGATGTTTATCAGCTTTCTTACTACACCTCTTATGTAAACAAACCTGTTTACACCAAAGAGTACAAGAAGGGCGAAGAAAAGAACACCTACGACCTCTACATTGCTAAGAAACTTGCTTCCAACGATGTTGAGAACCATATGTATTCCAACTATGCTGAAGCATTTGTTCTTGAGGCTGATGATTCCTTGTACTTCTTCAAGAACAAGAAGGTACTTATCACCAACGAAGAATATAAGAGCCTCAACCAGTTGCCCAACGGCGACCTCCTTTACATCACCGATGTAAGCGAGACCAGTGGCAAGGGCGAACTCATGCTCTTCAACGGCAAAAAGTCCAAGAAGATTGACAGTGACGTAAGCAGCGTTCAGTCTATCTCTTACCTTGAGGAACAGTACGAAGATAACAATCATCTTTACGTATCTGCTCCCGGCGTTCACCCCGAAGAGGACGACGAAGTTGTCATGTATTAATTAAATCTCTTTTAAAGTAAACAACCCCCACCGTACGGTGGGGGTTGTTTGTTGATTACAGTTTTCGTTTGTATTCGTTATCGCGAATACCGGGATATTTTTTGTCAAGCAACTCTTCGCGGAAGGGGTTGACACCGGTGGGTAATTCTTCGGGGCTGTTGGGCAAAAGCCACGAGTCCTTTTTATAAAATTCGTTTGGAACGTATTCTCTATTCTGTTGGTTTTTTCAAGCATGTTCATGCAGGCACGGATACAACCTCTTGCACCGCATATTGCAAAATAACCCGTGTGTTTTAAAATGTAGTCGTAGTACTCCAAAGCCTTGCCGGTTTCGGGCTTTCTGAACCACTTTGCCTGTGCCATCGAGTAGCAGAGAATATATGCCTCTTCCTCAGTCATTTCGGAGTTACGAACATCAAATGCCATGTTGGGGAATTCTTTCTTGTGGAAGGGTGAACACTCGTTATTAAAGCCGTGATGTGTCAGCGTACAACGTCCCATGTGCACATCGCCGTACCAGATTTTTTTGTCGCCGAAATCTACAGTCAGGCGTTTTTCTTCATCGCGCACATTGGGTATTGCGTTACCGGGACACTCGCGTTGACATGCACCGCAATGTATACAAATTTCTCCGGTGTCCATTATCGGATCGGGCTCGAGTTCACAGTCGGTAAAAATCAAACCGAGACGAACGCGTGGACCGAATTTTTTGGTAAGAAAAACCTTCGAAAAGCCTATTTCTCCCAAACCACATCCTGCTGCAATAACACGGATGCTGCAAACAACATCGGCAGGCACCTTGCCTACCTTAAACGCGTTAGAATACAAAACGCAAAACAACTTTTGCGTTCGGGTTATTATTCTGTGACCGATACCGCGTTGATGTGCGGTTTTGAAAGCATCAGTTATTTTTCATATGAATTTAAACGGCTGACGGGTGTGGCTCCGACCGAATATGTTAACAACCTTGAACCGATCGAAATATATCGTGCAAATTAAGTTGCTGTCCTTTAAACAAACCGGGACTGCAAAAGCGAGAAAAACAGCATAAAAAAAGTGGCTTTTACCTGTTAGGGAAAAAGCCACTTTTTTGCGGTTACGCGTTCTTTTTGTTTTTGTTATAATCAATTATCTCTTTTGCCGGGTCCATGAGATAATCTGCCGACACAGACAAAATTTTGCAAATTCGATATAATGTAGGAACACCGGGATATGCGTCGGTCTCATATCTTGCGTACGTATTACGCTTGATTCCCAACATTTCACTCAGTTGTGACTGCGTGAGTTTTTTGTGCTTGCGTGCGGCTTTGAGCTTTGCAGTAAAGTCTGTCCTTGAAAATTCTTTCATTGTCCTGTACCTCTGAATAATAAAAAGTGTGTGCAACACGAAGTCACACACACTAAAAACGTGCAACTCCGATTGTCGCCAAACAAATTCGAAAAGAAAGGGGCACAAAACCACACATTAATCCCGACGGAGCACGCGTTTTTGCAAAACTCAACAGGACTAATGCGCATAACAAGGCGATTTTTACCCCTTGGCATTCTGTCTCTTCCTTTTTAAATTTGTTTGGCAACTTTAGTTTACCATAATCGACAAAATTTTACAATAGTTTTGTAGGGTTGAAGCCACGAAAAATTACAGTTTTTAACATGCGACACTTGTAATTGCGTGCAAATGGTGGTAAAATAAATTGAATTAATATACTCCTCGTCACCTAAGAGCAACAAAGGAATGATAATTTATGGAAAAACAGAAGTTTTACATCACAACGGCTATTGCCTACGCATCACGCAAACCACACATTGGCAACTCGTATGACATCGTGCTTGCCGATATGATTGCCCGCTATAAGAGAAAACGCGGTTTTGACGTGCATTTCTTAACCGGTTCTGACGAACACGGTCAGAAAATAGAAGAAAATGCAAAGGCTGTTGGCCTTACTCCAAAGCAGTTGGTTGACAACGTTGCAGGTGAGATAAAGTCGGTTTGGGATTGCCTTAACGTGACTTACGACCGTTTTATCCGTACTACCGATGCCGACCATGAAGATTCTGTTAAAAAGATATTCAAAAAACTTTATGAAAAAGGCGATATTTATAAATCTGAGTATGAGGGTAAATATTGTGTGCCTTGTGAATCATTTGTTCCGCCTTCACAGCTTGTCGATGGTAAATGTCCTGACTGCGGTCGTGAATGCATTGATTCAAAGGAAGAAACCTACTACTTTAAGCTTTCCAAGTATCAGGATAAATTGGTTGAGTACTACGAGAATACTCCCGATTTCTTTACTCCACAGTCACGCAAAGCCGAAATGATAAACAACTTTATAAAACCCGGTCTTTCCGACCTTTGCGTATCGCGTACCTCGTTCAAGTGGGGTATTCCTGTTGATTTTGACGACAAGCACGTGGTTTACGTCTGGCTTGATGCACTTACCAACTACATCAACGGCATTGGCTACAACCCCGACGGAAGCAGTGACCTTTATAAAAAATACTGGCCTGCAGACTTGCACGTTATCGGTAAAGACATTGTCCGTTTCCATTCGATTTATTGGCCTATTATTCTTATGGCTTTGGGCGAGCCGTTGCCTAAACGCATTTTGGCACATCCGTGGCTTTTGTCGGGCGATGACAAAATGAGTAAATCAAAGGGCAACGTTATTTATGCCGACGAGATGGTAAACCGTTTTGGCACAGATGCTGTGAGATACTATCTTTTGTCCGAAATGCCGTTTGCACAAGATGGTGTTATAACCTACGAAAACTTTATTAATAAATATAACACCGACCTTGCTAACACTCTCGGTAACCTTGTAAACCGTACCGTTGCCATGACTAACAAGTATTTTGGCGGTAGTGTTTCTAAGCCCGAGGCTGATTTTGACGAGTTTGATAAAGACCTCAAAGCCACAGCCGACGAGTGCGTTAAGAAATACTATGAACTTATGGATAATTACCGCAATGCCGACGCTTGCGAGGCGGTCATGACCTTAGCCAGAAGATGCAACAAGTACATTGACGAGACCATGCCCTGGGCATTGGCAAAAGACGAGGCACAAAAGCCGAGACTTGAGGCTGTGCTTTACAACCTGCTTGAAAGCATCCGCATTTTAGCCTCCCTTTTGTTCCCCATCTGTCCCGAAAGTTCGGAGAAAATCACTGCTCAGATAAACGAGTCGGGCGACTGCGATGTATTCGGCACCACTGCTTCGTTTACCGTAGGTCAGGGCGAACCGCTTTTTGCAAGACTTGATGCAGAAAAGGTTTTGGCTGAACTTGCCGCCGAGCAAGAGGCTAAACAAAAGGCAGCCGAAAAGGGAAACGCAAAACACGAAAACGTGGCTTTCCTTAGTGAAATCACCTTTGACGAGTTCCAGAAAATCGACCTTCGTGCCTGCAAGATTATCGCTTGCGAGCCTATAAAGAAGGCTAAAAAACTTTTGAAACTCACCCTTGATGACGGAAGCGGTGTTGAACGTACCGTTGCTTCGGGTATTGCCAAGTGGTACACTCCCGACGACCTAATCGGCAAAACCGTTATCTGTGTTGCCAACCTTAAACCTGCTGTGCTTTGCGGTGTTGAGTCGCAGGGTATGATACTTGCTGCCGACTGCGGCGAAGACGATGTTAAGGTTATTTTCCTCGACGGTGTACCTGCAGGAAGCACTATAAGATAATGGAAAATATTGAAATTTTACCTCAAATCGAGGCAAAAATCTACGACACACACGCACATTTTGACGATGATGCGTTTGACAGTGTTCGCGACGGATTATTTTCGGAACTTGCAAGTTATGGGGTCGGTTGTATTATAAACAACGCCACCGACCTTGAAAAATCGGCAGAAGATTGTCTTAATTTGTCTCAAAAGTATGACTTTTGCTATACCGCAATAGGTGTTCACCCCGGAACGGTGGAACAAACCGGCATTTTACCCCAAAAAGACCGCCTTTTGGAACTTTTAAAGCAAAAAAAGGTGGTGGCAGTGGGCGAAATCGGTCTTGATTACCATTGGTCGACCGATTTTAAGGAACTGCAAAAGCAAACCTTTATCATGCAATGTGAAACGGCAAATGAAGTAGGGTTGCCTGTTATAATTCACGACCGCGACGCACATGGCGACACTTTTGACATTGTGCGCTCTTTAAAGCCAAAAGGCACTATCCATTGCTACTCGGGGAGCCCGGATTTGGCATATAAATATGTAGAAATGGGAATGTATATCGGCGTTGGCGGAGTTGTGACCTTTAACAACGCGCGAAAATTAGTTGAAACGGTCGAAGAAATTCCGTTAGACCGCATTTTGCTTGAAACCGACGCGCCATATTTAGCACCTGTGCCACATAGAGGTAAACTATGCCATTCAGGTTACATTTATTTTGTTGCCCAAAAAATAGCCGAGATAAAAAAGACCGATATAATCACGGTTTTGAACGTCACCGCTAATAACGCCTGCACCCTTTATGGGGTGAAATGATTTGTGCATTAACAAACAAATTTTGGTGCGTTTTTTAACATGTTTTTAAAAATCCAAATATAAGGAGTTTTTTGTATGATTAAATCAAGTCCCTTTGGCAAGACCGCAGACGGACGCGATGTTCGTTTGTATCACCTCAAAAACGGCAAATACAGTGCCGACATTACCGATTTTGGCGCCACTTTGGTGCGTTTTTGCGGTCCCGACCGCGACGGTAACGAAACCGATGTTTTGTTGGGATTTGATAACGTTGAGCCTTATTTAGGCTCTATCGGTTACATGGGCGCCGTTATCGGCAGATTTGGTAACCGCATTGAAAAAGGTAAATTTACCCTTAAAGGCAAGGAATACACCCTTGCAGTCAATAACGGTCCCAACCATCTTCACGGCGGTTTGGTCGGTTTCAGCCACAAACTTTGGAGTGTGCGCGATGTTGACAACAACACGATAGAATTCAGTCTTTTAAGCCCAGACGGTGAGGAGGGCTACCCCGGTAATTTAGATGTTCAGATTACCTACTCCTTGGAAAAAGACGGCACTTTAACTCTTGATTACTATGCAATTTCGGATGCCGATACGGTTATCAACCTGACTAACCACGCTTATTTTAATCTCAACGGTGCCGATAAGGGTGGTACAATTCTCAGCCACTCATTGCAACTTGATTCTTCTGCTTTTTGTGAGACCGATGACAAGTGTCTTGCCAACGGTAACATTCTTGCAGTAAAAGGAACACCGTTTGATTTTAACGAGCCTCGAATTTTGTCGACCGCTATTAATGCCGATTTTGCTCCTGTTAAAGCGGCAGGCGGTATTGACCATAACTTTGTGCTTTCAAACGACGGCAAGTTTAAGAAAATTGGCGTACTTTACAGCGATATTACCGGCATTGAAATGACCTGCTACACTGACCAACCCGGTGTTCAGATTTACAGCGGTAACTTCATCAAACCGTTTAAAGGCAAATACGGTGTGACATATGAAAAGAACGGTGCTATCTGCCTTGAAACACAAGGTTTCCCCAACTCGACCGAGCACAAGCATTTCCCAAGTCCCGTGCTTAAAAAGGGCAGAATTTACCGTCGCAAGACAGCATATAAACTGTCGGTGAGATAAATACAAAATTAAAATGTGAGCATTTTGGGGTGTGTGTGACTTTTAGTTGCACACACTTTTTGATTTTAGGAGACGGTAAATGCAGGAATTATCACACGTTGTTTTATAATAAAACTAACGACTTTTAGAAAATCACAGTTTTGCACTCAAGATAAAATCCGCGAACTTTTAGGCATAAAAATAGCCCCCAATTATCTAATGGAACTCAAAAAGCAAATGATTGATTATAGCATGAAGAAAAAACGCACAGCCGTAAAAAAAAGAGAGTGAATAATTTTCACTCTCTTTTTCGTTTAATTGTTATTTCGCACATTTTTGGCAAGGGGTTAGACCTGACTCTATAGCGTTTTCCAACGAAACCTTACGGCTGTTTTTTCCACCGCAAGTTGCACTTAAATGATAACGCTTACCCGTGGGGGTACGGTAAACCATTTTTGTTGTTTGCTGTTTTGAAGACGTGTCCTCATTATTAGAAATAACCGTTTCGTTTTTGGATGACGTGTCCTCTTGTTTTGAAATTGTGTTAATTGAAGATGTTTCATCGGTTTTTGATGTACTTGTTGTGTTGTTGCTGACGTTGCTTGTTGTTTGGGTTTTAGAACTTGTAACATATGTTACGTCAGTTGTACCGCCACAAGCACAAAGGGATATTGCTACCAATACTGCCATCAAAATAGATACTGTTTTTTTCATTTTTATACTCCTTCTTTTTCGGGAAAACAAAAAGCGTGCCCCGAAGAGCACGCCGAAAAAGTGTTCTCCGTAGTTGTTGCTACACGACTAACTCTCAACGCAGAGAAGAGAGAACACCTTTTACCAAGGTATTTTCTCTACGTAAGAGTATAAAAATTCGTGTAGCACAATTATCTTATCACAAAAAATTGGTAATTGCAACATTATATTTTTGTGCCGTAGTCACACCCGAATTTTTCATTATCCACTATTCAAAAAAAACGGCTGTTGCCGTCTTTTTTGTTATATATCGTCTGCCAAAACTTTGCGTTTTTTCCATATTCCGGAAATGAAATAAATAAAACCGGGAATTGCCATGCCGTAGGGTGCCAATGCGTAGCCCAAAACAAATCCGAAAAAGCCGAGGTTCAGCGCAATTCCAAAAAGCCAACTCAGTCCTATTCGGAGTATTACACCGTCCAGCAAGGCGAGAACAAGGCTCAGCCTCGCGTTACCGATGCCCTGAATGAACGCACTTGTGCCGCGCATTACTGCCAACGCCGGGAACATGAAGAGTATCGCCTTTACAAAGGTTGACGACATTTGGTGAACTGCTGGGTCGCTTGAGAATATCATAAACAGTTGTTTGGAGAAAAGTATGTACGCAAGCATTGCAAACACGGTAAACACGCCCGAAAACGTCCACGCCCAATAAACAATTTTTTTGGCTCTCTGTTGTTTTCCTGCGGCGATGTTCTGGCTTATCATAGGAAGTGCCGCATACTGTATGCCGATAGATATTTTATTGACTATGTCGTCTATCCTGATGCCAACGCCAAAGGTGGCGGATGCCACAACGCTGATACTGTTTACAAGCGAATTGACATAAAGCATAGAAATGTTTATACAACCCGACTGTATTGCCATTGGAGTGCCCAGTGACGCTA
This sequence comes from Acutalibacteraceae bacterium, assembly GCA_045592985.1. Lineage (GTDB taxonomy): Bacteria > Bacillota > Clostridia > Oscillospirales > Acutalibacteraceae > UMGS172. The sequence continues at coordinate 30,691 of JAZNVU010000039.1, read as the reverse complement.
TCATTTTGGCATAATGGCGGTTGAATTTAAAGGTCTCGCTATCAAATTCAAGCCCAAACTGTTCTCTTTTTCGGTAAAGATAACCGCAGGCAAATATAAACGACACTGCTTGTCCTATAATGGTTGCCCATGCCGCGCCGGCAACCTCCCATCCCCAACAACCGGTAAAAACAATGTCCAGAACAAGGTTTACGGCCGAAGCGATACCTATAAACAAAAACGGTCTCTTTGAGTCACCCATAGCACGAAGCACCGCAGAAACGAGATTATATCCGGCGGTAAAAACCATACCCAAGGCACATATCGTAAGGTAATCGGCGGAATATTTCGTTGCCTCCGTCGGAATCTTCATAACATCTATCATTAGGTCGCGACCGAGGAAAAAGACCACCATCATAAAAAGTGCAATGGCTGTAACAAGTATGGTCAGCGTGCCAATAATACGGCTCATCTCTTTCTTCTTACCCGCACCCAACGCCTGCGCTATCATGACCTGACCGCCGTTGGCAAATCCCAGGCACACCATTGTGGCAAAATTGATTATCTGACTGCTTTGTGAAACAGCCGAAAGACCGCCTGTTCCTACATATTTTCCGACAATTATCATATCGACGGTACTGTAAAGCACCTGCATAGCGTTGGAAAGCATAAACGGTATCATAAAAACAAACAGTTGCTTGTAAATGACACCGCTTGTGAAGTCCTTTGTAAGTTTTCCTGCCTTTTCAGACATCTTTTCACTTCCCTGTTGATTTCATAATTCCTTTTCGTCATAAGTCTCTTGGTCAAAATGTTTAGAAAGCATTAAGGCTCGCAAAACGCCCAAGAGCAGATATATTATACCGACAACAAGAACAATAACAAACATCACTGTTTTAGTATAAACCAGAAAAAATACAGATGCTATGACACTTAAAATTCCGTTTACAGCAACAAGGAAGGACAGTTTATTTTCCGAAAAACTAAGCATTGTTACAGCCCCTGCAACAATCAGGCTGATAAGCACCAGCGTAACCGACTCTAACTCTCTTGAGGGGAACATGCGAGTAATGACCGCCAATACTCGTGTATGCCCAAGTCGTTCGGACAAAACAAGAAAAATAAGTGCCGATAAATAAGCGGCTGTAAGCAACGACGTCAAAACGGCTGAAATGCGGTCGACTGCCTTAAACACCGACAATTTTCGGTTTGTGATATCCACAGCAAAAACCCCCTTTAATCTTTTGAAAATAATGCTTGACTTTTTAATACCTATTGTTTATAATTACCCTTGCAACTAAACTTTGGACGTTTAGCTCAGCTGGTAGAGCACCCGCTTGACGTGCGGGCGGTCATGGGTTCGAGTCCCTTAGCGTCCACCAAAACGAAAATCCGTTCACGCATGTGAGCGGGTTTTTGTTTTGTATTATTCATTTTTCATTATTCATTAAAACAGATTTTGAAATGAATAATATTTTCCAAAAAGCCTCAATCTCTATACTACATATTATTATACTCCCTTAATTTTGATTTTCAATCTCAAAAATCGCTTTTTTTCTACATATTGTAATACCGCCTTGAAAAAATGGCAGGTTTGGTGTATATTTAATTTACTTAAAAGTTTGGGAGAAAATCATGTCTGATATTAAAAACGAATTTATAAATTTAAGACAACAAGCAATAAAAAAGTTTTTCAGCCGATGCAATGACCGTCAGTTTGAGGGTATTGTTACGGCTTCGGGTCCTGTGCTTATTTTGGCAGGAGCCGGTTCGGGTAAAACAACCGTACTTGTAAACCGTATTGCATCGCTTGTAAAATTTGGCGATGCCTATAATTCCGATTTTGTTCCGCCGTTTATAAATGAGGAGACCTTGCTTCACGCCCGTGCCATGGTAGCCTCTGGAGAGTTTTCCGAGGATAACGGTATTTTTGGTGTAAACACCGCGAAACCATGGGAAATTTTAGCCATTACATTTACCAACAAAGCAGCAGGCGAACTTAAAGACCGAATTTCGGCCATGCTTGGCGAGGAACAAGGCTTAGACGTGTGGGCAGGCACTTTTCACTCGGTTTGTGCTAAAATTTTGCGCCGCTACGGTGACCGTTTGGGCTATTCGTCGCATTTTACCATTTACGACACCGACGACCAAAAGCGTCTTATGAAAGAGGTCTACCGTGATTTGGGGTTAGACGAGAAGTTTTTACCTATAAAATCGACTCTTTCTGCCATTTCTCACGCGAAGGACAGCCTTATTTCACCTTCTGTGTTCGCTGTGGAAAACCAGAATGACGTTCGTCTTTCCAAAATTGGCGGTGCTTATGAAAAATATCAAAAAATGTTGCACGATGCCGATGCAATGGATTTTGACGATATTATAGTCAACGCCGTACGTCTTTTTAAAGAAAATGAGGACGTTCTTACCTATTACCAAAACAAATTCAAATACATAATGGTGGACGAGTATCAGGATACCAACCATGCCCAGTACGTGCTGGTCAGCACACTTGCCGAGGATCACCGCAACATCTGTGTTGTGGGTGATGATGACCAGAGTATCTACCGTTTCAGAGGGGCTACCATTGAAAATATTTTAAGTTTTGAAGAGCAGTATACCGATGCCAAGGTTATAAGACTTGAGCAGAATTACCGTTCGACCAACATTATCCTTGAGGCGGCAAATGCCGTAATCTCGCACAACGAGGCAAGAAAAGGCAAAAATTTGTGGACCGCCTTTGAGGGTGGAGATAAAATTGAGGTCTACACCGCACCCGACGAACAAGGTGAGGCTAGTCACGTCGTCGACACTATTTTAAACAACGTTGCAGCCGGCGGAAAATACAGTGAAAATGCAGTTCTGTACCGCATGAACGCACAGTCCAACTCTATTGAAAATGTGCTGGCACGTTCGGGTGTACCCTACCGTGTTGTTGGCGGCCACCGATTCTATGACCGCAAGGAAATTAAGGACTGTATCGCCTATCTTAACGTCATTGCTAACCACACTGACAAGGTGCGATTGGCGAGAATAGTAAACGAACCTAAACGCGGTATTGGTGACACAACCGTTAGCCATGCCGCAGAAATTGCCGTTTCTTTAGGCATTTCAATGTTCGATGTCTTTAAAAACGCCGCCGACTACCCTGCCGTTTCACGTGCTGCCGCAAAACTCAAAAGTTTTACTGACATGATAGAGGAACTGTCGGCAAAGGTGGGCGAAGTTCCGCTTGTTGAGTTGTTTAACGAGATGCTTGACAAATCGGGATACATGATGTCACTCATAGCCGAAGGCAGAGAGGGTGCCGACCGCGTAGAAAACGTTAAGGAATTAGCATCGTCTATAGCACAGTACGAAAAAGAAAATGACGAACCTACATTAAGCGGATTTTTGGAAGAAGTTGCGCTTATAAGTGACATCGACCAATTTGATACCGATGCTGATGCCGTTGTTCTTATGACTATCCACTCGGCAAAAGGTCTTGAGTTTGAAAATGTGTTTCTTGTTGGTCTTGAAGAGGGTATTTTCCCGGGTAATCAGTCGATTTACGGCACTCCTGAGGACATTGAAGAGGAACGGAGACTGGCTTACGTTGCTATTACCCGTGCCAAAAGAAACCTGCATATTTCAAACGCTTACACCCGCATGCTTTACGGTCAGACCGGCAGAAATCTACCATCAAGATTTTTGGAAGAGATACCCAAAAATTTGTGCAATATAAAAAGTATTCGCGGATTTTCGGGGTCTTTTGGAAATGCTGAGTTTCGTTTCGGCAGTTCGTCGGATAGCAGTCGCTCTTATCCTGCGGACGGTTATATGCAAAAAAGACCTGCCAATTCACCATATGCCGCTAAAAACCACACCGCGTCGTCACCGTATGCCAAAACCGGTGTTTCGGCTTCAACACAAAAACCGTCGGGCGTTTCCTTTACCGTCGGCAACCGGGTAAAACACAAGGCTTTCGGTGAAGGTATGGTGCTTTCCGCCACTCCCATGGGCAACGATGTTTTGCTGGAAATTGCGTTTGACCAAAAAGGCACTAAAAAACTTATGGCAAACTTTGCAAAACTCGAAAAAATATAAATTTTCAAGGCACTACAGATTGCGTAGTGCCTTGAATTTTTTTGCAAAAAAAAGCAGAAAAACCGCCACTTGTAAAAATATCATAAAACTTGTTCTGAGAAGCAAATTTTCTTGATTTTTGAATAAAAACCAAGCCAAAATGCCACCAAATACCCCTGTTGCCAGAGGCTTTATTATCCATTCGTTTATTTTAAGTGAAACACCCGAAGTTTTTAGTAAACAGTAAAAGCAAAGCGAAGAAGTAAGGCAATTGCTGACCGTCATGACGGCAAGATAACCCTTAATTCCACATATTGGCAGAAGTATCGTTATAAATATAATTCTAAGCAACGAATCGAATAAATTGTACCAAAACATGTCTTTTTGACGGTCCAAACCTTTTAAAATACCGGCAGAAACACTTTCTAAATACATAAACGGTACTATCGGTGCTAAGATTTTTATGGTAAATCCCACATCGGTATCGTTATAAAGCAAAGTCGATATATCATAGGCACAAAACCAAAAAACACAAGCCGTGAAGACCGACAAGGTTAATGTTATGCTCACCGATTTTTCGACAGTATTTTTGATTTTCAGCGTTTTTCCGTTTGCAGCAGCACCCGACATTTCGGGTATAAGCATGGTCGAAAATGATGTTAAAAAGGACGCCGGAAAAAACAGAACCGGCATAGCCATTGACCTTATTGCTCCAAAAAGTTGCAGTCCCCTTTCTCTCGTACCATAAAAAAATGCTAATTTTGCAGGCACAAGCAGATTTTCTGCCGTATGTAGAAAGGACGAGAGATAACTGCTGCCCGTAATTGGCAGAGCAATTGAAATGATTTTTTTGTAGATTCCTTTTTGGTCAGATGAGCGTTTTGGTGACTTTTCTGAACATTTGTAAATTATGTAATTTGTCAAAAAAGATACCGCTTCGGCAACTACGTCACCTATCAGTACTGCCGCTGCACTGAAGGTTAATCCGTACCCTGAAAAACGGCTTAATAACATCAAAATTACACTTATTCTGACCGCTTGTTCAAGTAATTGAACGAGTGACGGTTCAAGCGTTTTTCGGCGTGCTAAAAAATATCCTCTCATGCATGAAGAAAGTCCCATAAACGGCAGAGAAAAAGTGAGAATTTTAAGCGACGGCGCACTTCTTTGGTCACCGATAAATTTTATGGCAATAAAATCGGCAGATAAAAGCATTAAAACGGCTGAAAAAACCGATAAAGCAAGTGTTAAAACCGTCGCTTTTTTCATTATTACCGTTACTTTTTGTCGGTCTTCGCAAACTTCGGAGACAAGCCTTGTAACCGCTGTTGAAATTCCCGAGGTCGCAAACGCCGAAACCAGAATATAAACAGAAAAAATCTGTTGATAAAGGCCCATTCCCTCTGAGCCTATTAAGTTGGCAAGATGAATTTTGAATATTATTCCTACACTTCTGAGAATCAGCGCGGTCACAACTAAGACGGCTGTATTTTTAATAAAAACATTTATTTTCATGCTTAAAATATATGCAGACAAACTGCTTTTTATTTTTCTTGTTTTGCTAAAATTTAAAATGTTTCTGCAACGTTGTACCAACTTTTAAATGAAAAATGAGGACGTAAAAAAAGTACCCGAATTTTTGGTTATTTTTATGTGTTTTTAAGTCTAATTTTCCACCGATTTTGCTTGATTTGGTGATAAAAATGTGGTACAATTTTTAGTGTAATTGGGAAAGTTTCGGAAACTGCACTTTATCCCAATTTTACAGTAGATTTAAGCCGACTAATGTCACTATTTTAAGCCCTTTAATACCGTTTTTAAAAATTAAAATCTTGGCTATTTTTTATATGCCGACGGTTGTGGCTTTAGTCTTTAAAAAATTACTTTTTCGACCACCTACTCGGCTTAAATTAAAACTTAATATTATCCTTTAAAATATTTTGAAAGGACATGAAAAATATGTCAATTAATTCCATTAATGAATTATGGAACAACATTTGCACAAATTGTCTTGAAACCGAAAAAATTTCTGAAGTGGGACTTAAAACCTGGATTTTAGACCTTGTACCAGTATCGACTGATAACGGTATTTTTTCATTGACCACCAACAATGATTATAAAAAGAAAACTATAGACCTTTATTACAAGGCAATTTTAGAGAGAGCCTGTGAGGAAACTTGCGGAATTCCTATGAAAATTGATATTTCGGTTAAGGAAGATGAACCTGTACAAACCGAAGTTATCGGTACCGATGAGGGATATACTTTTGATAATTTCATTGTCGGTTCTTCAAACAAATTTGCTCATGCTGCTGCCATGGCTGTTGCTGAAAAGCCCTCTGCCAACATTTATAACCCACTTTTTATTTACGGAAATTCGGGTGTTGGTAAGACCCACCTTGTAAAAGCAATTAAAAACAGCATAAAAAAGAATTATCCAACATATAACATTATGTTTATCACCGGTGAAGAGTTTACAAATGAACTGATTCAGGCTATCCGTAATCAGTCAACCGAAATTTTTCACGAGAGATTTCGTTCGGTAGACGTTTTGCTTATTGACGATATTCATTTTATTGCAGGTAAAGATTACGCTCAGGAAGAATTTTTTAATACCTTTAATTCACTCTACCCTGAAAAACAAATAATTGTCACTTCTGACCGTTCGCCTAAAGAAATTAATACACTTGAAGACCGTATCAGGTCTCGTTTCGAAAGCGGAATTTTGGCTGACATGTCTACTCCCGACTTTGAAACAAGGGTTGGTATTTTAAAATCCAAAGCCGAACAATACGGAGTAAATTTAAGTGACGATATTATTTACTATATTGCAGAACAGATTAAAAGTAACGTTCGTCAACTTGAAGGAATTATTAAGAAACTTTACGCATACGTTACCATTCATTCAAATAACGTGTCATTACCTCTTATTCAAGGATATATTCGTGATGTGGTTCACGAGTCGTTACCCGATCCTATTACTGTAGACCGAATAGTAAATGAAGTTTCAAGAACATATAATGTTTCTATTGAAGATATATTTTCTAAAAAGAAATCGGCAGACATTGCATTTGCAAGACAGGTTTCAATCTATATTGTTCACCAGATGATGGACATGTCTTCTACTGAGATAGGTAAAAAATTCTCTAAAGACCACACAACAATTCTTTATACCGTTGAAAAGATTAAAAAACTCCTTAAAAATAATGAATCGGAGAAAAAACTTATCGACGATATAATGAAAAATGTTAAATCTTAACACTGGTTACATTGGTTGACATAACAACCTAAAGTTTTCCACATTTCAACAGGTTTTAACAGAAAGTTTTAAACATACCTTGTTGATAAAAATTAAGGTAAAAATTTTCTGTTAAAACTGTTAGGAAAAAGTTAGTAAAAATTTCAGTGTTTTTTCGCATGGTATCAGGGTTTTTATCAGTTATCCCCATTATCAACCAAACTAATACTATAACTATTATTAATTAATAATAAAAAGCGGAGGTTTTAAAAAAATGAGATTTTTGGTTTCTCGCGAAAAATTATGCGACGCAGTTACAAATTTATCACGTGCAGTGGCTACTAAGGCTACATATCCTGTTTTGGAAGGTATTCATATGACCGCAACAAAAGACGGTCTTAAAATGATGGCATATAACCTTGAAATAGGTATGACCAAAACTATTGATATTACCTGCGCCGAAGAAGGAAGTATTGTTTTTAAAGCAAAGTTGTTAGGTGATATTTTAAGAAGTATGTCGGATGAAAATGTTTCTTTCGAGGTTAATGACCGTCTTGTATGTAAAATTAAGTGCGGTTCTTCGGTTTTTGATGTTTTAGGTATGCCAACAGAAGATTTTCCTGAGATGCCGACTGTTGAAGACAGTGAAAAAATTATTATTCCCGGTGAAAGCCTTAAAAACATGGTAAGGCAGACTATTTTTGCTGCTGCTTCTCCCGACCTTCAAAAACCTCCTATATATTCAGGTCTTTTATTTGATATTAAAGATGATGAAATGAGTATGGTTGGTGTTGACGGATTCAGACTTGCTGTAAGAAAAGAAAAAATTAATATAGGTGCCAATACTTCGTTTGTTATTGCCGCAAAAACAATCAGCGAAACGGTAAAAATTATAAATGAAGAAAATGAAGATATTGAATTCTTTGTCGGAAAACGTCATGTTTCCATGTGTGTTGACGGTTATACCGTTATTTCACGTAAAATTGAAGGTGAATTTTTCGATTATAAGAAAACTATTCCCAATTCTTTTGCAACTACCGTTAAAGTCAGCACAAAAGAACTTATTTCGATTATTGAAAGAATTTCACTTATTATCAATGACCATCTTAAAACTCCCACGAGGTGTAATATTGGTGAAAATGAAATTGTTTTCTCTTGTTCTACCGGTTTGGGCCGTGCAACCGATACTTATAAAGTAGAAATAAACGGTGACGCTTTTGAAATTGGTATAAACAGCCGTTATTTACTTGATGCATTAAAGGCTTGCGAAACTGATGAAACCGTTATTAATTTTAACGGTCCTTTCTCGGTAATAATTATTAAACCCTCAGAGGGCGATGATTATCTTTACATGATGATGCCCACCAGATTGAAGGCAGAATAATGGAAAATATTAAAATTCACACCGAATATATAAAATTAGACGACCTTTTAAAATTTTCTGGTCTTGTTGTAACAGGCGGTCAGGCAAAAGCCGTTATTTTAGAAGGTTTGGTTAAAGTTGATGGAGAAGTTTGTCTTATGCGAGGAAAGAAACTTCGCGGCGGAGAAATTGTCGAATTTGATGGTAATAAAGTCAAGGTTTTGGCGGAATGAAATTTAAAAAATTAGAAATTTCAAATTTTAGAAATATTGAAAATTTGGAGATTTTTCCTTCTGACGGAATTAATGTTATTTACGGTCAAAATGCTCAAGGAAAAACGAGTATTTTAGAGGCTTTATGGTGTTTTACGGGCGCAAAAAGTTTCAGAGGCTCAAAAGACACCGAAATGATTCGTTTCGGCTCTGAAAAATCAAAAATTAAACTTGAATTTTTTGATGATGAGCGTGACCAATCATGTGTTATTGATATTGAAAAATCAAGAACTGCAGTTTTAAATGATGTTCCTTTGGGTGCAGCATCTAAAATTGCCGGTAAAATTTATTCTATTGTTTTTTCACCTAATGACCTCAATATTATTAAAGACGGACCTTCATTCAGAAGAAAATTTTTAGATACTGCTATTTTTCAACTTTATCCAAAATATATTGATATTTCAAAAAGATATTTAAGGGCAGTTGACCAAAGGAATAAAATTTTAAAAGAGATTAAATTCAACCCTAATTTAAGTGAATTTTTAGAAGATTTTGAATCGGAAATTGCTGAATTAGGCTCTGAAATAATATGTTACAGAGAAAAATTTGTTGAACATTTAAAGAAATTTGTACCGTTAATTTATAACGGTATTTCTGGTGGAAAAGAGCATATTGAAGTTATTTATGCAACAACTGCTTCAAAAGATAAAGAAGAATTTAAAGCCCTTTTAAAGGATTCTTTTAATGCAGATATACAAACTTTATCTACTTCTGTCGGTCCACATCGTGATGATATAGATATTAAAATTAACGGAATCAGTGCTAGAAATTTTGGTTCACAAGGTCAAAAACGCAGTGCTGCCTTAGCTTTAAAATTAGCAGAATCCGAAGTTATTTCAGAAATAACAGGGAAAAAGCCGGTTGCTTTACTTGATGATGTTATGAGCGAACTTGACCCCGACCGTCAGAATTATATTTTAAATCATATTTGTGATTGGCAGGTGTTTATTACCTGCTGTGACCCTTCAAATATAGCCGGACTTGAAAAAGGTAAAATTTTTGAAATTGAAAACGGTATTTTAAAATCTTCAAACGTTTTATAGGTGATTTTATGTATCTTCATTTAGGAAATGAACGAGTTGTCAATACTAAAAATATTATCGGTATTTTTGATATGGATACATCTACCGTTTCAAAATTTTCTAGAGATTTTTTAAATAAGGCTCAAAAAGAAGGAAAAGTAATTAACGTTTCTTATGAATTACCAAAATCTTTTGTTGTTTGTAAAGAAAACGGTGAGGTTATCGTTTATATTTCACAACTTTCTTCAATTACTTTACAACATAGATTGAGGAAAAAATTTACTTTTTAAATTTATAAAAGATGTTTATAAAAAAGGAGAAAAAAATGAGTAACGATTTAAACACTCCGGTAACCGAAAATTATGACGAAAGTTCAATACAGGTTCTTGAGGGATTGGAAGCTGTAAGAAAACGTCCCGGTATGTACATCGGTTCAACCGGAGAGAGAGGTCTTCACCATCTTGTGTATGAGATTGTGGATAACTCTATTGACGAGGCATTAGCAGGATATTGCGACAAAATTATTGTCGAATTGCATGATGACGGTATTATCAAGGTTATTGATAACGGCCGTGGTATTCCTGTTGGTATTCATCCTCAGAAAGGTATTCCTACTGTTCAGGTTGTATTTACTATTTTACACGCAGGTGGTAAATTCGGCGGTAGCGGATATAAAGTTTCGGGAGGACTCCACGGTGTTGGTGCCTCGGTTGTTAACGCACTTTCCAGTTGGCTTGAGGTTGAAGTAAAAGACGGTACTCATATCCATAAACAAAGATATGAAAAAGGTGCTATTGCCACAAATCTTGAAATTATTGGTGATACTACCGAAACAGGTACAACCGTTACCTTTAAACCTGACCCCTCTATCTTTACTGATACTACTACTTATGATTACGATACACTTAAAACCCGACTTCGTGAACAGGCTTTTCTTAATGCCGGTATAAGAATAATTCTTCAAGACCTCAGAACCGATGTTTTTGAGCCGAAAAATGATGAATTTCATTATGAAGGCGGTGTAAAATCATACGTTGAGTTCTTACTTGAAGGTATGAAAAAAGAAAGCCTTAATAATGAGGTTATTTATCTTTCGGTTGCAAAAGAGGATCAGACTGCAGAAATCGCTATGCTTTGGTCGACGGCATATGACTCTAAAATTATGTCGTTTGCTAATACTCTTTATACAGTTGACGGCGGTACTCACGAACAGGGATTCAGACAAAGTCTTGCCAATACCGTTAATAAATATGCCTTTGATTTTAAACATCTGAAAGAAGGAAATCCCAGACTTAAAGGTGAAGATATTACCGAAGGTTTGGTTGCTGTTGTATCTGTAAAACTTTCCGATGCTCAGTTTGAAAGCCAGACTAAAGCAAAACTCGGTAATACTTCAATAGGTAAACTTGTCCGCGACCTTGTAAATGAAAAACTTTATGAATATTTAGGCGAGCATCCTGGGGAAGCAAAGATTATTATTGATAAATCAATTGCTTCTTCAAATGCTAGAGAAGCCGCCCAAAAAGCAAGAGATGCCAGCCGAAATAAAGCCGGAATCGGCGGAAAAACAAGAATGCCCGAAAAACTTCCCGACTGTATTTCGGACGACCCGACAAAGACCGAAATATTTATCGTTGAGGGAGATTCTGCCGGTGGTTCGGCTGTTGAGGGAAGAAACTCAACCTATCAGGCAATATTACCTCTTTGGGGTAAAATGCTCAACGTTGAAAAAGCAAGAGACGATAAGGTTTACGGAAATGATAAATTGACACCTGTTATTGTTGCACTTGGCACGGGAATAGGTGAAAACTTTGATATTGAAAAACTTCGTTATGATAAAATTGTAATTATGGCCGATGCTGACGTTGACGGTAGCCATATTAGAACACTTTTACTTACCTTCTTCTTCAGATATATGCCACAACTTATCGAAACGGGACATGTTTATCTAGCACAGCCGCCTTTGTACCGTGTTTCTAAAGGAAAACAGCATTTTGATGCATTTACCGATGAAGAAAAAGCAATGTATATAGAAAAACTTGGCGGTACTGCTGATGTTCAGCGATATAAAGGTCTTGGTGAAATGGACCCCGACCAACTTTGGGAAACAACTCTTGACCCTGAAAAACGTACAATGCTTAGAGTTACCATGTCGGATGCAGAACTTGCCGATGCAACCTTTACCATGCTTATGGGTGATGATGTTGAACCCAGAAAATTGTTTATTGAAGAAAACGCGGTATTTGCTACCGATCTTGATATTTAAGGAAAGGAGAGAATAAAATGGCTAAACAGGAAAATGTTTACTGGCCCAGTAATGAAGAAACCAATATTGTGCCGGTAGAAATTGTTGATGAAGTTAAGAACAGTATGCTTCAGTACGGTATGTCGGTTCTTGTCGGACGTGCTTTGCCTGATGTAAGAGACGGTCTTAAACCTGTTCACAGAAGAATACTTTATACCATGTACGAAAACGGATTGACACCTGATAAAGCATACCGTAAATGTGCCGACACGGTCGGTGCTGTTTTGGGTCGTTACCATCCGCACGGTGACTCGTCTGTTTACGATGCAATGGTTCGTATGGCGCAGGATTTTTCTCTCCGTTATCCTTTAATTGACGGTCACGGTAACTTCGGTAATATCGATGGCTACCCTGCTGCTGCTTATCGATACACCGAGTCGAAAATGAATCGCTTGTCGCTCCATATGTTGGACGATATTGAAAAAGATACCGTTGATTTTGCACCTAACTACGACGACCGACTTAAAGAACCCACCGTTCTTCCCGTTCGTTTCCCGCAGCTGCTTGTAAACGGTTCTTCGGGTATTGCCTTTGGTATGGCAACCGAAATACCTCCGCACAATCTTGCCGAGGTTATTGACGGTATGTGCTGCCTTATCGATAACCCCGAGGCTGATATGTCGGAAATCTGCGAATTTATTAAGGGACCTGACTTCCCGACCGGCGGTATTATTATGGGCAGGAGCGGTATCAGAGCCGCATATGCAACCGGTAAGGGTAAAATTATTGTTCGCGGTAAGGCCGAAATAGAGGAGACTAGAAACGGTAAATTCCGCATTGTTATTACCGAAATTCCTTACAAGGTCCGTAAAAAAGACCTTGTTAAGAAAATTTACGACCTTGCAGCCGAAAAGAGGATTGAGGGTATTGACGACGTAGTCGACTACTCGTCCAAGCGTGACGGCGGTATCAGAATCGTTGTTGACGTTAAGCGTGACGCCAATCCGCAGGTTGTTCTTAACAAACTTTATTCGTATACCGAGTTGCAGACTACTTTCGGTGCTAATCTTATTGCTATTGTCAATGGAAAACCTCAAATTTTAACACTGAAAGACATGCTTCAGAACTGCATTGACTTCCAGTGTGAGATTATCGAGCGCAGAACCCGTTACGATATGAAAAAGGCTCAGGAAAGAGCCCACATTTTGGAAGGACTTAAAATTGCTCTCGATTTTATCGATGAAGTTGTAAGTATAATCCGTACATCTAAAACAATTCCCGAATCTAAAGACAGACTTGCCGAAAGATTTGATTTGGACGATATTCAAACCACTGCTATCGTTCAAATGCAACTTGGTAAACTTGCAGGTTTGGAAAAACAGAAGATTGAGGACGAATTGCAGGAAAAATACGAATTTATCAAGGAATGTATGGAAATTCTTGCAGACCACAGTAAGGTACTTGATATTGTAAAGACTGAGTCGCTTAATCTCCGCGACAAATATGCCGATGAGAGAAGAACTGAGATTTCGGCTGTTTCGGGCGAGGTTGATATTGAAGACCTTATTCCTGAAGAAGAGTGTATTCTCACTAAGACGGTTGAGGGATATATCAAACGTTTACCGTCGGATACCTACTCTACCCAGCACCGTGGTGGTAAAGGTATTACCGGTATGACCACCAGAGAAGGCGACGTTATTGAAAATATGTTCACCTGCTCGTCGCACGATTACATTTTGATGTTCAGTAATCTCGGTCGTTTGTATCGCATTAAGGCTTATGAAATCCCTGAAGGCAGCCGAACAAGTAAGGGTATGAATATTGTAAATATTCTTCCACTTATGCCGGAGGAAAAAATTATCAATATTTTGCCACTTGATAATAAGATTGACCTTGATAATCCGTTCTATGTCTGCATGATTACCAAAAATGGTACTATTAAGAGAACGTCGATTGAAGCATTTAAGAATGTTAGAAAGACGGGTATTATTGCTATTAACATTGACGAGGACGACGAACTTGCTTGCGTTTGCAGAACTAAGGGTGACGACGAGATACTTGTTGCCTCTAAAAAAGGTTTTGCAATCAGATTTAACGAAAATCAGGCAAGAGAAATGGGTAGAACGGCAAGAGGTGTTCGTGCTATCAGACTCCGCGAGGGTGATGAAGTTATCGCAATGGTTGTTTGTGAAGACGGACATGAGTTGTTGACCGTTACCGAAACGGGATATGGCCGAATTTCGAGTTTTGATGATTACCGCGTTCAGTCGAGAGGTGGTAAGGGTATCACTAACTATCGCACCGCAAAATTCGGAGATGTTGCCGCTGTTATCGAGGTTGATAACGACGAAGATATTATTATGATTTCGTCTAGAGGTATCATTATCCGCATACCGGTTGAAGAAATCAGCCGATTTGCCCGTCCTGCAAAGGGAGTTAGAGTTATGAGGGTTAAGAGCGAGGACGGAGAGAAAATTTTGTCAATCGCAACGGCTGTTCATGACGAGGGCGAGGTCACTGACCACCCCGAAGCCGCCGAAGCCGATGCCGGCGACGTTGGTACCGAGGTTGAAGAACCCGACGATACCCCCGAAATCGAGAACGAAACTGAAGAATAACAAAAACCGACAGAAGTAAAAACTTCTGTCGGTTTTTGTTTGTTACAGATTATTTGCTACGCAAAAAAAGATTCTTCGCTTCGCTCGGAATGACATATCTTTTATTTATTGTTTTGTTTATCCTTCTAAGGAACGAAGTAACAAAAATCTTACCATAAATGACACGATACGAAGAATTTATATAAAATATAACCCCAGACAGGATTAACTCTTGTCGGGATAATAATTTTAAACTAAAAAAGGGGCTCCCTTGTGTAAAGGGAGCTGTCAGCTTTGCTGACTGAGGGATTGTTTTATAATAACATCTAAATACTCACAAACCCCTACAAAATTCTTATTAATATCTGTGTTTGGTATTCGAATAACCTTTAAATCGTATTTTTCGAGAAATGTCGTGCGTTCTTCGTCATTCATTATACCCTCTTCGGTATAATGTCCCGAGCCGTCAAGTTCAATAATTAACTTTGCTTCGGCAGAATAAAAATCTACAATATATTTTCCTAAAACCTTTTGACGTGAAAACCTAATGGGATGAGATTTTAAAAAATCATACCAAAGATGCTTTTCCTCTTTAGTCATATTCTTTCTTAACATTTTAGCAGTCGGAACAATACTTTTATTGTGTTTCCTTTGTATAACAATCCCTCCGTCACTGGCTCCGCCGTGCCACCTCCCTTTACACAAGGGAGGCTTTTTTTGATAGCAAACAGTTTAATTCATATAAAGCGGTTTTGTTTGAATCGTATTTCAATTTTTCTCTTGCTTTGTTATACGGAAGCCAAAGATATTCGGTGTGTTCTTTTGATAAACAAAGTTCGTCGATACAAAAAAATCCAAAAGAAAATTCAGGAATAACAAACGTACCGTCTTCCCACCCGTAATGATGCCTATTGGCAAAGACTTCAACGGGTATATAGCACATTGATTTTAAGGAAATTACGCTTTCTACCGAAACGCCGCATTCTTCTTTTATTTCTCTGGCGGCGGTTGCTTCAGGTGTTTCGTTGTCCTCTCCGCCACCCGCAATAAATTGCCAATATTTATAATCCGAGCGACGAAATACACAGTACACAGGTGTTTCGTTTTCGTACTTATATGGAATTGCAAGTATTTGAAACGGCGCTCTCATATTAACTCCTTATTTATAACTCAACCTTTGCGGTGAAGCAGTGGCGGTCATCGACGAATCCTGCGACGGTTTTTGTGCTTTGGTCGCTTGAAACATTTAATTGTAACCTTTCTTCGGGCAAAACTTCATTGACAAAGTTAATTTCAAACCCTTTTATCTTCTTTTCCAGCATGTTTTCGTCGAGGCAGTCAAGCGTGATATCGGCATAAATAGTGTTATTTACATGTCCGTTATAGTCAATGTCCGAAAATCTTATTTCGCGCAGTATAATTTTTTCCATATTCTGCGGAATATCGAGTTTTGTCGGCTTTTCGCAACCGTTTATTAGTTCGGTGTTATAAAGAAAATCTTCGAACCCTAAAATTGCACTCGGTCTTACGAGTTTTCGCTCTTTAAGGTCGATTACAGTGACCTCTGCCTTGGTTTCGGTCAGCAGGTTTCCGTTTTCGTCTTTTAAAATATAGTTTCGGTAAAATCTTATGCCTTTAAGTTCACTACACCAGGTGGTTATCTTTATTTTGTCCTCAGATTTGGGCAATTTATGGATAATCACCTTAATTTTTGTGAAGATAAAACTAAGATTTTGGTTTTTTCTCATTTCATCCGAATAGGTGCCAAAAACATTAAGGTGCCTTTCCCCTATTTCTTGATGGTACTTCAAGAGCGAAGACAATTTTAAACGGTTATAACGGTCAACATCAAAACTGCTGACCGTTATTTCCCATTCGTATGCTGTTTTATTAAGTATTGCGCCCATTACTTTTTGACAATTTTATCCATACCGCCCATGTAAGGTCTCAAAGCCTCGGGGATACGGATGCTGCCGTCTTCCTGAAGGTTGTTTTCGAGGAAGGCAATGAGCATTCTCGGGGGTGCAACAACGGTATTATTAAGAGTGTGAGCAAAATAGTTGCCGTTTTTACCCTTAACTCTGATTTTAAGACGGCGTGCCTGTGCGTCGGACAGATTGGAGCAAGAGCCGACTTCGAAGTACTTTTTCTGTCTCGGAGACCAGGCTTCTACGTCAACCGACTTAATCTTAAGGTCGGCAAGGTCGCCTGAGCAACACTCAAGAGTTCTGACAGGAATGTCCATAGAACGGAACAAATCAACGGTGTTCTGCCAAAGTTTGTCGAACCACATGGGAGAATCCTTGGGTTCGCAAACAACAATCATTTCCTGCTTTTCGAACTGATGGATACGGTAAACACCGCGTTCCTCAATTCCGTGAGCGCCTTTTTCCTTGCGGAAGCAGGGAGAATAACTGGTTAAAGTGTAAGGAAGTTTTTCTTCGGGGTTAATAGTGTCGATAAACTTGCCTATCATACTATGCTCGGAAGTGCCTATAAGGTAAAGGTCTTCGCCCTCAATTTTATACATCATAGCGTCCATTTCGGCAAAACTCATAACGCCGGTAACAACGTTGGAGCGAATCATGAAAGGCGGTACGCAGTAAGTAAAGCCGCGGTTAATCATAAAATCGCGGGCATAAGATATAACCGCCGAGTGAAGTCTTGCGATATCACCCATGAGGTAATAGAAACCGTTACCTGCAACTTTTCTTGCACTGTCGAGGTCGATACCGTCAAATTTCTCCATAATTTCGGTGTGATAAGGAATTTCGAAATCGGGAACAATCGGTTCGCCGTAACGTTGTACTTCAACGTTTTCGCTATCATCCTTACCAATGGGAACCGACGGGTCGATGATGTTAGGAATGGTCATCATGACCTTTGTAAGTTTTTCTTCATATTCTTCCTCTAATTGTTCAAGTTCTTGGAGACGAGCAGCAAACTCAGAAACCTTTTTCTTAGCAGCCTCAGCCTCGTCCTTCTGACCCTTTGCCATGAACATACCAATCTGCTTGGAAATTGCATTACGGTCGGCTCTAAGAGCGTCTGCCTCACGCTGATATTCCCTCTTCTTAGCATCTAATTCTATTGTTTCGTCAACAAGAGGAAGTTTTGAATCCTGAAATTTGTTTTTGATATTTTGTTTTACAATTTCTGGGTTTTCTCTCACAAATTTAATGTCTAACATTTTTAATTTCTCCGTTCTTTATACTGTATATTGTATATTAATTATATTTATAACACTATATATTGTTATTTTCGCTTATCGTGAAAAGTATCACGTCAAGTGCTACCGCAATGCCTAAAAACAGTTCGAATTCATCAAAAGCAATTCCTAAGGCGACACCTATCGACAGAATTACAATCGAGAAAATCAGATTTTTAAGAGACGCTGCGTATGAAAAATGTTTCAGCATTTTTCGCGCGGTCTTAGAGGCTGTCTTTAGCGAAAATGACTTTTTTTCTCGGTTACTCATCGTGTTCACCGGCAAGTTTCCCGGCTATGTGGAAGAGGTCGTCGTCATTGAAAAATTCAATCTGCAACGTTCCGTTTTTGCCGTTGCCCGAAATCTTGATTTTTCTGCCCAACGCGGCGGTTAAAGCCGCCTCGGTCTCAACATAAAGTTTGTTTTTTATCTTGGGACGCTTCATTTGTATGCCGGGCTTCTGCTGTTTGGATATGTTTTCAATATCTCTCACCGATGCTCCGCCGATAGCAAGCAACAAAGCCTCTTTTCTGATGTCTTCATAAGGAATTGAAAGCAACGCTCTTGCATGACCCGAGGTGATTTCGCCTTTTTTGACGGCGTCGGTCTCTTCTTTGTTAAGTCCCGATAAGCGCAGCGCGTTTGCAACCGCCGAACGTGACTTGCCTACCCTTGCGGCAACCTGCTCTTGGGTAAGACCGTAGGTGTCCATAAGTGTTTTATAGCCTGCCGATTCTTCAATCGGGTTCAAATCTTCACGTTGAAGGTTTTCTATAAGGGCTAATTCCATGGTTTCGAGGTCATCCATCTCACGGATGACAACGGGAACCTTTTCAAGTCCTGCAAGCCTACTGGCACGCCAACGGCGTTCGCCTGCAACTATCTGATAACTGCCGTCCTCAATGGGACGCACCAAAATTGGCTGAATCAGTCCGTGTTTTGCTATGCTGTCGGACAACTCGCGCAGTTCTTCGTCTTTAAAATCCTTACGCGGCTGGTCGCGATTGGGAACTATTTGTGAAAGTCTTAATTCGGTACTCTGCTTGCCCGGTGTTGAGTTTTCCTCAAACAACAGGTCAAACCCCATGCCCTCTTTAAGACCGCCTTTTTTCGCAGCCATATTCTATCTCCTTTTATTTTTTATTTCTTTTAACGAACTCGCTTGACAAGTCGTTGTATGCTGCAGCACCCTTGCAACGAGCATCGTAATATTGTATCGGACTACCATAACTTGGGGCTTCTGATAGCCTTACACCACGAGGTATTGTGGTTTTGTACAATTCTTTGGCAAAATGTTTTTTGATTTCGGCAACTACTTGCTGTGTCAGATTAAGTCTTCCGTCAAACATAGTGAGCACAACGCCTTCAAGATAAAGGTCAGGGTTGTAGGTTTGTTTTACTCTTTTTACGGTAGAAATAAGTTGTGCCAAGCCTTCAAGAGCGTAATATTCGCACTGAACAGGCACTAAAAACGAATCTGACGCAGTAAGTGCATTGATGGTTATAAGGCCTAATGATGGCGGACAGTCTATAAATATGTAGTCGTAATCGTTTTTTACAAGTGCCAAAGCGGTTTTTAGCCTGCTTTCGCGCTGATTTATGTTAATAAGTGCAATTTCGGCGCCTGCAAGGTCTATATTTGCAGGAATTATCGAAACATTTTTGAATTTTGTCTCAATTATTGCCTCTTTTGCGTGCGCACCGGTTGTCAGCAGGTCAAAACTTGAATATTCTATTTCCTTTTTAGAAATGCCATATCCGCTTGTGGTATTGCCCTGTGGGTCGGCATCGATTAACAGTACTTTTTTACCGCAAATGCCCACTCCGGCTGCAAGATTAACGGCGGTTGTTGTCTTTCCAACACCGCCTTTTTGGTTTATAATTGAAATAATTTTACCCAATTTAATATCCTCCGTGTCGAACGGGTGTATATATTTACTACCTTATTATAATAAGGAATGGGCATTTTGTAAAGAGCAAATACATAAATTTTGCAATGTTTCACGTGAAACATTGAGTTTTTGTCTGTTAAAAAGATTAGGGAGGAGCAAGCCCCTCCCCTACAATTATTGATATAGAATTACTTGATATGCGGTTTTGTTATAAGTGACGCAAAAAGACCACAGGTTACTGCTGCAGCGATTCCACCGGCAGTCGCGGTGAGTCCGCCCATATATGCGCCAACTAATCCTTGTTCTGTAACCGCCTCCTGGACACCTTTTGCCAAAGAGTAGCCAAAACCGGTAAGAGGAACGGTTGCGCCGGCACCTGCGTACTCCACAAGCGGTTCATATAAACCTACCGCTGTTAGAACAACTCCCAAAACAACGTAAGACACAAGTATTCTCGCAGGTGTCAGTTTTGTTTTGTCAATGAGTATCTGTCCTACGGCACAAATCAGCCCACCGACCCAAAAAGCGTTTAAATATTCCAAAATATCAATATCCTTTCATTGTTTCACGTGAAACATTAGTGCGAGTTAGAGTTTTTAATGCCTGTCCGCACGAATAACTTAACAAAATCGCTGCCGTTAAACGGTATAATCGGGTACAAATATCCCCTACCGCTGAGTGTTTTTGTACTGCCTGCAACCAGTAAAACAAGCAAAATTCCGCCGAAAAATCCCCAAAAATCAAACAATTGGCTTAAAATCAATATGAAAATGCGGCTGAATTTGAGAGCGTATCCCATTTCAAAACTTGGCTGTGCGAAAGAAGAAATAGCGACAAACGCCATGTAAATTATAGTTTCTGACACAAACCAGCCTGCATTAACGGCAAATTCGCTTAAAATCAGACCGCCGATGATACCAAGCGAACCTGAAAGCGTGTTTGGTGTGTTGAGTGATGCAAGCCGCAGTCCGTCGATGACAAGTTCGAGCAACAGAAATTGAAGAAAAAACGGCAGTGAGTATTCCTCGGTGGTATTGATAAAACTCAGCCAATTGGGTAAAATCTGAGGATTATTGAGTAAAATTAGCATTAATGGAGTCATTATTACGGTTAAAACGGTTACGAGGTTGCGCAAAATTCGAACATACGTTCCTGTGAGAGGCGGAAAATAATAGTCATCGGTTTCTTTGGAAAAATCGGCAAATGAGTTTGGAAAAACCATTACCGACGGAGAATTATCCATTATAAGAAGTACTTTTCCTTCAAGTAAACAGGCACTTGCAAAGTCAGGGCGCTCGGTGAAGCGCACTTTTGGGAACGGATTGAAAAAACTTGATGGAATAAGCACTTCTGACAAAGCCTGAGAGGTCATAGAAATGCCGTTTAATTTAACGGTTTTTATTCTTTCGCGCAGTTTTTCAACGAGTTTCGGGTTGGCTTTGCCGTCAATATAGGAAATTGCAACATCCACCTTGGAAGAATTGCCGACTTGATAGTATTCCATTCGCAAATTTGTATCGCGGATACGTCGGCGAATCATGGCGGTGTTGAAGATAAATGTTTCAACAAAACCGTCACGAGAACCGCGGAGCGAACGGTCTTTTTCGGGTTCATCTATGCTTCTTACGGGGTAGGTTCGCGTGTCAACCAGCATTGCATCCGAAAAACCGTCGATGATTATTACGGCTTGACCGGATAACAACTGTAAAGTGATTTTTTTATTGTCGGATTCGTGCGAAACCTCGACATAAGGCATTCTGAACAGTGAAAATTCCTGCATATCACGAAATTTTGCTATTTCTTTAGGGGTGGTTTTATATAAAAATTCAAGAATTTTTTCAAAAACTTCGTCCTTTATGAAACCGTCCACAAAAAACAGGGAACATTTGCGTTCGGCAATTATAAAATCTCGTCGGACGATGTCAAAGTTTTTATCCAAGTTCAATAGGGAAGAGAGCACCGTGCAATCGGTGGTGTAATTTCCGGTCATTTGTTTCAGTCCTTAGTCGTTTCGGTTATTTTTAGCTGAAATTACAAAAATATGTATACAACGCATTGGTTTACATAATTATATTTATGTAAACGAAAACAACAGTTTTTAGGGCTGTACTTGCACTTACAAGACAAATAAATTATAAAAAAGGTGAGGGGGATTCAATTTTTAAAAAGGTCAGAACGGTTTAAATACTTCGATTGAAAAGACCGAAGGAATACATTTTAACCAAATTTGTCATCAAAAATAATTCGGCATAGGATTATTTGGATAAAATTTCAAAATCATCCCAACATCACTTGAAATTGTGAAAGTAATTGTATATAATTAAAGTGGATATGCATTATTTAAATATCACATAAAGATGCATTTGTGTATTTTATGGAGGGGTTTTCAGTGAAGAAAATTTTGTCAGTAATCATTTGTTTGTGCTTGCTGCTCGGTTCTTTGCCGATGTCGGTCTTTGCGGCGACAGGGATTAAAGCAGCAACAGAAGAAGTTTTTTCTGCAGAGGGAGAGGCAAAACTTTATAAAACCCTAGGTTCTGTAAATGATTTGAAACAGTTAGTCAATCTTGACGCATTCAGAACTACGTTGTTTAACGGTATTTACAACTGTCAAGAAACTATTGATATTTCATCATATGGGATAGACAAATCCTACATTCAATCTGTAGCAGAATTTCTGTATGATGAAATGGCTGAGACTTTCCATTTGAATAACTCATACAATTATTCATGGAACTCATCGAATGATTTGACCAGATTGAGTTTAACATACAACTGTACTGCAAGCGAATATCAAACGAAGTATGCAGAGTTTGTTGCGGCTGCCAACGCGATGGTTGTAGATATTAAAGACAACGCGGCGCTTTCCGATGTTGACAAAGCATTGCTTATTCACGACCGCTTGGCTATGGTTTGCGAGTATGACTTTACATACACAAATTATGATGCATATAACGGATTAGTTAACGGTGTTACTGTTTGTCAGGGCTATGCCGAGGCATACGACTATTTGATGGAACTTGTTGGTATTGAAAGTTATATTTGCGAGTCAGATGATTTGTGGCACGCGTGGAATATTATCTATGTTAACGGTAATCCGTACCATATTGACGTAACTTGGGACGATTTGAGATGGGGAAGTGACACCTCTGCGGAACCTATGCAGGGTGGTGTTTCTCACGATAACTTCTTGCGTTCTTCAAACGGTATTTTTGAAACGGGACACGATGCTTATGACTATGACACATATCCCACTGACACCACCTATGATAACTACTATTGGCAGAATTCAAGAACTTCTTTTGAACTTGTAAACAACAAGATATATTACATTGATAATTCCAATAAAAAGTTGATGTGTGCCACTACCGGTGCCGAACTTGTAAGTTTTCCCGACAGATGGTATATAAACAGTAGCCAGTATTATAGCAACAACTATTCTAAACTGACTAGTGATGGTATAGATATTTTTTATTCTTTGCCTGAGGCAGTATATAAATACGATGTTGCGACAAATACATCAACCAAGATATATGAGCCAACTTTGAGTACCGACTATTGTATTTACGGTCTTTGCTATAAAGACGGTTATCTTGTTTGTGATATAAACAATGTCCCCAGTGGTGCTGTAACGAATTTATCACAGGTAAGGCATGCTTATGTTTCGCAGAATCAGGCGCCTACAGCCTCTATTTCCTCTACCAATAATGTTGCCGGCAGTCAGACTGTAACTATATCCATGTCGGCTTCTGCAGGAGTGGCAGGTTATTATTGGGGTACCAACAGCAACTATGTCAATAACACATATACAAGCACCACCTCCAACACCGCCACAAAGACGGTTTCAAGTTCGGGTGCTTATTACCTGACGGTAAAGGATTCCGCAGGAAATCTTTCGACTACCTACCGCGTAAACTTCTATGCAACAAGCCTTAATATCGGTAGCGGCACACTTTCACCCAACTATATTGTTACCGAATACGGCAAATCTTTCTCGTTGCCTTCTCCTACAAGAAGCGGATATACCTTCCTCGGTTGGGCGACAAGTTCAGGCTCCTCAACCGTATCTTATGCGCCCGGTGCCAGTTATACCGTAACGGGCAACACTTCGCTTTTTGCCGTATGGCAGGCTAATACAGGCAGTACGCTTACGGTCAATTCTTCCAACAGTGCTGTTATTTCGACAGGCGGGGAAGAGAAGTATTTTCAATTCACTCCCTCTGTAAGTGGTACTTATGTAATTTATTCAACATCCACATCCGATACAAAGGTATATATTTATAATTCAAGCGGAAGTGTGTTGGCCTCCGATGATGACAGTGGAGATGGCAACAACTTCCTTTTAACCTATAATTTAACTGCCGGAACGACCTATAAATACGGAATAAGATATTATAGCGAATTGTCAACCGGCACAATTCCATTCAAATTCGGTAGGGTATATACCATTTCCTACAACGCTAACGGCGGTACAAATGCTCCGTCTTCACAGACCAAGTACTACGGCAAGGACCTTACGCTCACAAGTTCTACCCCCACAAGAAGCGGTTATACATTTAAAGGATGGGCGACCAGCAGTTCTTCAACTACCGTCAGTTATCAGCCGTCAAGCACATATTCGGCTGACGGAGACTATGCAAACGTGATTCTTTATGCGGTATGGCAGCCTGTGGCGTCTGTTTTGGAGGTAAACTCCAAAAACGAAGCCGAAATCACCACCGACGGTGGAGCAAAGGAATATTCCTTTACTCCCGCAACAAGCGGCGAATACGTAATCTATTCGACCGGTTCGGATGACACTAGGGTTTATTTGTACAATTCGTCGGGCACTCAACTTGCTAGCGATGATGATGGCGGAGACGGTACAAACTTCCGCTTGCAGTACTACATGACGGCAGGTACTACCTACAAGTTTAAAGTGCAGTTCTTTGGTAGCACAACCGGAAGCATCAACTTTAAGTTCGGCGGTGTATACACCCTTACTTATAACGCCAACGGCGGTAGCGGTGCACCTTCCTCGTACACTGAGGACTATGACATCACATTTAATTTGAGCACAACGGTTCCCACAAGAAGCGGATACGAATTCGTTGGTTGGGCAACATCAAGCAGTGCAACATCAGCAACCTTTACTCCCGGCCAATCAGTTAGTTTGTCCGGAAATGCAACCCTCTATGCGGTATGGCAGGTAGTGACAACGGTTACTGCCATGACTGCAAACAGTTCGTACACCGCAAATATTGTGCAAGGCGGACAGGAGCGGTATTACAGTTTCACACCTTCTGTCAGCGGCGCGTACGTTATTTATTCTACGGGCGATGCCGACACATACGTTACACTTTACGACGTAAACGGCAATGAAATTGCTTCTAACGACGACGGCGGTGACGATACCAACTTCTTGCTGGCACAAAACCTTACTGCAGGCGTTACATATAAGTTCGGAGTAAAATATTTAAGTGATTCAAGGACCGGTTCCATTTCGTTTAAATTCGGCAGAGCGTATACCATTTCTTATAATGCCAACGGCGGTACAAACGCACCCGGATATCAAATTAAATATTACGGCAAGAGCCTTACGCTTACTTCGACTGTTCCTACAAGAGACGGATATGTTTTTGAAGGTTGGGCAACAACTGCTGATGCAACAACCGCAAGATATTACCCCGGTGACGAGTTTACTGCTGAAAGCAACGTTACCTTGTTTGCAGTGTGGGAGTCACTGACTTCTTCGATAAGCGTCAACTCTTCCAACACAGCCAGCATAACAATCGGCGGTATGATAAGATACTACACCGTCACACCGACTGTTTCGGGCAAGTATGTCATTTACTCAACCAGTGACGAGGATACAGAGGTTTATTTGTACAACTCAACCGGCGGTTGGCTGACAAGCAATGACGACGGCGGAGAAAACGGCAACTTCCGTCTTGAGTACAACATGACGGCGGGAACTACCTATAAGTTTGGTGTAAAATTTTATGATTCTTCCTACACAGGTACCATTCCGTTTAAGTTCGGTAGAGTTTATTCCATTTACTTTGGTTCTAACGGCGGTAGCGGTACGCCGTCTTCTCAGAGCAGAGACTTCGGCTCTGACCTCGTGCTTACCACCGCAAAACCCACTAGAAACGGATATGATTTCCTCGGCTGGTCAACCGACCGTAACGCCACCACTCCCGAATATCTGTCGGGCGGTATATTCAATACTGAAGGTAACATTTCACTGTTTGCCGTATGGGAGAAAAATACACTTCCGCTTAGCGTAAACTCTTCAAATAACGCTATAATTACCACCGGCGGAGCAATGAAATACTTCACCTATATTTCGCCTATTAATGGTGAGTTTGTAATTTACTCAACCGGCACAGGTGACACTATCGTTTATTTGTATGATGCTGAAGGCAACCTTTTGACAAGCAATGACGACGGTGGAGACGGTACAAACTTCCGACTCCAATACACCATGACGGCAGGAACTACCTATAAGTTTGGTGTAAAGTATTATAATTCTTCAAATACCGGTACTATTCCGTTCAAGTTTGGTAGAGTTTATACCGTTTATTACGGTGGAAACGGCGGTAGCAATACGCCGTCTTCTCAGAGCAGAGATTTTGGCTCTGACCTTGTGCTTACCACCGAAAAACCCACTAGAAACGGATATGATTTCCTCGGTTGGTCAACCAACCGTAACGCCACCACTCCCGAATATCTGTCGGGTGGCACCTTCAACACCGAAGGCAACATTTCGTTGTTCGCTGTATGGGAGCGCAATACGTTTGCTCTTACCGTTAACTCTTCAAACAATGCGGAAATCAACCGTGCGGGAACAACAAAATACTACACCTATACTTCACCCATTAACGGCAATTTCGTTATTTACTCAACCGGCTCTGCCGATACATACGTTGAACTTTACGATGCAAACGGCGCGTTGCTTTCAAGCAATAATAACGGAGGAGAAAACAATAACTTCCGACTCCAGTACAACATGATAGCAGGAGCCACCTACAAGTTTGCCGTTAAGTTCAACAGCACTTCAGCAACAGGTACCATTCCGTTTAAGTTCGGCAGAGTTTATTCCGTTTACTTTGGTTCTAACGGCGGTTTGGCTTCCAGCAAACCGGCTACTCAGTCAAGAGACTTTGGTGCTTATGTAACGCTCTCATCAACCACTCCCATAAAGGATGGTTATGAATTCCTTGGTTGGTCGACCGATATAAACGCTACAACAGCCCAGTATCAGCCCGGCGAAGCCATTACCGGCGACGGCAATATAACCTTGTATGCGGTTTGGGAAATGATAGTTTTGACCTATAGTTTCAACGGTACAAACCGAACAGCCAGCGTTGTTAGTTGCAACAAGGCCGCTACTGACGTGGTTATTCCGTCAACCGTTACCAAAAACGGCATTACCTATACGGTAACGGCTATTAACTCCAACGCCTTCTATAGTTGTAACAGACTCCAAAGCGTTGTTGTTCCCGATACCGTAACCGCAATCGGTTCGTATGCGTTTACATACTGCACTGCTCTTAAAGAAATCAACTTCGGTATTGCTCTCAGAACAGTTGCAATGTCGGCATTCTACGGCTGCTCGAGCCTCGAAGAAGTTATTTTCCCTGACTACGTTTCGGGTCTTGGTTCTTACATGTTTGTAAAATGTACGTCACTTAAAACTGTCGTTTTGGGCAAGAGAATTACAAATATTCCCATGTCGGCTTTCTACGGCTGCAGCAGCCTTACAACTCTTGTTCTCGGCGAGGACATGAAGACTATTGCTTACTATGCATTCTACGGATGTGACGCACTTCAAAATATTTACTACGGTAACATCGAGAGTGCCAAGAGATGGGTTGCTATCAATAGCACTAATGCACCCATTCTTAATACCACTTGGACGTACAATACCGTTATTATCGGTGATTTGATTTACAGTTGCAACGATACAAACAATACAGCAACGGTGCTCGGTACAATTACCGACGTTAAGAACGTTGTAATTCCTGCAACGGTAACAAAAGGTGGAAAAACCTACAACGTAACAACAATTAACTCGTATGCATTCTTGAAGAACACATCGATTGAGACGGTAGTAATAGGCGATAATGTTACCACCATCGGAATGTCGGCATTCTACGGTTGTTCAGAACTCACCTCGGTAACCTTTGGAGCCAAAACACAGTACATCGGCTCTTACTGTTTCTCAAATTGCTCTAAACTCACGAGTGTAACCTTGCCGGATACTGTAACCAGCATTGGCACCGATGCGTTTACTAAGTGTTATGCTTTGGAAAATGCAGTTATCGGCAATAATGTTACTACTATTGGTATGAACACGTTCTTCGGTTGCAGCAAACTCAAGACTGTTACCTTGGGCTCTAAGGTAAACACCGTTGCATACTACGCTTTTGGCGGTTGCAATGCGCTTACCGATGTATACTACAATGGAACAGCCGCACAAAAAGCCAAAATAGTTATTAACAGTTCTAACTCAAAACTCATTAATGCAACCTGGCACTGCAACGGCTAAATTTAAAAAAACAAATCCGCCTCATACACCGATTTGGTGCATGGGGCGGATTTTGTTGTATAGATTAATCACAATATTATTTCACGTGCTTGAAATTGCCGTAGGTTTCGCTTACGTTTTCGCAGAAGGAGAAGGTATTGTCATACTTATCAACGATGTTGCGGAAATCACTGAGTTGATGCTTATTTAAAACGCAAATAAGCACGGTTTTAGGTGCTCCTGAATAGGCTCCGATACCTTCGATTCTTGTGGCACCGTGCCTTAAAACTTTGGTGACCTCTTTAGATATCTCATCGGGATGGGTAGTGACAACGGTGAAGCGGTAGGCACTTTTAGTGCCTTTTATTATGTAGTTGCCAACAAAGTTGGTTACAAAGCAGTAGGTAATGCACAGTGCGACGGGTTTATAGTTGAGTGCGCCGCCATCGGAATAAACAAACAGCGAAATACAAGCCACGATTGCATTAAGAATAAAGGTTATTGCAAAAAAATTAAAATTCGGTTTCTTAGTGCCGATACACTTTGATACTATCTCCATACCGCCCGAACAAGAGTTGTTTTTGAAACTTATTCCGCAGACAAAACCACTGATAACGCCACTGATTATAACAGGAAAAATGCTGTCATGACCGCCGGATAAGTATTGAATCTCATCAAGACTTGAGTGCTGAAGTGCAAGGTATGAAAAGGAATACACAAGCGTAAAAACAGTCGATTTGGCGGCATAATCCTTGCCCACAACAAACAACGAAATAAGACAAAGCGGAAGATTTATTATGAGCGACATGTAACTGTACTAAAACCGGTTTTGTACTGTATCATGGTCGCGATACCGTTGAGTCCTGCCGGTGCAAAGCCGTTTTCTATAATGAAAAGGTAATAATTGAACGCCAGAAGAATACCCATTGACACGATTATTCCGTATGTAAGTGCCTGATTTTTGATTTTCATTTTTCCAACCCCAAAACACTGTTTTTTTTATTTACAAGCACAGTATAATGTGTTACCATATATTTGTAAAACGAATGTTTGTGATAACTAACATCAAAAAATTTGATAAAAAGGAAGAAAAAACTATGGATATCAAAAACATCGAGACCTTTATTAGGGTTACTGAACTCAAAAGTTTCACCAAAGCCGCCGAAGAAATGAACTATGTGCAGTCGACCGTTACCATGCAAATCAAACAGTTGGAAAACGAGTTGGGATATCCGCTTTTTGACCGAATTGGTAAAAAGGTGTCGTTGACGGCGATCGGCAGTCAGTTTTTGAACTATGCATATGAAATAATGCACACCATGGAAAAAGCCCAGGCACTAAAGGGACTGGATGAAAACATTAGCGGTGTTTTGCGTTTGGGCGTGTCCGAGTCTTTGTTGATAGGTGTTGTAACGCTACTTTTACCCGAGTTTAAAAAGAAATACAAAAATGTCAACATAAGCATAAAGACGGGCCATACCACCGAACTTTTAGAGGAACTGCACCAAAATCGTTTGGATATCCTGTACATATCAAAAAACCTTAACACCGACCCCGAAATAAAGAGTTGTTACGCCAGAAAAGAGAGCATTATTTTTGTGTCGAGCGCGGTTGACCCAATGGCACAAAGTTGTAATATTCCGGTGAAAAAACTATTCGAACGAAAATTCCTTGTAACCGAAAGGGAAGGCATTTGTTATGGCAGACTTCTGGAAATCGCCGCACAACACAACGCTTCGGTTAATGAGTCGGTCGAAATTGACAGTGTTTCCATAATAACAAACTTGGTTCAAAGCGGCGTAGGAATCGCATTTTTGCCCGAATATTCGGTTGAAAAGCAGTTAAAATCGGGTCATCTTATGAGACTGGACGTAGACCTGCCGCCACAGACCTATTTCAGTCAGATTCTGATACATAAAAACCGATGGCTGTCACCGGTTATGACAGGATTTATCGATATGGTAAAGGCAATCAGACCGGAATGACCAAAAATGGACTGTTTCGACTCATGCTAGTACCTCAAACGATTAAAAAAGACATACCATATGGTATGTCTTTTTTAATGGCTGGGGTGGCAGGATTCGAACCTACGAATGCAGCAGTCAAAGTGCTGTGTCTTACCGCTTGACGACAAGTCGGAGGCCAAGCGGTCTTAGGAAGACAAGCAACTATTGCAACTCCTTGGCTCACAGAACGACATGGCTACGATCCGACTTTATGGTATGTCTTTTTTAATGGCTGGGGTGGCAGGATTCGAACCTACGAATGCAGCAGTCAAAGTGCTGTGTCTTACCGCTTGACGAC
>JAZNVU010000038.1:0-39851 GCA_045592985.1 Acutalibacteraceae bacterium | reverse complement strand
GGGAGTACATATTTTTCAAACGAACCTATCTCAAAAATAAGAATATTAAGTGATATTGTGAGACAGGTCTCACAGTGATATTTTGCGTTATCACGCAAAGTGATATTGAAACTTGCAGTTTCAGTGATATTATATTCGCCCCAAAAACTCGCGAAGCGAATATAACTTGGGCGTAGCCCAAATATAACTGCGTAGCAATATAACTCGCCGCCCGCGAATATAGCTGTGGCACCTTCCTTACGGAGGGTGCCACAAATACAGCCTGTTTTTTATTGATTTTATAAGAAATAAGCAGAAACGTAAGTTTTTAATCCTTTGCCTTAGTTTCACAATAAAGGCAACGGTATACTCTGTTGATTTTATCGGTTAAATTAAACACATGAGGTAACTCTTGCTCCGTTTGTGAAATACATCTGGGATTTTTGCAGAATATAACATTTGTAAGTCTTTCGGGCAATTCGGCACTGCGTTTTTCAATAATAACTCCGTCTTTTATGATGTTGACAGTGACGCCCGAATCGATATAACCCAAAACATCAATATTTAGTTCCAAATCATAATCGATTTTAACAATGTCTTTTTTACCCATTTTTCCGCTTGGAACATTTTTAATAAGTGCAACAGAGCAATCAAGAGATTCAAGCCTTAAGAGTTTGTATATATCCATTGCTTTTCCGGCAGTTATATGGTCGATAACAATACCGTTTTTAATTGATTCGATATTCATCATTCTACCCCCAACAACTTCAATATCAAAGCCATTCTCATATACTTTCCGTTAAGAACCTGTTTGAAATAACATGCTCTCGGGTCACTATCAATTGCAACACTGATTTCATTGACACGTGGCAGAGGATGCATAATGCTAAGGTCTGACTTAGCGTTTTTAAGTTTATCGGGAGTTAAAACATAACTGTCCTTAAGTCTTAAATAATCCTCTTCATTGAAAAACCTTTCACGCTGAACACGGGTCATATAAAGAATGTCAAGGTCAGGCATAACGCTCTCAAGGTCTGTAGTCTGAACATATTCAATGCCGTTTTTCCCAATTACATCTTTTTTAATATAACTCGGAAGTTTCAACTCTTGCGGAGATATAAGTACAAACTTAATACCCTTATATCTTGACATTGCTTCAATAAGCGAATGAACGGTACGTCCGAATTTAAGGTCGCCACACAAACCGATAGTAAGATTATCAAGCCTACCCTTTTCACGTTTAATTGTAAGAAGGTCAGCAAGTGTCTGAGTAGGATGGTTATGACCGCCATCACCTGCGTTGATAACAGGTATCGAAGCATTCATAGATGCCACTAACGGTGCGCCTTCTTTAGGATGACGCATAGCAATAATATCAGCATAACACGAAATGGTTTTAGCGGTATCGGCAACGCTCTCGCCCTTTGCGGCAGATGAACTCTGTGCCTCGGAAAATCCTAAAACGTTTCCGCCAAGCTCATACATTGCAGCCTCAAAACTAAGTCTTGTTCTGGTAGAAGGCTCAAAAAATAAAGTGGCAAGTTTTTTACCTTTACATTTTTCGCTATACTTCTGAGGATTATCAATAATATCATTTGCCGTAGCGATAAGTTGGTCAAGTTCAGCTACGTCAAGTTCAAGAATATTAATTAGACTTCTCATATTAAAAGTCCTTTCAAAATATTAAGCCTTTGCGCCGTTGACCTCAAGATACTTCTTGATTCTGTCAACATTCTCTCTGTTTTTCTCATCCTCTTCAAGATACTCTATAATGTCGTAAACATCAACTACAGAGTATACCGGGAAACCAAACTCCTCGCCCACTTCGGCCATTGCACTCTTTTCGGTCTGACCCTTTTCCTTACGGTCAACCATAACGAAGGTAGCCGCAACCTTGGTGCCTTCAAGACCTGACAAAATAGCCATGCTTTCTCTGATAGCGGTTCCTGCTGTTATAACGTCCTCAACAATAACTATTTCCTCTCCTGCCTTGGGTTTATAACCAACAAATACACCGCCCTCGCCATGGTCCTTTTCCTCTTTACGGTTAAAGAAGAAAGGCACATCAAGTCCGTTTTTGGACAATGCACATGCAACTGAAACGGCTATGGGAATTCCTTTATATGCAGGTCCGTAAAGTACGGTTTTTTTGTTACCTACTTTTTCAAAATAAGCCTTGGCATAAAACTCGCCCAATTTTGAAATCTGGTCACCGGTCTTAATATCACCTGCGTTGATAAAGTAAGGAATTTTACGTCCTGATTTAGCGGTAAAATCGCCGAATTTCAAAACTCCGGCACCCTCTAAAAACTGAATAAATTCTCTCTTATAGCCTTCCATATTAATCCTCCTTATAATCAATCACAAAACTCTGCAACACAACGCTTATATGCGGCAACAGGGTCCTCGGCAGCAGTAATAGGTCTGCCGACAACAATGTAGTCACTACCTATTCTCTTAGCCTCAGCAGGAGTCATAACTCTTTTTTGGTCACCGATATCACCGTCGGCAAAACGGACACCGGGAGTAACGGTCAAGAAAGACTTGCCGCAGAGATCGTGCACTTTTTCTGCCTCAAGCGGTGAGCAAACGACACCGTCAAGCCCTGCGGCTTTGGCGTTATGAGCGTAATGCATAACTACCTTATCAATAGGTTCTTTTATAAGAAGATCGTTTTCCATTCTTTCCTGGTCGGTAGAGGTAAGCTGAGTAACAGCGATAAGCAAAGGTCTTGTGCCGTCAGCACGGGTTAATCCTTCCAAACCTGCTTCCATCATAGAAATAGTACCGCCTGCGTGGAGGTTGGTCATATCAACATCCAAATTAGACAATACCGACATAGATTTTTTTACGGTATTAGGGATATCATGAAGTTTTAAGTCGAGGAAAATCTTATGACCTCTCTTCTTTATTTCCTTAACAATTTCTGGGCCTGCAGCATAGAAAAGCTCCATACCAATCTTAACAAAAGGCTTGCAATCGGTGAATTTATCCAAAAACTCAAGACAAGCCTCCTTACTTGCAAAATCGCAAGCAATAATTACGTCCTTACCCATTGTGTGCTCCTCCTATAATATCTTTTAAGTTAGTAATACCGTATTTTTCCATTACACGTGGTAAATCATTAATAATATCGCGGCATGCAAACGGGTCAACAAGATTTGCAGCACCTATTTCGACAGCAGTTGCACCTGCAAGCATCATTTCGATAACATCTTCGGCAGAACTTACACCGCCCATACCGACAATAGGTATTTTAACTGCATCATACACCTGATAAACCATTCTGAGAGCCACAGGCATAATTGCAGGACCTGAGAAACCACCCATTTTGTTAGCAATAATAGGTTTTTTGGTTTTAAGGTTAATTCTCATACCAAGAAGTGTATTAATAAGGCTGATACCATCAGCGCCTGCATCCTCACAAGCCTTGGCAATCGACACAATATCGGTAACATTGGGCGAAAGTTTAATAATAAGCGGTTTGTTTGTAACCTTACGGCAAGCCTTCGTAACTTCGGCTGCGGCTTCGGGATTAGTTCCAAAACTCATACCGCCACCGTGAACGTTAGGGCAAGAAACGTTGACCTCAAACCAACCAATCTGATTTTCACTATCTAATTTTTCAACGGTGTATGCATAATCTTCAACCGAAAATCCGCTGACATTAGCCATAACCGGCTTATTAAAGCATTTTTTTAACTTAGGTAATTCTTCCGAAATAACCTTAAGGACACCGGGATTTTGAAGACCTACTGCGTTAATCATACCCATACTGCATTCAGCAATTCTCGGAGTAGGATTACCAAAACGCGGGTCTTTTGTAGTACCCTTAAAAGAGAATGTGCCAAGACAGTTAATATCATAAAGTTCGGCAAATTCATAGCCAAAACCAAAAGTTCCACTAGCAGGGATAATAGGGTTATCCAAATCTATACCGCAAAGGGTAACTTTAGTGTTTACCATATTATCTCCTCCCTTACCATAACGGGACCGTCTTTGCAGATACGCTTATTACCGTATTTAGTCTTGCAGGAGCAACCCATACAAGCACCAAAACCGCAACCCATACGCTCTTCAAAACTGTACTGTCCGCTTGTTTTGACTGATTTTTCAATAGCCTTGAACATAGGCTCAGGACCGCAGGTGAAGAAATAAGTATAATCAATATCCTTCATAGCGTCGGTAACAAAGCCTTTTATTCCGTAACTGCCGTCGGCAGTTGTAACGTATACTTTAGCACCCAAACATTTAAAATCTTCCTCATAAAAGACCTCTGCCTTAGAATTAAAGCCCAAAACCACTGAAACACTTTTACCCTCTTCAATAAGTTTTCGGCAAAGTAAGTACATTGGGGGTACACCAACACCGCCTCCGATAAGAAGCGGCTTATCTCCAGACAGAGAGGTGTTATAGCCGTTGCCGAGCGAGGTTAAAATATCGAGTTTAGTACCTTTTTTCATTTCAGCCATCTGCTCGGTACCGCCACCTACCACTTTATAAATGAGGGTGAGCGAATTTTCGCCTAAATCACAAACCGAAATGGGTCTGCGCAAATATTTGCCCTCTAGTTTAATATTAACAAACTGTCCGGGTGCAGTAAAATCAGAAACATCGCCCAAAAGTACCATTTTATAGGTGTTTTTGGCTATTTCAAAATTCTCTGCAACCTCAAAAATAACCTGTTTCATTTTAACTCCTAAAATTTATGCATCAATAGTCGAAATTGTAAGGGTGGTTTCCTCCAGAACGTCAAGTAAAACCTTAACAGTATCAAGTGCGGTGAAGATAGTAACGTTATTCTCGGTTGCTATTTGACGAATCTGATGGCCGTCGTTACGGTGGTCACTGTCACCGATATCCTTAGTATTGATAACGTAAGCAATATGACCCTGACGCAAAGCATCGGGAATCTCCTCACAGCCCTCACTAATTTTACCTAAAACATGAGTACGAATACCGTTTTCCTTCAAGAATTTAGCAGTTCCCTCTGTTGCTTCGATATTAAATCCAAGGTTATAGAAACGGCGGATAAGCGGTAATGCTTCTTCCTTATCACGGTCGGCAATGGTAGCGAAAACAGTACCGTAGTTCTGCAAATGCATGCCCGATGCCTGCAATGCTTTATAAAGAGCACGATTGAGTTTATCATCATAACCGATTGCTTCACCGGTCGACTTCATTTCGGGTGAAAGATATGCATCAAGACCGCGAATCTTATTGAACGAGAATACAGGAGCCTTGGCATACCAACGTTTTTTCTCATCCGGATAAATATCAAAGAAACCTTGTTCTTTGAGGCTCTTGCCAAGGATTACCTCGGTTGCAATATCTGCAAGGCTGTAACCGGTTGCCTTAGAAAGGAAAGGCACTGTACGTGAAGAACGAGGGTTAACCTCGATGATATAAACATCGTCCTTATCGTCAACAATAAACTGAATGTTATAAAGACCTACAATGCCGATACCGAGACCCAATTTTTTAGCATACTGCAAGATAATTCCCTTAACCTTATCAGAGATACTGAAAGAAGGATAAACGCTGATAGAGTCACCCGAGTGAACACCAGTACGCTCAACAAGTTCCATAATACCGGGAACAAATACGTCACGTCCGTCACAGATAGCGTCAATCTCAACTTCGCGTCCTTCAATGTATTTATCAACAAGAACAGGCTTGTCCTCATCAATTTCAACGGCAGTTTTAAGATAGTGACGAAGTTGTTCTTCGTTACCTACTATCTGCATTGCTCTACCGCCCAAAACAAAACTGGGACGAACAAGAACAGGATAACCGATTTCGGCAGCAGCCTTGATACCGTCTTCAATCTTAGTAACAGCCTGACCCTTTGCACGGGGAATGTTGAGTTCGTTAAGAAGATTTTCAAAAGCGTTTCTGTCTTCGGCTTTATCGATAGCGGCACAGTCGGTACCGATAATCTTAACACCGCGGTCAAAAAGCGGTTGAGCCAAATTAATAGCAGTCTGACCGCCTAAAGATGCTACAACACCCTCGGGTTTTTCAAACTCGATAATATTCATAACATCTTCGGGAGTAAGCGGTTCAAAATAAAGTTTATCAGCAGTTGTATAGTCGGTTGAAACCGTCTCAGGGTTATTGTTGATAATAATTGCTTCATAACCCGAGTTTTTAATAGTAGAAACTGCATGAACGGTTGAATAGTCAAACTCAACGCCCTGACCGATACGGATAGGACCTGCACCGAGTACCACAATCTTCTTTCTATCGGTTAATACCGATGCGTTTTCACCGCTATAAGACGAATAGCAGTACGGAATGTATGCACCGGTATGGCAGGTATCAACCATTCTGAATACTGGGAACAAATTGTTTGCCTTACGAACATTGTAAACATCAAGTTCACTACATTTCCACATGCGCGCAATGTACTTATCGCTGAATCCCATCTTTTTAGCTGCAGTTAGTGTTGCAACGTCGTTTGCGTTGGCTTTAAGGGTTTCTTCCATATCAACAATACGCTTGATAGACTCAAGGAAGAAAGGTGTAATCATGGTTATCTCATGGATTTTTTCAATCGATTCGCCGCGTGCCAAAAGTTCAGCAATAGCAAAAATATTATCCGAACGGAACTGAACGATATAATCGAGCAATTCTTCGTTAGTCATGTTATCAAACTTAGCATGATAAATATGGTTTACACCAACCTCCAAAGAACGGGTGCCTTTGAGAAGTGCCTCTTCAAGGTTGGAGCCGATACCCATAATTTCACCGGTAGCCTTCATCTGAGTGCCCAATGTGTTGGGAGCAGATGTAAACTTATCAAACGGGAATCTGGGAAGCTTTGCGATTACATAATCAAGTTTAGGCTCAAATTCAGCAGTGGTATTAGCAATAGTAATTTCCTTAAGTGACATGCCAACGGCAATCTTAGCAGTTACTCTTGCAATGGGATATCCGCTTGCCTTGGAAGCCAAAGCCGAAGAACGTGAAACCCTGGGGTTAACCTCAATAAGGTAATATTCGCTCGAATGAGGATTAAGAGCAAACTGAACGTTACAGCCACCCTCAATTTTAAGTTCGCGAATAAGTTTTATTGCACTGTCATTAAGCATCTTAAGGTCATGGTCATTAAGGGTCATGATAGGTGCTACAACAATAGAGTCACCGGTGTGAACACCAACAGGGTCGATATTTTCCATACCGCAGATGGTAATGGCGTTATCTTCCGAATCGCGCATTACCTCGAACTCAATTTCCTTATAGCCTTTAACACTTTTTTCAATAAGAACTTGATGAACAGGAGAAAGTTTGAATGCATTAACACCGATTTCGATAAGTTCGTCTTCGTCATTAGCAAAACCGCCACCGGTACCGCCCAACGTGAAAGCAGGACGTAGAACTACGGGATAACCGATTCTCTTCGCGGCTTCTTTAGCCTCGTCAAGATTATATGTGATTTCAGAAGGAATAGTAGGCTCACCTATCGACTGGCAAAGTTCTTTAAACAATTCGCGGTCCTCTGCCCTTTCGATACTTTCACTGCTGGTACCCAAAAGTTCAACCTCGCACTCTTTGAGAACTCCTTTTTTCTCGAGTTGCATAGCAAGGTTTAATCCTGTCTGACCGCCAATACCGGGAACAATGGCATCGGGACGCTCGTAACGCAGAATCTTTGCAACATACTCCAAAGTCAGCGGTTCCATGTATACCTTGTCCGCAATGGTGGTATCGGTCATTATTGTAGCAGGGTTAGAGTTGCAAAGAACAACTTCATACCCTTCTTCTTTCAAAGCAAGACAAGCCTGAGTACCTGCATAGTCAAACTCAGCAGCCTGACCAATAACAATAGGTCCTGAACCTATAATCAAAACCTTTTTAATGTCTTTTCTCTTAGCCATTTTACTTCCTCCCAATATATATCAAAGATTATTATACACAATTTTTCCGTTAGCAACAGTCAACCTACATTCGCCAAGCACTTTGTCCCCACTAAACGGAGTTGCTTTGCCCTTTGACACGAACTTATCGGGGTCGACTATCACTTGTTTATTCAAATCCCACACGGTAAAAGAATCACCGAGCGGAATATCAAACCTTTTTCTGGGATTGATTGCCATAACTTCAACTAACTTTTCCATGGAAATAATACCCGTTTTAACAAAATGCGTGTACATAAGTTGGAAAGCCGTTTCAATTCCCACAATACCGAAAGCACTTTTTTCAAGCCCTCTAGATTTTTCTTCACTACTGTGCGGAGCATGGTCGGTAGCAATCATATCAATAGTACCGTCAAGCAAGCCCTCTATCAAAGCCTCTTTATCTTCTTTACTTCTAAGCGGCGGGTTCATTTTAAATCTGCCGTCCTCTTGTAAGCAAGAATCATCAAGTATCAGATAATGCGGACCTGTCTCGCAGGTTATATCAACGCCATTTTTCTTTGCCTCGCGTATAAGTTCAACACTTTCTTTGGTTGATATATGGCAAACGTGGTATTTACAACCGGTTTCTTTTGCAAGACGGATATCACGTTTTATAGGACCCCATTCACTTTCACTGCAGATACCCTTGTGACCGTGAGTTTTGGCATATTCACCCTCGTGAATATAACCGCCGAATAAAAGCGAGTTGTCTTCACAATGTGCCGAAATGATTTTACCGAGTGCTTTTGCTTTAATCATCGCCTCGCGCATCATTTCTTCACTTTGAACACCTTTGCCGTCATCCGAAAAGCCTGCACAAAGAGGTGCTAACTGCTCAAAATCAACCAATTCTTCACCTTTTTGACCAACCGTAATAGAGGCAAAAGGATGAACGTTTATAACAGCGTCTTTTTCAATAATTTCTAATTGTTTTGATATATTTTCAACACTGTCAGGTACAGGGTTAAGGTTAGGCATTGAGAAAACATCGCTGTATCCTCCGCGCGCAGAAGCCTTGGTACCCGAGGCAATAGTTTCCTTATAAAAAAATCCCGGCTCCCTGAGATGTACATGTACATCACAGAAGGCGGGAAAAATAACACAGTCAGAAATAGAAATAGAGGCACTACCACCGTCAGAAACGACCTTTGTTTTGTCGGTTTTGACGAAGGTTCCATCTACGTATTCAAGACAGTTTTTAAATACTATTTCCATTATAACTCCTTTACAAAAGCCCTGCCGAAGCAAGGCTTTATCAAGAAACAAAAAATCATCCAAAAATATCAGAAAAAGAGATTTTTTCCTTTGCCCAAAACCTCAAATTCTATTTTTAAGATTTTAACATAAAACATGTGTATTTGTCAATACTTGTCCAACGATTTTAACACCAAAAATACTACAACTTGTATATTATTTAAAAGCGGTCAACTCTAAAGAGTGACCGCTTAAAAATCATTTATTAAGTAAATCGTCGGAAGCGTCGCAAACACCGTCAACAAAAGAATTCATAAAGCCGTCATAAAGGGCTTTTGATATGCCGTCGGGCAGTTCTACCTCAGACTGCTCACCGGTTTTCATGTTCTTGAAAACAGCCTTTTTCTGTTCAAGTTCGTTATCGCCGATAATGATACTATATGTAGCACCGATTTTATCAGCATACTTCATCTGCGCCTTTACAGAACGACCGGTAACATCGGTAACGGCAGAAAATCCTTCTTCACGAAGTCTGAAGCAAATTTTGGTAGCGGCAAGACGTGCCGACTCACCCATCGTGCCAATATAAATATCGGGTGTTTTTCTTTCCGGGAAGTTGGCTTTCTGGCTTTCCATAACCATAAGCAAACGCTCAATACCCATAGCAAAACCCAAGGAAGGCATTTCGGGTCCGCCCATCTGACCAACAAGGCCGTCATAACGTCCACCGCCGCAAACGGTTGACTGAGCACCGATATCTCCCGATACAAACTCAAAAACAGTTTTGGTATAGTAATCAAGTCCGCGAACTATCGAAGTGTTGACCTTATAGTCAAGACCTGCTGCGTCAAGATGCTTTTTAACACCCTCAAAATGGTCATGACATTCTTCACAAAGATAGTCAAGCATAACGGGTGCGCCTGCACTAATCTCCTTACAAATAGGAGATTTACAGTCAAGAATACGCATAGGATTACGTTCCAAACGGTCGCGGCAGGTTTCACATAGTTCAGCCGATTTTTCGGCAAAATAAGCCTTTAATGCAGCATGATAGTTAGCACGGCACTTAGGACAACCGATCGAGTTGATTTCGAGCGACAGATTGCTTATACCAAGTCCATCAAGAACACTATAAGCCAACATTATCATTTCAGCATCAGCCGAGGGGTCAGCAGCACCAAACATTTCGGCACCAAACTGATGGAACTCTCTCATTCTGCCTGCCTGAGGCTTTTCGTAACGGTAGCAGCCACCGATATAGCAAGCCTTTACGGGCAATGCACCGTTAATAAGACCGTTTTCAATCACCGAACGCACAACACCTGCAGTAAATTCAGGACGAAGTGTAATAGAACGGTCGCCTTTATCGGTAAAGGTGTACATTTCCTTTTGAACAACGTCGGTAGTCTCGCCAACATTTTTTGTAAACACCTCGGTATATTCAAAAACAGGAACTCTTATTTCTTCAAAGCCGAAAAGGTTGGCAGTTTCAAGCATCTTACGTTCAACATACTGCCATTTATAACTGTTTTCAGGTAATACATCGGCAGTACCCTTAACGGCTGTGTTATATTTTGCCATGATATTTCTCCTATCAAATATGAATTTAACAACCAAAATCCCCGCAAAACACGGGATTTCAAAATTTATGAATTTCTAACAATTTGTCTCCAGTCAAGGTCACCGCGTTCAAGACCATGAATAAGAACTTCGGCAGTTGCAATGTTGGTAGCAACCGGAATGTTATGAACATCGCAAAGACGCAATATCGAGTTTTCATCCGGTTCACCGGGTCTCGGATTAAGTGGGTCACGGAACCAAAGCACAAGGTCAACCTCGTCGCATCCGATTCTGGAAGCAATCTGCTGAGCACCGCCCTGATCACCGCTTAAAAATCTCACAATATCAAGACCTGTAGCCTCAGACACAAGTTTGCCGGTAGTTCCTGTGGCAAGAATGGTATGTCGGCTCAAGATACCACAGTATGCGATACAAAACTGTACCATAAGTTCCTTTTTTGCGTCGTGTGCTATTATAGCAATATTCAATTATACCATCCCCTTATATTATTTCTTTTATTTTTGGCAGCAGAACATCATTTCCTGAAATTCTGGCTGCAATTCTGAAGATTGCAGATGCGGCAGTACCGTAAACAAAAGGCACTTTGCGATGCAGAGATATACGCTTATCCTCAGGAATAATACCAAGTAACCTCGCACCGCACTTATCAATAATATCATCAATATTATTAATTCCGCCAACAGCGTTTTTAACCTCAAACCTGTCTATTACAAGACGGCAGTCAACACCATAACGTGAAAGTTCCGATGTCAAAACACCGGTATTTTTTATGGCTATCGGGTCGGGTGTGACCACAGCAATAAACAATGCATCGCACTTAAGTTTAGATACTTTTGCCGCCGGTAACTGACCTTTTGTATCAAGTATAACGTAGTCATATTGTTCACTGATTTTATTCAAAAACGCAGACAAAATGTCAAAATCCAACGGTTCGGGTTCAAAAGGCGACGGAAGAACGTATACGTTTTGTAAAGTTGGCACCTCAAGAACGGCTTCATCGGGTTCTGCGTTGCCCGAAAGCACATCAGAAAGGTCCAAAAACGTATCTTCGCCCACTGACAAAAGTACGTCAAGGCAACGCGCTCCCTCGTCTGCATCTATAAGCAATATTTTTTTGTTGTTTTGCGATAAAGCCGTTGCAAGACCCAAAGCAACAGTCGATTTACCGCTACCCCCTTTTGAGGATATCAGAACTATCGTCTTGCCCACAAAACCTACCCTTTCTGCACAAAACGTTATCTGTCATCTGACAATATATTAACACAAATGATAGTCAAAGTAAAGTATAAAGTTAATCAAGCAAAGTATTGGGGAATTTTTCGTCATAATCTTCAGCAGAACCAAAGAAATACTCATCAAGAATAGCCTTGGCTACAGGACCTGTAGAATAACTTTTCTGACCGTGTTCAACCACTATCGAAATAGCAATCTCAGGGTCGTCATACGGTGCAAAAATGGTAAGAACACTGTTATCAAGACCCGTAGTCTGAGCAGTACCTGTTTTACCGCCTACCGAAATAGGATAATCGGCAAAATAAGCACTTGCCGTACCTTCAGAAGTAACCGAATGCATGCCCTCTTTAACAATACTCATAACCGAACTGCTGGCACTAACCGTTTCCATAACAACAGGAGAAGTATAATACAACAACTCGTTTGTAGTAGCAGACCTTACACTGTTAAGCAAGGTTGTTTTATACCTTGTGCCGCCGTTTGCAACAGTAGCGGTATACGCCGACAGTTGAAGCGGTGTAAATGCATTATCCGACTGCCCTATTGCCGCCGAAAGCGTCATACCGGCGTACCAGACCGAACCTACCGTTGAAGAATACTGAGGACCGGCAACGGTACCAACTGACTCGGTTATTTCGACACCTGTTTTCACACCAAGACCAAACAGTCTTGTATAATCATTAAGTTTAGTAATACCAAGTTGACGTCCTGTATCAAAAAAGAAACAGTTACATGATTTGGAAATAGCCGTAATAACATTCATATAACCATGCTTGTGCATGCAGTTAGGCTGATAATCTTCATAAAAAGTATACTTTTTATTACAGTAAACAGTACTTTGTCTGTTAATAATACCTTCTTCAAGACCTGCAACGGCAACCAACGGCTTAAATGCTGAACCGGGAGGATAAAGACCACGGAAAGCACGGTCGTAAAGAGGTGCATTGTCAGCCGATTGCACTGCGGAATAATCCTTATAATAATCAACAAGGCTATATGTGGGATAGTTTGCCGAAGCCAAGACTTCACCTGTTTTGACGCTAGTAACAACTACTGCACCGCCTGTTATACGCGAGCCTTGTGAATTGAGCTTTTTAATATTATCCGCCAAAGCGTTCTGGGCAACCTTCTGCAGTTTTGAATCTATTGTCAGAAACACCGTGTTTCCTTGAACAGGTTGACTTTTCACTTCGGTACGGGCAACTTTACCCGACTTATCAAAATAATAG
Source organism: Acutalibacteraceae bacterium (assembly GCA_045592985.1). Classification (GTDB taxonomy): domain Bacteria; phylum Bacillota; class Clostridia; order Oscillospirales; family Acutalibacteraceae; genus UMGS172. The sequence continues at coordinate 26,734 of JAZNVU010000038.1, read as the reverse complement.
GTCATCGTTCCGTCGGTACCGCGAAGATACTCTTCAAAGGCTTTTTCAACACCGCTTTTACCCACGATGTCATCATACGAATATCCCGAAAGTTTAAAAATTTCCCATTCTTCGGCAGTCATTTTGCCTGTAGTACCTAAAATATGCACTGCCAACTCAGGGTCAGCATATTCACGGTAGGTAACAACCTCTATCTCTACACCCTCAAGATGTGAATATGTCTCGGACACAACCATCATCAACTGTGATGAAATATCGTTTGCGAAAGTAAACGGATAAGAAACGGAAAAATCAGCTTTTTCCATTGAATAGCGTACGCCCATTATGATACGTTGCTCATCTTTTGTAAAGGCTTGTAACGAATAACGAGACACCATCTCATCAAAACAGTTTTCTGCCGACGCATAGTCGTTAAGACCTAACTTTGTCTTCATCTGAGCAACCGCCGACATATCTTCGGTAAAATTATACGATTCTGCCTTCTCTAAAGGAAGAACATCGTTCCACTCGGTATTGTACATCATCAGTAGTTTGCATAACGCATGGATATTACTGTTATAATTATTGCTTTTCATATATGCGCTGTTGAAAACTATATTATAACCGTCACGATTGGCGGCTATAGGACGGCCGTATCGGTCAACTATAACTCCCCTGGTTGCGGTAATTTTGGTATCAATAGATGTCAGTCCTGCGTTCTGACTTGCAAATTCATCGGCGGTAACAAGTTGAAAGTCGGCAGCACGAAATCCGAAAACACAAAACACAGAAAGCATTATCGCGATTAAAAATATTATTCTCGGGTTATGTTTTTGCTTAACTCTCACTTGTCTCACCTTCCTTTTAATTATTAATTGATTATTATTATTTTCTTACCTGCGTGGGAAATTTATTAAAAATCGGTCGTATTACAAAATACAAAGCAACTCCAACAACTCCGGTGTAAAGAGCCGACGGCAGACTGTATCTGAAAAGAATAAAAGCAGGTGTCGGGTCAACAAAAGCATATGTTATCAGCCATTTGGCAAAAAAATACACCAACGATACGGCAAAGCTAAGCACACATGCCGCGGCAAGATTACGGTTAAATAAATACATCATAACCAGTCCGCAGGCAAAACCTATCAGAGTTAATGCAACGGCATTGAAAATAAACGGCTCTGAAAAAACATCGGTGAGAACACCTAACAAAAAACCTATCAACGCACCTGTGTAACAACCGAAATAAAAACCGCCGTATGCAACGCACGGAAGCACAAGTAATGCCGACATAGTACCTATTTGTAAAGTACAAAGACCGGAAGATTGCAAAAATATGAACAGAACGCTGAATAAAATATATACGACAAAGAAAAAGAATCTTTTTAGTTTTACCGGCATTATTGAATTTCCTCCGATGGCGCTACGGTTCCCTGACCCGTGTAATAGGTTATAACCATAACGCTTCTGAGTTTTGAAAAGTCAATATCGGGTTGTACAACAGCATAAAGCGACGTATCTTTGCTCTGCTGACGGATATCAGCAACCGTGCCGACAATAATTCCATTAGGGAAGATACTTCCGCCTGCTGTAACAACATAATCTCCGATTGACACAGCACAGTCTCTTTGAAGATTGTAAAAACAACATTTGCCGTCAACCGCAAGTTCTGCCCTACCCGAAATAACACCTTCGTCACCCGTACGGTTATCCAAACCTCCTGCATGAAGTTTAGGGCTTAAAACGGTTGTAACCTTTGAAAAAGTAGGTGCAACCTCGCTTATATAGCCCACAAGACCTGTAGGGGCAATAACAGGGTCATGCAACGCAACACCGTCAAGCAAACCAACATCTATGGTAAAACCTTTATAAGGGTCAGTAACGTCTCTGGCAGTAACCGAAGCGGACTGAAACAGCATTTCAGGATTTTTATCTTTTATACCCAAAAACTGTTCATAAAACTCGTTTTCCTGCAATGTCTGTTCGTATTGAGTGAGTTTTGAATCAAGTTGAGCATTTTCAAGTTTCAACTGTTCTATTTCATCCAAAAGTTCTTGTGTATCTCCCAAAGATGCCTTGAAATTATTAATCTTGTTTGAAGCGGCTGCGAAAACCTTTTGAACTGGCGAAAAAACCGACCCGACAATGCCGCTTATAGGTGAAGTAATGCGGCTGAATGCGGAAATAGCAACCGATACAACCAAGACTGCGATTATCGAAAATATCATTATTTTAAAGCCTCTGCTTCTAAAAAAGAAACGCATCGGTCACACTCCTTTCGGTTTTAAAAATTATCTGTAACGTTTTCCTCTTTTAAACACATAGGTATCAAAAGTTAAATTACTCTCGATTTTTTTACCTATTCCGAGAGCAACACAGTCAAGCGGCTCGTCAGCAATACGAACTCTCATACCTGTCTCGGCTGCTATTAGTTTATCAATATTTCGGAGTTTTGCACCGCCACCGGTAAGCACAATGCCTTTATCAATGATATCTGCGGCAAGTTCAGGCGGTGTTTTTTCAAATGTTGTACGAATGGTATCAATTATCTGGTACAAAGGGTCGCTAAGTGCTTCACGGACGTCATCGGCAGATACATCAATGTTTTTGGGCAAACCGTCGACAAGGTTACGTCCTTTAACTTCCATAGAACCCTCACCCTCAAACTCAGTTGCTGAGCCAAGAATGATTTTGATTTGCTCTGCAGTACGGTCACCGATAAGCAAATTATGTTTTTTACGAATAAAGTTAATAATTGCTTCGTCACAACTGTCACCTGCAACTCGGGTCGATTGAGAAGTAACAATATCACCGAGAGCAATAACTGCAACCTCGGTAGTACCGCCGCCTATATCAACAACCATGCTACCCGACGAGGCGTTAACATCAATCCCTGCGCCAATAGCAGCCGCTAGAGGCACTTCAACTAGGTCAACCTCATAAGCGCCAGCATGACTTGCAGCATCAAATATTGCACGGCTCTCAACCTCAGTAACGCCCGAAGGAACGCAAAGCATAACGCGTGCTCGGTTAAAAAGCGAACCTCTCAGAGCAGATTTAATAAATTTGCGAAGCATAGCCTCGGTAACGTCGAAGTCTGCAATAACGCCACCTTTAATAGGTTTAACCGCTACAATCGAGCCCGGTGTTCTTCCTATCATTTCCTTAGCGTCAGCACCAACGGCACGTACGGCATCATTACGTACATCGTATGCAACAACAGAAGGCTCACGCATCAAAATGCCTTTGCCTTTAACACCAACAAGCGTGTTATCGGTACCCAGGTCAATAAAAATGTCTCTTGAAAACATATATTTTAACCCCCAAAAAGTTAAAAAATCAAAATGAGCATAATTATTTACATTAAACCAAAATACATTATATTACATTTACCGCTATTCCGCAAGGGCTTTGAAATAATTTTACAAAAAATAATGCCCAAGGCATTGCCTCGGGCATCGATTAATTAAATTGAAATCGTATTTGCGATATTATATTTATCAACGTCAAACTTTTTAACCATGTTAAGCGCTTCGAAGATATCACGGTCGATGATTTTACCTTCGCGCCAGCAAACAACACGATTGCCAATTCCTTGGCTTAAAAGGTTTACTGCGTAATAGCCCATACAACTTGCCATTTCACGGTCACGAACGGTTGGACTACCACCGCGCTGAACATGTCCTAAAATGGTTGCTCTGGATTCAATTCCGGTTCTCTCCTCAATTTCCTCGGCAATTTTTTGAACCTCACCGACACCTTCAGCAACAATAACGATAAAGTGTTTTTTACCCGATTGCTGAGTTTTTTGAATCTTAGCAACTATATCACGGTCAATATCAAAAGAAACCTCAGGCACAAGTACTGCGGTTGCACCAACGGCAATACCCGTCTCAAGTGCTAACCAGCCTGCATGTCTGCCCATAACCTCAACAACACTGCAACGCTCGTGCGACTGAGTTGTATCACGAAGTTTATCTACCATGTGCATAGCGGTATTCATCGCCGTATCAAAACCGATAGTGTAATCGGTAGAAGAAATATCGTTATCAATGGTACCGGGAATACCTACGCAAGGGATACCTCTTAAAGACAAATCTCTTGCACCGCGGTAAGAACCGTCACCGCCTATAACAACGATACCCGAAATGCCAAACTTTTTACAGTTATCAATTGCCATTTTAAGACCTTCTTCGGTCTTGAAAAGAGGACTTCTTGCCGTATAAAGCACAGTACCTCCGCGATGTATAATATCACTAACATCCCTTATCTGCATTTCAAAGATATCGCCTTCAATAAGACCGTTATAACCACGTCTTATACCGTAGCATTTTATTCCCATAGAAATAGCAGTTCTTACAACAGCACGTACAGCAGCATTCATACCGGGTGCGTCACCGCCGCTTGTGAGAACACCTATAGCAGTTACTTGACTCATTTTTAATACTCCTAAATTTAAAAAATACGCTCTTAGAATAATATAACCAAAATCAAAATATGTCAAGAGTTTAACAATAAAAATCTGTTATTTTACATATTTAACGTTGTCATCACCAAGTATTTCCGTGAGCGAGCGAAGCATGACATCATTAATCATGACCCACTTGCCTTGAGGTGAAACAAAAGCCTTACCTGTCTCGGTCTCCTTGATGATAACGGGTGTATTACCGTCAAACACATCCATTATTCTTCGGCATTTAATATAATCTTCCCCACCAATTGACGAAACACGCAGATAAAGACCGCTTTTAACGTTTTTCTGCGGTTCGGGTGGTGCAACTTTCGGCATATCGGTATCACGAAGTACCTTTTCGATGATATCACATATGACGTCAACCTCGCCGCTTTCTTTGACAGATACACGGCCCGTAAATTTTAAAACCGCACCATAAGTAAGCACAGGCAAAAACTCGGAATAAAGTTTAGGAAAAAGAATAATATTCACATTTCCAAAAACATCTTCAACGTCAACAAAAGCCATTATCTGGTCGGTTTTGGTTGATTTCTTACGAACCTTAGATACCATCGCAACCATGGATACACGTTTTCCGTCGTACTTCATGTTTTTTTCAGTATCGTTTAGGTCAAAAGTCTTAACAAGTCCCTTCTGAGAACTTGCAACCGAATAATCATTAAGCGGATGCCCCGATAAATACATACCGGTAACCTCTTTTTCACCTGCCAGCAACTCAAACTGAGGCATTTCAGGAGTGGGTACCAACTCATACTCCACTTTCTTTTGAGTATCGTCACCCATACTAAAGAGGTCCATCTGACCGCCTGCGGTATACCTTTTATCGGCCTCGATATGACGCATCATTGGTTCAAGGCCCTGTAGCATTTGCCTGCGAGTGTTACCGAATCCATCAAAAGCACCGCATTTAATAAAACTTTCAACAGCACGTCGGTTTAGTTCGTTACCGTAAAGACGGTTGCAAAAATCATACATGGACTTAAAAGCACCGTTTTTTCGTTCTCTGATAAGAGAATCGACCAACGAAGTTCCAATGTTTCTGACGGCAAGCAAACCAAATCTTATACCGTTATCGTTGGCTGTAAAATCTTTTCCGCTTAAATTAACATCGGGCGGAAGTATCTTTATCCCCTTTTTAACGCACTCGGCAATATATTTACCCAATTTTGCCTGATTATCAAGCACACTTGTGAGTAATGCCGACATATATTGTTTTTCATAGTGGCATTTAAGATAAGCCGTCTGATACGCAACATAAGCATATGCCGCCGCATGAGATTTATTAAAAGCGTAGGAACTGAATGCCGACATTTCATCAAAAATAGCCGCCGCATCACTTTCACTAACACCTCTTGCAATACAGCCCTCACACGATACAGTACCATCTTCGGCTTTCTCACCGTAAATAAAGGCGTTCCGTTCTTTTGCCATAACATCATGCTTTTTCTTGGACATGGCACGTCTAACAATATCAGCCCTACCGAGCGAATATCCTGCAAGTGAACGGAATATCTGCATAACCTGTTCCTGATACACAATACATCCGTACGTAACCTCTAAAATCGGTTTAAGCAAAGGTGTACGGTAACTGATTTTTTTAGGGTTATGACGGTTTTCAATGTACTTAGGTATTGAATCCATCGGACCCGGTCGGTACAACGAAATAATAGCAATAAGGTCTTCTAATTTTTCAGGCTTAAAAGACTGCAAAACACTTCTCATTCCACCCGACTCAAACTGGAAAACACCGTCTGTATTTCCCGACGACATCATTTTCATGGTATCAACATCGTCCATAGGGATAGATTCAATAGCAAAATCGGGGTTAAACTCGCGAATCATTTTTACTGTATCGTCAATAACAGTAAGGTTTCTAAGCCCCAAAAAGTCCATTTTGAGAAGACCCAACTCATCGAGCAAGGTCATAGTATACTGAGTAACAACAGCGCCGTCATTAGTTGCCAAAGGTACATAGTCGCTGACAGGACGGTCGGTTATAACAACACCTGCAGCATGAGTAGATGCATGCCTCGGCATACCCTCAACTTTTTTTGCCATATCTATAAGTTTTCGGGTAGTCTCATTTGATTCATACTCATTTTTCAGTTCCTGTGATTTTTGCAAAGCCGCATCAATAGTGATTTTAAGTTCCTGCGGAATCATTTTTGCAATTTTATCACAGTCGGAATACGGTATATCTAATGCCCTGCCGACGTCTCTAACCGCTGCCCTTGCCGCCATAGTACCAAAAGTAACAATCTGAGCAACATGGTCGTTTCCGTACTTAGAAATAACATAATCAATGACCTCACTACGACGTACGTAACAGAAATCAATATCAAAGTCGGGCATTGAAACACGTTCGGGGTTAAGAAAACGTTCAAAAAGAAGATTATACTTTAAAGGGTCAATACCAGTGATACCGATACAATAAGCCACAAGGCTACCTGCACCCGAACCACGTCCGGGTCCTACGGGTATGTCTTTAGATTTAGCATAATTAACAAAATCGGATACAATGAGAAAATAATCAACGTATCCCATTCGGTTAATAACCGAAAGTTCATAATCAAGTCGTTCTTTAACATCTGTAGGCAGTGCTTTTCCGTAAATCCTTTCGGCACCTTTTAAACTTAGTTCGCAAAGGTGTTCATAATGGTCTTTTTGACCGATATCAAAAAATGGTAGTTTTGTGTTACCAAACTCAAAATCAAAATTGCACATATCGGCAATTTTTTCAGTGTTTTCAATGGCTTCTTGCGGTAACTTCTCAGCCATTTCCTGTGCTGATTTTAAGTAAAACTCATCAACTTCAAATTCCAGTCCGCTTTTTTCGTTTACTGTATGGTTAGTACCTATGCAAATGAGTATTTTTTGTACCTCGGCATCCTGCTTTTTTATATAATGAACGTCGTTGGTAGCAACAAGCGGAATACCGGTTTCTTTGGAAATCCTAATTATCTGTGGGTTTATCCGCATCTGTTCCGAAAGACCGTGGTCCTGCAATTCAAGATAAAAATTGCCTCTGCCAAAAAGCGCGTCATACTTTAGCGCAAACTCTTTTGCAAATTCATAATCGTTACGTAGCAGTGCTTTAGGTATCTCACCCGACAAACAAGCCGAAAGTGCTATAAGACCTTCGCTGTGTTTCATAAGCAGGTCTTCGTCAATACGCGGTTTTGAGTAAAAGCCTTCGGTAAACGCTTTTGAAACCATTGCGGTAAGATTGCGGTAACCTTCAGCGTTTTTACACAGCAAAACAAGATGACGGTATTCACCGTCATACTCGCGCACTTTATCAAAACGGGTACGAGGTGCAACATATACCTCACAACCGATTATAGGCTTGATCCCGACCTTTTTTGCAGCTTTATAAAACTCGACCGCACCGTACATAACACCATGGTCGGTAATTGCAAGCGCCTTTTGACCTAAATCAGCCGCAGCAGACACAAGTTCGTTTATACGGCAAGCACCGTCCAACAAACTGTATTCAGTATGTGTATGAAGATGTACAAAATCAGACATGTTGCTTGCCTCCTTCTTAAACTACTTTTTAATTTTACTTCTTGCGTCGTCAGCTGCTATTATAATCCTTTGCAAGCGATGATTTAAACCGGAACGTGAAATGCCACCGCCAACTATATCGCAAAGACCGCTTAACGATGCATCGGGATTATCTCTCCGTGCTATGGCAACATCATAGAGTTCAGGCGGCAACATGCCAAGCAGATTATTATCCTCTAAAAACTTTATAGCCTCATTTTGTTTAACAGCCGCACCAACAGTCTTATCAATATTTGAAGTTTCAAAGTTATTTTTACGGTTAAGTTTGTTACGCATATCGCGAATAACTTTTACTTCCATAAGTTGCAAAGCAAACTGCGTAGCACCCATTCCGCCAATTATTTCTTCAATCGAAGTACTGTCGCCGTAATATACAGCAGTTACATTTTTTCGCGTACTGTACCGTGGTTTGTGACCAAACAACTCAAGAAATGCCGAAAAAGCAAAAGCCAATGTAGGGTCTTTAACGGCAAATTCAATATGATAACCCTTTTCGGGGTCGTTCATACTTCCGCAGGCAAGAAAGGCACCGCGAATAAACGCCCATCTGCAACATGTTCGTTTTAAAAACTTAGGGTTCATTATCCAGTCTGCCTCGCCTGAATCGTAATAATTTACAATTCTGTTTCGGTCGGCTTCACCCGTAACTGTAACCGTAAAAGATGTACCCTTTTCGTTTTCAGTAATTACAGTATGCGCGCCAAAGCAAAGTTTAAGCAAAGACGCATAAATATCTGCTGTTTCACGGCTTTTGGTGTTCATACTGATGTCCGATTTGCAAAACGACCGGCTGAATAGCAAAAGACCGTAACACTCCGCGATCCTGCAACAGCCGGTTGGTTTTGATTTACACAGTTCCGACTTAAGTTTCAAGGAAAAAGACGGTTCTGCCATATATTACTCCTTAGAAATATCACGGTGATTAACTACAACGCGATAATTTTCACCAGCAAGATGCTTGTACAACATTTCAGCAAAAACTACAGAACGGTGCTTACCACCCGTACAACCTATTGCCACAACAAGTTCGTTTTTACCTTCTTTGCGATAAAGAGGCAAGGAAAAGTCAATAAGTCCTTTAAGCCGTTCCGCAAGACCTTGAGCCTCAGAAAAACCGAGAACATAATCTCTTACCTCACCGTCGAGACCTGTTTTATGTTTAAGTTCATCAACATAGAAAGGGTTTTTAAGACATCTAACGTCAAAAACTATATCGGCTTCAGCAACACAACCGTTTTTAAAACCGAAAGACAGAATTTGCACCGTCATACCGTTGCTGATATCATCTAAAAACAAATCCATAATGCGTTGCTTGAATGTTGATGTCGAAGTAGTGGTTGTGTCGATAACAAAGTCCGACATTTCCTTTAAGGGTCTTAGCAGTTCCCTTTCCTTAGCAACGGCTTCGGCAACACTAAGTTCTGATTTACCCGACATAGGATGACGACGTCTTGACTCCTTATATCTTGCTATAAGTTTTTCATTTGACGAATCAAGAAACAATACCTTAAGTTCACAACCGAGACTGCGAAGGTGTTCAACCGTAGGAATAATTTCACTAAACATTTTACCGCCTCTAATATCGGTAACAAACGCCACTTTACTGAGTTCTGAATTGCCTCTGAGCGACAGTTCAGCAACCGGCTTTATAAGTGACGGCGGAATATTATCAATACAATAAAAACCAATGTCCTCAAGAGCATTGGCAGCAACCGATTTACCCGCACCCGACATACCGGTAACAATTATAAGACCCACGATTTTTCACCTTCCTTTATAAATTATTTCCGTTTCAAGTGTAACACCGAAATTTTTAAAAACTACAGTTTTAATATGTTCAACGAGTCGCAACACATCATCGCAAGTTGCACCGCCAAGATTAACAACAAATCCCGCGTGCTTTTCACTGACAGCGGCACCGCCTACACGGTATCCTTTAAGACCGCACTGTTCAATGAGCGCACCTGCAAAGTACCCTTCAGGGCGTTTAAAAGTACTTCCGGCACTGGGTAATTCAAGCGGTTGCTTCTGTTTTCTGCGATTCATAAAATCCTCCATGACCGACGAAATTTCAGCCTTATTGCCCTCACAAAGTGTAAATTCCGCCTTTAAAATAACCTCGCCGTTGGATTTAAAAGCACTCGTTCTGTAACCAAGTTCCAACTCGTCAGCGTTGCGTGTTACAACAACGCCGTCAGAATTAAGCGATGTACACCTTGTTATAACATTTTTAACCTCACCGCCGTAAGCACCTGCGTTCATAAAAACAGCACCGCCTACCGTTCCGGGAATACCAAAGGCAAACTCAAGACCTTTTAAAGAGTTATCACGAGCGACAGCCGAAACACGGGTAAACTTAGCACCGGCAGAACAGGTCATGACATTGTTTTCAACTAACACTGTCTCATCACATATTTTTATAACCGCGCCATCAATACCTTTGTCTGAAACAAGCAGATTAGAACCGTTACCGATAATAAGTGTGGGTATTTCAAACGAATTTGCCGCTTTAATAATCTCAGGCAAACTATCAACACAAGGTACATTTATAAGCACGTCGGCGGGACCGCCGATACAAAAGGACGTATGCTTGCTCATAGGTTCATCAAGCAAAAAACATATTCCCTGCTCTTGTAAAAATTCGCACAGTTTAGCAACTTTCACGACGGTCACCTCCTTAAAACTCAATTACAAAAAATCATCTATAAATATCACCAAGGAAAGCGGCACCGATAATACCGGCATCGTTTCCGAGTTTTGCAGTGGTTATTATGGTCTGTTTTTCAACATTCTTAGAATATCTTTCTCTCTCAACATACTCTCTGATAGGTGCTACAAGTGTCTCACCCTCTTTGGAAATACCGCCACCGATACAAATAACCTCAGGCTGGAAAATGTTTATAATATCAGTAAGACCGCAAGCAACATAATCACAATACTGCTTAACAACTTCACATGCTGTTTTATCCGAAGCACGCATGCCGTCAAAAGCTGTTCTGCCACTGACAACGTCAATATTGCCACCTACAAGTTCCCACATTTTGCTCTGTTTATCTTTGAGCATTGCGGCTTTAGTCTGACGAATAAGTCCCGTAGCCGAAGCATAAGCTTCCCAGCATCCTTTTCGTCCGCAAGAACAATCTTCGCCATCTTTAACTATAACAATATGACCAAGTTCGCCACCTGCCGAGTTGGAACCCGACAAGATGTTACCGTTCATGATAACACCGCCTCCTACACCTGTTCCAAGTGTGATGGCAATAAACTGGTCACAGCCTTTACCTGCACCTGCCATAAGCTCGCCTAACGCTGCGGCATTCGCGTCGTTTTCAAGAAAGACTTTACGTCCAAAACGTTCCTCAAGCATGGGGCCTAAGGGAGTATTAACAAAATCAAGGTTGTTTGAATAGCAAATCATACCGGTTTTGGGGTTTACGCTACCGGGTGCGCCAACACCGACTTCATAAATATCTTCAAGTTTAAGACCTGCATTTTCAATAGCCATCATACCGGCTTCATACATGCTGTCGGCAATTTGGTCGGCAGGACGCGGACAATTGGTTTTCACTTTGCCCTTGCCTATTATATTAAAATTTTCGTCAACAACGGCGGCAGCAATATTAGTTCCTCCAAGATCAATTCCTAAAAAATACATAATTTAACTCTCCTTTGTGTTAGAAAAATATATCGTTATCCTCTTTGTCGCTCGGTACATCATCCATCATACCAAGACGTTTTAACAGCTCGTGCGCCGCATTATATCCCATTTTTTTCTGACGGTTATTCATAGCGGCAACCTCAATAATAACAGCAAGGTTTCTACCGGGTTTAACAGGGATAGTAACCGACGGAACTTTATTATCAAGTATTTCGGTCGTTTGCTCCTCCAATCCCATTCGGTCATATACCTTTTCAGAGTTCCATTGTTCAAGATTAATCACAAGGTCGATTTTTGCGGTAAGATTAACAGCTCCAACACCGAATATGCGACGTGCGTTAATAATTCCTATGCCGCGAAGTTCGATGAAATGACGTATATTTTCGGGAGCAGAACCAACAAGCGAACGTGAGGATACTCTGCGTATTTCAACGGCATCATCAGCAATAAGACGATGACCGCGTTTAACGAGCTCAATAGCAGTCTCACTTTTACCTACGCCGCTTTCACCAACAATCAGAAGACCCTCACCGTAAACCTCAACCAAAACGCCGTGACGTGTGACCCTTGGTGCAAGTTCAACATTAAGGAACGATATGAGCGATGACATGAAATCCGAAGTGGCATCAGCCGTCCTCAAAAGAGGAACACCGTAAGTCTCAGAAGCTGTTTTCACTGTATCAGTAACAGGAAGATTACGCGATATAATAACAGCAGCAGGCTTTGTTGCAAAGAAGTCGTCTACTCTTTTAAGATACTCTTTCTCAGGAAACTGATTGAGATATGCTTCTTCAGATTTGCCAATAATCTGAATCCTTCCGTTATCAAAAAACTCATAATATCCGCCGAACTGCAGACCGGGTCGGTTAACCTCAACGTTTGATATATAAATATTCTCGGCAGGTGCAGGCAAAAAAACCGTTTCCAACTTAAAATTTTTGATTATCTTTGCAAGAGATACTGAATATGGTGAACTCAAATCCTTTAAATCCCCTTTCTTTTATCGGCAGAACATACTACCACTGATAATTCAAAATTATTATACAATACAATTTGCCGTTTTTAAAGAGTAAATTTAATATATTTTACAAAAAAATAAATATATCCTTGAAATAACGTTAAAAAGAATATATAATCTAACAGTAAAATACTTATTCGGAGTGAAAAAATATGAAACTAGGTATCGTGGGACTTCCCAATGTAGGGAAATCCACTCTTTTTAACGCTATAACCAATGCAGGTGCTCAAAGTGCCAACTACCCCTTCTGCACTATCGAGCCAAACGTCGGTATGGTTTCTGTACCGGATAAAAGGTTGGACAAGTTGGCTGAGATGTACAATCCTCAAAAATTTACACCTGCAGTTATTGAGTTTGTTGACATCGCGGGTCTTGTAAAAGGCGCTTCGAAAGGTGAAGGTTTGGGTAACAAATTCTTGTCACACATCCGCGAAGTCGATGCAATTGTTCACGTCGTTCGTTGCTTCGAAAACGACGATATAATTCATGTTGAAGGCTCGGTTGACCCGCTTCGCGATATTGAAACCATAAATCTTGAACTGATTCTTTCCGACCTTGAAATTTTGGAGAGACGTCTTGATAAGGCAAATAAGGCTCTCAAGGGTGACAAGTCCTATCAATCTGAGGTCGACTTTATAAAGCGTCTTATTTCTGAACTTGAGGCAGGAAAAACTGCCCGTTCCGTTGAAGTTGATGAAAATGAAGCAGACATTCTTTCAACAATTGAGTTGCTTACTTCAAAACCTGTAATCTACGCCTGCAACATGAGTGAAGAGGATTTCCAGGGCGGAATTGAAACCAACGAACGCTATAATATAGTCAAAAAGCAGGCTGAACTTGAAGGAGCCGAAACCCTTCCAATTTGTGCATCTTTAGAAGCTGACATTGCTGAAATGGACGCCGACGAAAAGGCTGTATTCTTAGAAGACTTGGGGCTTGAAAGTTCAGGGTTAGACCGTCTTATCAGAACCTGTTATTCCCTTTTAGGTCTTATTTCCTACCTCACCGCAGGTCAGCCTGAAGTCAGAGCTTGGACAATTAAAAAAGGCACCAAAGCCCCTCAGGCTGCGGGTAAGATTCACACCGACTTTGAGAAAGGCTTCATCCGTGCCGAGGTTGTAGCGTACGATGACCTTATTGCTTGCGGGAACGATGACAAAGCACTTATAGCAGCACGTGAAAAAGGCTTAGTTCGAAGCGAAGGAAAAGAATATATCATGAAAGACGGCGACATTGTACACTTCCTTTTCAATGTTTAAATCAAATATAAAAAACAGTACACGTTACACAAGTCATGTAGCGTGTACTGTTTTTTTACTCATTTACTTCAAAAGACAATAAATGTTTAATTTTTTCCAAAGTAGCTTCACCAATGCCACTAACGTCAAGAAGGTCGTTGGCATCTTTAAAATAACCATTTTCCTCACGGTATTTTACAATTGTCTCGGCCTTTTTAGGACCAATACCGGGCAAGGCTATCAGTTCGTCGGCTGTTGCAGTATTTATATTTATCAAACCAACAAGTTCTTCACTTTCTGGCTCACTATCTAAGACCTGAGATTTTGAAGAAGTATTATACTGAAAACTCGTAATATCATCAGCATCTTTAACCTTTCTTGGCGTCTGATACAACGAATAAGCAACTATAAGACCCGCAAATACAAGAAACACACCGAAAAATATGAGTTTCTCAATAATATTTGGTTTTTTAGACAAATAAATCACCCCAAAAATTTAAAACGCCCACCCAAACCAGAAGATTCGGGTGGGAAATTTTAGAGAACGTAGATTATAATATTACGTCTGCCGAATTTTATACACTCATTATAGGTGTTAAATCGGAGGTCAACTGTAATATTACTATTGGGATTTTTGGCAAATCCGCCGGTATCGGCCGCAATAGCGTAGCCGTAGTGATACTTACCGTCAGCCGAAACAATGTAAAGTTTTGTTCCGTAAGGAATCTCCCTTGGGTCAACCGCAACGTATCCCGGTTTTGCTTTTACGCCGGTAGCACAAGTTGTTCCCTTGCAGTAAGCTGTTGCTTTACCGGTAATAATCTTCTTAAAACTTACGGGATTATTTTTTGCGTCAAGTTCAATTGGTTTATCAGGCTTAAGAACCGAAATAGATTTAACATCATAACTGGTCTTAACAGCGGTGGGATTTTTAAGTTCATACTTAGTACCAATGGTTTCAACCTGGTCAACCGGTTTAACTGTTATTTTTTCACTATAAACAGTGGTTTCAACTTCAACGCCGTTAACGATTTTGGTAACGTAAACAGTTTGCTTTTCACCGTTTTTACCTTTGGTAGTTTTGGTATACCCGCGATCCAACTTGTCACTGTAAACAGTTTTGTAACCAAACTTAATTGTACTCTTTACTGTCTTATAGACATACTCAACTTTATCCTTAACCTCAGCATTAACGTTGTTAAAAGCATCACTGAGATCATCAACCGTACCGCCTGCAATCTCATTAAAACGAATAGACAACGAATCAATTTCTTGCTGGAGACCTAAACGATCAATAGTAATATAAGTTGTACCGTCATTATGAACAGTGTCAATAACGTCTTCGCTTTCTACATCTACTCCGACCATGCCGAGAACATCATCAGCATTATCGGCATAAGCAGTAACATAATAGGTTTTGCTGCCATCAACCACTACAAACTCTTCAAGGCTTGTAAAGGTAGCCGAAAGAGCAATGATGGAAACAATGGCAAGTACAACTCTCAACACAGATTTGCTGAAAACAGTACGCGAAACCGATGACATTACCTTTCTGAAATTATTGCGCATAAAACTCTCCTATCAATATATAATCGAGAAATATGTTGCCGTCTTTTGGGGACAGCGATATCCATTATAAGCAAAATACGAAATAAGTCAACCCCCTATTGTGGATAACGATTGTGCAATTCGACGAAATTGTTTTCCAAATTAAGGTAAAAAAGTGGTTACAAGATTGTAATTTTTGCGTTTTAACCTCATTTTTATCACTTTAGTAAATAAAAATTCTTGTGCAACTCTACAATTTTTTGTGGTGTTTATTCACAATTGCACGTTTTTTTAGCCTTTTTAATTAAAAAAGATGCAAAAAAGGCCGTTTTTAAGGAGTAAATCCCATAAAACAGCCTTTTGAAACATAAAATCAGAATAAAAAATCAACCAAAAACATATAATTTAGGTCAAATTTTAATGATTCTGAGCATATTTTCGCATACAGACTCAAAGAATGAGTCCATTAAATCGTCGTTTATGTACCTTGATACTATATCATTATCGTACTTTTTCTCTAAAATTTTTCCGCGCCAGACAGAAATGTCCTCACAAAGAAGTGTACCGATGTTTACAACCTCTGCCTGTTTTAAATTTTCAAGAGCATTCTTAAGCCAGTCGGTATTCTTCTGTCTTAATTCATAGCCGTCAATTTCTCGCCATCTTGATTTCTTTAATTCGTCTTTTGGTACACCGTTTTTATACATCACTGCAAATAGCGGCCCGTCATACTCTCTATCCCATACTATGTCGGTAATAATATGCATTATATACCCTAATAGATACGATTCATTAACCTTACCACTGTTTTCTTCGTAAAACTTTTTAGCGTTACATTCCCACACCGCAAGGTCGGCATCTCTCAAATGTGCCGGCCAACGCACTGATTTGGGCGCATGTCCGTTAATGTTAACAGAATCGGGAGAAACAGAGCCTAGAAAAAACAACGGCTGATTAAGTGGAATCCCTGTTATTTCCAAAAAGACATGAGCAGCTTTCAAATGTGTAACAGCACCCGGCATATAACCAACTCCAAACCAAAAAACTATGTGACTATTCTATCACATTTTTGATTTCTGTCAACGGCAAAAGGTTATATCACCCAAACCTGCCTGATATATATGCCTTGGTTCGTTCATCGTTTGGTTGTTCAAACATTTTTTTAGTGTCGTCAAATTCTACTATTTCACCCATCAGAAAGAATGCCGTTTTATCCGAGATTCTGGAAGCCTGTTGCATGTTGTGTGTAACAGTTATTATTGAGTACTGGGTTTTAAGTTCCATTATAAGTTCCTCAATTCTTGAGGTTGAAATAGGGTCCAAAGCACTTGTGGGCTCATCCATGAGTAACGCTTCAGGACGGACTGCCAGCGCACGTGCAATACACAAGCGTTGCTGCTGACCACCACTTAAAGACAACGCGCTCTTTTTAAGTCTATCCTTACATTCATCCCAAAGTGCTGCTTTTTGCAGTGAATCTTTTACTAAACCGTCTAACACTGTTCGGTTTTTAATTCCATGTATCCTCGGTCCATATGCTATATTATCATAAATGCTCATTGGAAAAGGATTGGGTTTTTGAAAAACCATACCGACCCTTTGTCTAAGGGCATTAACATCAATATTTCCATATATATCTTGACCATCAATTAAAACTCTGCCGTTTATTCTACAATCTGGCACCAGGTCATTCATACGGTTAAGTGTCTTTAAAAAGGTAGATTTGCCACATCCCGAAGGTCCTATCAGAGCAACGCATTTTTTTTCTTCAAGTGTAATATTTATATTTTTCAATGCCTGAAATGTACCGTAAAACAGGTCAAGCGAACTAACTTCAATGGTAGACATTTATTTCTCCTTATCCAAGCATTTAATTCTTTTTGCGGTATATCTTGCTGCTATACTTATCACTATAGACAGAACTATAAGAATAACCGCAATGGCATATGCAATATCAAATTCTCCGCGTTCTTTTGAATAGGTATAAAGTGCTACCGAGAGCGTAGAGCCTGAACCGTTTTTCTGTACAGCCTCAAAAATGTTCATTATGTTGTTAGCCATACCGGCAGTAAATATCAATGCCGCACTTTCACCTATCAATCTACCCACTGTCAGTATACAACCTGTAACGATACCGTCTATTGATGAAGGTAAAACAACAGTACGAATCATATACCACTTTCCTGCACCTAAAGCAAACGACCCTTCACGGTAGCTTTTAGGAACTGCCCTTAAACTCTCTCCGGTTGTTCTCATAACGGTTGGTAAAGTTACCATAACCATAGTTAAAGAACCGGCTATAATGCTTGTGCCGAGAGAAAAAATCTGTACAAACAGCAATAGACCGACAAGTCCGTAGATGATTGAAGGTATTCCCGACAGTGTTTCGGCTGCAAGTTCAATAAAATCAACTATCTTTTTGGATTTTGCATATTCAGTAAGATATATAGCAGCCCCAACGCCCAAAGGCAAAACAACAAAAAGCGTAAAAATTATTAAATATACAGTATTAAGAATATTTGGCAAAATACCGTCACGTTCATATAGAATACTCGGTTCATTACTTAATAAATTCCAACTTATATGCGGCAGACCTCGATAAAATACATAAAATACAATTCCCACTGCAATAAACAACATGACAGCAACCGATACATACATCAACACATTATATATAGTGCTGTTGTATTTTCTCAATGTTACATATCTTATATTCTTCATTTCAAAACTCGCTTTCTTTTGATTACAAAAGTCAGAAATATATTTATGGCAAAAACAAACACAAACAACACAAGTGCTATAGAGAATAGCGCTCTTCGCTGAAGACCAACTGAATACGACATTTCTGATGCTATGGCAGTTGTTAAAAATCTGACACTTTCGAATAATCTAGGCATATTTGCCACATTGCCTGCAACCATCATAACAGCCATTGACTCACCTATTGCACGTCCAACCCCTAAAATAATAGCTGCAGATATGCCATTTTTTGCAGAAGGAACCAAAATCTTAAAAACGGTTTCGGTCTTATTTGCACCTAAAGCAAAACTTGCTTCTTCATATTCTTTAGGCACAGACCTAAGAGCAGAGACCGACACATTTATCACCGAAGGAAGTATCATTACCGACAACACTATTATTGCCGAAAAAAGATTTGCACCATCTGGCAGATTAAAAACCTTTTTCACAGCAGGAACAAGTACTGTCAAACCAACGATACCGTAAACCACCGACGGAATACCCGCCAACAAATCAACAGCCACGCCTAATGCCGAAGCTACATTATGAGGAGCAAATTTTGACAAATACACAGCACACATAACACCTATAGGTACACCGATGGCAACTGCAAATATAGTTCCGTAAACTGAAGTCAGTATAAACGGCAAAATACCAAACTGTGCATTTTCAGCAGTGGGCGCCCACGTTTTGCCAAAAATAAAATCTTTAAAACCAATTTCTTTTATGGCAGGCAGACCAGCAAGCACAAGATAAAGTGTTATAAAAGCAACAAATATCACTGCTGTAAACCCAAAAGCCGTAAAAACAATATTCATAATCCTTTCGATAACCGAAAGCCTTGGTTTTTTCATAATTTCACCGCAAAGCAGGAATTGCACCTGATTTTATAATATACTTTAATGACTGAGGACTCAAAGCAAACTCTATGAATTCTCGTGTGTTTTGCGAAGGTTCCTCAGATTCTCTGGTGACAAAATAATAACTGCGTTTTAAAGCATAATCACCATCTTGAACAGATTGGACAGTGGGTTTTATTCCGTTAACATTTATAACCGTCACATCATCGCTTACAGATGCCAAAGACGTATACCCTATGGCGTTTGGATTACTCTGTACCGTTTGCATGACATCTCCCGAAGACGTTACTTCACGGGTATATTTACACTTGTTTACAGTGTCAGTTACCGATTCAAACCCATCGCGCGTCCCCGAATTTGCCTCGCGACCAATAAGGACTATCTGCATATTAAGTCCGCCCAATTCCTTCCAATTATTTATTTCGCCGGTATAAATCTTATTAAGTTGTTCGATGGTCATATCTGAGATACTGTTTGTTTTGTTGACCACAACTGCTATGGCATCATAAGCAATCAATGTAGTTTTAAGTCCAGTTTCACTATGTTTTAATTCACGGCTTGAAAGGCCAATATCACATCTACCGTCATTAACTGCCATTATACCTGCACTTGAGCCTGTAGGATTATAACTGATTCTGATGCCCTTTTGTTCTTCATAAACCTCACCTAAAATGCCAATAATTAGTTCCATCGAAGTAGAACCCTCAACCGACACTACGGTTTTATCTGAACATCCGCAAAGCAAAAGGCTTAATACCGCCATAAAAATCAATAAAGCAATAACTCTTATTTTCATTTTGATACCTCACATTTATTATGCCATGTGACTTGCGTTTTTATGTAAAAAAGAGACAACTTGCCAAAGCAAGTTGCCTCTTTTTATAATTTCAAACACTTAAAGAGAAAAACGTTTTTTGTATTGTTCGTACATGTTATTGAAAGCAGTGTTGCCTTCTTCTTTAATATGGCTTAAGTATTCGTGAGTATCAAAAGTACCATGCTCACACTCGATAATTGCAACAGCAACGTTAGAGCAATGGTCAGATACACGTTCAAAGTTCGTGAGAAGGTCAGTAAGAACAAAGCCCAACTCAATTGTACAGTTACCTTTTTGCAAACGTACAACGTGGCGCGATTTAACCTCTGCAATCATCTTATCGATAACCTGCTCTAACGGTTCAACAGATGCCGCAAGTTCAACATCATTTGTTTCAAACGCTCTGCTCGTAATATCCATAATTTCAGACAAAGCCTCGATGAGTTTGCCGATTTCAGCAGTGGCCTCATGCGAGAAGGTAATGCCCTTTTCGTGTATTTCGCGTGCTACACCGACAAGATTTTCAGAGTGGTCACCCATACGCTCGAAATCGTCGATGGTGTGCAAAATCTTAGCAATTTCTTTAGATGTCTGTTCGGAAACACCGGTTTTTGAAAGTTTTACCATATATGTACCGAGTTGATCCTCATAATTATCAATATGACTTTCAATCTCAGAAACCTCTTCGGCAACGCTTTCGTCAAAATTTTTAAGCAATCCTAATGCTTTACCAAAAGATTCTTTTGCAGATTTGCACATATCAACCGTCATTTCAAATGCACTCGATACAGCAAACGACGGTGTAGTAAGAAGACGTTCGTCAAGCAAAGCATGTTTGCGTTCATCTTTCTCTTTGTCTTTAATAAGGGTGTTTGCTAATTTTTCAAGGTGTTTAGTAAAAGGCAAGAGAAGGAAGGTTGTTGTAATATTAAAAATGCTATGGAAAACCGCTATTTCAAAAGGAGAAGCAGTGGTAGCCAAAAAATCGGTTATAAACGGTATTTTTACTAAGTAATAAATAATACAGAAAGGGATAAGGAAAATCAAAGTTCCGATTATATTAAATGCAAGGTGGACAATCGATACCTTTCTTGCGTTCTTAGTAACACCGATACTTGCAAGTACAGCAGTAACACAGGTACCGATATTCTGACCCATAACAATGGGTATAGCCATGCCAAAAGTTACACCTCCACCAAGTGCAAAAGCCTGCAAAATAGCAACAGATGCAGCCGAACTTTGGATAACACCTGTGAATACGGCACCAACAATAACAGCAAGGAAAGGATTTTCAAACGCAGTGAGTAATGGCGCAATCGGAGAATCGGGCGTAGCATATTCCTTCATTGAATCGGACATCATGGTCATTCCATACATCAAAATAGCAAAGCCGACCATAACGTTACCGATGCTCTGGGTTTTCTGCTTTTTGCTAAACTTTCGCATTGCAACGCCAATAAGTGCTAAAACAGGAGCGAAGTTAGCAGGTTTTAATATAGCAAGATACCATGCATCACCTTCAATACCTGCAAGGCTTAAAATCCATGCTGTAAGTGTTGTACCGATGTTAGAACCCATGATAACACCGATAGTTTGTCCAAAAGCCAAAATACCAGAGTTAACAAGACCAACGAGCATAACAGTAAGTGCCGATGATGACTGCATGGCAATCGTAATAATAGCACCAAAAACCAATGCCAAAAACTTATTTTCGGTTGCTTTTCTAAGGGTATGTTCAAGACCGCCGTTAGTAAGTTTTTCAAGGCCGTGTGACATAACGGTCATACCATAAAGAAAGAAAGCAAGGCCACCGCACAACATAATAACTGTACCCATATTCTACCTCCAAAACTATTAAACTTCTCTCATTTTATACCGAAAGTGTAAAATATAACATCTACCATTCGTTAAATTTAGGTAAAATAAAAATCTTATCCGTCAACTTTTGGCAGACAGATAAGATTATAGTTAATCGAGTGATTTTAATATACAATCGGCTGTGGAACGGTTGTTGGCAATAGGAATATCATAAACCTGGGCAATTCGAAGCAAAGCCTTAACATCGGGGTCGTGAGGCATTGCGGTAAGCGGGTCGGAAAAGAAGATAATTATATCAATTTCACCACTTGCAACCCTGGCGCCTATCTGCTGGTCACCGCCCAAAGGACCGCTTAAATATGATTTGACCGGCAATTTCGTTGCTTCGGTAATTTTGGAAGCCGTAGTACCCGTTCCGCAAAGAAAATGATGCGATAATGTCTCATAGTTTTCCTTACACCATTCAACCATAATCGGCTTCATATTGTCGTGTGCTATTAAAGCAATTCTTTTAGTTTCCATAAATAATCTCCTTAAAAAACAATTCTGATAGTTGTTCCGACACCAAGTTTACTCTCAACGGAAAGCGAAGCACCCAAATACCTCGCACCGTGCTTTACTATTGAAAGACCCAGTCCTGTACCGCCGATTTCTTTAGAATGGCTTTTATCAACACGGTAAAATCTTTCAAAAACACGTTCGGTCTCGTTTTCGGGTATACCTATACCGGTGTCACATACGCTCAGTTCAACGCCGTCAAGACATTGTTTTATTTTGACATCTACCCTACCCGACGGTTTATTGTATTTAACGGCATTATCACAAAGGTTAAATATAATCTCCTCAACAATTTTTGGTGCTGTATTAAGAACGATATGTTCACCCGTAAGGCTTATTGAAACATTTTTTTGTTCGGCAGACAACTCAAGTTGTGAAATTACCGATTCACAAATGCTGTAAAGGTCGACATCTTTAAACTCAACCTCAATATCATTACCATCCAATTGTGAAAGTTTTATTATATCGCCGACAAGTGTTACCATTCTTTGGGATTCATCATATATTTTACCTGCAAAACGCTTTACGTCTTCATCTTTAACGATACCTGCTTTAAGCAGTTCGGCATAACCTGAAATTGATGTAAGAGGCGTTTTTAATTCATGCGAGACATTAGCAGTAAAATCACGACGCATGTCATCTTGATTTTTATGCTCATTTTTAAGGTCTTGAAGCTGCCTGCCTATCTGCTCATTCTGACGGTCAATCTTATCCAGCAAAGGAGTAAGTTCCTCATAAACGCTATTCCTTTGGGGATTTTCAAGATTGAGTTCGTTTATAGGTGCATTAATCGACCTGGATACTTTAAACGCAATAATAAATGAAATGACAATTTCAACAGTAAAAATAATTATAACCGCCCATAATATATCCGTTTCATGTAACACATTTTCATAGAATTTGGAATAATCACGGTATACCATCGCAGTAACAAGCAATAAAACAGCAACCGAACAGAAGGCGGATATGAGCATGCAATTGCGAAAAATTACGTTACGAAGTTTTTTCAAGATACATCCTCCGAAATTTTATATCCTATACCTCTGACAGTCTCAATAATATCACCGCTGTTGCCGAGCTTTTGCCTTAGTGTTCTTATATGTACATCTACTGTACGGCTTTCCCCGTCGAATGAATAACCCCAAACTTTATTTAAGATTTGGTCGCGGGTCAAAACAACCTGACGGTTTTCAAGCAGCATACACAACATTTCAAACTCTTTAAGTGTTAACGCAACAGTGTCACCGTCGACCCTCACGATATGCTTTTCGGGGCAAACATAAAGTCCACCCACTGAATACTCGGATAAAACCTTGGTCTTGCCTGTGCTACGCAAACGGGCTTTAACACGCGCAACAAGTTCCATCATGCCAAAAGGCTTGGCAATATAATCGTCTGCGCCCATTTCAAACCCTTTAACCTTATCAATTTCAGAAGATTTGGCAGTAAGCATTATTACATGAACTTCTTTCGTACCGTCCGAAGCACGCAATTTTTTTAATATAGAAAGTCCGTCTTCTTGGGGCAACATAATATCAAGTAAAATCAACGATGGTACATTATCTTTAAGAGCAGAGTAAAAATCCGAAGGTTTTTCAAAGCCAACCGCATCAAATCCCATGCTGTTAAGCGTATAAACAACAAGTTCTCTGATATTACTGTCGTCCTCAACCAAATATATAAGGCTCATTTACTCACTCTCCTTCAAAATTTGCCAAAATTATACATAAAGTACATTAAAATATAACAAAATCGCCGTTAAATCTATGTTAAAGTTCAAAGTTCGGCTTTACTCTTTATTATATACATTTATAATATTCAATTTTTCCAATAAGATATCTGCCTATATCGTGTAAAAGGTTTGCGGAAGATTGGACAGTGGTTTCATTGGCATTATTAAAAATATTTTCTGCCTCAAATGTAAAATCACCTTTATAATCAATTTCAGCAAGTGCTTTACAGACCTCTTCCCAATTAACAGACGATACAAACGATGCCATAGGCTGTACGTGATTATCGTGCTTGCCGTCGTTATCGTGTACATGAAGTGCACCAAGACGGTTATGTCCTAATTCTCGTATCATGGTTTCAGGCAAACGTCCTGTAAGACCGCAATGCCCTATATCAAGACAAGCAGTTATCCACTCACTATTAAACATATCGACGTACTCGCAAAACTCCTTACCCGAAGCACAGGTGGAACTAACTATAACATCACTGATTTTGCCTCTTTGCCACATATTTTCGGTAGCAATTTTAACTCCGTATTTTTCGCAGTAAGGAATAAGAGATTTATAAAAAACATAGTTTATTTGCTTTAAAACCCCAGCATTGTTGCCCTCAAGATAAGCCAAATGCTGTTTTGGGTGAACTACAATAATTTTAGCACCCAAAACCGACGAAATTTCTATTCCTCTTTTGATTTTTTCAAAAGCAATTTTTGTTTTTTCTTCATCTGTAAATGATGACGGAAAATATGCATGCGCTTGATTGTAAAATATACCGTATTCATCGGCCAATTTCTTAAGTTGTTTTGCCTGCTGAATATAATCATCACCGTTAAAAATATTGTCTGCATCACACATACCGCGCAGAGAAACATCAACCGCATCGAAACCCGCTTTGGCAAGTATCTCAACTGCATTTTTGTAACCGAACTTTTTATCAAGAATTGCAGTTGTTGAAGAAAGTATCATTTTAACATTCCCTTTCTCAAGGTATCTTCAGTTTATATAATAATATCATATATGACAAAAATCAAGAGTAAAAAACGTCAAACTTTGAACAAACATTGTTAAAATTTTCAATAAGTTCGCATTTTTTATGTGTTAAAATATTGACAAATCACAACTTTTGTAGGATAATATTGTAGATATTTTAATAGGAGATGAAATCATTGGGACTTACTATTGCTCAAAAGATTATTAAAGCCCATCTTGTTGACGGAGAAATGATTCCCGGAAACGACGTTGGACTTAGAATTGACCAGACTTTAACTCAGGATGCCACAGGTACTATGGCATACCTCGAATTTGAAGCCATGGGTGTTGACCGTGTTAAAACCGAGCGTTCGGTTGCTTACATAGACCACAACACACTTCAAACCGGTTTTGAAAATGCCGACGACCACAGATTTATTCAAAGCATTGCCAAAAAGCACGGCATTTACTATTCGCGCCCTGGTAACGGTATCTGCCACCAGGTACATCTTGAAAGATTTGGCAAGCCCGGTAAAACACTTATTGGCTCCGACTCTCACACCCCTACAGGTGGCGGTATCGGTATGCTTGCGATTGGTGCAGGCGGTATGGACGTTGCAGTAGCCATGGGTGGCGGTGCATATTACATTCCAATGCCCAAAATGATACGTGTAAATCTTACCGGCAAACTTTCGCCTTTTGTTTCGGCTAAAGACGTTATTTTAGAAGTATTGCGTCAACTCACCGTTAAGGGTGGCGTTGGCTACATTGTTGAATACGCAGGAGATGGCGTTAAAACCCTTTCTGTTCCCGAACGTGCAACCATTACCAACATGGGTGCAGAACTTGGTGCAACTACTTCTATCTTCCCCTCTGACGAAATCACCAAGGCTTTCCTTAAAGCACAGTGCCGCGAGGAAGATTTTGTTGAACTGGGAAGTGACGAAGATGCAGTTTACGATAAAGAAATATACGTAAACCTTTCAGAACTCGCGCCTTTAGCTGCAATGCCTCACATGCCCGATAACGTTAAACCTATTACCGAAATCGGCAAAATGAAGGTTGACCAGGTGCTTATAGGCAGTTGTACAAACTCTTCACTTTATGACATGCTTAAGGTTGCCGCTATTTTAGATGGAAAAACTGTTGACCCCAGCGTTTCGGTTGGTATTGCTCCCGGTTCTAAGCAAGTGTTCAACATGCTTGCTGATTGCGGTGCTTTATCTAAACTTATCGCTGCAGGTGCCAGAATTTTGGAATGTGCTTGTGGACCTTGTATTGGTATGGGTCAGTCGCCTAACTCCAAAGGTATCAGCCTCAGAACCTTCAACCGCAACTTTGAAGGCCGTTCGGGTACTGCTGATGCAGGTGTTTACCTTGTAAGCCCCGAAGTCGCAGCCGCTTCCGCTCTCACAGGTGTCCTCACAGACCCCAGAACTCTCGGCGAAGCTGCAAAAATTGAGATGCCCGAAAAGTTCGTTATAAACGACAACCTTATAGACAAGCCCGCTTCTGTTGAAGAGGCTAAAGACCTCGAGGTTCTCTACGGCCCGAACATCAAACCCGTTCCCAACGGCGATGCTCTGCCCGAGGATATCGATGCTCCTGTAGTTCTCAAAGTCGGCGACAACATCACAACCGACCACATCATGCCCGCAGGCGCAAAGATTCTTCCTTTACGTTCCAATATTCCCGCTATTTCCAACTACTGCTTCACAGTATGCGAAGTCGGATCGTAGCCATGTCGTTCTGTGAGCCAAG
>JAZNVU010000037.1:0-7543 GCA_045592985.1 Acutalibacteraceae bacterium | reverse complement strand
AAAGTTAATGTTTTCTTGAAACTCGAAAATAATATTACTTAATACTTTCCTGACAATCGAGCTAGAAGTTCAAATTATGGTTGTCGGAAAGGATTTTAGTAATGCTGAAAACATTAAAGTATTTAAATCAGCATAAACATTATGTAGGTAAGGAGGGCGCATTATATGAAGAAAAATAAAACTGAATATATCGTAGTTAATGCGTTCTCCGAAATTAGTGAATCCGAGCGCAAAGAAAAAATTAATAACTCAATTAGAAGTCTTTGTGTTATGGATATTGAAAAATTATACGAATTAGATTATAATAATAGTGTTGCATTTCACGGCAGCACTCAGGACCTAAGTGGGAAGGAGTGCTTTGAAAATGCTAACTGAAATTGCGGATATTTATGTTCGCCTTTCTTCAGAGGATAGGGATAAGAAAAATAAGACTGACGAGAGCGAAAGTATCCAAAATCAAAAGACGATGCTAATAAACTACTGTATCGAGAAAGGATGGCAAATCAACGGCATTTACTGTGATGAGGATTACAGTGGTGCCGACGCTTCAAGACCTGCTTGGAATCAGGTACTCAAGGACTGCGAAGAAGGCAGATGCACGATAGTTGTCTGCAAAACGCAATCCCGTTTTTCGCGTGATATGGAGATGATTGAACACTTCATTCACGGAAAGTTTCCCGAATGGGGTGTCCGGTTTGTTGCGGTTGTTGATAATATTGACACGAACGTTAAAGGCAACAAAAAAGCCCGTCAGATTAACGGACTTGTAAATGAATGGCAGTTGGAAGAGTTATCGGAAAATGTTAAAGCGACTTTAAGTGTTAAACGAAAAAACGGTGAGTTTGTCGGCTCTTTCGCACCTTACGGCTATCTAATTGACCCGGACAACAAGAATCATTTAATTATTGACGAGGTTGCGGCGCCAACAGTTCAGCGGATATTTGATTTATATATCGGTGGACTAGGGTACATAAGCATTGCGAAAATATTAAATGATGAGATGATTCCGCCGCCTTGTGTTCACAAAAAGGAGCTTGGCTCTAAGTATTACAACGGCAACTATGAGAAGAACAATGCCCCTAGGACAACCTGGTCCGATTCGGCGGTATATGCAATTCTTCGCCGATTTGAATACACTGGTACTTTGGTGCAGGGAAGACAAGAGGTTGTAAACTACAAAACGGGTAAACGCCGCAAAAAGCCGCAAAGTGAATGGGATATTGTTGAGGATACCCACGAGCCGATTATCTCTAAAGAAACCTTTTATAAGGCACAGGAAATTCGGTTGTCGCGAGGCAGAGGTCAAAAAATTCCAAGTGGCAGTTGTTATTCGCTTGCCAAAAAGGTATTTTGTGCTGAATGTGGTAACACAATGTGGAAAATGAGCTATAAGCTGCGTGACGGAAGATATAACTACCTTTCTTGCAGAACCCGTAAAACCACTAACGGAGTTTGCCAAAACGCACACAGTATTCGCCTTGACGAGTTAGAGCAAATCGTAGTAGATGAAATTAATAAGTTGCTTGATAAATACTACGATAAAAAGCAGATTGGCAAGTTAGATGCACCTAAAAGGAAAAAGAACGGTGCTAAAACCTTGCAGTCGCAAATTGCCGAGCTCGAAGAAAGGGTCAAGCGAAACGATAACCGAATGGCTCAGATGTACACCGATAAATTAGACGGTATCATCACCGTAGAAGAGTTTACTAAATACCGAGAAAGCTATCAAAAGGAATCCGAAGATACAGAAAAACGCATCGAAATTTTGAAATCAAAACTCACCGCACTATCGGGCGGCGAAACAAAAATGGATACTAGTCAGGTACTCGAAAAGTACCGAAAAATTGACACTCTGACATTCGAGATAGCCGATGAATTTATAAGTAAAATCTTCATTGGAAAACTCCAAAAGAGTGGAAAGAGAGAAATTAAAATTGAGTGGAAAATTTAGTGAAAATAACCACTCAAAATACGACAAATTATGCAAGAATACTAAAAAAGTATAGTATTGGCTAACTCAGGCCACGGCGGGTTTGACGGCGGTGCGGTGGCGACTGACGGTACTGTTGAAAAGGATTTGAATCTTAAAATTGCACTAAAACTTGACGCGGTGCTAAGGGCACTTGGGTATAATACAGTGCTTGTAAGAAACGCAGACCTTTCAATGGAAGACGAGGATGTTTCGGGTTCAAAAAAGGTCAGTGATATAAAAAACCGTTTGAAAATCATGCAAAATTATCCTGACGCTTTGTTTGTGAGCATTCATATGAATAAGTTTGAAACTTCTCAGCCTAATGGTACGCAGGTGTTTTACGGAGTTACTGAGGGATCAGAAGAACTTGCAAAATCA
Organism: Acutalibacteraceae bacterium; assembly: GCA_045592985.1. Taxonomy (GTDB): domain Bacteria; phylum Bacillota; class Clostridia; order Oscillospirales; family Acutalibacteraceae; genus UMGS172. The sequence continues at coordinate 5,193 of JAZNVU010000037.1, read as the reverse complement.
ATACAGACTGCCGTAAAACAAACACTCCAACCACTAAATCACCGTGTGGTGAAGAAAACAACGAAAGACATATATTTGCTTTACCATGCAACGGTGCCGTCGGTTATCGTTGAGTGTGGTTTTTTAAGTAATGGGGAAGACCTTAAAAAACTAAAAACCGAGGAGTATCAGAAGGCTATTTCCTGGGCAATCGCTGAAGGGATAATAAGATACTCTTGCGAAAACAAAGGTACAACATAAAAGTAGCAGATAAAGGCGAGCAATCGCCTTTATTTTTTTATTGCAACCGAATATTTTGTGTGATACAATTATTATAACAGAAATTGAAAGGGAAGTTATAATGGCTACCAAGGTTAAATCAACCTATATTTGTTCCGAGTGTGGATACGAGGCACCCAAGTGGTCGGGTCAATGCCCCGGTTGCCGCGCATGGAACACCATGAATGAAGAAATCGTCAGCACGTCAAAGTCGTCGACTTATGTTTCGGCGGTAAGCAAGAGAAGTTTTGACGGTGTTGTTTCGGTCAACGATATTGATACAACCGATGAACTGCGCTATAAAACCGGTATCGGCGAACTGGATAGAGTTTTGGGTGGCGGTCTTGTAAAAGGCTCGGTTGTGTTGTTGTCAGGCGACCCCGGAATCGGCAAATCGACCTTACTTATGCAGGTTTGCGGTACTTTTTGTAAAGATAAAAAGGTTTTATATGTATCGGGTGAGGAGTCGGCAAAGCAACTTAAACTCCGTGCCGAAAGACTGTCGGTTAAGGGGGAGAGTCTGCTTGTAATGACCGAAACCGACGTTGAAACGGTTGCAGAGTACATCAAACTCAACAAACCTGATGTGGTTATGATAGACTCGATTCAAACCATGACACATGCCGAAATCCAGTCATCTGCAGGAAGTGTTACACAGGTAAGAGAATGTACAAATCTGTTGCTAAGAACTGGCAAAAGCCTTGATATTCCTGTGGTGATAGTTGGTCACGTTAACAAAGACGGTGCTATTGCAGGACCTAAGGTTATGGAGCATATTGTCGATGCCGTGCTGTATTTCGAGGGTGAACGTAACTATGCCTACCGAATTTTAAGGGCTGTCAAAAACCGTTTCGGCTCGACTAACGAAATCGGCGTATTTGAGATGAACGATTTTGGGCTTTCAGAGGTTGAAAATCCGTCAGCGGCTCTGCTTTCTGAACGTAACACAAACGTTTCGGGCAACTGTATTTCCTGCGTTATGGAGGGTTCACGTCCCGTTTTGGCAGAAGTGCAGAGCCTTGTGTCACCCTCAGGTTACGGCAACGCCCGACGCATGTCGACAGGGTTTGATTTTAACCGTCTTAACCTTCTGCTTGCTGTTTTGGAAAAACGCTTGGGTTACCGCTTTTCGACTATGGACGTTTATCTGAATATCGTCGGAGGACTCCGTCTTGACGAGCCTGCTGCAGATTTGTCGGTGGCGTTGGCACTTGTTTCGGGTATAACCGATAAACCGTTGCCTGATGACGTTGTGGCAATAGGGGAGGTTGGCCTTTCGGGAGAAGTCAGGTCGGTGTCGCGTATAACTGCACGAATCAATGAAGCCGCAAGACTTGGGTTTACACGGTGCATTGTGCCGAGGTCGTGTGTGAAACAGTTAAAAGGTGATGTCGGCTCGGTTACGGTTATCGGTGTCCGCAACGTTCACGAGGCTATTGCAAACATTTTTTGATTTTGAATAATGAGGGCAGTTTGATTTAACAGAACTGACAATACCGATTGAATCAAGCAGACAGTATCCGTCGTGCTGATGACAGCAGTCGAGTGCACATTGTATAAGGCTCAAAAAATCACCTTCTTTTGTCTGTTTTATGCAAACAATGAGCAAATATACACCGCAAAAGCGGCTGTTTTGCGTAATAAATTACAAAATTTACAAACACGCTTGCATTTTTATTCATAAGGTGGTATACTTCAATCAAATAAAGGTTTGATGACCAAGGAGGAAATATAAATGAAAAAAGTATTATCTTTAATTCTTTGTTTTGCTATGATGTTTGCAATTTGCACAATGGTTGGTTGTAGTAAAGATGAAGGCACAGATGTCGGTGAGAAAAAAGATGTTGTAACCGCAAAGGTTATCGATATCGACCTTACCGACGAAGAGTATGCTTTCGGTGTTGATAAGGACCAGCCCGAGCTTCTTACCAAAGCTAACGAGTTTATTAAGCAGATTAAAGAAAACGGTAAGTATGAAGAAATTTGCGATAAGTATTTTGGTGACGGCACTCCTTCTCCTGTAACTTCCGCAACAAGAGATGATTCCAAAGACCAACTCGTAGTTGCTACCAACGCTCAGTTTGCTCCTTTCGAGTACATCGAAGGTGACAAGTATTACGGTGTTGATATGGAAATTGCAGCAGCATTTGCTGAGTACCTTGGTTGGGAACTTGTTATCCAGGATATGGATTTTGACTCTGTTTGCCTTTCTGTAGGTCAGCACAAGTGCGACATCGCAATGGCAGGTCTTACCATTAAGCCTGACCGTGAAGAACATGTTGCATTTACCGACTCTTACTATACCGCTTCTCAGAGACTCATTGTTAAGAGCAACGATGAGACCTTTAAGGATTGCAAAACTGTAGAAGACGTTGAAACAATTCTCAAGTCTTTTGACGAATCTAAGAAGATTGGCGTACAGAACGGAACTACCGGTCAGTTCTATTCCGAGGGCGATGCAGATTGGGACTTTGAAGGTTTTCCTGTAACCACTGTTGGATACAAGAATGGTTCTTTGGCTATTCAGGATATGCTTAACGGAAATATCGATTATGTAATTATCGACTCTGCTCCTGCTAAGTTTATCACCGAATCCATCAACGCTCTCCGCTGATTTTAATTTAACTATTCGCAAATACCTCACCGGAAACGGTGAGGCATTTGTTGTTTTAAAGGATACATATTATGGGAAATTTTGATAAAAAAATAGAGGTGTTTTATAAATACTTCATTGAGTATGGCGGATACAAACTCATGCTTGAAGGTTTGAGAAACACCCTCATTATTGCGGTTATGGGTCTTATTATCGGAACAATAATAGGAACCTTGATTGCTGCTGTTCGCGTTATGCCGAAATATAAGAGACTGCCCAGAGTTCTCAATGGCTTTTGCAGTGTTTATGTTTCGTTTTTTCGCGGTTCACCGCTTGTTGTGCAGTTGCTTTTATTGTACTATGTTTTATTACCACTTATGAAAACAACAATGCCATCGGTTGATGTTGCGGTTATTGTTTTTGGCCTTAACAGCGGTGCCTATATTTCCGAAATTATGCGTGGCGGTATTTTGTCGGTTGACCCCGGTCAGATGGAAGGCGGTCGTTCACTTGGACTCGGTTTTTCCGTTTCTATGATGAAAATTGTTATTCCTCAGGCTGTCAAAAACATTTTACCTACCATGGGAAACGAGTTTATAACGCTTATTAAAGAAACCTCTATTGTTAGTTTTATTGGTGCGGTTGACCTTTATAAAGCTTTCAACAACATAGGAACAAACTCTTATGAGTTCATAATTCCATATTTAGCTATGGCAATAGTTTATATTGTGCTTGTTCTCATTATAAGCATGCTTATAAAATTGATGGAAAGGAGCTTGAGAAAAAGTGATAGAAGTATGTAACCTTAAAAAAAGCTTCGGTAAATTAGAAGTTTTAAAAGGTATTGACCTTTCCATAAAAAAGGGAGAAATCGTTGTTATCTTAGGTCCTTCCGGCTCGGGAAAAAGTACACTTTTGCGTTGCCTTAACTGCATGGAAGACCCGACATCGGGCAATGTGTTTTTTCACGAAGTTGATTTGGCTGATATGAGTGTTGATATAAACCTTCACCGTCAGAAAATAGGTATGGTTTTTCAACATTTTAACCTTTTTAACAATAAAACGGTCATTCAAAATATGACACTTGCTCCTGTTTACATTGCAACCAAAAATTCAAGAATTGCAAAGTTGAAAAAACTGTTTGGGATACCTTATAATCCTGAGGACATCAGAAGTACAAAAGAAATAAAGGAAACTGCCAATAAAAAAGCAATGGAGCTTTTGAGTAAGGTCGATTTGCAGGATAAGGCTAACGAGTATCCTTCAAAACTATCCGGAGGACAGAAACAACGTGTAGCAATTGTTCGTGCACTTTGTATGGACCCCGAAGTGTTACTGTTTGACGAGCCGACGAGTGCGCTTGATCCCGAAATGGTTGGTGAAGTACTTGAAGTTATGAAAGAACTCGCCAACGAAGGAATGACAATGGTTGTTGTAACCCACGAAATGGGATTTGCAAAAGAAGTTGGTACCAACATTGTATTTATTGATGAAGGTATTATTAAGGAACAGGCTTCCCCCGAAGAGTTCTTCGGCAACCCTAAAAATCCGAGACTTAAAGATTTTCTTTCGAAAGTACTTTAATATTAAAACCTGCCGTATCTTTAAGATACGGCAGGTTTTTTGTAGTGTTTTGTTGGTGGTTATAAAGACAAAGGGGAATGCTGATTTTAGTTATCCTTTTTTTCAACACATGCAATACCATATACAAATACAGTAGTTCCATGTATTTGGAAGTGAATATCCATAACTCCTGTTGCACCGATGGACTGTGCTTTGCTGATTAATCTATCTATTGCTAAATCCTTTGCTATATCGATTTTCTCGTCATAAGTATCACATCTGACACCAAACAAATTGCTGAACAAAAAAAACATACCAGTAAATAAACCTATGCCATATGTAGCATGAGCACTGATCATTTTAATTTGTCTAAAGCCGTCGATACTTGTACAAGATAATTTCATACCATTCACAATCCAATCATTAAAAAATTCATACATGTTAAATATATATGCGAAACGTATATATGTCAAGTGAATTTTTAAAGTATAGTATTAACCGAGAATAAAAGGTTTCTCACCCTCTCAGGGTTCGAATCCCCGGTGATAATAAATAAACATAATAAAAAAATCAGCCACACCAAAGGTGTAACTGATTTTTTGGTGATCCATTGGGGATAAATCCGCTTCGCGTATTTCGTGCTCGTCGACCGTTTGCCTTGCAAACAGTACCCGACTCACACTTCGTCGCTAAAAACAGTTCACTGAACTGTTTTCTTAACGCTCCTCACCATCTCAGGGTTCGAATCCCCTTATATGTAGAAATTAAAAAGCCGACGT
>JAZNVU010000036.1:0-1757 GCA_045592985.1 Acutalibacteraceae bacterium | reverse complement strand
CGCCCTTGTTATTGATTTCAGTCTTGGTGATGCTTACACCATCGTTACCAGTAGCACCAGTATCGCCCTTATCACCTTTTTCGCCTTTGTCTCCCTTTTCACCTTGGAGACCCTGCTCGCCTTGGGCACCAGTAGCACCCGTTGCACCAGTTTCGCCCTTGTCGCCCTTATCACCCTTGGCACCGATAACAACACCAAGGTTAGCAGTCTGACCATTTGTATATGTAATAACAAGTTCACCATCTGTATTGATAGTGGTAGAAGAAATATCGATGCCGTCTGTACCATTCATACCGACAATCTTTTGAAGGTTGACAGTCTTACCATCAGAGAAAGACAACACAAGTTGACCCTCGGCATTGATGTTTGCCGAAGTAATTCCTACACCATCTTTTCCGTCTGTGCCGTCCTTACCGTTAAGACCGTCGGCAACACCGAGATTTAATACAGTACCATCAGTAAGAGTAATAAGCAATTCGTTGCTGTCAGAGAAAGCAGCCGTCTTAATGCCAACACCGTCTTTACCTGCGGTGGCTTTAAGAGAAGTAGTCCACTCGGTTTCAGTACCAGTGTAACCGTTCTCCTTGGCAATTTCGTATGCCGATTTGCCGTTCAGACTTTCTAACCACTCTTGAACGGTGCCTTCATAACCGTACTGAACTGCCAGTTCATAAGCGGAAAGACCGTTTTCAATCGTGCTCACGGCAGGAACGCTTGTCTTATCAACAAAAATAGCCGTACCTGCCGCGATGCCGATAATCAATACCACCGACATGACGATTACAAGTGTTTTTTTAAATGCAGATGTTTTCAATTTTTTTGCCTCCTGTTGTTTTTTTGTTCGTTTGTGACCTTGCAGCATAACATATAAAAAAGTTGGTTTTACAACCGCGTTAGTTATATATCACTAATTATACGCCTTTCGACGGGATATGTCAATTGCAATTAGTGATAAATAACTAACCAACAAATTTGTAGTGATATATAATCTGTGTATAGGAATACTAATTACGCAGGTGATATGTATGGGTATTTGCGAATTTACAGTTAATAGAATTTACGAACTTTGCCGCGAGCGTAAAATTACACCCAATGCTTTGAGTTATATGTGCGGTATTTCCCAATCAACAATCAAAAGCATTTTGAACGGCGAGAGCAAGAATCCCGGTATCGTCACCCTTAAAAAGATTTGCGACGGACTTGAAATTACCGTAATGGAGTTCTTTGACACGCCGGAATATAAGAATCTCGAACAAGAACTTAAATAACAAACTCTTTGGATGCGTTGGCTCCTAATTTACAGGCACTAAAAAAGGCGTCTTTGACTTCTAAAAAATGTATTTGTGAGGTAAGTTCAAATAATTCCTCGAAACATTTTGTTTGTTCTTCGTTTAGTTTGTTTCGGAGTTCTTTCTCTTTTTGTAGCGCACGTTTGCCGAGAGCAACATAGTCGGGTTTGGATGCTATGTTCTGTTCGGAAAGGTAGTCAGAAAATAATTTGCTTATTATTTTTTTCATTAACTCACCTCCGTTCTCATTTCAAATTTAATACAGTCATTTCGAAAAGTCTTATGCTGCCAGCATAAAAATGCCGTGTTTTGTCGCAAGTTGACAAAGCACGGCTTATTCATTATAATCATTAGGTAGATATTGGATTGAAATCAGGTGTTATTGCATGGTAAAGGATACGGCAAAAATAGTAGAAGAATTAGGCGTTTGCCCGGATTTTAAGACCTTTTATAATGAAAATAAAGAGT
>JAZNVU010000035.1:0-34818 GCA_045592985.1 Acutalibacteraceae bacterium | reverse complement strand
ATCGGCAAGCTTTGGTAGTAGACTGATATCTGGACAACACTGTGCCGACTCCCATTTAGATACCGACTGGTTGGTTACACCTAACTTTACGGCAAGTTCCTCTTGCGTTAAGCCTTGCTTTTTTCTATAAAAACAAATAGTATCGTTCAACTTCAAATTATCCATAGGTACACTCCTTTATATTTCTTGTAGCTACAATTATATTTTAAAGGTTAAAATGTTATAAATCAATAACGCAGTTATTGGAATTTTCCAACTTGAAGTTGGATTTTTAAGTTAACAACACCACATAACATAGGCAATAAAATAATTTTGTCCCTATTGTAGCGCAAGCATAGCATAACTATACTTATAAGTCAACGGCTGCAAAATCCATGCCTTTGTGTTTAAAATACGCAATTATCTTTATCAATCGTTATTGCAAAAAATGTCCAAAATCAAAACAGAAAGCACATTGTTCGTTTGTGAGCAATGTGCTTGTTTTTATTTATACATATCGGTGATTTGTTTGGCTTTTTTGGCAAGGTCTTGCTTTAATATTTCAGGGCTTAAGACCTTTATGTCTCCACCAAACTGCATAAGCCAGCCTATAAGTCCTTCGCTAATGAGAGCATCGGCTGTAAAGCGGAAAACACCGTTAGGTTTATCGAACCTTATAAACATCCCTTTGCCGAAACGGTCGGTTATTTTATCGTAGAGTTCAATATTACATTCAAGGTCAATACGGCACTTTTCGCCGCCGAACATATTAAATGTTTTACCTGCATAGTCGGCTGTGTCAAACCGCTGTTTGTACTCCGAAACCTCGCTAAAATGTCTCCACGGTTGTTTCGACACAGTCACACTCTCTATGCGGTCTACCCTTAAATGCATAAGATTATCGTACTTGGGGTTGTTGCCGATAACATAATAACGGTCGGCATCCCACAATAAAGCATAGGGGCACACAGTTATCTCTTTTTTTGACTTTTCAACGCCTTTATCACCCAAAGCGTCGCGCGTATAGACGATTTTTACCGTTTTGCGATTGATAATAGCATCGTTCAACTGCTCGATTATGCCGAAAACACCGTCGTTTTCACTTTTTGCGCGGTTTTCTATGCAAATGCGTGCCCTAATCTCATCAGCCTCATATACGCTGACAAGCGAATGTAGTTTTTCAACCAAATTCTTGGTCTTGCCTTTAGGAATAAAACCTGCCGACATGACCGCGTCGGTGAGCAGATTGACCTCGGGCATAGAAAAACTTCGGTTGGCAAGATAATATCCTCGGTTTTTACCACCCGATGTCACAACGTCATAACCCAGTTCACGAAGTATCTCTATATCGTCATAAACCGCCTTGCGCTCGGCTGTTATGCCCTCGTCACAAAGTTTTTGCAAAATATCGGCCGATGTCAGCGAGTGTTCACTGTCGCTATAGTTTTCAAGATATTTAAGCACACAGAGAATTCTTGCTTTTTTGCCAAGTTCCATCAGTCTTCAGTCTCCCCTTCCCGAATTTCATCCTCTGTATAAAGTAAATTGAGTGCCGTAAGCAGTTGCGAGACCGACATGCCCGTGGGCAACCCCAATTTTTGTTCCAACTGTCGGCGCTTTTCAGAACTGTTTTCGGCTCCTATAAGACCCATTTCGTAAAGGTCGGCGCGGGTTATTTTAGTCTCTTTAGCCGTTACACCTTTGCCCTCGATGTCAACCCCTGCCTTTAAAAAGGCCTCGGTTATCACTTCTTCCGATAACCCCTCAACACCCAAAAGTCCTTCTTTTGACTCGGTTTGTTTGCGTCGTTCTTTGCCCTTTTTTTCGGGTATAAAGACGTTAGTGATGTTTTTAGGGTCAGTAAGACCCGACAAATGCCCTCTTATAACAAAACCTGCCGAATCGCTGTCGGTCAGAATGATTATGCCACGTTTTTCGGCTATCTTTCTTATAAGGTCGCGCTTTTGCTTATCCTTAAAAATGCGGAACCCGTCGGTAACAATTATCTCGGCATCGACAAAGTTCGACAGTTTTATTTTATCGTATTTACCCTCAACAATAACCGCCTGTTTTAAATGTATCATGCCTTGCTCCTCGCAACCATGGCAAGGTCTACAAGCACCTTTTCAAGCAACGTTCTTTCGTCACAACGGGTACTTTTCATAAGGCGGTCACAGTCGGCAAGCAGTTTTACCGACTCTATTAACTGTGCTTCTGATAAACGGCTTAAGTGCTTTTCGCCTTCGGTAAGCCTGAATGCAGTATTGAAGTAACCCAGTTCCTTTGCGGCGGTATCGGGTTTGCGACCTGTTGAACGCACAGCAAAGGCACGATAAATATCAATATAAGCCGACGAAAGGCACATAAGTATATATGCAGGGTCGGTGTTCATGTATAAAAGGTCGTCAAGAATTCTGTAAGCACCTTGCAAATCGCCTCTAAGCACTGCTTTTGATACATTGTAAACCGAAGCCTCGGTCGACCTTGAGCAGATTTTATTAATCTCGTTTACGGTAATATTGCCGCCTTCACCTACAAAAAAGCAAAGTTTTTCAAGTTCATTTATTAAGGTATTAAGGTCTTCAGAGCAGGTTTCAACCATGTATCTTGCCGCCGACGAATCAAGTCGGCATTGCCGTTTTGCGGCACCTGCTTGCAATAGTTTTATTATTTCGGGCACAGTTTTGCGCGCAATATTGCACACCACACCACCCGACTCTGCCACTGCTTTAAAGAGTTTTGCAAACTTGTCCGACGGTTTTTTGGCATTTATTTCAACCGTTTCAAACCACAGCACAAGAATACTGGTTGACGGCATATCTTCCATAAGGCTATACATTTTTTCCAACTCAGATGCCGGCACTTTGTCAACCGGATAGTCGCACAAAGTGACCACGCGGTAGGCACTCATCATAGGAAACGCCATTACGGCATCGTACACCTCTTGAATTTTCACGGCACCGTCAAACTGAGTAACGTTAAAATCGGCAAACTCGTCCACAGCCGAAGAAATTATGCTTTTGACATGACGTTTTATCATATAATGCTCGTCGCCGAAAAGACAGTAACAGGGCACATACTTTTTGGATTTTATCTGAGATTTAAGGTCATATTCGGTTAAAAATTCTTGATTTTTAGCGGGCATAAATCTCAAACTCCTTTCCTTTGCAAAATTTCACCGACACCGATGACGAAGCCATGTAATATACTCTGCCGTATTTTGACTCGGCACTTTTAGGCAACCAATCACCCGACACCACCGTTATTTTAGGTGCTTGTACGGTTGGCAACGCTCTTCCAGTAAAAAGAATATCGGGCGACAAATCGTAAGCCTTATAACTGCCGAAACCTATTAGCACATCTGTACCGAATACCGACACAAGATAACAGCAACCCATTTCGTGCGGAACGGCTGTAAGCGTTACCCCATCGCGCAGTTCTTTTGTAAATTCTTCGGTTGGTACTGTGGCTATTTGCGTAAACTTTAAAAGTTCACGCAAATACCGTTCGCCACCATTGCAATTTTCACTTTCCGATGGCAAAAGTATGGCATCCACCGTAGTCACACCGCGCAACCGCAGTTCTGACAAGATGGTATAGGCATCGCCTTTATCATCTCCGTTTCCTATTATAACACATTTTTCGCCATAGTAAATAACAACTGCATAACCTTTTCCTAAATTTATTGAAGAAATTTCAACCACATCACGTGTAACAAGTGCATAACTCCACAAACTTACCGCCAGCATCAACACCAAAAGTAACGCAAGCAACCTTTTTCCGCCGATACACCCAAGTAAAAACCAAACTCCAACCAACATTACGCTAAGTCCCATCCAAACAACAACCGCAAGACTGCCAAATTGAGTGTATGAAAACGGAATATCGGCAATTTTGGGTATCACCGTCTCAACATATTCGAGCAACAGCCACACAGGAGCAAAAACGAGGTTGGATAATACACTTAAAAACGGTATAAAGTGCAAAACAATACCCATAACTGCAAGAATAAGTGTATAAGAAACCGCCGCACAGATTGCAACACCTGCTATTGGAGCCACCAATGATACAAAACCAAACTCTAAAACCTGCAACGGCAAGGTGAAAATAACGGCACCCACCGATTGAAAGAATACACTTCCTGCCACGTGTACGACATGATTGACTTTGGGGTATTTCACCGTAACTCTCGACTGTATCTTATCGTTATATAAATGGGTGGCAACAATAACACCTGCCGTTGCGGTACAAGAAAGCCCGAACCCTAAGTCGCACACATAAAACGGATTGATAAACAGCATGATTGTTACAGCCAGACCTAAAGAGTTAAGCCCATCGGTTCTTTTAAGCAACGCATCTCCCACAAAAACCAAAATGCACATAAATCCGGCTCTTAAAGCCGAAGCATGAAATCCGGTCACCGCAATAACCCCTATAATGGGAATAACGGCAACAATATTAGCACGACGACGGTTCATAAACAACTGCAGCAAGGTTGTCACCGCCATGCAGATAATACTAATATGCATACCTGACACCGATGTGATATGTATAACACCACATTTAATAAAATCGTTGTAAAGGCTGTCACTCATCTGACTTGTGCCACCCAAAACAACACCGTTTAGTATTCCTCTTTTATCACCTGTAAAGCGTTGGTTTATAACCTCACGTACTGCTTGCCGGATATTAACCGCCCACTCATAAAAACTGAACTTGTGACCAACAGTTTCAAAATTCTTGGCGTATGCGCCGACATAAATTCCTTGAGCGTAACCGTTTTTGCGATAAGGAGCATCTATTTCGTTAAACTCAACATCGGCGGTAAATATATCACCTACGCTTGCAATTGCCAAAGCATTGTCGGATGATATCCACAACTGAAGTTTTATACTGCGGCAAAGACCCGAGTTTTTATTTTGGTCAGATGATGTTTTGACATACAAAGCCGTCATATCACCGTGTGGCTGAGGTTCTTCTGTGACATGGCAGGTTATATTACCGCTTTTGCCTGCAAGTTTGGTTGTCTGTACCACCGTAAAGTGGTTAAATAATATCAGATAAAGTCCATACAACGCACAAATCAGCAGTACGGTTGCAGCAGAAAGGTAATTTTTTAGTTTACGTTTTAAACAAATGCAACAAAGTGCTGACAAAAGCAAAACGGCAGTAAAAACAAAAATTGCCGAAACGCCAACCGCATACAAAACGGTTGAAAGCGTGACAGCAATTAACGATATAATCAAAGCCATTCTTTTCATGTTCCACAGTTACCTTTAGTTAAATTTATAGAGAAATTATAACAACACACTATTTCTTTAGCAACTGTTTTTATCACAATCTACGCTTTATTTTGTTATACACATTTGATTATATCCAATTACGTGTCATAATGTTAAAACAACAAAAAACTGCCTATGTAACATCATAAGCAGTTGAGTTTTTATTTACCCTTAATTCTTTTCCAATATTCTTTAAAGCCTTGCTCGGTTTTATTATCTCCAAAATCATAATACGAAACATTTTTAAGAACGTCAGGCAGATACTGTTGTTCAACATATCGGTTGGGAAAATCATGCGGATACAAGTAGTGTTGTCCCTTAATGACAGCATCTTCACCGTCAAAATGTTTATTCTGTAAGTTTCTCGGCACAGGACCGCTTTTGCCTTTTGCGATATCTTCCATAGCGGCGTTGATGGCATTGTGTGCTGTATTGGATTTAGGACTAAGTGCCACCAGAATAACCGCATCGGCAAGCGCAAGACGTGCTTCGGGGAGCCCTACCGCAAGTGCGATATCCACTGCCGATTTTACAATGGGTATTATCTGCGGATAAGCAAGTCCAACGTCCTCGCAAGCACATACCATAAGTCTTCGGCAGGCTGATGGCAGGTCACCCGACTCAAGCAAACGACCTAAATAGTGCACAGCGGCATCAGGGTCGCTTCCGCGCATTGACTTTTGAAACGCCGAAACTATGTCGTAATGGTCGTCGCCCTCGCGGTCGTAACGCATGGCACTTTTCTGAGTGAGAATTTCGGCTGTTTCCTGTTTTATTATAACCTTACCGTCGGCTCGGTCGGATGACATAACGCAAAGTTCAACCGCGTTAAGCGCTTTTCTTACGTCACCACCGCAACCGCGGCAAATCACCTCAATTGCTCTTTCGTTTTCAAATTCTACCTGAACGCCTTGTTCGTCGGAGAGGATTTTTGCGGCTCTTAATACAGCAGGGCGCACGTCCTCGGCAGTCAGTTGCTTAAATTCAAATACCGTCGAGCGGCTTAAAATAGCGTTGTAAACATAAAAATACGGGTTTTCGGTAGTCGACGCAATAAGCGTAATGTCGCCGTTTTCAATGCTTTCCAGCAAAGTCTGTTGTTGCTTTTTGTTAAAGTACTGTATCTCGTCGAGATAAAGCAGAATACCGTTTTCGCCGCCCAAAAGTTCGGCTTTACTCAGCAGTTCTCTGATGTCGGCTGTCGAGGCGGTAGTAGCATTGAGTTTGTGCAAACGTTTTCCGCTTTGCTTGGCAATAATACTTGCAACAGTGGTCTTGCCAACGCCCGACGGACCGTAAAATATTAAATTAGGTACATTACCTGATTCAATTATACGCCTTAACGGACGGTCTTCACCCAGTAAATGAGCTTGACCAACCACTTCACCCAAAGTTTGAGGTCTTATGCGGTCTGCAAGCGGTGAACCCATGTTTTCCGCCTCCTTTTCTATCGGTATTTTAATATATTATTACACAAAACAGTGTGATTTTCAAGATAAACTAAGGCAACCCGGGAAGAGGAAAATTGGTTACTGTTCTCTGAACTTTACGGTACCAAACTCATCATCCATCGACTCTACTATTGCCAATGACTCCAAGTGGTATCCTAAGTTCCTTATAGCCCTGCCACCGTACTGAAAACCTTTTTCAATGGCAATGCCAAGACCCTCAACCGTAGCACCTGCGCTTTCGGTGATGGAAATAAGACCCTGCAAAGCACAGCCGTTGGCAAGAAAATCATCGATTATAAGCACATGGTCATCTTCGTTTAAGAAACGTTTTGAAACGATAACCTTATTGACGTTTTTATGGGTAAAAGACTCAACCTCGGCAACATACATCTCACCGTCAATATTAATACTTTTGCTTTTTTTGGCGAACACCACGGGCACCTTGAAAAAACGGGCAGTTGCACAGGCAATGGCAATACCCGAAGCCTCAATGGTTAAGATTTTGGTGATGTTTTTGCCCTTGAATCGGTTGTAAAATTCCTGACCCATCATATCCATCAGTTCAATGTCCATCTGATGGTTAAGAAAACTGTCAACCTTCAAAACATTACCCGGTTTTACAACACCGTCTTTTAAAATTCTTTCTTCCAAAAAATTCATATTTCATCCCTCTTAAACGTCAATTTTCGACTTTTGTACAATTATATCACACAAATTTCCATTTGTCAGTAGTTTTTAAAAATAAAAACGCATCGTGAACAAAAAACACGATGCGCAGTTATTTATTGATTATCGGTTTTAGGGAACAAAGTCGGAAGATTTGCATGCGAATCGTTATCGCTAATCTTCTTGGCAGGGACACCACCCCATGTAGTACCTGCCTCGGTTATGGATTTAACAACTACCGCGTTCGCGGCTATTGCAACATCATCGGCAATAGTAACCTCGCCGATTATCTTGGCACCGGTGGAAATAAAAACGTTATCACCAATTGTTGCCGCCTTGCTGCTTCCATTGGTAGCGCCGATATTGACACATTCATGTATTCTGCAGTTTTTACCCACCTTGGCACCGTTGCTTACAACAATATTGCCATAGTGAACAATGGCTAAACCTTCTTCAAAAATACCTGCAGGAATAGAAAAACCGAGTTTTATGGAAAGGCTTTTAAATTTAAATCGATTGTGAACAATGGGAATTAAAAAACAAAATTTTCTTGATACCCCTAAAGGTTTGATAATACTCTTTTTTTCTAAGGCAACGCTCGAATTTCCAGATTTCGTCACCGAAAAGTCTCGGTCTTTTGGTTTTGCAACCCAATGCTTTGGCATCGTACTCGAGATATCTTATGTAGTCTGCTTTATTTTTAATCAACTTTATCACTCTTTCGTTATTTTATCACGGTGTGGGGACATCGCCGTTTATGACCTGTTTAATAAGGCTTTTGGCTTTATTGATGGTGGATTCCTTAGGTACCATAACATATGAATTTCCTTTTTGAGAAAACGGTTTCTTGGATGCATCGGTACCGTCAACCGAATATGATACAACATTCCAACTTGCGTTATCATTCAACTGGTTATTTATAAGTTCGGTGATTTTTTCATACGGAATATCGGTCTCCATACTTTCGGCAACCGAGTCGAGAATTTTCTTATAGTTGGTAAGCATGGCAAGACTTGTTGCTTTATCTATAACACCCTTTATAACTGCCATCTGGTTTTTGCCGCGCTGACGGTCACCGCTTTTAAAACTATATCTCTCACGTGCAAAAGCAAGTGCTGTGCTACCGTTAAGTTGGTTTTCACCCTTTACAAAGGTTTCGCCGCTTTTGACAGTAAAGGCATAGTCCGAGTTGACCGTTATACCGCCCAAGGCGTTAATTATTCTGTAGAACCCTGTGAAATTAACTCTGAAATAGTAGTTTATCTCGGCATCATACAGCATTTCCATTGCGCCTTTGCTTGCCTTTACACCGTATATTCCTGCATTGGTAAGTTTGTCGTAAGCACCACTTGTAACAGGTGTCTGAACATATAAATCACGCGGTGCCGAAATCAGTAAAACCTGCTTAGATTCGGTGTTGACAACGGCAACGATATTAACATCACTTCGGCTGCGGCGAGATATCTTTCCATAGCAGTCGATACCGCTTAAATATACCGAGAACACGTGGTCAGGCATTTTTACTGTTGGGTCAGGCTCTACAAAAACACCGATATCAAGTGGTGTTTCGTAATACTTTCCGCCACCGCCACCACCTGTGCTTGTTGTAGGAACTTTTACGGTATCTTCAACCTCTAAATTTCCAACCTCTCTTATCTGTTCACCTGCGGTCTCGTATCCTTCTATTTCACCAAGGATTTCAACAAATGCCTTGTTTATGATAATGGCATTAACCTCGCCTGTCTCAATAAGCGCACTGACAACCTCATCGACCGTCTCGTACTCAACTACACTTAATTCTTCATCTAAAACATTTGAAATATTTCGCACGGCAGCATTGGTGATATTGCGGTCTAAAACTCTCATTATTCCAAACGAGTATCCCTTAAGATCGGATATTGCAGTTGCCTCATCGTCGGATTTGACAAACACACCAACCTCGGCATATTCGACCTCGACCTGCGTTATTTTTTCAAGCGTTTGGGTTCCGACCTTTATAAAGTCAACGGCATAACACTGGACACCGATCATAGCAAGCGATAAAAAGCAGCCGAACAACGACCGCCAGGTTTTATTAATGTTTATGCAGAGTAAAAAGACTATCAATGTCAATACAACGAAAACCGCCGCACCGACCATAAGATACTTGGCAGGTACCATATTTGTTAAATGCAAATACCACAAAAACACACCGCTTGCCGTAAGCAAAACAGCGCTTAATATCATGCCTATAAGTTTATGGCAAAAACTTCCTTTCATTCTATCACCTGAAAACGAATTTTATCTAAAACCGTCAAATAATATGCGAACACAACTACCCAATTTTACATTGGCAAATTATTATAACATACATTTGCGAAAAATTCTATACAAATTTTTAAACAATTGTATTTAGGTAAATGTAATATAAATATTCCAAAAGTTTTTCTAATAAGATTAATTTGTTATTGAATATATACAAATAATATTGTATAATGCTCATATACCTATATTTTATCATCTGGAGTGGTTTTATGAACATAATCGTGTGTGTCAAACAGGTTCCGGGCACCAATAAAGTTGCTGTGGATCCCGTAACAGGCGTTCTCATACGTGATGGTGTAGAAAGCAAACTCAATCCGTATGACTTATATGCACTTGAAACAGCATATTCATTAGCCGAACAGTATGAAGGTTCGGTCAAAGCCTTGTCAATGGGGCCACCGCCCGCAAAAGCCGCTTTAGCAGAGGCTATATGGATGGGTGCCGAGAGTGGAGTATTGCTGTCTGACCGAAAATTCGGCGGAGCCGATGTCTATGCCACTGCAGGCGCATTGAAACTCGGCGTTAATGCCATGGGCAACTATGATGTTATTCTTTGCGGAAAACAAACAACCGACGGAGACACTGCCCAGGTAGGTCCTGAACTGGCTGAGTCTCTTGGCATTGAGCATGCCTCCAACGTGGTCGAAATTAAAGAGGCTGACGAAAAATCTATAACAGTCGTTGTAAATCTTGACACTGTACTCCAAACATTAAAAATAAATTATCCTTGCCTTTTGACCGTCGATAAAGGTATCAATACTCCCCGATTGCCTTCGTACAACCGTAAAAAGAGCATGAACTGTGACGAACTTATTAAAGTTTATACTGTAGCCGACCTTAAAGAAGCCGACGAAAATAAGTTAGGTCTCAAAGGCTCACCTACGCAGGTTGAACGCATCTTCCCGCCAGAAAACGACGTGGAAAAAGAAATGCTGACCGGTAGTACCGAGCAAAAGGTATCGGCGCTTTACGAAAAACTTAAAGCCAAGAAACTCGTTTAAGGAGGTGTAGGATATGGGACTTAAGATTAATCACGATAAGATAACACCCGAGGTTGCCGAGCAGTTAAAAACACTTTGTCCTTTTGGCGGTTTTTCCGACGAAAATGGGAAACTCAGTTTTAACGCTGCCTGCAAAGGATGCAAACTCTGCGTTAAAAAAGGCCCCGCAGGTGCTGTAACATTTGAAGAGGAAGTTGTTGCAGAAATAGATAAATCACTATGGAACGGCGTAACGGTATTCTGCGAAGTTCAAAACGGAAGACCTCACCCCGTAACACTTGAACTTCTTGGCAAAGCCAAGGAATTGGCAGCAGTTATCGGTCACGAAGTTTTGGGCATTCTGATTGGTCACAATATAGCAGATGCTGCAAATGAAATATTGCATTACGGTGCTGATAAAGTTTATGTATATGACGACCCTGCATTTGCCGATTTTACGATTATGCCTTATGCAGCAGCATTTTACGATTTTGTGCAAAAGATTAAACCGTCAAGCATACTCGTAGGCGCAACCAACTTAGGTCGCAGTTTAGCACCCAGAGTTGCGGCAAGATGCGGTACCGGTCTTACTGCCGACTGTACTGTGCTTAAAATGAAAGAAAACACCGACCTTGTGCAGATTCGTCCTGCTTTTGGTGGTAACATCATGGCTCAGATTGTTTGTCCCCGCACACGTCCTCAGTTCTGCACCGTACGTTACAAGGTGTTCTCGACACCCGAAAGGCTTAGTACTGCTTCGGGCGAGATTATAAAAATGTCGGTCACCGAAGATATGCTTAAGTGCAACGCAACCGTTTTATCGACCGAACTCAAGCCCACCGAAATCGACATTTCCGAAGCCGAAGTTATTGTGGCAGTTGGACGAGGTGTAAAAAAAGAAAGCGACCTTATAAAGGTCAAAGAATTGGCCGAACTTTTAGGAGGTCAACTCGCAGGTACGAGACCTATGGTTGAAACCGGATGGCTTGACCCCAAACAGCAGATTGGACTTTCGGGACGCACTGTAAAGCCTAAACTTATAATTTGCTTAGGTATTTCGGGCTCGGTACAGTTTGCCGCCGGTATGAAAGGCAGCGATTACATAGTATCTGTAAACCAAGACCCCAATGCCAATATTTTTGATATTTCCCACATAGGTATTGTCGGTGACCTTTACGAAGTGTTGCCAAAACTTATAGAAGCAGTTAAGGGAGGAAAAGCCGATGTATAAAAAAATTGACTCTAAAGATGTTGAATTTCTGTCATCGGTCATCCCCTCTGACCGTTTGACGGTTGGAAACGACATAAGCGAGGATTATTCGCACGATGAACTTGGCGGAATTTCAGGCGCGCCCGAAGTTCATATCAAGGTAATATCAACCGAAGAAGTTTCCAAAATCATGAAATATGCAAACGACAACAACATTCCCGTTGTTGTAAGAGGTAGTGGCACAGGTCTTGTAGGTGCCTCGGTTGCTCTACATGGCGGTATTATGCTTGACACCACCGCTATGAACAAAATATTGGAACTCGACGAGGAAAATCTTACGGTAACGGTACAACCCGGTGTGCTTTTGATGGAACTTGCTGCGTTTGCCGAAGAGAACGATTTTCTTTATCCACCCGACCCCGGTGAAAAGAGTGCTACCATCGGTGGTAACATCAGCACCAACGCAGGTGGTATGCGTGCCGTTAAATACGGTGTTACAAGAGACTACGTCAGAGGTCTTACTGCCGTTTTACCCACAGGCGAAGTTGTGAATTTAGGCGGTAAAGTGGTTAAAAACAGTTCAGGCTATTCGCTTAAAGACCTTATCGTGGGTTCAGAGGGCACCCTTGCTGTTATAACCGAGGCGATTTTGAAACTTGTACCGTTACCCAAAATCACCGTTTCGCTTCTTGTTCCCTACCCCACCATTTGCGACGCTGTAAAGACCGTACCTGCACTCATTAAAAGCCGCGCATCGCTTACTGCTATTGAATTTATGCAGCAAGGCACCATTCTTTTCAGTGAAGAATATTTAGGCAAGGCTTTCCCCGATAAAAAAGCACCCGCTTACCTTATTTTAACGGTTGACGGTAACGACCGTGCATCACTTGAGGCTGAAATCGACCGCGTTGCCGAAATGTGTCTCGAAAACGGTGCCGAGGATGCCTTCATTGTCGATACGGATGAAAGAAAAACCTCGGTTTGGTCGGCTCGCGGCGCATTCCTTGAGGCAATTAAGGCTTCTACCACCGAAATGGACGAATGTGACGTTGTCGTTCCCCGTAACCGTATTGCTGACTTCGTGCTATACATCGACGAGGTTGCAAACGAACTGGGTGTCAGAATCCCCTCGTTCGGTCACGCAGGTGACGGTAACCTTCACATATATGTTTGCCGCGACGACCTTGACGAAAAGACTTGGAAAGATAAGTTAGACAAAGCCTTTGATCTGCTTTATAAAAAGGCAAGGGAAATGGGCGGTCTCGTATCCGGCGAGCATGGTATCGGCTATGCTAAAAAGCCTTATCTTTCGCTTGATTTGGGAGAAACACAACTTGCAGTCATACGAGGTATCAAAAAAGCATTCGACCCCAACAACATTCTGAATCCTGACAAGGTGATATAAGATGGATTTTAAGGATATTGCAAACAATCGTCAATCTTGTCGCAGTTATGACCCCGAAAGAAGCGTTGAGCAGGAGAAGATTGATGCTATTTTAGAAGTAGCAAGGTTGTCGCCCTCGGCTTGCAACGGTCAACCGTATCATTTTACTGTTTGCAAGGGTGAAAAGGCTTTAGCGGTTGCCAAGGCAACCACCGGAATGGGTATGAACAAATTCTCACTTAAAGCACCCGTTATGATTGTCATTTCAGAAGAACCGTATGTCAAAACAGCCGCTTTGGGCTCTAAGGTCAAAAATAATGACTACCGTTCAATCGACATTGGCATTGCCGCGGCATACATCACCGCCGAAGCAACCGAACTCGGACTTTCAACCTGTATTTTAGGTTGGTTTGACGATGCTGAGATAAGAAATATCTGTAATCTTAAAGGCACGGTAAGGCTTGTTATAACCTTGGGATATGCTGCAGAAGATGACCCATTGCGACCAAAAAAGCGTAAATCGATACCCGAATTGGTAACCGAAATTTAAAAGTAAAACGCACTGTGAACTACACACAGTGCGTTTTTTTGTTGCCGCCTTATAACATTTAATATGTTAGCATACTAATCCATATCCAAATGTCACCTTATCCGACTTTTTGGGGCACTCTACTTTTATGGCAAGTAAGATATATAATTTGTCGGTCTTGTGCCAACTTTTCAAGTAGAGCAAGTGCATTATGTAGCCGTTCGTCATCAAGATTAACAAACGGATCGTCGAGGATTAACATGGGTTTTTCACTATCGTAAAGTGCATCGGCAAGTGCAAGTCTCATGCAGATATCAAGCATATCGCGGTAACCTTCACTAAAACATTCGCGCTGACGGATACCACCCTCACGGTTAAGACCCAAATCAAGAGAATTGTCCAGCATAAACTCGCCTACCGTATCACCGCAGATTTTGGAGGAATACTCGGCAAAGCCGTCTTTTAACACCGTCATATACCTGCCTGACAGACCGTCTCTGGCTTCTTGCAAAAACCTTACGGTCAACTGAACAACCTGTAGAGCAGATGCAAGTTCCTCTCTTTGCTCGTTTTTCTCATCCAATAAAGCTGAAAACTCTTGCAAGGCATCAGCAGCCAGTTCAGCCGCAGTAATACGCGACTGCAATGATGTCAACTCACGACGCAAACCATCAAGTTTTTCACCTGCTTCGGCTTCTTCTTTGATTAACACCTCTCGGTCTATTTTCTCGGCATTTTGGGGAATTTCAGTTTCAGGTATAGTGCTTAATTTCTGCTCGCACAAACTCTGCTTTTCGGTAGATGTACGCAAGACCTTTAAGTCTTCACGCATTTCGTCCAAAGCCGCGTTTATATTCTGCGGTATGAGACCTAAATGGCAATCAAAAAACACACTTAAGGTTGCATGAATGCCGTTTAATCTTTGTTCTTCTGCCTGCTTGCGTTCGTTTTTGCGGTCACATGCCGACTTTAAAGTTCGATATTCCCTTAGATTTTCTGTAATAATATCTATTGCCACTTGTGGCTCTGCGTTGGAATACTTTTGTGTAAATTCGAGAACCGAAGTTCTTAAATTTTGCACTTGGGCACAAAGCGTTTCGTATTCTGACCTTACTTTTTCGGGGTCGGCACGTGTGCCTGCGTTTTGGGACAAAATCATGCCTTTGAGCAACAAAAATCCCGCAACACCTGCCGAAATAACACCCACACCAAGCAACGCTGCACCCAAAATCGGCGTTACAAAAAGCAAGGCAATACCAACAACCGAAAGCAATAATGCAGCCACAAGCACTGCCGTTATGACGGTTTTTCCCTTTTTAGGTTCTTCGGTCACCACTGCGTTTAATTCGTTGGATTTTGCCTCTGCTTTAATATTTGCCGTATCTAATTGACGCAAATGTTCCCTGCACAGGGCAATCTGCTCATCATCAGGAACTCCGTTTACAAAAAACTCCTCAATGTTTTCAAGCCGTTGCTCATCGAAATCATCTTCACTGAGCATTTTAAAGCCTGATTGCGCTGAATTATATTGGGCAGCAACCGAAACTATATTTAAAACATCGCTTTCTGTTGGCAGTTGTTTATATTTTTTTGTAGTGTTTTCAATCGCAGTTTTGCATTTTTCAATTTCTTCAATAAGTTCAAGGCGACGCTCGTTGTCTTTAAGTGCGGCGGCGAGGTCGGATACGGCACTTATCTCCTTGCGAAGTACCTCAAGACGTTCAGACAACTGCTTTTCCTCTGATTTATACTGTTCACGACGTCGAATCAACGTATCAAGAACCTCGGCAGCCGATTTTTTGTCGTTTATCTCACGATTGATTGTGGCTATTTCTTTTTCAACGACATCAAGTCTGCCTTTTACACCGCGTGCCTTTTGCTGTTTGTCAAGTTCAGCCATGGCGGTATCGAAATTTCCGATATCGTCGTTATCCTCAACAAGTCCCGTAAGTTTTGCGTTGATGCTAGCATTCATGCCAAGTGATAAACTTTGTTGAGGTAAAAAAATACTCTTTTTAAAACTTTCAGCATCGATAAAAAACAGTTCTTCGCCTATGTTTTCACTAAAATCGGCACTCTCAGTTCCTGTTTTGAGATTGAAAAGTTTAAATGTGTCGTCCCTTGCTTTGAGTCCAAAAAAACGCTCAATTCGGTATGTACCTTTTTCACACTCAAAGTCAAGTGTTCCGCCGTAGTTACCACCCTGCCACGGGTCAAATTTTACACGCTCGTTCTCGTTTATATCGGCTTTTCGGGTGGCAGGCAAACCGTAAAACATTGCTTTTACAAATGCCGCAAGAGTGGTTTTTCCAAACCCGTTATCTTCTTTAATAACGCAAAGACCGTCGGCGAAATCGGTTTTAAAACCGCTTAGTGCTCCGAAATTTTCAATCTGACATTTGATGAGTTTCATCAGAACACCTCTCTTCCTTTAAGCGCCGACAAACCGCACTCGATAACACGGCTTCTTGTTTCTTCGCTGAGGTCGGCAGCCATGACACGACGGATAAATTCACCCTTTAAAGAAACATCATTTGCGTAGTCTTCCGGATTGATTTTCACCCTTGTATCGTCCACTACCTTGGCAAAATAGAACATGGCATTAAGTTTTTCGTTTAAAAACGTGATATCTTTGTTCGACTCCTCGGGGATATCTCCCGAAAGTGACAGTCTTACCATAGAGTCACGGTCAATGGGGTCGACCGTGTTTATCACCTTATTATGAATCTCACCCATATCAAAAAGACCGCTTATATCACATATAACCGACTCAATATTCCTCTTTGCTGCTTTTACAAAACGCTTGTTATACGTTTTGCCTTCTATCTCAAGCAGAACAAACCCTTTATCACCGCATTCGTCAAAACCGCGACCCTCAAGGCATCCACTGTAACACCATTCACCGCGATTATCAAGTTTTCCGCACTCAAAGGAATGATAATGACCAAGTGCCAAATAGTCGATACCTTTATCGGCAAGACTGCCTAAATTTACAATATCTTCACCGCTTGTATATGCCTTTGCGCCGTGAAGTACAACGATATTGAATTTTTCTGGGTCAACTACAAGACTGTCATAAATCCCGCGACAGTTATTGCTATTTAATTCTGCACCTGTGATGGCCACTTCGCCGTAGTAAAAGGTGCCCCAACTGTCTGAAAACAATTTTAAATTAGACGGAATTTCGGCGGTTGCCAAGGTTTTGCCTGCGTCGTGGTTACCACAAAGATAAAGGAAATCCACATCTTTCGCACCGCTGATTTCAGACAGCACCACCTGTTTTGTTGCATCGGAGCAACGGTTGGAATCAAAAAGATCACCCGCGATTATAACGGCATCAACCTTTTCTTCCTTGGCAAACTTTATCATGTCGCAAAAAGTCGACAAAACCTCGGCCTTTCTTTGCTTGGTTTTAGCGGCAGAAAGATTGGCGTTTATCTTGGAATCAAGGTGTATGTCGGCACAGTGTATTATCTTCATTTCGATTTCCTTTCAATATGCTTTTCGCAAATTGACTCAAAACAGCACTTTTCACAAAAGGCTTTTCTTGCGGTGCAGACCGCCCTACCGTGCAACACCGCACGGTGGCAAAAATCGTTGGATTTATCGGGTGGTAAAATTTCTCTCATTTCTTTTTCAACCTTTAACGGGTCATATGTTTTAACAAACCCAAAACGGTTGCAAAGCCTTATAAAATGCGTGTCGGTAACAACGGCAGGTTTGCCAAAAATGTCACCGCAGACCAAATTCGCAGTCTTACGTCCTACACCTGGTAACAATGTTAATTGCTCAATAGTATCAGGCACTTCTCCGCCAAAGTCGGTACAAATCATTTTTGCAATACCCACGAGGTCGGCCGCCTTGGTTTTATAAAGCCCACAAGTCTTTATAAGTTCCTCTACCTCTTTCACGTCAGCTTTGGCAAGGCTTAAAGCATCGGGAAAACGCTCAAAAAGTGCAGGAGTTACCATATTAACCCTTGCGTCGGTGCATTGTGCCGAAAGCCTTGTGGCTATAAGCAACTCGAACGCATTTTTGTAGTAAAGCGAACAAACAGCATCAGGATATTCCTGTTCAAAAAGTTTTACCGCTTGTTCGGCAATTTTTCTTTTATCGGTTTTTCTCATTTGTTTTTAATCGGCTTCCATTCAACCCTGAAGCCTACTCCCCAATCGGATGTATCGAAATAGTTCTTTTCTCTTTGAACATAGACTCTTCTCAAATATTCACAATTTCTGAATACGCCTTCACCAATCTTTTCAACCGACACAGGCACTGTGATTTTTTTAACGCTGCAACAGTAGTTGAAAGCAAATGCTCCAAGGTCGGTAACACCCTTGCCCAAATCAATCTTAGCGGCATTTATACAGTCGGAAAAAGCGCCTTCGCCAAGCCTTCTCATAGAGTCGGGTAATATAATATTTTCGAATTTAAGGCACCCTGAGAAAGAATAATTTCCTATTTCGACAAGAGTTTGCGGCAGTGTTACGGTTGCAAGATTTTCACAACCCGAAAAAGCGTAATGCCCCACTTTGGTAATACCCTCGTGAAGCGAAAGAGTCGTCAAAGCACGACAGTCGGCAAACATGCTCTCAGGAACTACTTTTATTACAGTTGGCAATTTTGCCTCGGTTAACAACTGGCAACCTTTAAAGCAACCAACACCGATATTGACCAACGATTCGGGCAGTTCTGCCCTGACAATACCCGATTGGCTGAATGCCTCGTTACCCAATGTTTTAAGTGAACTGTTGAAGGTTACATCTTGGAGCGCTGAACAAAGGCCAAAAGCCTTTTCGCCAACCGTTACAACACCGCTTCCTAAAGTGAGTGTGTTAAGTGAAGTACACCCCTCAAATGCATAGTCTTTTACTTCGGTAACGCTATCGGGCAAAAATACCGCCAACAAACGTTCGCAACCACTGAAAGCACCCACACCTATTGTTGCAAGCGACGATGGGAATACTATCTTGGTCAGCGAATCACATTCCATAAACGAATACTGCCCTAAAGTTGTTACCGAATTAGGCATATTTACCGCAGAAAGTTCGGTACAACGGTAGAATGTGTTTTCGGGGACAGTGGTTATACCATCGGGCAAAAACACCTCAACAAGCGAACTACAATAACTGAAAACACCGTTACCCATAGTCATAAGAGTTTCCGGCAGGTCAATTTTAACAAGTGCAATGCATTGGCTAAAAGCCTCTTCTCCGATTTTTGTGACCGTTTGCGGCAACTTCACGCTTGTTACGATCTTGCACCCACTGAAAGCATAGTCGGCAACCGTTGTTACGGGTTGTTTTCCGACCGTTTCGGGTATAACAACTTCGCCACCGTTACCAACATAAGAAAGCACCTCGGTATGGCCTTTATAAACAGCATATTGAACGCCGTCTTGCTCGACAGCCTTTATAAAATCTCCTTGCTTTTTACCGCAACCCGATACCGACAGCACAACAAGTATCACAAGAACAAGGCAAATCACTTTTTTAAGTATGTTTTTCATAAAATCCTCCGGAAATTGCGACAATAATTATATACGCATACATTATAGCAGATATTGTATATAATTAACATACCAAATTGTAAATTTTTAAAAAAATAACCGCATATTGCTTCATTTATAAAACGAAGCAATACGCGGTCATTATATTATTTAAAGAAAAGTGGAAGAGGTTCCAAAAATACAATGTCGTCGCGCTTTGCGGCGTCACCCTCAGCCAATACAGCACAGGCAGCAACCTCATTGCCGCCTGCTCTTTCGACGAGTTTTCTGATGGCAGTAAGCGACTCACCTGTCGAAATAACGTCGTCAACAATAAGCACCTTTTTGCCATTAATGAGTGCAACCTCATCCTCGCCAAGGTAGAGGGTCTGCTCGTTTTGGGTAGTGATTGAACGAACGGTTACCGAAACGGGGTTACCCATATAAACCTTAACGCCTTTTCTTGCAACAACGTAAGGCTTTCCCGACTGACGCGACATTTCATAAGCCAACGGAATACTTTTGGCTTCGGGTGTGAGAATATAATCAAACTCCGGCACCTTTTTCAAAAGTTCTTCTGCTGCGGCAACGGTAATCTCGGTATCACCAAAAAGAATAAAGGCGGCGATATCAAGACTTTCGGACACGGGAAACTTTTTCAAGTTTCTCTCAAGACCTGCGATTTTCATAGTATAGAACTCAGACATAATACTTCCTCCTTTATCAGCCCGGAGGCCACTGCAGATTGCGACGAGCAAGCAGATGGAAATGAATGTGTCCTACTGTCTGACCGCCGTCCTCACCGCAGTTGTTGACAATGCGGTAGCCGTTAGAAAGGTTTTCCTGTTTAGCAATTTTAGCAGCTACCTCAAAAACCTTGGCAATAAGAAAACTGTTTTCCTCAGTAATCTCATCGGCACTTTTTATGTGCTTTTTAGGGATAATTATAGCATGAAACGGTGCCTTGGGGTCGATATCGGCAAAGGCATAAACCTCGTCGGTTTCATAAATCTTGGTCGATGGAATCTCGCCCGCGGCTATTTTACAAAAAAGGCAATCCATAATGCAAAACCTCTTTACTTTAAAATTTTAAATCATTGCCAAAACAATTTTTTCTGCCTCGGTCAATGCGTTATCGACTTCGGCAACGTTTTTGGCACCTGCCATAGCGAAGTCGGGACGTCCGCCACCTTTACCACCACAAATTGCGGCAACTGCGGATACGACCTTACCCGATGCAACACCACCGGCAACGGCATCTTTACCGCTTGTTACAGCAAAGGTTACCGAATCACCCTTAACGTCGGCAAATACTGCAACAATATCGGTTGCCTTATCACGAATTTTATCAGCCATTGAACGCAAGGTATCACTGCCTGCTCCCTCAAACTTGGCGGTAATAAGTTTTACCTTGCCAAGGTCTTTAGCCGAAGCAATGAGTTCGTCAACCTTGCCGGCGGCAAGTTTGGAATTAATCTTTTCAATTTCCTTTTGAGCATTTTTAAGTTCGGCAGTCATCTGCTCGCACTTAGAAACAAGTTCTGCAGGGTTATTAAGTTTCAAAACTGCAGCAGCCGAGTTAAGTTCGCCCTCATACTTTTTGAGGAGTTCTAAAACGCCTTTGCTTGTCACTGCCTCTATTCTTCTCACACCTGCGGCAACCGAAGATTCGGAAATAATCTTGAAAAGACCCAATGCTGAAGTGTTTTTAACGTGGGTACCGCCGCAAAGTTCAACCGAGTAACCGGGAACATTAACAACGCGTACAACCTCACCGTATTTTTCGCCGAACAAAGCCATGGCACCCATTGCCTTGGCATCGGCTATCGGCATTTCGCGGTTATCGACCTCGACCGCATCAAAAATAGCCTCGTTTACAAATTCTTCAACAGCCTTTAACTCGTCGGCAGTCAAAGCCGAGAAATGAGTAAAATCGAAACGAACAGCCGAATCGGTTACAAGTTGACCTGCCTGCTCAACGTGGGTGCCAAGCACCTTTCTTAAGCCTGCCTGCAAAAGATGTGCGGCAGTATGATTACGGCGAATAGCACTTCTTCTTGCAACTGCAGTAGTAACAGTAACCTTGTCGCCAACCGAAAGAGTGCCGTCAACTACTGTGTGGTGGGTAAAGATGCCGCTTGCGTTTTTCTTAACGTCGGTAACGGCAAACGAACCTATAACACCCATGTCACCAATCTGACCGCCGCTTTCGGCATAAAGCACCGTTCTATCAAGCACAACAACGGCGTTTTTATCCGTAACGGTTGCTACCTGCTCACCGTCTGCAACAATTGAGAGAACAGTTGCCTCGCAAACGTCGTCGGTATAGCCCAAGAACTCGGTAGCCGAAATGCCGTCAAAAGCGATATCATTGCTCTTCCAACTTTCGCCGTCGGCAGCCTTTCTGGCATCTCTTGCTCTTTGTTTCTGTTCGTTATAAAGACGGTGGAACTCGTCCTCGTCAACCGTCCAACCTTTTTCTTCCAAAATATCTTTGGTTAAATCAATGGGGAAACCGTAAGTATCGTTGAGTTTGAATGCGTCGGCACCCGACAACACCTTGTCCCCGCCTGCGGCAGTGATATCCTCAAGCATTTTTAATCCTAAGTCGATAGTCTTATTGAAGTTTTCTTCTTCAACCGAGATAATCTTCTTAATCATATCCTGCTTTTCAACAAGTTCGGGATATGCGTCCTTATTCTCACCGATAACCTTATCACAAATATCGCAAAGGAACATACGGTTAATGCCAAGCAATCTTCCGTGACGTGCAGCACGGCGGAGCAAACGGCGGAGAACATAGCCTCTGCCTTCGTTAGACGGCATAACACCGTCGCAAATCATAAAGGTAGAACCTCTTACATGGTCGGTAACAACGCGGATAGAAACGTCATTCTTTGCATCTTTGCCGTATTCCTTACCCGAAATTGCGCAAACCTCGTTAAGGATATTGCGGACAGTATCGACCTCGAAAAGGTTATCAACACCCTGCATAACGCAAGCAAGACGCTCAAGACCCATACCGGTATCAATATTCTTCTGAGCAAGTTCGGTATAATTTCCGTTTCCGTCATTATTGAACTGCGAGAAAACGTTGTTCCAAATTTCCATATAACGGTCACAGTCACAACCGGGTTTGCAATCGGGTTTGCCGCAACCGTATTTTATTCCGCGGTCGAAATAAATTTCGGAACAGGGACCGCAAGGACCGGAGCCATGCTCCCAGAAGTTATCCTCTTTGCCGAGACGGACGACATGTTCGGGATTAACACCGATTTTGTTTACCCAAATGTCATAAGCCTCGTCGTCATTTTCGTATATAGAAGGCCAGAGCAAATCCTCAGGGATTTCCAGAGTTTTGGTCAAAAACTCCCAAGCCCACTCAATGGCTTCGTTTTTGAAATAATCACCGAATGAGAAGTTGCCAAGCATTTCAAAATATGTACCGTGACGTGCAGTGTGACCAACCCTTTCAAGGTCGGGTGTGCGGATACACTTCTGGCAGGTGGTAACACGGTTTCTCGGAGGTACAACCTCGCCTGTAAAAAACTTTTTCATAGGCGCCATACCCGAGTTTATAAGCAAAAGCGACTTATCGTTATCGGGAACAAGCGGAAAACTTCCCAACCTTAAGTGACCCTTGCTTTCGAAGAAAGAAAGATACTTTTCTCTCAAAGTATTAAGTGACATCCATTCCATTAAAAATCCAACTCCTATGCCCAATCCGAGCAGTAAATTAAAGGCTCAAAAAAACAGCCTAAACCAATTTAATATTATACCCTTATTGTTTTTATTTGTCAATGATTTTAAATCTTGGAATCAGCCTTTTCATTCGTTTATGAAATCTCTTCCCATCCGGCATAAAGAGTCATGCTTCCTGTCACTGTATCGGTGGTTCTGTCCCATTTTACGGTGCATGCCTTATCACGGTACCAACCTTTAAAAGTATATCCCTCTTTTTTGGGCGTTTCGGTCACGGTCAAAAGGTCGCCGTGCATTGCCTTAACACTCGGAATTTCGGTACCGCCGTTGGTGTCAAACTCGACGGTAAACCCTCTATTGGCAACGGCAAAAATGAGCACTGCCACAAACGCGGCAATGCCGACCAAAACGATTATACTTGCCGTTTTGGTCGACATATTTACATTTTTATAAAGACCTCCCGAGGACTTTTGTTGCAAAAAATCACTTCCTTGAAAGATATTTACGCATATCAATAGCACAGGCTATAAGAATGATAAGACCCTTGATTATATAGAGCATATTTGCCGAAACCGAGAGGAAATTAAGACCTACAAATATAATTTGAAGCAAGAAAACGCCAGTTACAATACCGCTTATTTTACCTGTACCGCCGACAAATGATACACCGCCTATAACACACGCCGCTATGGCATCGCTTTCGTAGTTAAGTCCTGTGTTAGCCGAACTTGATGCAATTCTTGCGCCCTCGATAAAACCTGTAATGCCATACATCACACCTGCAAGCACAAATACAAGCACTATTGTGCGGAAAACATTAACGCCCGAAACGTTGGCGGCTTCTTCATTAGAGCCCACTGCAAACATGTTTTTACCAAATGCCGTCTTGTTCCAGATTATCCACATAATAACGGCTATAATGGCTGAATAAAGCACATATTTAGGCACCGCAACACCGCCGACGGTAAAGAGTGTGCCTCTTACAAAATCGGTATATGACGAGTCAAGCCCCGAAAGTGTTTGTCCGTTGTTGGTACCTATTGTGAGATACATAAGCACAACACCGAAAAGGATAAGTTGGGTTGACAGCGTAACGATAAATGGATGGAGTTTGAATTTTGCAACGAAAAATCCGTTGACAAGACCTGTCAAAGCGCCTATTCCCACTACTGCAAGAATAACGACGATAAGCGGCATTACACCAAGGTTTGGGAACATTTTTTTGGCATAGTCGGGAATCTGCAACAACGATGCAGCAACGCAGGCTGTAAGACCCACACAGCGTCCTGCCGAAATATCGGTACCCGTAAGCACAATTGCGCCGCCTATACCCAACGCTATGGGAAGACGTGCAGCTGTAAGCGATACAATGTTCACTATTGAAGACAGTGACAAAAATTCCGGCACTCTTATGGCTATAAAAATAATGGCTGCGATGATAATGATATACATCGCGTTGTTAAAAAACAGGTCGGTAAGTGTACGCCGTTTATCGGCACCCGACAGTTGCTTAAATGCCGCAAATCGGCTATACAGCGTATCTTTTCGCAAGGTTTTTTCACCCATGATTTAATCTCCTTAGACAAATTTTGTCGCAAGCGACATTATTTCTTCCTGCGTAGTGTCGGCAGCCTTGACCTCACCGGCAAGTTTTCCGCCCGACATTACCAAAATGCGGTCACAAACGCCTAAAAGTTCGGGCATTTCGGAAGATACCATTATGACCGCCTTACCGTCTTCTGCTAATTTTAAAATCAGTTGGTAAATCTCATACTTTGCACCGACGTCAATACCTCGTGTGGGTTCGTCAAGCAGTAACACCGTAGGTTCGGTCAAAAGCCACCTCCCAAGAATCACTTTTTGCTGATTTCCGCCCGAAAGAGTTCTGATTTTCGTTTCCTGCGCAGGAGTTTTGACGCGCATTGATTTTATACACCAATCGGTGTTCTTTTTTAGTTTGTGTTTGCTTAAAAATGGTCCTATCGAGCATTTTTTCAGGCTTGATACCGTAGTGTTTTCCCTGATATTCAAAATACCGAAAATACCCGTAGCACGCCGTTCTTCAGTAAGCAATGCAAACCCGTTTTTAATAGCCTCACGCGGGTTGCGGTTACGAATAAGTTTGTTTCCCAACTTTATTGTACCCGCACGTCTTTGTGATAATCCAAATAAATTTTCAAGCAGTTCGGTTCGACCTGAACCGTCAAGACCCGCTACACCGATAACCTCTCCCCTATGCACATTAAAAGATGCCTCTTTGAGATTAGAATACTGCGATGATAACCCGTCGACTTCAAGCAATACCTCGCCTGCTTTGTTGTTTTTTTCGGGGTAACGTTCTTTAAGTTCGCGCCCTACCATTAGTTTTATTATCTCGTCCATGGTGAGTTCTCTTGCGGGCTTTGTGGCGATTTTTTTACCGTCACGCATGACCGTAACATAGTCTGAAATACGCAAGATTTCTTCCATTTTGTGAGAAATATATATAATTCCGCAACCTCGGCTTTTAAGCATATCAATAATTTTAAAAAGATGCTCAACTTCGCGGTCATTAAGCGATGAAGTTGGCTCGTCAAACACAATAATCTTGGAATTATATGATACCGCCTTGGCAATTTCGACCATCTGACGTTTTGAAACCGAAAGTCTGCTCATAACCGTTTTTGGGTCGATTTCGACACCCAAACTTTCAAAAAGTTTTGCCGTAGCCTTGTGCATTTTGTGTTCACTTGTAAAAGGCAACCATTTGGCAACTTTGGGGAACCTACCCAACCAAATATTATCCGAAACATTGCGTTTTAAGGCTTGGTTGAGTTCCTGATGCACCATCGCAACACCGTTTTCAAGCGCCTCTTTTGAGTTTTTGAACTCAATCTCTTTACCGTCTAAAAAAATATGTCCCTTATCCTTTTTATAAACCCCGAAAAGGCATTTCATAAGCGTTGATTTGCCTGCTCCGTTTTCGCCCATGAGTGCGTGCACCGTGCCTGCCTCGACCTCTAACGAAACGTTGTCCAAAGCCTTTACGCCGGGAAAAACCTTTTCTATGTTTTCCATTTTGAGCAATAAGGTGTCTTGCATAAAAAATTCTCCTTAGGCTGACGAGAGTTGAACCCGTCATGCCTGATAAATAATAATTTTTCGTCTTTTCTTATCTCATCACTTGTAATACGCATATTTGCGAGTATTTTAACACCGCAGAGGTGAAAATCGTCACATAAAAATCGAGTTCGGATACTCCTCCTCTGTTTACATAAAAAGCGACCTTGCCGAAGCAGGGTCGCTTCAATTATATTGTGCCTACTTTTCGCCTGTATACTCAGCGTAAGGAATATTTACTCTCCAACTACCCAAAACATTTTCACTATCAATGTCTTGGAACTTATCTTTTCCGTCTTTGAGGTTATTTACAATCTTTACAATAGCGTCTGCCATACCCTCAGCATCCTGCTTTATAGTACCAACCATAGAACCTTCGGCAATGGCTGATTTGGCGGCTTCGGTAGCATCTACACCGAAGACGGGTATAAGCTTTCCACTGCCACGGTTGTAACCTGCTCCCTGCAAAGCCGAAATAGCGCCCAAAGCCATGTCGTCATTGTTGGCAATAACCAACTCAATCATGTTGTTGTTTGCCTCGGCATAGCGTGCCAAAGCAGTACTCATGTAGTCGGTAGCAGCAGCGCTCGACCAAAGACCGTTCTGGTCAACATGATATTTGTCGGTGTTTGAAGGGTCATAGAAGGTAAGTTCGGGTTTGCCTGCCGCAGTCAAAACCTTGTTGCAATCTTCAACAGCAAACTGTGTACGGGCAATGGCCTCCATGTTGCCCTCCTGACCTTTGAACATAATGTAACTGATTTTGCCGTCTTTGTTAAGGTCAACTTTGTCGTAATTTGCGACGAGATAGTTGCCTATCATCTGTCCTTGCATGTGTCCTGCAAGTTCGTAATCGGTGCCAATAAAGACTGCCTTGTCATAACTGTCGATAACCGACTGCTCAACCGAACGGTTGAAGAAAATTACGGGGATATTTGCAGCCTTGGCTTTGTCTACGATAGTCTGTGCGGCATCATTAGAACCGGTGTCTACCACGTTTACAACAAGTGCCGACGAGCCCTTGGAAATGGCAACGTCAATCTGTTCGGTCTGGGTCGACTGGTTGCCGTTGGCATCATAGTTGTTGTACTTGATATCGGCAGACTTCAATATCTTATCCATGGCATCACGCACCGACGAAATATAAGTGTCGCTGAACGTGTAATAGAACACCGATACTTCGCCCTGCGCTTTTTTACCGCCGCAAGCGGCAAAAACTGTAACGATAAGAACTGTGGTGAAAATTAATGACAATAATTTTTTCATTTTTTAACTCCTTCGATTTTATTTTGTTATTGCCTGATACAAGTCGATTATACGCAAAACTGCCGTTTTAAAAAATTGATTTTTTTACGATTAGTTTGTGTTTTTTTACGGCGTTTTACAGAGCATAAAATAGTTGAAAAATTTTGACAAAACATCGCGTAAAATAAGGAAATTTGACTGCCAATCAAGACCGCATATACAGTATTTGATATCACTTCATTTACTCTTTATTTATTATTGATATTTTTCTAAAAAGGCTGTATAATGGAATAGATAATGATTTTCATTTGAAATGAGGTAGGTTTATGGATTGCAAACAGTTTTTTGAGCATATAAACGGAAAGAAAATCGCCATGTGCGGTATCGGGGTCAGCAACACACCTCTTATCTATAAGTTTTTGGAGCGAGGTGCAAGAGTTTTTGCCTGCGACCGCAGAACAAGAGAGCAGATTGGCGACCTTGCCAACGAACTTGAACAAAAGGGTGCCGAACTTCGTCTTGGAGAGGGTTATCTTAACGACCTTGAGGTCGATATGATTTTCCGTACACCCGGTATGCACTTTGACCTGCCCGAACTCAAAAAAGCAAGGGCTAACGGTATTGCCGTAACCAGCGAAATGGAGGTTTTCTTTGACCTGTGTCCCGCAACGATTTTTGCCGTTACAGGGTCGGACGGTAAAACCACCACAACCACACTCATTGCCGAAATGCTTAAAGCCGAAGGCAAAAACGTATTTGTTGGTGGTAACATTGGTACTCCCCTTTTGCCCGAAATCGAAAAAATCACCGCCGATGATTTTGTTGTTGTCGAACTTTCGTCTTTCCAACTTATTTCTATGCGTAAAGGTCCCGACGTTGCCGTTGTTACCAACGTAGCACCCAACCACCTTGATGTGCATAAAGATATGGACGAATACATCGGTGCCAAGAAAAACATACTTCTTCATCAGAACGCCTTTTCAAGAACCGTACTTAACCTTGATAACGATATCACCGCAGGGTTTAAAAGCGATGTTCGCGGTCAGATAATGCAGTTTTCTATGAACGAAAAGGTAAAGAGCGGTGCTTGGCTTGGTTCGGACGGTTATCTTAATCTGTCCTACCGCGGTATCTCGGTACCCATTTGCCACAAGGATGATATCACTATTTTAGGCGACCACAACGTTGAAAACTACCTTGCCGCAATTTCGGCAGTCTGGGGATATGTAGGTGCCGACAGTATTGTTAAGGTTGCACACGATTTTAAGGGTGTTGAACACCGAATTGAATTTGTCCGCGAAGTTGACGGCGTAAAATACTATAACGACTCAATCGCCTCAAGTCCTACAAGAACCATTGCAGGTCTTAAAGCCTTTAATCAAAAAATCATTCTTCTCGCAGGCGGTTATGACAAGCACATTCCGTTTGAGCCTATGGCACCGTATGTGACCGAAAAGGTAAAAATACTTCTTTTGTGCGGACCGACAAGCGATAAAATAGAAAACGCCATAAAAAACGACCCCGGTTATAAGCAGAACAATCCGCAGATAATAAGGGTAAACGACTACGAAGAAGCCGTCAAAGTGGCACACGAAATGGCTGTACCCGGTGACATTGTAGCACTAAGTCCCGCTTGTGCAAGTTTTGACGCTTACCCCAACTTTGTAGCACGCGGCAGACATTTTAAGGAACTTGTAAACAAACTTTAACGGAGTTTTAGAATGGAACTTATAGAGAGTTTAAAACGCCTTTGCGAAGCCGAAGGCACACTTGCCGCTTTAGACGCGGCAGAAGATATTTTGAAAGATTTTTGCAGTGTCAAAAGGCACAACACAAGCCTTTTGGCTACTTTTGGCGACCCAAATGCCGATACTGTTCTGTTAGAGGCACACATTGACGAAATCGGCCTTATTGTAACCGATATAAAGGACGGTTTTTTAAAGGTCAGCCCCATAGGTGGAGTTGACGCGAGAATGTTGCCCGGAATGAGGGTCAAAATTCACGGCAGTAAAACCGTTTTAGGTCTTGCTTGCAGTACACCGCCGCATCTTAAAAAAGACGGTGACGAAACCCCTTCATTTGACAATGTTTATATCGATACCGGTCTTGGTGCAAAGGCAAACGAAATCATTCGTGAAGGCGACCGCATTAGTTTTATCGGTCATTTTACAGAACTTATGAATTCGCGTGTGACCTCAAAATCGCTTGATGACCGAGCAGGTGTTGTTGCCGTTTTGCTTGCCGCCGAAAATTTAAGCAAACAAAATCTCAATAAAAAAATCACCATTCTTTTAAGCGACCAGGAAGAAACCGGCGGCGCAGGAGCCAAAACCGCCACCTTTGACATTGACCCTTTGTATGCCGTTGCAGTAGACGTTTCTTTCGGTAATCAGCCGAATGTTTCGGAGTGCGGAGTTTTAGGTGACGGTGCCATGATAGGTATTTCACCGTTTTTGTCACACGAGGTGACCGAAACGCTGAAAAATGTTGCCAAAAGTAACGGTATAAAGTATCAACTTGAGGTTATGAGCGGAAGAACATCGACCGATGCCGACCATATAGCACTCAGCAAATCGGGTGTTAAAACGGGTCTTTTGTCCATACCGCTTCGCAATATGCACACCCCAACCGAGGTTGTCGACATAAACGATATACAGTCGGTTGCCGAAATAATGACAGCATTTGTAAAGGAACTGCCGTAATGAAAGAAATGTTAAAAGAACTTTGTTCTCTTTCCGGTGTTTCGGGCAGAGAAGAAAGTATCAGAGAATATATAATTGAAAAGATAAAGGATAAAGCCGAAATAAAAGTTGATGCATTGGGTAATATCATTGCTTTTGTAAAAGGTAAGAAAAGAGCCGTTAGAACGGTTATGGCAGATGCACACATGGATGAGGTTGGGTTTATTATCACCGATGTTACGTGTGACGGATTTTTAAAATTCTCCACCGTCGGCGGAATTGAAACACCCGTTATACTTTCCCGCAAAGTACGTATCGGTGGTAAAACCTTGGGTGTCATTTGCTCAAAGCCCATTCACCTTTTAAGCGGTGACGAAAAGAAGCAACTACCGAGCAAAGACGCTCTGTGCATTGATATAGGTGCTAAAAATAAGGAAGAGGCTTTAAAGGTTGTAAGCCTTGGTGACGTTGCCGTTTTTGAAGACGAATTTGCCGAAATAGGCGACCTTTTAGTGTCAAAAGCATTGGACGACCGTGTTGGTTGTGCTGTGCTTATCGACATTATCAATTCCGAGCCATTGTATGATTTTTATGCCACCTTCAGCGTTTTGGAAGAGGTTGGCGCAGGCGCCAGAACAGCCGCTTTCGCCGTAAATCCCGACTTTGCGTTTGTGCTTGAAGCCACAACCGCTGCCGATATTAGAGGTGTGGCCGAGGAAAATACGGTTTGTAACGTGGGTAACGGCGTTGTTGTTTCGTTTATGGACAAAGGCACGGTTTACGACCATCCTCTTTATACGGAAGTTTTAAATACAGCACGTGAAAAAGGCATTAAATGTCAAGTCAAACGTGCCGTTGCCGGCGGTAACAATGCCGCAGGCATCCATCAGACGGGTAACGGAATAAGAACTTCGGCATTATCTATTCCCTGTCGATATATCCATTCTCCGTCATGCGCCGCATCGCTCGACGATATCATATCTCAAAGAGATTTGGCTAAGGCGATGATAGAAAAAGCGGCTTCAGGCGAGATAAAATGATAGAAAAGGTTAATCTACTACCGCCTGGATTTGACGGTATACCGAGGCTTAGGATTGAAGCGCTTTTTAACACGTATGGTGATAACACCGAGTTGTATGTTCAAAAAGCCGACGGCCAACTGACTGCGTTTTTTGGAGGCGCAGGCGGTGGTTTTTCGCTTTGTGCTACATTAGATGCCGACTTTTCCGAACTTGACTCATTCTTTAGTCTTTTAGGTACCGAAGTATTTTGTGAACGTTATGTTGCCGAAAAGTTATCACTTGGGACCAAAAAGCATTGCAATATTATGCGGTTAAGAAATAATTTAAGCGGTAATATTAGCCATTCAAAAATAAGCGAGGTTTATGGTAGCTTGCAAAAAGGTACCGACGGCGATATAGAATTGCCACCGTTTGACCTGTGGTATACTGACTTTTGCATAAGGTTTAATCACAACTCGGCAGAGTATGCACTGCTTACTAATGCTGTTGCCGTTTGTGGGTTTATGACCGAAAAAGCATCACTTATAACAGGTGTTGCCGTCGACCCCGCAAAGAGAAAAAACGGCTACGGAAAACAAGCGGTAGCAGACCTTGTGACCGCCATTAAAGAAAAATATAAATTAAGCGAAATTTATGCTGCATCGTCCGACCAAAACAAGGGATTTTATGAAAACTTAGGCTTTGTTCTGGACTCTGAGTGTGCGGTATTGAGATACGGAAGTGTATAAAATGGACATTTTTAAAATTGATAACAGATTGAAAGTTAAAGCCGACAAAACTTTGGAAAAGTCGGCTAATGCTTTTCGTTACATAGACGAAGTGACCGAATACAACCAGCAAAAGGTACTTAAAGCGTTTATTGACAACGGCGTGTCCGAATCGCATTTTGCGGC
This sequence comes from Acutalibacteraceae bacterium, assembly GCA_045592985.1. Lineage (GTDB taxonomy): Bacteria > Bacillota > Clostridia > Oscillospirales > Acutalibacteraceae > UMGS172. The sequence continues at coordinate 2,903 of JAZNVU010000035.1, read as the reverse complement.
TTCAACGGGATATGGCTACAACGACCGTGGAAGAGACACTTTAGAAAAGGTTTTTGCCGACTGTGTAGGTGCCGAAAGTTCTATATTCCGCCACAGTTTTGCTTCGGGCACACACACGCTCACCGTAGCGTTGTTTGGTATTTTACGTCCGGGTGACACCATGCTTTGCCTTACAGGTCGTCCCTACGATACACTTATAGGTGTACTCGGCATTGACGGTCACGTGGACGGTTCGCTTAAAGATTTCGGTGTAAATTACGAGCAGGTTGATTTGAAAGAGAACAGCAAACCCGACTTAGAGGCAATAGAGCAAAGAATAAAATCGAAGAAATACACGGTTGCGTATATTCAGCGTTCAAGAGGATATAGTTTAAGACCCAGCCTTACGGTTGACGAGATTGGCGAAATGGCAAAATTGGTTAAAAAAATATCGCCCGAAACGGTTGTTATGGTTGACAACTGCTACGGCGAATTTGTTGAAACTAAGGAGCCTACACAAGTTGGCGCTGACCTTATCGCAGGGTCGCTCATAAAAAATCCCGGTGGCGGAATTGCACCGTCGGGCGGTTACATTGCAGGCAAGGCGGAACTTGTCGAAAAATGCGGTTACCGTTTGACAGCACCCGGTGTCGGTACCGAGGTTGGCGCTTCTTTGGGCCATACAAGAGAACTTTACATGGGTCTTTTCAGTGCACCGCATGTAGTCGGTGAAGCACTTAAAACCGCTGTTTTTACGGCTTGCCTTTTTGAGGAACTTGGGTTTGAAGTAACACCCACCTACAATGAAAAACGTGCTGATATTATTCAAACCGTAAAGCTGAGCACTCCCGAAGGACTTATAGCCTTCTGCCAAGGCTTGCAAAGCGGTTCACCTATCGACTCGTTTGCCGCACCCGTTCCCGATGATATGCCGGGTTATGACAGCCAGGTTATAATGGCAGCAGGTGCGTTTACTTTGGGTGCATCGATTGAACTCTCTGCCGACGCACCGTTAAGAGAACCTTTTGCCGTTTGGATGCAAGGCGGACTAAATTTCCACAGTGCAAAGGTAGGCATTATGCTGGCTGCCCAACGTATGCTTCAAAACGGTCTTATAAGCAATATTTGAGGTGTAAAAATGGAATTTTCAAGACTTAAAGCCGAATTCGACAAATGGATAAACGAAAAGGGCGTGCCGGGTGCACAACTTATCGTTATGAAAGATTATGACGAAGTTTTTAGGTGCAACGGTGGCTATTTTGATAAGGAAAAAACCAAAGAAGCAAGTTATAACGACCTTTATTGGCTCTATTCAATGACCAAGGTGTTCACCATGACGTGCATTATGCGTGCCAAAGAGCAAGGGTTATTAAAACTTGATAACCCCGTTGAAAAATATATACCCTCTTTCAAAAATTTAAAGGTTAAAACCGAAGACGGCATAAAACCTTGCCAAACCACCCTGACCTTGCGTCATCTTATGACTATGACAGGTGGTTTTGGTTATAATATTTCCGCATATCCCGAAGCCGACAGTGTGCGCAAAGACCCCGAAGCAACCACGTTCGACGTAGTATCTGCTATGGGAAATGCTGTTTTGAGTTTTGAACCCGGTACCGATTATCAGTACAGTTTTTGTCACGATGTTGCCGCCGCCGTTTTGGAAGTAGCAACGGGAAAAACTTTCCATGATTATTTAAAAAGCGAGATTTTCGAACCGCTTAAGATTACCGACATGGGCTTTATTCCTACCGAAGAACAAACCGCAAGATTTCCGCAAAAGTGGAGATTTGAACGCGTTGAAGACAAGTTTGTCTTCAACCCTGCGCCCGCTAATAACAGTTATGCTTTGAGTGCAAAATACGAAAGTGGCGGTGCAGGTCTGTTTGGAAACGCTGAGGAATACATAAAATTTGCCAACGTACTTGCCAACGGCGGTGTTTCTAAAGACGGTTACCGTCTGCTTTCAAAAGAAAGTATCGACGAAATGCGTACAGTAGAACTAAAAGGTTACAACTTGTGGCAGTTTATCAAAAAGAGCAACCTTATAGGCTACGGCTACGGACTGGGTGTCAGAACACTTATCAATAAAGACTGCTCAAAAGGACCTCTCGGTGAATTTGGCTGGGACGGTGCCGCAGGCTCATACGTTTCTATTGACGTTGACAATCAAATTACCATCGTTTATACGCAGTATGTACTGGGTCACACACCCATTTATCTCAAAGCCCACCCTGCTTTCAGAGACATCGCCCATGAAGTTTTAGGTGTGGCAGAATAAAAAATGAGCATATTGTACTTTTGGGGACAGTAAGGCAAACCAATCAAATCAAATTCCATAGAAAAAACTCTCTGCTGAAATTTCAGCAGAGAGTTTTGTTTTTAATCTTCCTCCAACAATTTTGACGGTGATACTTTAAGCACTTGTGCGATTTTGAATAAAGTTTCTAAAGAAACTCCGCGAACAGTACCCGTACCTTCAACTTGTCCTACAAAGTTCACGCTTTTATCAATGAGTTCTGCAAATGTTTCTTGTGTATAACCTGCCTTTTTACGATAATAGGCAATCTTTAAACCCAAAGTAATATATTTATCAGCAAATTCTGTTTTCATTAGTCTGCCTCCCTTATATTATTAGTTTACAAGGAAGTGCATCGCATTATAACTTTCTCAAAGTAAATAATCATTTACATTGAGTAAATGTTGATGTATAATAAGTAATAAATTATTTACTTTGGGTGAAAACAGAAATGAATAGAAATACTTGTTGCTTTTTCGGTCATAGAAAGATAAACGAAACCGAAAAACTAAAATCAAAACTTATTGAAATTGTTGAGAAACTAATTGTTGACGAAAAAGTGGATACATTTCTTTTCGGGAGCAAGAGCCGATTTAATAGTTTATGCCTTGAACTCGTAACCGAA
>JAZNVU010000034.1:0-7851 GCA_045592985.1 Acutalibacteraceae bacterium | reverse complement strand
ATTTGGGCTACGCCCAAGTTATATTCGCTTTGCGAGTTTTTTGGGCGAATATAATATCACTGAAACTGCAAGTTTCAATATCACTCTTTAGAAATATCTCGCCTTTGGCGAGGTATTCTAAAGAATATCACTGTGAGACCTGTCTCACAAAATCACTCATTACATTCATCATTGAGATAGGTATAATTTTAAAGTATGTAACCCACTATGACACTTTCAAACCGAAAGTGTCATTTTTTTAATATAAAAGAAAAATGGGAGAAACTTATTTACGAAGTGTATCCCAACGCGGTGCTTTTTTGTTACCTCTTTTTGTCTGTTCTTCCCACAAGATAATCAAGTGAAACATCATAAAAGTCAGCAATTCTAATAAGTATTTCAAGTTTAGGTTCACGTGTTTGTAATTCGTAGTTTTGATATGCAGTTTCTGTAATATCACAATATATTGCTACTCGCTGTTGTGATAATCCCTTTTCTTTTCGGCACTGCTTTAATCGTTCTGCTAATATTTTTCTCATACTTTTCACCCACAATTGTTATTGACAATTAAAGTATAAGAACCTATAATTAACAATATACAAACAATTGTTGGTGAAAGGAACTCTTATGGCAGAATTTTGTTATAAATGTTTAAATAAACATTTTGGTTTAAAACTTAATAAAAATAAATTTGTGTATTCAAAAGAGCCCGAAATATGTGAAGGTTGCGGAGAATATAAAAATGTTGTTATTTGTGAAAAAAGCATTCGTTATTACTGTTATAAATTCAGGGTGATAATAATTATATTTTGCATTGTGTTTTTACCTTTAACGATACTTTCATTACTAACATATAGTATTTATTGGAGATTAAAACTGAAAATATCGCAAAAGAAGAAAAATAAGAAATACAGAAAACCCGATGCAAGGTGATTTCACTAAAATTGAGAGGTATGTTGGCATAAACCAACATACCTCATTTAGTTTATTTAAATTTTACGTCGTATGTAAGGCTACCTTTGGCGGGGTATTTACCCTCGAGCACGTCTAAGGTGGCGTCAACCGCTTGTGTTGACATCCCGCCAATGATTATGCGACCTACATGGGGTAAATCTTCAAGTACAAACGGATTACCGAAGTGAACAACGGTTGAAATGCGGTTTGTAATCTGCAATGCCTCGAACAGAGAAATAAGACGAGGAGCAAAATTCTCACATCCAACATAAGCCTTGCACTCGGTGAAGGTTACGAACACAATGTCATCATAGTCGACGTTCTTTTCGACGATGTTGTAGTTTTCGCCGCTTCCGGGGAACTCGGTTATTATTTTTACATCGGAATTAGGAAAGTCTGCTTTAATTCTCTCGGAAATAGCATAAGGGTTATACCAGTTTTTTGCCATTGTATCAACGTTTATTTCACCGTTTTTGATAGCACCGTTGGGACTGAGAATAATAAAGAAATGTTTTCCGTCTTTACAAAGTTCAGTAGAAACACCCTCGTCGGTTTTAGCGAAAACACCGTCGGTGTTGATTTTATTGAAATTTTCAATATCCTCGGCAGTGATTTCGGCAGTTGTATCAAGCAGTGTGACCTTATGCTGAGTCTCAAGTACACGTTTGACAGCCGCATCAAGCATGTCGTCGGGAATAATACCGTCGTTATAGCATTTAAGCAACGATTCATAGCAATCCTTATTAACCGTCCAGGTGAGCGCTAAATCGTTACCGCCTGCGATAGCAAGACCGCGAGAACCATCGCGACCGAATTTAGCGGCAGTGCCCATCATTACAAGAGCATCGGTAACAGCAAATCCGTTAAAGCCTAAATCACGGAATAATCCGATAACCTTTTTGGAAAGGCTTGCAGGATAATCGGGGTCAATGTTTGTAAGTCGGCAATGAGCAGTCATAATACCGTCTAAAAGACCGCGTTTGCTAAGTTCAAGATAAGGATAGAGGTAATAATCAACAAGTTCCTCGTAGGTGACGTCTGAGCAGTTTTCTGCCATGTGAGGGTCAATCATCGGATTGCCCGGAGCACTTGGGAAGTGCTTACCAACGGTTAAAACGCCGCCGTCGTGCATACCCTGAGCCTCAGCAATAGCGAGCTCGGTTACACGGTGCTTGTTGCTGCCGATACAACGTACGGTTGTACCGCAGGTTGCATTGCTTTTGGTCATATCTAAAACCGGGTCGCAAACAACGTTATAACCCGCATTTCTGGCATTAACGGCAGTAACCTTGCCGAAGGCATAAGCACTTTTTTCGGTGTTACAGGTACCAATAGCGTTGTGATAGCCAATGTTGGGGGTTCTTTCGTCAACAAAGCCGCATTCAGAATCGGTCATAATAAGAATGGGGTAATCAGCAACCTCTTTGATTCTTGCCATTACCTCTTCTCTTTTATAAGCATCGACCCAAATTGCACCCAACTTATGCTCTTTAATCATATCAATAGCATATTGGGTGTTTTCTTCAAAAAGTTCGTCATTCCAACGGTTGTAAACGTGAGCAACCATAGCCATTCCGAGTTTTTGTTCAACCGTTAAGTCTTCAAATTTTAATTCTTTGATTTCCATATTATTACCTCCCTGATTGGTATAAATTTATAATACAAATCAGTAAAAACAAAGTCAAGGAAAAACAATAAAAAAGAGAGAAATTTTCTATGCGGAAAATTTCTCTCTACCATAGTAAATATTAAGCTTTAGAATGTTTCTTTTCAGTCCACTTGACCCAAATGGGACCTGCGAGGAATACTGAGGTGTAGCAACCTGAAATAAGACCGAATGCCATAGGAATAGCAAAGGTACGAAGGGTTGTTATACCAAAGATTTCGCCAACTACAATAATAGCAGTGATGGCACATACTGTAGTAAGTGCGGTCATGATGGAACGCGCGAGGGTTTCGTTGATACTTCTGTTTACGCCTTCGCCAATAGTGAGTTCGGGATAGAACTTCTTGTTTTCGCGAACACGGTCGAACATAACGATCGTGGCGTTGAGTGAGTAACCGAAGAGCATCAAAACAACGGCGAAGAAGTTGATGTCAATCGGAAGTCCGAAAATCACCATGGAGAAGAAAGCGATGGCAACGTCGTGAACAAGTGCAACAAGTGTTGCGAGTGCTGCCAAAAGACCGCCGATTTTACGGAAACGTATAGCAATGTAAACAACAACCAATGCTGCTGCAATGATAACTGCTACAAGGCTCTTAATAAGGAACGAGGTAGCAAGCGAGGGGTTGACCGACTTAGAGTCGGCAAGTTCAAATCCGTTGTCAGGATAAGCCTCTGTAAGTACAACTGTAATAGCATCTTTAATAGCAACGCTGGCTTCTTCATTTGCTTCTTCCTGTTCGGTAGTCGATGATGTTGCCGAAGATGTTGTGGAGGAGGTTGTTGAAGAAGTGGTAGACGAGGCAGTCGACGAACTGTCAGAAGAAGTCGTTGAAGAACTATCAGACGAGGTAGTTGAAGTTGTCGACGAAGTGTTGGATGAAGACGAAGTATCTGAAGTTGTAGAAGATGTTTCTGACGAAGTTTCCTTAGCAGAGGCAAGGATTTCATCTACTGCTTCTTCTGAAACAAGAGCAGTAATGTCACCCGAGAAGGCAATAACAATTTTCCTTGAGTTGCCTGAAATGTCGGTGGTTTCGGAAACCTCGGCAGTTGCGCCTAATTTATCTTTAATTAGTTTTGCAATGTCATCGGTGCTTACGTCTCCTGTGAAAGAGTACTGGTAAACACTGCCGCCGGCAAAGTCAGTATCCAAGTTTACACCGAATACGCAGGTAAGAATAATGCCTACCAACATAATACAAGCTGAAACTATAAGGCATTTCTTTAAGTTCACTAAAAAATCGATAGGTTTACGCATTGCTCTTTTCACCTCCGTACAACCACGGTTTACGTAAGCACTTGAACCGTGAAATGCTCATGAGCATAAGACGTGTTGCGAATATACCCATGATAAAGTTGAAGATAACACCGGTGAGGGTGGTATAACCGAAGGAGTAGATGCTTCCGGTAACGGAAGAACTCATGAACGGGATAAGGTTAAAGAGTCGGGTAAGCAGGCTGTCGGGAGTTCCAAATGCAGCAAGCAAAACAACTGCAACTATAATGTTGGTAATGTTACCGTCAAGAATAGAACTGAAGGCGTTGCTGTAGCCTTGGGTTATGGCACCGTCGATAGTTTTGCCTTTGCGGAATTCTTCCTTAATACGTTCGATGACAATAACGTTAGCGTCAACACCGAAACCGATAGAAAGGATAATACCTGCAATACCGGGAAGTGTTAAGGTGAAGCTGTTAGCCTCCGAGAAGAAACCGGAAACACAGGCAATCATACCTGCTGCCTGACCGAGAAGACCGATACATGCAATAACACCGCACAGACGGTAACGTAAAATCATAAGAATACAAACAACAATAAAAGCTGCGATACCTGCGATAAGCATAACCTTGAGTGACTGCTCACCCAAAGTAGGTGAAATAACCTGCAACTTTGAATCGTCAACTGTCAAAGCAAAGGGAAGAGCACCTGCGTTGATTTTGCTGGCAAGTTCGGCTGCCGAATCGGCATCAAAGTTACCGCTAATCATAGCGTTGCCGTCGGTGATAGGCTCATTAACGTTGGGGGCCGAAAGAAGAACATCGTCCATGTAAATGGAAATCTGTTTTCCAACGTTAGCGGCAGTAGCAGTAGCAAACTTTTCTTTACCTGCTGCAGTAAGTTCAAGGCTTACTATGTACTGATTATCTTCCGAACTAAAGCCTGCGGATGCACCGGCAATATCCTCAGCACCCTGAAGAACAACTTTACCGGTATTGTTAGGACCTTCGTAGAAGGTGAGCATTGCAGTTTCACCAAGTTCGTTGATGGCTGCGGTCGGGTCATAAGTTTCTTCATCCGACTGCCAAGGGAAACGAACTACCAACTGATGGTTGTCATAATCGGTGTAGACTTCTGAATCGGTGATACCCTGATTCAAGAGACGTGTTTCAATGATCTGTTTAGCGGAATCCATATCATCGTCGGTAATATCGGCATCCTCTTTATCGGGAGAGAAAATAGCCTCAACACCGCCACTGATATCAATACCCCATCGGATATCTTCGGCACCTTTAAAGTAGACCTTTCTTATGTCTCCGTGGTAGTTATCCAAGCCAAAGAACGAGGCAAACGAAAACAAGAGAATAAGAACGAAAACGATAAAGAATACCGGCTTTCCGACGCGTTTGCTGTTGCGCTTCATCGCAAAACCTCCAAAATTTTGATATATCCGTCAAAAGAATAACAAAACAAAAATTTGTTATGCTGACTGATGCAGCACGGAACGCACCATGCTAACAGATAAATTATATAATCTTTTCCCTTATAAGTCAATCTAAATTTATCCGTTTATATATTATTTACAATTATTTTGCTAAAATTTTTTCCAAAACGGCAAGTTTTGTTGCGGTACACAACAGTTCGGTTGCGGTTTGGAGTTCTTCCGGAATGGGGAAAGAGGGTGCAATTCGAATGTTACTGTCATCGGGGTCGGAACCGTAAGGGTAGGTGGCACCTGCGGCAGTAAGGTTAAGTCCCGCTTGTTTACAAAGGTATACAATCCTTTTGGCACAGCCTTTTTCTACAAACATGCTGATGAAATAACCACCGTTAGGATGAGTCCACTTGGCAATTCCAAGGTGACCGAGCTGGCGCTCAAGTTCGTTCAGTACTGTTTCGAATTTGGGTTTCATAGCTGCCGCATGAAGCTTCATGTGTTTGTGCACCGCATTTATGTCAGGAAACATGCGAGCATGCCTTAATTGATTGAGTTTATCGGGACCCACAGTTTGGAAACTCATTCTCTTCTTAATAGCCTCAACATCTTCAATGCCGGCAGCCATAGCGGCAACACCTGCACCGGGAAAGGTGATTTTAGAGGTGGAAGTAAAGAGAATAACATGGTTTGGGTTACCTGCCTTAAGGCACTCGTCATAAATGTTGAGCAAATGGTCACATTCACCGAAAATCGGGTGAACAGCATAAGCATTATCCCACAAAATTCTGAAATCTTTAGCAGCAGGTGTCATTCTGGCTAAACGGCGTACGGTTTCGTCACTGTATACAATGCCGTCAGGGTTGGAGTATTTAGGAACACACCACATACCCTTAACCTTTTCGTCCTTAATGTACTCTTCAATGAGATCCATATCAGGACCCTGCTCGGTCATGGGAATATTTATCATTTCGATGCCGAAATGCTGGCAGATAGAGAAATGACGGTCATATCCGGGAACAGGACACAGAAATTTAATACCACCCTGCAACATCCAGGGTTTCTCGCCACCAAAACCATGTGTCATTGCCTGTGAAACGACGTCAAACATCATATTAAGTGACGAGTTGCCGCCTACAATTATGTGGTTCGCAGGGACTTCAAGGATTTGAGAAAAAAGTTGTTTTAACTCAACGAGCCCGTCAAGTCCTCCGTAGTTGCGGCAGTCTATACCGTCATGGTTGCGGAATCCGTGTTCATGATTAACAAGATCAAGCACCTCGGTGCTGATGGTCAACTGGTCGGGACCGGGTTTTCCGCGCGACATATCAAGATTAAGACCTTTACTACAAATAGCGTCATAATCAGACTTGACAAGTTCTAATTCTTTCAAGGCTTCCTCTTTAGATAGTTCACAATATTTTGCCATATTTTTCACCTTTCTTCGGGAAATTTACATATTTATATTTATTATCGGTATATTTTAATACAATACATTAAAAATTGCAAGGTTTTTCTGAATTTGCTTAAAAAAATAAGGTTATAGCCACTTTTTTGTTTAAAAAAAGCATGATCGCTGATTTTTGTAAGGTGCGCACAACAGAAAAATAGGTGAATGCTGTAAAAAGACGTGAAATAAGGAGTGATTTAATGCTTTTCTAAATAACCCAAAGCGCAAAATATTGATATGGAATGATAAAACATTCGTATTTACAATGCCTGCCGTGAGTGATATAATTTCAACGAAGGAATTACTGACGGAGGTAAAAAATGAAAAAATACGCTTTGCATCATAGTGTCTGGTATGGGTGATGCAGGAGAGATTTTAATTTTAAACATAAACTTTGATGTAAAGCACGGTGAACGCTCAGTTCACTGTGCTTTTTTGATATACAATACATTATATTGTTATATGTTTAGTTGAAAAGTGCTATATTATGTGCAAAAATGACGATTTATACTTGACATAACACAATATAGGTTATAAAATAGAAAAGGATGTGCATGGACAATTAATTTTATTTGGCGAATCTGATTTTTTGTCTTTATTACATACCCGGCAAACACGCGGCCGGTCAAGGCGAAGAATATCTTTGAATTGAAAAACAGCGGTTTAATATATAAAGGAGGTACCCGAATGATTTGGTACATCGTAGAGGGCGCCGTTGCCGTTGTGGCAGCCGTCGTCTCCTTTGTGCTTGGCTCGTCTCACCGCAAAAGAACTGCGGAATCGGCGATAGGTTCTGCCGAAGATGAGGCACGTCGTATTCTTAACGACGCCATGAAAAATGCCGAGGCAAAGAAAAAAGAAGCAATATTGGAAGCAAAGGACGAAATTATAAAGTCCAGAAACGAGACTGAGAAGGAATTGCGTGAACGCCGTTCCGAAGTACAGCGTCAGGAACACAGAATTCAGCAAAAAGAGGAATCTTTGGAGCGTAAGCTCGAAAACCTCGAGGCTAAGGAAGAAAAGATCGCTCAAAAGGAAAAAACAGTAGAGGATCGTCTTGCCGAGGCCGAACAGCTCAAAAAGAGTCAGTTTGATATGCTTGAAAAGGTTTCGGGATTCACCGCAGAGCAGGCTAAGGCACAGCTCCT
>JAZNVU010000033.1:0-39285 GCA_045592985.1 Acutalibacteraceae bacterium | reverse complement strand
GTTCCCTCTGTCGACCGCGGCGCCATTTCGCATGTCGCCTGCTCATCCACAGGATGCGCTCATGCTCAATGCCCAAAACTGGCGCGCTATGGGCTGCGCCACACCTCGAAAGTATGGAGAATGTAACGCAATACATTTTATACGATAAAGTTAAGTTTGTCAAGGGGTACTGAACGCGAAATTCCAATAAATGTTACAGCCAAGGCATCACTGCGTGTATTTGTTATTGAATACGAGTAATATTACGATGTGTTACTCACCAAAAAACATTATTCTATATAAAGAGTGCCACAAAAAATCAACACTCTCATAATTATTTATGAGAGCGTTGATTTTAATGTGTATAGTTTTTATATAGTTCGATACAATCATATATAGGAATGTACTTTCCACCGCCTTGGGCTGTGACGCAGATGATTTCCCTGCCGTCATCGGTAATAGCGTAACTCACAAGGCAGTTGCGCGAGTGTATCGTATATCCGGTTTTTCCGCCTTTTATTGTGGCTACTTCGGGCTCGGTACCATACATTTTAGTAAACATACCGCTGTGAAACTTGATTTCCTCATGATATTCGTTCTTAGGCACCGTGTAGTATTCGGTGGAAAGAACTTGTCTGCAAAACTCGTTATTCAAAGCCGCGTGCATGATTATTGCCATTTCTCGGCATGTGGTGTAGTGGTTTTCATCGTGTAACCCGCTGACGTTGGTGAAATGGGTGTTGTCAAGTCCCAAATCTGCCGCTTTTTGGTTCATCATCTCGATAAATGCCGCTTCGGAGCCTGCTGTGTGAATAGCAAGTCCAACTGCCGCTTCACCACCCGATTCAAGTATCGCACCATAAAACATATCTTCAATGCGAACCGGTTCGTTTGGCATAAATCCTGCTAGGGTCGAGCCTTCGCGGTATAGAGGGTCAATTATCGCCGAGGTCATGATGAACATGTCATTAATATTAAGCACGTTCTCAGCCGCTACAAGTAAAGTCATAACTTTTGTCATAGATGCAGGGTAAATCCTTGCTGTTGACGACTTTTGCGCAAGAATGTTACCGTTTGAACAGTCGACAAGAACGGCATTTAAACTGTCGATTTTACTGCCCAAAGATACTGTGCTGTCGGTTGACATAGGGGAAAGGGGAATAAACTCGTCTTCAATTTCCACAGAAGATTCGTTTTCCAACCCCGCCGTCATGTAGGTGCTATCTTCTTTTGTGTTGTCTTTGACAAAACTTGAAACTATTAATGAGAGAATAACCACTACGGCAACCATGGCGAGAACATAAGGTGTTAAAAATAAAGCGAGCCTTATATATCGGTTACGTTTTCGCCTTTTTGGACGTTTTGGCTGACGCTGGTTGCCATTTTGAGGTTTAGGCGAAGAATAGGGGTCGTAATTTTCAAAAAACTCCCCATATCGGTCAAAATTAGGCATGTTTTATCCTCTTTGTGTTTTTATATAGGCCTCGAGTCTGAAAATTGGCAGACCCAATGAAACAAATTTTTGCTCATACTCTGTAACTATGTTGCCCTCAAAATCGCTGTTATGAAGGTCGAGTGAAACGTTTTTGAGTGTAAACCCGAAATCAGACAATTGCTCTATTGAATACTCGAATAGTTTTTGATTATCGGTTTTCTGATGAATTTCACCGCCATCACTCAACAGTTCACGATATAATTTTAAAAATGTAGGACTTGTAAGTCTGTGGCTTGCATGACTGTTTTTAGGAAACGGGCAAGAAAAATTGAGGAAAATACGGTCAACCGATTGTGGCTTTATGTATTTTGTAATATATTCGGCACCACTTTTCAAAAACTTTACATTAGTTATGTTGAGGCTTTGTGCTTTTTCGCAGGCTTGTACAATTACGTTGCTGTTTTTCTCAATGGCGATTATATTGACCTCCGGGTGCTGTTGTGCCAATTCACAGGCAAACTGACCCTTTCCGCAACCGATTTCAAGCCAAAGAGGTCGGTCTTCACCAAACCACTTTAAAAGGTCGATATATTCTTTTGTGTCACCGGCCTTGGCGAAGTTGAGTTCATCGCTTTTTGCCGAAATAAGCATATCACCGCAGGCGGCCTTGCGGTCGTCAAGGTGTTTTAAACGTTTCATTCTCATGTGGTACAACTCCAATAACTTGTATAGGTATCATTATATATCTTTTTCCTTGTATTATCAATAGAAAATGGGAAATTTTATTACGTAGTACTGATAACGCGGCAGAACAAAATTTTTAATGTTAAAATATTGACGATATCGTTAAAATCATGCTTGTCAAATAGGAAAAATGTTGTATAATAGGTGTAGCGAAATCTTGAAACGAGGAGAATTAAATGCTAGAACTTAAAAATGTTTCGTTCACCGCAAAGTCGGATGACGTGACTAAGGATATAATTAAAGATGTGAGCCTTACGATAGACGAGCGTTTTGTTGCTATAACCGGTCCTAACGGTGGTGGTAAATCCACTTTGGCTAAACTTATTGCCGGTATCTATACCCCTACAAGCGGTCAGATATTGTTTAACGGCGCCGATATTACTAATGCCACAATCACCGAGCGTGCAAAACTTGGCATTACCTATGCTTTTCAGCAACCTGTTAGGTTTAAGGGTATTACTGTAAAAGACCTTGTAACGCTTGCAAGTGGCAAGGAACTGTCGATTTCCGATGTTTGTAACTATTTGTCTGAGGTTGGACTTTGTGCACGTGAATATGTCAACCGCGAGGTCAATGCAAGTTTATCTGGCGGCGAACTTAAACGAATTGAGATTGCAATGGCAATGGCAAGAGGTACTGCTCTTACCGTTTTTGACGAACCTGAGGCGGGTATCGACCTTTGGAGTTTCAATAATCTTATAGCAGTTTTTGAAAAGATGTGTGATAAAATCAACGGCTCTATTATGATAATCTCTCATCAGGAGAGAATTCTTAATATTGCCGACCGTATAATAGTTATTGCCGATGGCAAGGTCCGTGAAGACGGAAACAAGGATGATATTCTTCCCGGTCTTATAGGTCCGGTGGCTTGCTCGGTACTTGCCGACAAAATGGAGGGATAAACAATGGCACTTGACAGTATACAAAAACGCTTGTTGTCCGAGGTTGCTGACCTTCACGAAATTCCTACTGGGGCCTATAACATACGTTCTAACGGAAAATCTGAGGGCCGTAACACAACTGCCAACATTGACATAGTAAATAAAACAGATAAACCCGGTATTGATATTATTATAAAACCGGGCACTAAGAACGAGAGCGTGCATATTCCTGTGCTTTTGTCTGAATCGGGGATAAAAGAAACCGTTTATAACGACTTTTTTATCGGTGAGGGTGCCGATGTTGTGATTGTTGCAGGTTGCGGTATTCACAACGACGGTGACAACGGCTCGGAACACAGTGGTATCCACACCTTCTATGTCGGTAAGAACGCTAATGTAAAATATATTGAAAAGCATTACGGCTCGGGTGACGGTAACGGCGAAAGGGTGATGAATCCTTCAACAGTTGTTATTGTCGACGAGGGTGGCAGAATGGAAATGGAGACGGTTCAGATAAAGGGTGTTGACTCAACCTACCGTACCACTAATGCCCGTCTTGCCGATAAAGCAACACTTATTATCAGCGAAAAGATAATGACCCACGGCAATCAGACCGCTACTACCGATTTCTCGGTCGATATGAACGGTGTGGACTCGGCGGCTCATGTTGTTTCGCGCTCGGTTGCAAAAGACGATTCAAGACAGATGTTTATTTCCAATATCAACGGCAACAACCGTTGTAACGGACACACCGAGTGTGACGCCATTGTTATGGATAACGGTAAGGTTGGTGCTGTGCCTAAGGTTAATGCAAACCATGTTGAGGCAAGTCTTATCCACGAGGCGGCTATCGGAAAAATTGCCGGCGAACAGTTGATAAAACTTATGACCTTGGGTCTTACTGAGGCAGAAGCCGAAGAACACATTGTAAACGGATTTTTGAGATAAATTTAACCGCTAAGCAAAAAATGTGCTTGGCGGTTTTTTATGCAAAAGAAAAAGAGGACAAGCATAAAACTTGCCCTCTTAAACTTTTCTTTAATCACATTCGATTAGATAGCACGGGTAACCTTGCCTGAACGGAGGCAACGGGTGCAGGCGTAAATCCTACGGGGAGAGCCGTCAACGATAGCCTTAACACGCTTTACGTTAGGCTTCCAGGTACGGTTGGTACGTCTGTGTGAGTGGGAAACCTTAATGCCGAAAGTGATTTCTTTGCTGCAGATGTCACACTTTGCCATGTGTCTGCACCTCCTTACTGAATTACATACAATCGCAAATGATATAATAACAGATAATGTTTCATTTTGCAAGCATTATTTTTATTTTTTTTCAAAAAAAATGCAAACAAGCGTTTTGAACTGAATTTTTATGATTTTTGATGCTCATTTTTATAATTAAGCGGTGAGTTTTAAGTGAAAGTGGGGAATAGTATACCATTTTTCAACATTTCTGTTGCATTTTTTATAAAACCATGTTACAATACTTGGGAATAAGAGTTTATGAAGGGAAATGTTGGGTTTGGGTATTAAGGCGGTTATATTTGATATGGATGGCACGGTCCTCAACACTCTGCAGGATATTGCCAACGCCGTAAACTATACCTTGAAGTTACATAACCTTCCCACTCACGAACTTTATAAGTTTAAAAAGTTTGTGGGTGACGGCACCGATATGATGCTTAAAAGAGCATTACCTGAGGATTTGAGAACGGACGAGCAGGTTGCTAAAATCAAACCTCGGTATGTTGAGTATTACGACGCTCATCCTACCGATGCTACAGTACCTTACGACGGAATACCAGAGTTGCTAAGCACTCTTAAACAAAAAGGTATTAAATTAGCGGTTGTTTCGAATAAGATAGACTGTATGGTCGGTCCTATTGCCGATAAGTTCTTTGGCGGGATTTTTGATTATGTTACAGGTCAAAAAGACGGTATGCCGGTAAAACCCGACCCTGCCGCTGTGTTTGAGGCAATGAAAATTTTTGGTGTTACTGCCGACGAGTGCATTTTTGTTGGCGATTCGGGTGTTGACGCTAAAACCGGCTTTAATGCGGGAATGTTCACAGTCGGTGTTCTGTGGGGTTTCAGAGACGAAAAAGAACTCAGAGAAAACGGCGCAAACGCGGTTATAAGCAAGCCTTGTGAATTGCTTGAGTATATAATTTGATTACCGAAGAAACGAGGGTAAACAGATGAAACGTAAAGACTACCTTGGATGGGACGAATATTTTATGGGCATTGCCTTGCTGTCTTCTCAGCGAAGCAAAGACCCTAACACGCAGGTTGGTGCTTGTATTGTCAATAACGAGAACCGTATCATGGCTGTGGGTTATAACGGTATGCCTTACGGTTGTAGCGATGACGAGTATCCTTGGGACCGTGAGGGTGATTGCCTTAACAGTAAGTATATGTTCGTTTGCCATGCCGAACTTAACGCTATTTTGAATTTTAACGGCGGTTCTATGAAAGATTTCCGTCTTTACACAACGCTATTCCCTTGTAACGAGTGCGCCAAAGCGATAATCCAGAAAGGCATTACCGAGGTTATTTATTTGTCAGATAAATATGCCGACGCTGAAATGACCAAGGCTGCTAAAATGATGTTCCGTTCGGCAGGTGTCAAGTGCCGCGAATACGAGCAGACCATGAAAACAGCCGAACTTAAACTGTGATAATTTAGACCTTCCAAGATAAGCACTTGGAAGGTCTTTTTTATAACCTTTTATATTTGCAATCGGGAAAGAGTTTGTCGGCAAACCATACAGATTTTACTTCAAAGGTCTTGCCGTTTAAATAGTCTAAAATTCCACCATCGGTGGTAAAATTAAAGCGAAGTCTGAAAGAATAAAGCGCCTGATGTTTAAATCCTGCGGCTTTATCGGCTGCATTTTTGCCGTATTTACCGTCACCGAGTAATGGGTGACCGATAGAGGACAAATGCGCTCTTATCTGGTGAGTTCTGCCTGTCAGCAATTCAACCTTCAAAAGAGCCAGGCTGTCTTTTTCTGCCAAAACCGAATATTTCGTTCTTATTGACCGAGTATCCTCGGTCATTCTTTGTTTTATATAAACTTGATTTTTACTTTCGTTTTTCTCAAGATATCCTTCCAAAATATCTTCCTTAACTTTAGGAATACCGTGTACCACAGCCAAATACCACTTGTCAATTTCTCGGTCTTTGATTTTTTGGTTTAGAATACGCAAGGTTTCGGCATTTTTTGCGGCAATTACAATACCGCCTGTGTTACGGTCAATTCTGTTAGCAAGGGCAGGGCGAAAACTGTTTTCTTTTTCGGGGTCATATTCGCCTTTTTCGTAAAGATAACGTTGAATTCGTGCAATTAGCGTGTCGCCATACTCGTTTTCGTCGGGGTGGACAAGTAATCCTTGCTTTTTGTCAGCAAGCAGAATATTTTCGTCTTCATACACAACATCAACAACGTTAGAAGCCGAAAGAAAATCATATTTCGGGGCTTTAGGCTCAAAAAACTCGTCATTTATATACATGTCAACTTGATTTCCGATACATAGCCTTGTGCTTATCTCGGCTTTTTTGCCGTCAACCTTGATGCGCTTTAAACGAATGTACTTGTAAAGAAGCGTTTGAGGTAACATAGGCGCCGCTTTCTGTACAAATTTATCAAGTCTTTGACCGGCATCGTTTTTGGCTATTACAAATGATTTCATTTTATCACCCCTTGCGCGGTCATTATATATCAATTTCGCAATATAATCAAGTATAATATTTGTTATCATACAACTGCTTTTATTTATAAATATTAATTGCATTTACTGTAAATATGTGTTAATATATATTGAATAATTATGTAGACTACAACTGATTGGAGTTGTTTTGATGGATAATAGACCCATTGGTGTTTTTGACTCGGGGCTCGGCGGTCTTTCGGTTATAAAAGAACTCAACCGCGTGTTGCCCAACGAAAATATCATATATTTCGGCGATACAGGTCGCGTGCCGTACGGTACAAAAAGTGCCGAAACGGTAAAGCGTTATGCCGCGCAGGATGAAAGATTTTTACTGTCGCATGATGTTAAAATGATAATTGCCGCTTGCGGTACCGTCAGTTCGGTTGCAGGCGACCTTGCAAAAGAGTTGCCGGTGCCTTACATCGAGGTGGTTACACCGGCTGCCGAAACGGCTGTTAAGTGCACCCAAAACGGCAAAATAGGTGTTTTGGGCACTGCTGCTACAGTAAACAGTAATTCTTACAAAAACAAAATGCTTCAAATGAATCCAGATTTGGAGATAATTCAAACGGCTTGTCCGTTGTTTGTTCAACTTGTTGAGGTTGGCTGGATTGACCGACATGATGAAGTAACGGTTAAAACCGCACAACGCTACTTGAAGGATATGAAAGAAAAAGGGGTAGACTCCGTAATTTTGGGTTGTACCCATTTTCCTGCGATTAAAGAGATTATTGCCGACGTTTTAGGTGACGGTGTTACGCTCATTAATTCAGGCGAGCAGGCAGCACTTAAGGCGGCTGAGTATTTGCGACGAAGTGATGCTTTAGGACAGGGCGGAGAACGACGATTTTTCGTTTCCGACCGTGTTCAGTCATTTGCCGAGATTGCAAGTATTCTGCTCGGTTCCGATATCGGCAACGACGTTGAGCAGATAAATATTGAGGGATACTGAGATGAAAGAAGTTTTGATTGAAATAAAAGGCACTCAAACGGTGGACGATGAAAGCGACGTTATCGAACTTACTACCATTGGTAAGATGGACACCGTCGGTGAAAAAACCTACATCAGGTACGATGATAGCACCGCTACTGAGTCGGACGTGATTGCCTGCATGATAAAATATGACCCTAAAGATAACTCGGTCATTATGCAACGTTCGGGTACTTTAAACAGCCGAATGTATATCAAAAAAGGCCAACGGCACATCTGCCATTACGAGACGGGTCAAGGCGTGCTTACAATGGGCATCTTCGGTGAAGATGTCAACGCCAAAATGTCTAACAAAGGCGGAAGTTTAAAACTTAGTTATACAATTGATGTAAATTACGGACTTATGAGCCGAAACGAAGTTGAGATTAACGTAAAAGAGGTATAAAAAATGTCTAAGATAGTTAAAGAAACAAGAGAAAGTATTAAGAATATAATTTTGGATGCCGCTAAAAAGGCTATTCAAAACGGTGAACTCCCCGAAGCAGAGTTAGGGGATTTTAACGTTGAAGTTCCTGCCGACCGTTCCCACGGTGACTTTGCTGTTAATGCAGCCATGGTGTGGACAAGGGTTTTCCGCAGCAACCCCAGAATGATTGCCGAAAAGTTGGTGGCTAACTGTTCGTTCGACGGAACTTTTATCGAAAAGGCTGAAATTGCAGGGCCCGGTTTTATCAATCTTTTCCTTGCTGATAAATACTATGCTGCTATTGTAAACGACGTACTTTCAAAGGGCGATAATTACGGCCGTTCCGATATGGGAGCAGGCAAAAAGGTTATGGTAGAGTTTGTTTCTGCCAACCCGACAGGACCTATGCACATCGGTAATGCACGTGGCGGTGCATTGGGCGATTGTCTTGCTGCTGTTCTCGATATGGCGGGTTATGATGTAACAAGAGAGTTCTATGTAAACGACGCAGGTAATCAGATTGCCAAGTTCGGTGCATCGTTAGAGGCACGTTATTTGCAGATTTATAAGCCCGAGACCGAGTTTCCCGAGGACGGTTATCACGGTGCTGATATTATCGAACGCGCTAACGAATTTGCTAAACTGAACGGTGACAGTTATCTTTCAAAATCGGAAGAAGAACGCAGACAAGCATTGGTTGACTATGCACTGCCGCTTAATATTGAGGGACTTCGCACCGACCTTTCAACCTACCGTATAAACTATGACGTATGGTTTAAAGAGTCTTCGCTCTATGAGTCGGGTGCAATTACTAAAATCGTTGAAATTCTTAAAAATAAAGGCTTAACCTACGAAAAAGATGATGCCATTTGGTACAAGGCAACCGATTTTGGCGGTGAGAAGGACGAAGTTCTTATCCGTGCCAACGGTAATCCTACCTATTTTGCTGGTGATATTGCTTACCACTACAACAAATTTGCCGACCGTGGATACGACAAGGTAATTAACATTTGGGGTGCCGACCACCACGGTCACGTTGCACGTCTTAAAGGTGCTATGGATGCAGTCGGTCTTGATGGTGAAAAGTTAGACGTTGTTTTAATGCAACTTGTACGTCTTGTACGTAACGGCGAGGTTGTAAGGGTTTCAAAGAGAACCGGTAAATCCATTACCCTTAAAACCTTGCTTGACGAAGTACCGCTTGATGCCGCAAGATTTATCTTCAACTCCAAGGAGCCTAACACCCATCTTGAGTTTGACCTTGATTTGGCTGTTGAACAGTCAAGCCAGAACCCTGTTTACTATGTTCAGTACGCACATGCCAGAATTTGCAGCATTTTGCGCAATCTCAAGGCTGAGGGTATTGAACCTAAGGCTTGCGATGAAGTAACCCTTTGCAAACTCGCAAGTTCGGAAGAAAAAGAACTTATCCGTCATATTTCCGAGTTTACGGGTGAAATCGAGGCTTCGGCTAAGTCTTACGATTCTGCACGTATCACAAGATATGTTTTCGAACTGGCAACCCTTTTCCACAAGTTCTATAACGCTTGCCGCGTAAGGATAGAAGATGAAGAACTTATGCAGGCAAGAATTTCGCTTTGTATTGCCGCAAAGACCACCATTGCTAACGTACTTGCAATGCTCAAAATTGATGCACCCGAAAGCATGTAATAGAGTAAAAACATAATGGATGGAAAAATCATGACTGAACGTGTTGAAAAAACCATAAATGCTTTAAAATCCAATAACATGGATGTTTACTACTGCGAAACCGGTGCCGAGGCTAAAGAAAAAGCGCTGTCGCTGATTGAAAAAGGCTCTACTGTTGCAATCGGCGGTTCGGTAACCGTGTCATCTTTAGGCATTTTGGACGAACTCAGAAACGGTGACTATAACTTTATAGACCGTCATGTCGCC
This sequence comes from Acutalibacteraceae bacterium, assembly GCA_045592985.1. Classification (GTDB taxonomy): domain Bacteria; phylum Bacillota; class Clostridia; order Oscillospirales; family Acutalibacteraceae; genus UMGS172. The sequence goes on along the minus strand of JAZNVU010000033.1, from coordinate 29,219 downwards.
AAAACTCCTGAGGAACTAAAAGAAGTTTTCAGAAAAAGTTTCTTTGCAGATTCTTATATCTGTTCAACTAACGCAATTACCACAAACGGTGAGCTTTATAATGTTGACGGCACAGGCAACCGCGTTGCTTGTATGCTTTATGGACCCGATAGTGTTATTGTCGTCGCAGGTGTCAACAAGATTGTCGACAGTCTTGACGAGGCGGTTGTCCGCCTTAAGAAAATAGCAGGCCCTCTTAATTGCAAACGTCTTAACAAGAATACCTACTGCCAAAAATTAGGTAAATGTGTTGCTTTTGCCACTGGTAAAGAACATGAAATGACCTCAGCTTGCAAATCGGCTGACCGTATTTGCCGTGACTTTGTTGTTATGGCGGAGCAGGTGCAAAAGGGTAGAGTTAAGATTGTTTTGGTTAATGAGGATTTGGGATATTAAGGTGATAATATGCGTGAAGACATTACAAGTATTCCGATAAGCGAAGTTTTTGAGCCTAAAGAGGGCTGTCCTGTTTGCCGACTTCGTGATATGTTAGAGGAACGCTCGGTTACTTATATTACGGGTGCTGCCATGATGGAACCCGATGTGAGAATCGAGACCAATAAGCAAGGTTTTTGCCGATTGCACTACGGTCAGATGTTAAACTGCCGTAAAAAACTTAATGTTGCACTGATACTGCAAAGTCACCTTGCCGAAATTGCCAAAAACGGCGTCTCAACCGTCAAAAAGGGCGAAAAGCAAGAGAGCTGCTTTGTTTGTAATAAAATCAACCGCAATATGGAGCAGATTATGCTCAACATCTGCCGCCTTTGGGAAAATGAAAAGGAATTCAGAAAACTTTATTCCGAGCAACCATATATTTGCCTTACTCATTGTAAAAGTTTGAGTGTTGCTGCCGAAAAAATGCCCAAGAAACTCAGAAAAGAATTTTTAGATACTACCAAAGAGCTTACCGAAAAGCAACTTGTGGCATTGGCAGAAGATATAGCACATTTTTGCAGTATGTTCGATTATCATAACAACGGACAAGAGGATTGGGGTACTTCCAAAGACTCGGTTGAGCGAACTATTGAGTGGCTGACAACAAGAAAAGTTGAAGATTAAACGTCAAGTAAAATAAAAAAGAATAAATAACAACTCAAGGAAGGGAATTATCCCTTCCTTTTTGTTTTGCTGACGGTATAAATGTTTGTGTTTTTTAAGCAGAGAAACGACCGGAAAATTTGTAAAAAGGGATTTGTCACCTATTTAATAATAAGGTTCAAAAAAATTGAGAAACATTCTCAAAAGTTGTTGACTTTTTTCTTTGGTATGGTATACTTTACAAAAATGAGAAACATTCTCAAAATCGAAAGGCGGTCTTAGTGTGAAAAAAGAGTATAATACCGAACCTAAAAAATTAATCAACGATTTTTTGAAGCAAAACAGCGACCGCCATTTTACGGTTGACGAGATTGCCGAGGCTGTAACTTCGGGTGAAAAGGGTGCAGGAAAAAGCACTGTTTACCGCCATGTTTCAAAACTTTTGGAATCGGGTGTTGTTCGCCGTTTTGAAACTCCGGGAGTTAAAAGCTTTGTTTATCAATACGCAGGAGTAAGCGAACTGTGTGACAGCCACTACCACCTTAAATGTGTCAAATGCGGTCGGCTAATACACCTTGAGTGCGCCAAAATGGACGAAGTTAAAAATCACATTTTATCCGACCACGATTTTATTATAGGTTTTGACCGCGCCGTGCTTTACGGTCAGTGCGCAGGTTGTGTCGCAGAAGGAAACTTATGAAAAAAATACTTATAATAATTCTTTGCGTGGTGCTTTGTTGTTCGGCATTTTCGGGCTGTGGCATTAAGAATGATACAAACGAAAAACTTAACGTTGTTTGTACCGTTTTCCCACAGTATGATTTTGTGCGGCAAATAGCAGGTGACAAGGTTAATCTTAAAATGTTAGTACCTTTAGGCACCGAAAGTCACGACTATAAACTTGAAAATATGTCGGTTGACGATATAAGGGCGGTTCACGATGCCGATTTGATTATTTACGTCGGCGGTGAGGGTGACACCGATTGGGTCAGTAGGTTACAGGAAACTGTACAGAACAATGCGTTATGGTTGCCGTTGACCCAGATGACCGACGTTTTACCCGAACTTTCAACCGAAAATATGCAACACAACCATGCTCATCACGAGCATACGGAAGACCATGTTCATGGCGAATCTTTTGACGAACATGTGTGGACTTCACCTAAACGTGTGAAGGATATTGTTTTAAACATTACGCAGAAATTATGTGTTCTTGACCCGCAAAATGCTAAAATTTATGAGAAAAACTGCAACAATTACATTGAAGAACTAAATACGGTTGACCAAGAATTAGAAGAAGCGTGTAAGCAAAGCGGTTGTCTAATTTTTGCTGACCGTTTCCCTTTCAGATATCTTTGCGCTGATTACGGATTGTCGTTCGACGCGGCTTTTTCGGGTTGCTCAACCGTAACCGACCCGTCGGTTGCGCAGATAAATGCGCTTTGTTTATCGGCTAAAGAACATAACACAAAGGTTATTTTTCATCTTGAAAACTCCAACGAGATTTTTGCTCTCGGTATTGCCGAAAGGGTTGGCGCAGAGGCTTTATTGCTTCACTCCTGCCACAACGTAAATCTTAAAGAATTTTCAGACGGAGTGACGTATATTTCAATAATGAAAAACAATATTGAAAACATTTCAAAAGCACTAAAGGGGGCAACAACTTGAGCCAGATAGAGGTACAAGGATTAACACTTGCTTATAACGGGGAAGCGGTTGTCAGTTCCCTTGATTTTACCGTGGAAAAGGGCGAATATGTATGTATCGTCGGCGAAAACGGAAGTGGAAAAAGTACGCTTATAAAGGCACTTTTGGGTACTGTTAAGCCTATAAGCGGCACGATAAATTTTGACAAACAAAGTAAAATAGGGTATCTTTCACAACAGACTGCCGCACAAAAAGATTTTCCTGCCTCTGTTTTTGAGGTTGTGATGTCGGGATTTGCCGCAAGGTCAGGCTTACTGCCGATTTACAGCAAGTCGTTAAAGCAACGTGCAAACCGTTTTATGAAACTTATGGGTGTCGATAAACTCAGTGACAAGTGCTATCGTGAACTTTCGGGTGGCCAACAACAAAGAGTGCTGCTTACGCGGGCCTTTTGCGCTGCTGAGGATATACTCATACTTGACGAACCTGTTTCAGGACTTGATTCTAATGCCGAGAAGGAGTTATACACCGTAATATCAAATTTTAATAGAGAAGGTATTTCGGTTATAATGGTAACACATGACCTGCCTGTGGCTATGAGTTATGCAGATAAAATTTTGGAACTTTCTCATGATTCGTTCTTTTTCGGAACACCTACCGAGTTTTTGGCTTTTTCTAAAGAAAAGGACGGTGCAAAATGAGTATAGGTTTTGATTTTAGTATTTTCACTTCACCATTTTTGGTTACGGTTCTTTTGTATGCCGCGGCTGTCGGCGTCATGACGGGTATATGTGCCTCGGTTTTGGGTGTTAATCTTGTGCTTAAAAGGTACTCCATGATAGGTGATGGGCTTTCTCATGTCGGCTTCCTTGCATTGGCAATAGCAGCCGTTTTCGGGGTGTCGGGGCAAAACGAGTTGTATGTCACAGTTCCTGTAGTTGTTCTCGCTGCATTCTTGTTGATGTGGCTTAGTTCAAGCGGCAAACTGAAAGGCGATGCAGCCACCGCACTTGTTTCGGTAGGCACGATGGCAGTTGGCTATATTATTTTCAGTATTGCAGGTACCGGCGCGGGTGATGTTTGCGCAGGGTTGTTCGGAGCATCAATACTTAATATCAGCAAGTCTGACCTTATAGCCTGTTCTGTGATTACTGCGTTGGTGTTATGCGTTTACGTATGCTTTTATAAACAGATTTTTTCCGTGACATTTGATGAAAGCTTTGCGAGAGCATCAGGAATAAACGTCGGTGCTTTTAATATGTTGTTGTCAGCACTCATAGCCGTTACTGTAGTTATAGGAATGAAACTTATCGGAGCCGTCATGATATCGGCAGTAATTGTGATTCCGGCAGTTACCGCCATGAGACTTTTTAAAAGTTTTCGTGCGGTTGTAGTTAGTTCGGGTGTGATTTCTGTATTAAGTTTTCTGTTGGGATTTTTATTCGCTGTTACATTTACCGTTCAAAAATCAGATTCGGTTACTGTTATGTTGCCTGTCGGCGCAACAGTTGTCTGTTTTGAGATATTGGTATTGATAATAGCATCGGTAATATCAAAATTGAAAGCAAATAAAAAAACCGTGGTTTAACCACGGTTTTTGTTTTAATTTTACACGTTTTCTACAAGGTTGGCATAAACAACGGTAAAGGTAACCTTGCCTGACGACATTCCTGCCGAAATGAAACCGGAAACCGCGTTGGCGGTGTAGGTCATGTTTTCGTTTCTAAAAGCGTTCAGATAACTCGTTTCAAAAGAAACATTTTTTGATACATATCCCATATATTCTTCGGAATAATCCGGCCAAACGCTTGTAACAAGTGTTTTTGAGGCTTTGGCAAGTGACGTGTTCAGTTCGGCGGTTGCTTTATTATAATCCCAAGACACTGAAAAACTCGCGGCTTTGTTTTCAAGGTCACTGTTAGCCGAAACGGTTGCCTGCTTTTTGCCTTTTGAATCCTTTATCACGTATGTAATCGAGTGATATTCCTTGTCGGTGTTATCTTCGGATTTTTCAAGCACAAGACCGTCTTCCAAAACGGTTTTATCAAGAATATCTTTAATCTGGAGTACAGTAAGGTTGCCGATTGTAAATTCATTATTTATCGGTGGTTTTTCTTCTTCCGATACGGTGCTTAAAGTGCTGTTAGTGTTGTTTTTATTATTTTTACCGCAGGCACTAAAAGAACATACAATACCTGCCGATATTATAAAACAAAGTGTTTTTTTGAAAAAATTCATATGTTTCTCCGTTCCGCCGTTAATATGGCATTCAAATCTACGATGATTATACCAAATCGTCTCTTGAATGTAAAGAGTAAATAGTTTATAATTCAAGTGTAATAAAATTTATTTTTTAAGGTGAGTCTAATGCAATTATTAAAAGGACGTCCGAGCGACCAATCAAACAGGCTGGAAAAGGAAATGCGTGTTTACGACCTGCTTGATAAACTTAACATCGAATACGAAAGGGTAGACCACGAACCTGCCGACACTATGGAGGCTTGTAAGAGCATTGAACAAATGTTAGGGGTTGCCATTTGCAAGAATTTGTTTTTGTGTAATAGGCAGAAAACCGCCTATTATCTTTTGCTTATGCCTGCCGATAAACCTTTTAAGACAAAGGAACTTTCTAAGCAGATAAATTCGGCAAGATTATCCTTTGCAGGGGCAGACGATATGCAGAAGTTTCTTGATATAACACCGGGTTCGGTCAGCGTTATAGGTCTTATGAATGATATCGACAACAACGTTTGTCTGCTTATTGATTCCGACCTTTTACAAGATGAATACATTGGTTTTCATCCGTGCATAAACACGTCGAGTGTCAAGGCAAGTTTTAAGGAAATTCTTGATAAATTTCTACCTTGTACAAATCATTGCTACAATACAGTCCACCTAGTAGGAACAGAGGAAGAACAAGCACAATAAAGAGGTTTGCACTGTTATTATATTAATGCAAAAGGTGGGTTCTTTACTAAAAATATAAAAAATAATTGTGTTTAGTTAAAGCCCTTATGGTAAATTCTACAAAACTCGACTTTCCAAAAAAATTGTATTGACTATGGTTGAATTTTCAATTATAATGTTAAAAATATAAATATAATAACGGAGGAATAAACATGGCAATTTTTATCAACGAACCGTCACATACTTTTAACGAATATCTCCTTATTCCGGGATATTCTTCAAGCGAATGCATTCCTGCAAACGTCAGCCTTAAAACACCTCTTGTGAAATTCAAGAAGGGTGAGGAATCGGCTATTACTATGAACATTCCTATGGTATCGGCTATTATGCAGTCGGTATCGGGTGATAGGTTGGCAATTGCTTTGGCAACCGAAGGCGGCGTTTCGTTTATTTACGGTTCTCAAAGTGTTGAGGATGAGGCTGCTATGGTTGCTCGTGCAAAAAATCATAAAGCAGGTTTTGTAAAAAGCGACTCTAATGTAAAGCCTACTGATACCTTGGCTGATATTATCGCACTCAAAGAGGAAACCGGTCATTCTACCGTTGCCGTTACCGAGGACGGTACTGCTGACGGTAAATTGCTTGGTATCGTAACAGGCCGCGACTATCGTGTCAGCCGTATGGACCCGGCAACTCTTGTCAGTGATTTTATGACTCCGTTTGACAAACTTATTGTAGCCAAAGAGGGTACAAGCCTTAAAGAGGCCAACGATATTATTTGGGATAACAAACTTAATTCGTTGCCTATTATAAATGACGAACAGCAACTTTGCTATATGGTATTCCGTAAGGACTATGATACCCATAAGCAAAACCCCAACGAGTTGCTTGATGCTTCCAAGAGATACGTCGTGGGTGCAGGTATTAACACCCGCGACTATGCCGAGCGTGTACCCGCACTTATTGAGGCTGGTGCAGACGTGCTTTGTATCGACTCGTCAGAAGGTTTCTCCGAGTGGCAGAAACTCACCATCGAATGGATAAGAGAACGCTATGGTGACACCGTTAAGGTTGGTGCAGGTAACGTTGTTGACACTGAGGGCTTCCGTTTCTTGGCTGACTGCGGTGCTGACTTTATCAAGGTTGGTATCGGTGGCGGTTCTATCTGCATTACTCGTGAAACTAAGGGTATCGGCCGCGGTCAGGCAACTGCTCTTATTGAGGTTTGCAAGGCTCGTGACGAGTATTTTGAAGAAACCGGTGTTTACGTTCCGGTTTGTTCCGACGGCGGTATAGTTTACGACCATCATATTACTTTGGCTCTTGCTATGGGTGCCGATTTTGTAATGCTCGGCCGTTATTTTGCAAGATTTGACGAGAGTCCTACAAACAAGGTCAATATCGGCGGTAACTATTTTAAAGAGTATTGGGGCGAAGGCTCTGCAAGGGCTCGTAACTGGCAGAGATACGACCTCGGCGGTGATAAAAAACTGTCTTTCGAAGAGGGTGTTGACTCTTACGTTCCTTACGCAGGTACACTTAAAGACAACGTTGCATTGTCGCTTTCCAAGGTTAAATCTACCATGTGCAACTGCGGTGCATTAAGCATACCCGAACTTCAGAAGAAAGCAAAACTCACCCTCGTATCGGCAACCAGTATTGTCGAGGGCGGCGCTCATGACGTTATTCAAAAAGAAAAGAGCACAGCAATTAAATAAGTAAAATTTAGCCGTCTGCTTTTGCAGGCGGCTTTATGTTTTAAGTTGACTAAGTAATTTAGCGGTGGTATACTCTAATATATCAAATAATGTTTTTAAAGGGAACGTGTAAATGAAAAAAATAGCCGTAATAGGTGCGGGTGCTGCAGGTCTTGCACTTAGCGTAATGCTTAAGAGAAAAGAATCTTTGTGCGAAGTCACTTTGTTTGAAGCGTTGGATAGGGTAGGTAAAAAACTAGCCACAACGGGTAACGGTCGCTGTAATATTACTAACTTAAAACTCGAAAAAAGCCGTTACCATGGTGACAGCGACTTTGCCATGCGTATAATAGATGCATTTGGGTATGAACAACAAAGGGACTTTTTTAAATCAATAGGTGTTTTGTTTGTGGCTCCCGAGGACGATAGGGTGTACCCAAAGTCTTTGCAAGCAGCATCGGTTACTGATGCTTTGCGGTTTGCCGCGGCTGAACTCGGTGTAAATATTGTGACCGAAACCAAGGTTCAATCGGTAATAAAAGAGGGACAACAGTTTGCGGTAACATCAAACGGCAAAAAACAATACTTTGATGTTTGCGTTGTGGCTTGCGGCGGCTGTGCAGGCGGTAAAATAGCATCTTCTGATGGCTACGCTATTTTAAAAGGCTTCGGTCATAAAATTGAGCCTTGTTTTCCAAGCATTGTTCAGATAAAAACTGATACTAATATTATTCGTCAACTTAAAGGCATTAAGGTTGATGCTAATGTTACTGTTTGCTCCTCTGAAGGTCAAAGGTCTGATTTTGGCGAGGTACTGTTTTGTGATTACGGCCTTTCGGGTCCTGCTGTTTTGCAGGTATCACGTTTCGCAAACGGCAGTAATGCCAAAGTAATGCTTGACCTTGTTCATGATATGACCGAAGAAGAAATATTTGAAGAAATCACCTTTAGAAAAAAACAATTTCCAAACCGTTCTGCAACCGAACTTTTTGCAGGATTTATGAATAAAAAACTAGGTCAGGCGGTTATGAAATGTTGCGGTATAGACCTAAACGGAACATTGTCGGAAATAAGTGATACCAAAATAATAGCCGTTGCACGCACTTTTAAATGCTGGGAGTTCAAGATTTTGGGAACTACCGGTTTTGCCAACGCACAGGTAACGGCAGGCGGTGCTCAAGTTTCACAATTTTTTGATAACTTGATGTCTAAAAAGGTTAAGGGCTTGTTTGCGGTCGGTGAGGTGCTTAACGTTGACGGTGACTGCGGTGGCTTTAACCTTGCTTTTGCATGGAGTTCTGCTCATGCGGCAGCCGACGGAATTTGTCAGTATCTTAATTCAATTTAAAGGAAAATTATGTTAATTGTAAGAAATATCAAATTGCCGTTGTCGGCTGATTTTAACGATTTGAACGGTTTGTTGTGCTCTGTGTTGAGGTTAAATCAGAACGCAGTGAAAAACATTGTTCTTAGAAAAAAATCGGTCGACGCAAGGGAAAAAAGTGACGTTCACTTTAACTGTACTTTTACCTTTTCGGCAGATAATGAGAACAAGTTAATAGGTCGCCTTAAAAAGTACGGTGCAACAACTTTTACCGAAAATACTTACGTTTTCAAAAAAGCCGAGCCACAGAAAAACAGACCTGTTGTAGTAGGTTTTGGCCCTGCCGGAATGTTTGCGGCATTGTCACTTGCAAGGGCAGGTCTTTGCCCTATAGTGCTTGAACGCGGTAAGGATGCCCGGCAGAGAGTTCGCGATGTTGAACACTTTTTCAAAACCAACGAACTTGACGAAAACTCCAACATTCAGTTTGGTGAGGGCGGAGCAGGTACTTTTTCCGACGGAAAACTCAACACCGGTACCAAGGATATTCGCATAGAAACGGTGCTTAAAACATTAGCCGAACACGGAGCAGGCGAGCATATTTTATACGACGCAAAACCTCATGTTGGTACCGACATTTTGGTAAATGTTGTCACTTCCATTAGAAAAGAAATTATTTCTTTAGGCGGCGAAATAAGGTTTTGCCATAAACTTACCGATATAACGGAAAACGATGGTAAAATAGAGGGCGTAGTTGTGTTGTCACCCGAAGGCAGTTATACCTTGCCTTGTGATGACGTTATACTTTCAATCGGCCATTCGGCAAGAGATACCTTCGAAATGCTTAAATCTAAGGTTAAAATGGAGCCGAAAGCATTTGCTATAGGTGCCAGAATTGAGCATAAACAGGCCGATATCAACCGTTCACAGTACGGTGATTTTGCCGGGCATCCGTCTTTGGGTGCCGCCGATTATAAATTGGCTGTTCATTTAAACGACGGTAGGGGAGTGTTTACTTTTTGCATGTGTCCGGGTGGAGAGGTGGTAAATGCATCTAGTGAAAGAGGTGCCGTTGCCGTTAACGGAATGAGCAACTCTGCGCGTGACGGTGAAAATGCCAACTCGGCTGTACTTGTTGGGCTTAATGTTGAGGATTTTTATAAATCAGATGTGCTTGATGGTATGTATTTCCAACGTGAGATTGAACAAAAGGCATACAAAATCGGAAACGGTCTGCCTGTCAGTCAAACTGTTGGCGATTTGTTTTGTAATAAGCCTACCGTTTCGGCAGGTGATGTGTTGCCTACTGCTAAAACAGGCGTGACTTTTGGGCAGATTTCCGATGTTTTGCCGCAGTTTGTAACCGATGCTTTAAAAGAAGGCCTTTTGCTGTTTGATGGAAAACTTAAAGGCTTTGCCGATCGTGATGCGGTGTTGACTGTGCCCGAAACCCGAAGTTCGTCACCTGTCAGGATTTTGCGCGACGGTTTTACAGGCTATTCTTCAATTGAAGGCCTTTATCCTTGCGGTGAGGGAGCAGGTTATGCAGGTGGAATTACGTCGGCTGCGGTTGACGGCTTAAAGATTGCCGAACGTGTGGTTGAAAAATATCTTAAAAAATAATAAATTTTATCAACTTTATACTTTTAATTTTAAGATGTTTGTGATATAATTTTTACATTCTTTTTTTGCGAGGTAAATATATGGGCGGTTTTTTTGGTGTTGTTTCAAAAGAAGATTGCGTTTTCGATTTGTTTTTCGGTGTTGACTACCATTCTCATTTGGGTACGCGCAGAGCAGGTCTTGCGGTTTATAGCGATGAAAACGGTTTCGACAGAAGCATACATAATATCGAAAATGCACCTTTCAGAACCAAATTTTCATCTGATTTTTCTTCTATGAAAGGTAATATGGGTATTGGCTGTATTTCGGATTATGAGGCTCAACCCATACTTGTCCGTTCACATCACGGTACTTTTGCCATCACCACTGTGGGACGAATTAACAACTCCGAGGAAATCATGAAAGACGTAATTTCGGATAAGGCTCATTTCTTTGAAATGAGTAACGGCGAAATCAACGCAACCGAACTCGTTGCTGCGATTATCAACCAAAAAGATAACTTTATCGAAGGTATAAAATACGCCCAGGAAATTATTGATGGTTCTATAAGCATGCTCATTTTAACCCCAAAGGGTATTTATGCCGCACGTGATAAATTGGGTAGAACACCTATTGCGATAGGTGAAAAAGAGGACGGATACTGTGCTTGTTTTGAAAGTTTTTCGTATCTTAATTTGGGATACCGTCATTTAAAAGAACTTGGTCCGGGCGAAATCGTTGTTATGGAACCTGATGGGGTCAAAACTCTTTCGGCTCCCGGCAAGAATATGAAAATTTGCGCATTCCTTTGGATATACTACGGTTATCCTTGCTCGTCTTACGAAGGCAGAAGCGTTGAAGCGGTTCGTAACCGTTGTGGCGAACTGTTGGCAAAACGTGACACGGTTACTCCCGATTGCGTGGCAGGTGTGCCTGATTCGGGTGTTGCTCATGCTATTGGCTACGCTAATGCTTCAGGTGTAAAATATTCCCGTCCGTTTATAAAATACACCCCGACATGGCCTCGTTCGTTTATGCCTCCCACACAAACAAAACGTAACCTTATCGCAAAGATGAAACTTTTGCCGGTTCATGAGCTTATAGAAGGCAAAAGACTCATGCTTGTTGATGACTCGATAGTTCGCGGTACACAGATGCGTGAAACGGTTGAATTCCTATATGAAAGCGGTGCAAAAGAGGTTCATATCCGCTTGGCATCACCGCCGACCATGTTCAGTTGTAAATATCTCAACTTCTCGCGTTCTACTTCCGAAATGGACCTTATTGCACGTCAGGTTATTTGCGAACTTGAGGGAGGAGAACCGACTCGTGAAGTTTTAGAAAAATATACCAACCATGATACCGAGGAATATAATAATATGGTTGATAGAATTTGCGAAAAACTGCATTTTACTACGCTTAGATATCCTAGGGTAGACGACATTATTGAGGCAACGGGACTTCCTGCAGAATCTTTGTGTACTTACTGTTGGAATGGTAAGGAATAAATATTAATTTTAGTTGTCAAAACATCTAAAACACCGTGTAGTTTTACTCGGTGTTTTGTTTGTTTATAAAATTTTTAATTTTTTTCGTTAAAAATCTGACAAAGGACTTGAAAATTTGGACAAGTTAGTATAGAATACTAAATGCAAATGCAAAAAACTAAATTTTAGGAGGAAATTCCAATGGTTAAAGTTGCTATTAACGGATTCGGCCGTATCGGTCGTCTCGCATTCCGCCAGATGTTTGGCGCAGAAGGTTACGAGGTTGTTGCTATTAACGACCTTACCAAGCCCTCCATGCTTGCTCACCTTCTCAAATACGATACCGCACAGGGCGGTTACTGTGGCGCAGTCGGTCAGAACCTTCACACTGTTTCTGCTGACGACGAAGCAGGTACCATCACTGTAGACGGTAAGACCCTCAAAATCTATGCTGAGAAAGACGCTAAGGACCTTCCTTGGGGTGAAATCGGCGTAGACGTAGTTCTCGAGTGCACCGGTTTCTACTGCTCGAAAGAGAAGAGCCAGGCTCACATCGATGCAGGTGCTAAGAAGGTTGTTATCTCTGCTCCCGCAGGTAAAGACCTTCCCACCATCGTTTTCAGCGTTAACGAGAATACTCTTACTGCTGATGACAAAATCATTTCTGCTGCTTCTTGCACCACTAACTGCCTTGCTCCTATGGCTAAGGCTCTTAACGATTACGCACCTATCCAGAGCGGTATCATGACCACTGTTCATGCTTACACCGGCGACCAGATGATTCTTGACGGTCCTCACAGAAAGGGTGACCTCCGCCGTGCACGTGCTGGCGCACAGAACATCGTTCCTAACTCTACCGGCGCTGCAAAGGCTATCGGCCTTGTTATTCCCGAACTCAACGGCAAGCTCATCGGCTCTGCTCAGCGTGTTCCTACCTGCACCGGTTCTACTACTATTCTTGTTGCTGTTGTTAAGGGCAAGGATGTTACCGTTGACGGTATCAACGCTGCTATGAAGGCTGCTGCTTCCGATTCCTTCGGCTACAACACTGAGGACATCGTTTCTTCTGACATCATCGGCATGACCTACGGTTCTTTGTTCGATGCTACTCAGACCATGGTTGCTAAGATCGACGACGATACCTATCAGGTACAGGTTGTTTCTTGGTACGATAACGAGAACTCCTACACCAGCCAGATGGTTCGTACCATCAAGTACTTCGCAGAGATCTAATTTTTGATTTCGCCTAATATGATTAAATTACCTCTTGATTTGCATTAGCAAGTCAAGGGGTTGTTTTTTGTTGTTTTGTGTTTATAGGTCTGATATTTAACCAATAATACCAAAGTATGCTAAATAATAAAGTGTTTGCTTGACAACGGCGATGTTTTGAAGTAAAATATATTCTGTATAAATGTGCATATAAGTTGATAAACAAAAACTTAAACATATATCAGATTTGTTAGTTTCAAAAAAGGAGAAATTTAATGTCAAACAACCCGTCTAAGAATTTAACGGAAAAGAAAAATCAAGAAATAAATAAAACTGCCAATCGTAAGCGCAATTCTCAGAATAACGCAGTCCAAAAGCGTACAACTAAGAAAAGTGATAAATCACAAGACACAAAAAAGAACATGCAGGGTACAAAAAGGACCAACCAAAACCAGCCACAGAGAAATACGCGTATGTATAAAAGAAAATCGCCCACACAAAGAACCGTTCCTGTTACTCCTGTAAGGATTATTCCTTTAGGTGGTCTGGGCGAAATAGGCAAAAATATCACACTTTACGAATGTGGCGAGGATATGTTCCTTGTCGATTGTGGAATGACCTTCCCGGATGAGGAAATGCCGGGCATTGACATCGTTATTCCCGATTTTTCTCACGTGATAAAAAATGCTGATAAAATCAAGGGTCTTGTTGTTACCCACGGTCACGAGGACCATATTGGTGCTATTCCTTATCTTTTAAAGGAATTTAATGTTCCAATTTACGGAACAGCACTGACTTTAGGTCTTATTGAAGGCAAACTCAAAGAGCATAAATTACTTGATTCTGCAAGATTAAACACCGTAAAACCCGGTGATGTTATTACTTTGGGTTGCTTTAAAATTGAGTTTATTCACGTTAACCATTCCATTCCCGATGCAGTGGCGGTTGCTATTACAACACCTTCGGGTGTAATTGTCCAGACAGGAGACTTTAAGATTGATACAACCCCCATTGACGGTGAGGTTATCGACCTTGCACGTTTTGCTGAACTTGGCAAAAAGGGGGTTTTGGCTCTTCTTTCCGACTCGACCAATGCTGAACGTCCCGGTTTTACGCAGTCTGAAAGAATAGTTGGAGAGTCTTTTTCTAACCTTTTTAAAAAGGCAGATAAAAAGAGGATTATCGTTGCAACTTTTTCGTCCAATATACACCGTTTACAGCAGATTATCGATGAAGCCAACCGTTGCGGACGTAAGGTTGCAGTTTCGGGCAGAAGCATGCTGAATGTTGTCGCTGTTGCCAGTGAACTGGGTTACTTGTCGGTGCCTGAGGGTGTACTTGTTGATATCGACGTCATAAATCGTTATACTCCCGACCAGTTGGTTATTATAACCACAGGAAGTCAGGGTGAACCAATGTCGGCACTCAGAAGAATGGCATTCGGTGACCACCGCAAGGTCAATATAGGCTCGGGTGATATGATTATTATTTCGGCAACGCCGATTCCGGGTAACGAAAAGCTTGTCACAAAGGTTATAAATGAATTGCTTAAACTCGGTGCCGAGGTCGTTTATGAAAAAATGTACGATGTTCACGTTTCGGGTCACGCTTGCCAGGAAGAACTTAAAATAATGCTTGATTTGTGCAAGCCCAAATATTTCATTCCCGTACACGGTGAGCAAAAGCACCTTGTTAAACACGCAGGCTTAGCCCTTGCAATAGGTGTGCCCGAGAAGAATATACTCATTTCATCAATAGGCAGGGTGATTGAACTGACATCCGATTCGATGAAGGTGGTTGAATCGGTGCCTGCAGGCGGAATTATGGTTGACGGCTTCGGTGTGGGCGACGTTGGAAATGTGGTTTTGCGCGACCGCAAACACTTGGCTGAAGACGGCATAATTGTTGTTGCACTTTCGGTAGACTCGGTTACAAAAGAAGTGCTTTCGGGTCCCGAACTTATTTCACGCGGATTTGTTTATGTTAAAGAATCGGAAGAAATGTTTGACGAAGCAAGAGAAATAGCATGCGATATACTTGAAAAATGCTATGTTACGGGTCTGCACGATTGGAGTGCTGTAAAGGCAAGAGTGCGTGACGGTCTTTCAAGGCATCTGTACGAGCAGACAGGACGCAGTCCTATGATATTGCCGATTATACTTGAAATTTAAAATCAAAGGAGGTCGACTGCAAATGAAAAAGGTATGGGGAATAGGCAGAATATTTTTAGTATTCCTGCTTATGCTTGCAGTTGATGTATTGACGGCGTATGTTGCACCTGACTACGTAGCACAGGTAGCAATAGGTATGGCCGTGGTGGGTCTTATTGTTGCGGTTTTTTCACTTTTTGGTCTTCATACAAATATAGGAAGGATTATCTCAGGTGTTTCAAAGGGCATTTCTACAGCCCAATCAAAGGCACTTAACGAACTCAGAGTGCCTGTACTTATCACTACCGAGTATGGTGAGGTTGTTTGGTATAACCCCACATTTGAAGAGAATATTTCCGATGCTTCCATGATGGTTGGGAAACATCTTGAAACTGTTTTTGGCGGGGATTTTCTGTTTGATATCAACAGTCTCGGCAATGCAGAATTAAAATATGCCGATAAGGTGTATTCGGTCTATCTTTCCTGCGTTCATTCTGACGGAACCGACCTTAGGATTTATTATCTTTTTGACATAACCGAACTCAACGCAATAGCCGTAAAGTACGAACGTTCACGTCCTGTTGTTGCCGTTGTTGCTATCGACAACCTTGATGAAATCACCAAAAACGCAAGGGATAGCGAAAAGGCTTCATTCCGTGGTGAAGTTCAGAGAGAAATTGAGACTTGGTGTTCACGAATTTCCGGTATCTGCCGAAAACTTTCGGGTGACAGATACTTAATTGTTATGGAAGACCGATATTTTGCTAAAATCAGCAAAGAAGGTTTTACCGTTCTTGAAAGTGTAAGAGAACTGAAATTCGGCGATGGATGTGCAACGCTTTCAATCGGTGTTGGCAAAGGTGCTGAGAAGTTCTCTGAGTGTGAAGAACTGGCAAACCAAGCACTCGATATGGCTTTGGGCCGCGGCGGTGACCAGGCTGTTGTCAAAACTGCCGATAATGAGTACAAGTTCTACGGCGGTGTTTCGGGCGCTCTTGAAAAGCACAATAAGGTTAGAGCAAGAATTATATCCAATACTCTCAAAGACCTTATTATGACCAGTAGCAACGTTGTACTTATGGGTCATAGGTTTGCCGATCTCGACAGTTTCGGCTCTTGTATGGCGTTGGCTTCGGCTGTTACTACTTTGGGACGCGATGCGTATATAGTAATGGATAAATCTAAGACCATGGCGGCTCCATTACTTAAACGCGCCGAAGTTTTAGAATCGGCTCATAAGGTTATAAGCGGTAGTGAAGCGATGGAAATCATCGACCGACAGACGTTGCTGATTATAACCGACGTACACCGCGCTTCCTTCCTTGATTCCCCGGAGGTTTATGATAATTGCCAGACCAAGGTTGTTATTGACCATCATCGCAAGGCAGTTGACTTTATTAACGACGCGGTTATCTTTTATCACGAAACGGCTGTTTCTTCCACATGCGAAATGGTTGCTGAGGTTTTGCAATATATGTGTCCAAAAAGTGTAGGTCAGTTAGAGGCAGAGGCTTTGCTTTCGGGCATTATGCTTGACAGCCGTAACTTTGTACTTAACACGGGTGTCCGTACGTTTGAAGCATCGGCTTTTCTGCGTAATCGCGGTGCCGACCCCGTTACGGTTAAAAAACTTTTCTCGGGTTCTATGGATGCATATAAACTCCGTGCCGAGATTGTGGGCTCTGCCATGCTTTTGGGTGGAGACTGCGCTGTGGCTATTACAGAATCAACCGACCCCAATACAAGGCTTGCCTCGGCTCAGGCTGCCGACGAGTTGCTTGGAATCAGCGGTGTATTAGGCTCGTTTGTACTATACCGTATCGGTAAAGAAATTAATATTTCAGCACGTTCGTTCGGCGGAATGAATGTTCAGGTTATTATGGAAAAGTTGGGTGGCGGAGGTCACCGTACCATGGCGGCGTGCCAACTTAAAAATGATGACTTTGAAGATGCTATCGAACAGTTGAAGTTTGCAATTGACGAATATAAAAAAGAACTTAAAAAATAATTTTGGGAGATGTCTTTATGAAGGTTATATTAAAAGCCGATGTTAAAGGTTTGGGCAAAAAGGGTGAAATGGTAAACGCTTCCGACGGATATGCAAGAAACTTTTTGTTCCCTAAAGATTTAGCTGTTGAGGCAAATGCCACCGCACTTAACGAACTTAAAAACCGCGAGTCAGCCAAGGCACATCACATTGCCGAAGAAAAGGCTGCTGCCGATGCTGCTTGTGCCAAGATAAACGGTAAAGAAATAATTATTCATGCCAAGGCAGGAGCAGGCGGTAAATTGTTTGGAGCAGTTACCTCTAAAGAAATTGCTGCTGAAATAAAAAATAAACTCGGTGTAGATGTTGATAAAAAGAAAGTATCGTGTGCTGATATCAAATCTTACGGAAGTTTTACTGCAGAGGTTAAACTTTATAACGGTGTTGTTGCTAAGGTTACCGTTAACGTTGTAGAATAAACAAGAGGTGCTTTATGGCAGAAAAGAATGATTACGGCTTTGAAGGTATGTCTTTACCTTTCTCCAACGATGCCGAACAGTCGGTGCTTGGTGCCGTTCTTAATGACCCTCCCAGTATCAATATGGTAATGGACAAACTGAGGGCAGAGCATTTTTATATTCCGCAAAACCGCAGAATGTATGAGATACTAACGGCTCTCAGTGCCGCAAATCAGCCGATTGAGTTTGTTTCAATACTTGAAAAGTTAAAAGGCGACGAACTTTTTGATGCTGCAGGTGCTAAAAATTACATAACCAACCTTATGCAGAGCGTTTCAACCTCTGCCAATATTGTTACGCATGCAAACATCATTCGCGAGCGCTTTTATGTGCGTTCACTTATTGTTTCGTCGCGTGATATTATCGATATGGCTTCGGGCGGTGCTACCGATGCCAATATGTTGCTGGATGCTGCCGAACAGAAAATTTATGAAATCAGGCAGGGCAGGGACGTTACGGGTCTTAAACAACTCGGTAGTGTTATCGAGGGTGAGACTTTTGTGCGTCTTTCTAAGATAAGCAACCCTGAAACCCGTAAGGATTATATCGGTATTCCTACCGGTTTTTCCGAACTTGACAAACTCACTACGGGACTTAACCGTTCAGACCTTATTATCATCGGCGCCCGACCCGGTATGGGTAAAACTGCGTTTGCACTTAACATTGCGCGCAACGTTGCTGTGCAGTCGGGTAAAACAGTCTGTTTCTTCTCGCTTGAGATGAGCCGCGACCAGTTGGCACAGCGTGTGCTTTCGAGTGAAGCCATGATTGAGAGCGGTAAGTTGCGTACTGCTGACCTGTCAAACGACGAGTGGTTAAGACTGTCGCAGGCAGGGGAACGCTTTAAAGATGTTCAGATGTATATTGATGAAACTTCGGGTATAACGGTTCCCGAAATGAAGGCAAAACTTCGCCGAATGAAAAATGTTGACCTTGTTATAATCGACTATTTGGGCCTTATGCAGTCGGCAAAACGTACCGAAAACCGTGTGCAAGAAGTATCTGAAATTACGAGAAGCCTTAAAATTATGGCTAAGGAACTGCAGGTTCCCGTAGTTTGCTGTGCACAGTTAAGCCGTGGTACCGAGGTTAAGGGAAAATCACATAAACCTGCTCTTTCTGACCTTCGTGAATCAGGTTCTATCGAGCAGGATGCAGATATAGTACTTTTCATGTACCGCGATAAGTACTATCAAAGCGAAAACGACGACCCAAATGTTGAGATAGACGAGCATAAGGCAGAATGTATCGTTGCTAAAAACCGTCATGGAGGTCTCGGCTCGGTCGACCTTTATTGGGACGGTCAATATACTCGTTTTTCATCACGGGATGTGATTGGATAATGTTAAAAACCGTAAAATCAGCGATTGAAAAATACGGCATGCTAGATAGTACCAAAAACGTTATGGTGGCACTTTCAGGCGGTGCCGATTCGGTTGCTTTGTTGCACGCTTTGTGGACACTTAAAGACGAACTCCATATAAACTTGCAGGCAGCACACTTAAATCACGGAATAAGAGGCGAGGATGCCGACTCGGATGAGGAGTTTGTAAAAGCACTTTGCGAAAGATTAGGCGTTGAACTTTTTATTGAACATGCCGACGTGCCGAAAATTGCCGCAAGTACTAAGGAAAGTCTTGAACTTGCCGCAAGAAATGTCAGGTATGACTTTTTAAACAGAGTGTCTTCGGGCGTAATTGCCACGGCACATACCGCGTCTGACAATATCGAAACGGTGCTTTTTAACATGTCCAGAGGTTCGGGTCTTGACGGTCTTTGCGGTATACCGCCTGTGCGTGATAATGTTATAAGACCGCTTATTCTCGTTACCCGACAAGAGGTTGAAAAGTATTGCACCGAAAACGGACTTCAGTTTTGTCACGACAAAACTAACGACGATGTTGCCTATGCCCGCAACCGCATTAGACACAATGTGGTGCCTGAACTGACAAAGGTTAACGACGGTGCTGTGCTTAATGTGTCAAGGTTAACGTGTAGTCTTACGGAAGATGCCGATTTCATAAAATGCCACGTTGATAATTGTTACAGCAAGGCTTTTGTTGATGGGGGACTTTTGGTAACCGAACTGTGTGACCAACATTTTTCGATAAAAAAACGCATGATTGCAAAACTGTGCCTAGAAACCACCGGTTTTATGCCTGAAGAAGTGCATATTAATTCTATATGCGAAATGTTAACTTCGGGCAAAAGCAGGGTTAGTTTTAAAGGCAATTTTGAGGCAACGCTTAGAAAAGGCATTTTAAGAATAGAAAAAAAGGTGTCTTGCGCGAAAAACGAGATTATAAAAATAGATTCTTTTCCATATAATACCGAAAAATTTGAAATAAATTGTCAAAATTTAGAAAATAATTATAAATTTAACAGTTTGTTTTTAAAAAATGCAATAGACTGTGATAAAATATGTGGCGAACTTGTTTTAAGGCACAGAAATCCCGGCGACGATTTGCGTATAATTGGTCGTAATATGACCAAAACTTTGAAAAAGTTGTTTAATGAATCGGATTTATCGGCAGAACAAAAACAAAAACTTTGGGTGCTTGCTGATGATAACGGTGTTTTGTGGGTCGAAAGTTTTGGCGCAGACGAAAGAGTTTTGGTTGACGAAAACACAAAATGTGCTATAATGATTAATAATTTTTAATTTTGTTTTATTGTAGTGTTCTTTTTTGAGAATACTATTATTTATAATAGCAAAATACCTGAAAGGGGCAGGAAATGAGTACTTTTAAGAAAATTCTGCTGTATATAGGCATTCCGCTTATACTTATAATGGTTGTTGTGGGTGTTGTATACAGCTCTGACCAGGCAGAAGATGTTGATTATTCCTCTGTTGTTGAAATGGTGCGTAACGGTGAGGTTAGTGAGTTTGAACTTAATCTCTATAATGGCAAACTAATTTATACTACACGTGCCGACGGTAAGGAACATGTGATTACAGTTGCAAGTGCCGAAATATTTTATAATGACGTTTCAAAAGCAGTAATTGAGTATAATACCTCAGTTTATGCTGCCGAGGATACCACCGATGACGAAAAAGAAGCGTTGGATATCGATTACAACTATGAATCAGGTGGAGAAACATCGTGGATAGTCAGCATGTTGCCGACCATCATTATGTTTGCCCTTATTATATTCGGTTGGATATTCATTATGCGACGTATGGGTTCTATGGGCGGCGACAAGACCATGAACTTCGGCAAAGCACGTATCAAAAAAGCCGAGGATGACAAACGTAAGACCACCTTTGCCGATGTCGCAGGTGCCGATGAAGAAAAAGAGGAAATGGCTGAACTTGTTCAGTTCCTTAAAGACCCCAAAAAGTTTAACGAACTCGGTGCAAGAATACCTAAGGGCGTATTGCTTGTAGGCCCTCCCGGTACAGGTAAAACCTTGCTTGCACGTGCTGTTGCAGGTGAAGCAGGTGTACCGTTCTTCTCTATTTCGGGTTCCGACTTTGTTGAGATGTTTGTCGGTGTCGGTGCATCGCGTGTGCGTGACCTTTTTGACCAGGCTAAAAAGAATTCTCCCGCTATTATTTTTATCGACGAAATTGATGCGGTAGGACGTCAGAGAGGTGCAGGTCTTGGCGGCGGCCATGACGAAAGAGAACAGACACTCAACCAGTTACTAGTTGAAATGGACGGTTTTGGTGCTAATGAAGGCGTTATTATAATTGCCGCAACCAACCGCCCCGATATTTTGGACAGAGCGTTGCTTCGTCCCGGCCGTTTCGACCGTCAGATTATGGTAAACTATCCCGATGTAAAGGGTAGAGAAGAAATTCTCAAAGTTCACGCAAGAGGTAAGCCATTGGCACCTGATGTAAACCTTAAGACCATTGCTCAGTCTACTTCGGGCTTTACCGGTGCCGACCTTGAGAACTTGCTTAACGAGGCTGCTTTGCTTGCTGCACGTGCAGACCGTAAGGCAATTACCGAACATGATATTGAAGAGGCTACCGTTAAGGTTATGATGGGTGCCGAGAAGAAGTCAAGAGTAATCAAGGAAAAGGACAAGATGATAACCTCTTATCACGAGGCGGGTCATGCCGTTGTTTCTTATTTCCTTCCCACTCAGGACCCTGTGCATCAGATTTCTATTATTCCTCGTGGCATGGCAGCAGGCTTTACCATGTATTTGCCTAATGAAGATAACGGTCATATTTCCAAAACCAAAATGGAAGAGGATATATGCTCGCTTCTTGGCGGACGTGCTGCAGAAGAACTTACGCAGGATGATATTTGCACAGGTGCTTCCAACGATATCGAACGCGCTACCGAAATGGCACATAATATGGTTACCAAATTTGGTATGAGTGCTAAAGTCGGTCTTGTAAAACTCGGAACAGGCAATAACGAGGTTTTCTTGGGACGTGATTTCTCGTCTACACCTAACTATTCCGAAAACATGGCTGCTGTTATTGATGCTGAGGTTCGTGATATTATTATGGCTCAGTACGACAAGGCTAAAGATATCCTTAACAATAATATGGATAAGGTTCACAAGGTTGCTCAGCAGTTGTTTGTTAACGAAAAAATAAGCGGTGACGATTTCCGCGAAATAATGAACAATCAAGATTAATTGAAAACCGTTGTCGGCAGACAACGGTTTTATTTTATTGACAATTGTTTAATGTGCGTTATATAATTATAATGAAACTTGCTTGGTGGTGATATTTTGAACAATTTAAACAGAATGATTTCACTTGCCCTTTTGGTTGTGTTACTGCTTTTCTGTACGCAGTGCAAAAAATCGCCTGATGATAATATACCGAAAACCTGCGACGATACTTCATCACTTGCATCACAAATCACCGAAGGGGAAACGGAAATTTCACCTGTATCATGCTAACCGATACTCATATTGATTATGTCAAAAAACTTGCGGAGGCTGATGACTGGTATAAAGGCAAACCCGGTGAGTATTACACCGAGCGTTATCTTATTGAACGCGAAGTAGAACACGTTATTGAACTAGCAAATACCTCTGGTATTGATTGTGTGGTTTTGGGTGGTGACCTTATTCATGGAACTGCAAGTTATGAGAGTTCCATCGCCGACCTTAAATATTTTGCAAGCATTTTTATTGAAAAATGCAAAGTTCCTGTGTATGTCAACCGAGGTAATCACGATACCAACGATTATCATAGGCTTGTCGATGGAAAATGTTATGTTAACAATATCATAAATCAGGAAGAATGGGTTGATATTCTGGTTGACCCGCTTTCGCAAAATACCGCCGTTCATCCCCAAAATAATCCCAAATCCACCTATTACTACGTTGATTTTGAGGATAAAAAGACACGCATGATTGTTCTTGATAGTTATAATTATCCTGTCTTTTCCGATAATCAGGGCTTTGCCGTATGGTGTGCCGAAACTTGGACAGGCATTGATAACGAACAGCTTATTTGGCTTGCTGAAACAGCTCTTGATAAAACAAAGGACGGATGGACATATATTCTTTCGTCACATGCACCGGTTATAGGAACAGAAAGTTTTAAGGGTTCTGATAAGGTACGCGAGATTTTAAAAGTGTTTAACAACCGTAGTAAAGTTACGGTATGTGGTGTGAATTTTGATTATACTGATGTGACCGATATAAAACTACCTTTAAGTATCAGTGGGCACACGCATGTAGGCTCAACTAGATTTTTTAACGAAGGCGACCATATTGCGATAAATACAGGGTCAGGCAAAATCTCCTATTATCCTGACAGATTATACACAAACACAGATAATCAAATTTATTTCCATGATAAACGTTATGAGGGTACTTATAATGAAGCCAAGTTTGATATTGTATCATTAGGAGTTGACGGTACTGTAACAAGAATCTCTTTTGGCTCGGGAATTGATGAGATTTATGAGAAAGCAGATTATTGCAATTAAAATTTGAAAGCACTATTGACTTTCGTGATTTATTGTGTTAAAATTCGGTTGAAAGGATGTGTTATATATGAATAAACTTCATAACGAGAGCACAGATATGCTTTTTAAATCTATTTTAACTCTTAAGAGTGTGGACGAGTGCTATGCATTTTTTGAGGATATATGTACTGTTAAAGAGATTCAGTCTATTGCACAGCGTGTTGTTGTTGCAAAAATGTTGACTGAGGGTAAGGTTTATACCGATATTGTGGCTACAACCGGTGCAAGCACTGCTACAATCAGTCGTGTAAATCGTTCACTGAACTATGGTAACGACGGATACAAGTTTGTATTTGAAAGATTGAAAGAAGAATGAGTTACTCTGAATTTGCGTCGGTCTATGATATATTGCAAAAAGATGTAGATTACCGTTCGCGTTCCGAATATCTTGCTGAACTTTTTCGAAAATATGACCGCCTGCCAACGCTTTTGCTTGATCTCGCGTGCGGAACAGGCGGTTTTTCGCTTGAATTTTCAAAAAAAGGAATCGACGTAATAGGGGTAGACCCTTCGGTTGAGATGCTGTCTGTTGCAAGAGAAAAATGTTACAACAATAATGTTGATATGCTGCTTCTGTGCCAAACGGCGGCAGAACTGGATTTGTACGGAACGGTGGATGGCGCTGTTTGCTGTCTTGATAGTATAAATCATATTATTGATGCCGACGAATTGCAAGAATCCTTTAATAAAGTATCACTGTTTCTCGAAAAGGAGAGACTTTTTATTTTTGATGTCAACACTGAGTATAAGCACAAAAATATTCTGTCGGGAAATACCTTTGTGGATGATACAGACGATGTTTTTTGCACATGGCGTAATTCCGAGTGTGATAAAAACGGCGTTGTGGATATAAGACTTGACTTTTTCTTAAAAAGTGAAGATGAGTTATATAAACGTTCGTATGAGGAATTTTCTGAACGCGCTTATTCTGAGGATGTTATAACCAATATGTTAGAAAAAGCTGGTCTTGATGTTTTAGCGGTTTTGGGTGATATGAGTTTTGAAAAACCAAGCGAAACCGAAGAACGAATTATTTATGTAACTAGAAAGAGAAGTTGAAATGGGTAAACTTATAAGATGTATTACAAATGATGGTGCAGTTATGGCTACTTGCATTGACAGTACCGATATAGTTGCAAAAGCAGAGGAATATCATAAAACATCTGCAGTTGTCACAGCCGCTTTGGGGCGTTTGCTTACTGCAACTTCCATGATGGGTAATATGCTTAAAGGTTCCGATAATTCTCTTACCGTCCGTGTTCAGGGCGACGGTCCTGTGGGCACTTTGGTTGCAGCGTCGGATTTTGACGGAAATGTTAGGGGGTATGTTACAAATCCTGTTGTAGAGTTGCCTCTTAATTCTAAGGGTAAATTGGACGTCGGCGGTGCAGTCGGTGGCGGTACGCTGTTTGTTATTGAAGATTTAGGTTTAAAAGAGCCTTATGTAGGTCAGGTTCCTTTAACTTCAGGCGAAATCGCCGAGGACATTACGGCTTATTATGCTATAAGTGAGCAGATTCCAACAGTTTGTGCGTTGGGTGTGCTTGTCAACCCTGATTTGACTGTGAAGTCAGCAGGTGGTTTTATTATTCAACTTTTGCCCGGTGCTACCGATAGTGATATCCAAAAACTTGAAGATGGTGTTAACTCACTTGAAGCGGTTACAAAAATGCTGTCCGATGGTAAAACACCACTTGATATTTTGAAACTTGCTCTGAAAAATTTTGATTTTGAAGTGCTTTATGAACAAAAGGCAGAATATAAATGTAAATGCAGCAGAGCGCGTACCGAAGCGGTTTTCGCAAGCATTGGTGATGACGACATAAAGGAAATGATAGACTCGGGAGAGGACCAGGAAGTTATCTGCCATTTCTGTAATAAACGTTATGTTTTTACGCCTCAAGACCTTAAAAAGGTGGTCAAAAATAAATCTGAAAAAAATTAAAAAAATCTCAAAAAAAGTGTTGACAAACGGTATGCGATGTGGTATTATATCAAACGTCGCCGGTGGTTACCACTAAGTGATTGAGTTGGGAGCATAGCTCAGCTGGGAGAGCATCTGCCTTACAAGCAGAGGGTCACAGGTTCGAGCCCTGTTGTTCCCACCAAGAGGTGGCCTGGTAGTTCAGTTGGTTAGAACGCTAGCCTGTCACGCTAGAGGTCGTGGGTTCGAGCCCCATCCAGGTCGCCACCAACGCCTCTGTAGCTCAGTTGGTAGAGCAGGGGACTGAAAATCCCCGTGTCATTGGTTCGATTCCGATCGGAGGCACCATTTTGCGGATTTAGCTCATCTGGTAGAGCGCCACCTTGCCAAGGTGGAGGTAGCGGGTTCGAGCCTCGTAATCCGCTCCAAAATAACGGGACGCTTAAAACGCTTTAAGCGTCCCGCTTTTAGCTTAATAAGGCGCCATCGCCAAGTGGTAAGGCAGAGGCCTGCAAAGCCTTTACCCCCAGTTCGAATCTGGGTGGCGCCTCCAAAAGGACTTGCTCTATTTTTTTAACGAAATTCGCTTTTAGCGAGTGAAATAGCTTCGTTATGAAATACGCTAACGCGTATGAAAAATTTGCTTCGCAAAAGTTAGGGGCGAATTTCATTTTACTTTCTGCGTTAGCCGAAAATTTTATTGACAGTAATTTGAAAAAATAGTATTATTATTAATAATAAAGCAAGTGTGTTTCTTGCTTTAATAACTATACTTGCTAAGGGGAAAATTTTATGAGCATAGGTTATTTTATTGACGAGAAAAAGGAATATGTAATCACAAATCATTATACTAAGAGACCGCTTATGAATTATTTGTGGAACGAGGCGGTAATAATTGATATAGATCAATTCGGTTTTGGTTCCAATTCTGTTTTTGATGATAACCGTACCCGTCGTGAGTTATATGCAACGGGGGACAACCGTCTTATTTACATTATGGACCGTTTGGATAATACATATTACGCGGCGAACCGCAATTACAATAAGTTGCCTTTTACACGCTTTGAAACCCACGTAGGACAGGGCTATTCGACCATCAATTCTACTTATAAGGGGTTAGACGTAGACTACACTATTTTCGCTCCTATTGAAGGACGTGCAGAATGTTGGGAAATAAAACTTAAAAATAACGGTGATACAGTTCGTGATTTGTCAGTTTACCCAACAGCACACCTCAAGGTATCATTTAGCGGTGGTGCTTCATACATTTCGGGAGATTACGATAACGAATTAGGCGGTATTTTGTGTCCTGAAAATGCTTTTAAGATTTCACACGCTTACACAAACACCTATATGGTATCCGATTACCCTGTAGCTGAGTATGAAATAGCGAAGGACCGTTTTGTAGGATATTATAATGCATTTTCCAATCCTGTGGCTTTAGAAAATGGCGGTACACTTTCAAGTACCGGCAGTTGTTTTGATCACGTACAAACTTTTGTTATGCGCCATAACATAGTTTTAAATCCCGGCGAAGAAAAGGTTATACACATAGTAGTTGGTATTGCTAAAAATAAGGAAATGGCAATAGCTGAAAAGAACCGTTTGCTATCAGCTCAAAAATTTGCTGCTGACCTTGCAGAATTAAAAAAACGTGTTGATATGTATGATGATCGTTTGACTGTTTGCACAGGTGACGAAACAATTGATCGCTTTATAAATATTTGGCTAAAAAGACAAATTGACTTTGGTAAAACTTGGGGACGCGGTTACTCCGTAGGTTCACGTGATACTATGCAGGACCTTACAGGTTTTGTACAGCTTGATACCAAGGTGTCCCGTGAAAAGCTTTTATACGGTATGGAATTTGTACGTCCCAATGGTAATATTGTTCGCTCCTTTGCTCCCATTCTCCGCGTTGTGTCACATGACTGCTCAAGCTGGATGATTAGTGCAGTTTGTCAGTATATTAAGGAGAGCGGCGATTATTCGCTTTTGGATGTTGACTGTGGGTATTTCGAATGTGACGAGCACGGTACAGTATTAGACCATCTACTTCGTGCGTCTTCCTTCTTGTTAGACGGTGTTGGTGAGCACGGGCTTACCTTATGGGGAGAAAGCGATTGGAATGATTCATTAAATAACTGCGGCACACAAATGCGAGGAGAAAGTCTATGGCTTTCACAAGCATCTTGCAAATGCTCTTTAGAGTTAGCCGAACTTTTAGAGAAAATAGGCAAAAAAGAAACGGCTGCAGATATTCGTAAAAAACGTGATGCTATGCTTGAAAACATTCGTCGTCACGGTTGGGAAAAAGACCACTTTATTTACGGCATTAACGACTACGGCGAAAAGGTTGGCTCCTATGAAGCGGTTGACGGCAACTCTTATCTCAATCCGCAAACTTGGGCAGTATTGGCAGATGTATTACCTGTTGACCAGTTGAACACCTTAATGGATTATGTTGAAGATAACTTGAGATGCGACTTTGGTTATATGCTGGTTGACCCGCCACACACAAACTGTAACGACCGTATTGGCCGTGCTACTTACTTTGTTCCGGGTTGTTATGAAAACGGCTCGGTTTACAATCACGGTTGTGCATTTAAGATAGTTGCTGACTGTATGCTCCATCGTGGCGATGAAGCACTTAAGACAATCAATTATATGTTACCTACAAATCCGCACAATACTGCTGAAATGTCTGGTATGGAGCCATACGCAATTTCTAATATGTATTTAGGACCAACTGCTCCTTCTCGTGTCGGCGAAGCTCCTTTGCACTGGATTACAGGCACATGCGCTTGGCTTCTTAGGGGTGTTGTTGAGTTTATGTTAGGTATCCAAGCTGATTATGATGGCTTGAGAATTAATCCGTCTATGCCAAGTGCTTGGAAAACTGTTTCGGCTCACCGTATTTTCCGCGACTGTATATACGATATAAACTATACACAAAATTCATATAACGGCAAGGTAAGTATTACTGTTGACGGCCAGGCTATTGAAGGCAATCTTTTACCGTTGTTTACCGATGGTAAAGCACATAAGGTTGATGTAGTAATCGGCGGATAAATAAAAAATGCGTTGAGAATTGAAGTGAACCCCAAAGTTTAGACAAAATTAAATATTAAATTGTTAGTGAATGAGTCCGGTATTGCACTGGGCTCATTCCTTTTAGTTTTAAGGAAATTCTATCTTTGTTGTAGTAGTGAATATATTTCTTTAATTCATCAATGAAAGCGTTAACGCTTTCGAATTTTTCGCCGTAGAACATTTCAACTTTAAGTCTACCAAAGAAGTTTTCCATAGCACCATTATCCATACAGTTACCTTTACGGGACATACTTTGCGTAATGTTATGCTCGGCTAATAGCCTTTGGTATTCGGCATGTTGGTATTGCCAACCTTGGTCAGAATGGAATATTGGTGTTGCATCAGTAGGCAGTTTTGCAAACAAACCATTAAGCATTTCTCTTACTTGTTCTAAATTAGGACTTGTAGAAATTGAATAAGATATTACTTCATTATTGAACAAATCTAAAACTGGAGAAAGATATACTTTCTCATCACAGACATTAAATTGTGTAACATCTGTTGTTATCTTTTCAAAAGGTTTTTCTGCAGAGAAATCCCTTTTGAGTAAATTATCTGCAACTTTACCGACAGTTCCTTTGTATGAATGGTATTTATCGTTCTTACGCTGCTTACCTTTCAAACCAAGGTTATTCATTAG
>JAZNVU010000032.1:0-20236 GCA_045592985.1 Acutalibacteraceae bacterium | reverse complement strand
GGTCAATGCTCGTGTCTTTTCCGGGTATGGAAGCGGCAGATATCTTATTATTAAACATTTTTACGGGAACGGCAGTATGGATTGTTATATCGCTTCTCGGAATTAACTTGATTGGAGGAAAATATACAGATATGGCAAAATCTAAACTTGTAAAAGCAAATGAGAAAATCGCCGATGCAGTAACAGGCGGTTATAAGAAAATAGAAAAGGGTGTTGTAGACGGCTACAAAAAGATCGAGCAAGGCGTGGTTGAAGGCTACACCAAAATCGAAGATAAGTTTGTTGATGCTTATCTCACAAAAGACGGCGAAACAGTTGAGGAAGCTAAGGCGAGGTTGAAAAACAAGAAATAAGCTTTGGCTTTCGTCACATCGATTTCTATTTGTATTTACTAAAAAACGGCAAGCTTTGACTTGCCGTTTTTTTTGTGTAACGAATACTACCGGCAGTGCCGGTAGTTCCAAAAAGCTTTAGCTATGCGTAGAAAAAATATCCTCCTTCGTCTAAAATAGAAGTGGGTTTGCCAACCACAACAAAAAGACGAAGGAGGAATCAAGTATGCAACTTGACACAGATAGTTTAGCACACACAAAGTGAAATTGCAAATATCATATAGTTTTTGCACCAAAATACCGTGGCCAGGTAATATATGGAAAGATAAAGGCGGATATAGGAATAATGCTAAGAAAATTATGCGAGTATAAGCAGGTGGAAATAACAGAAGCAGAAGCCTGCAAAGACCACATACACATGCTGGTATCCATACCGCCCAAGTATAGTGTATCACAAATAATGGGATATCTCAAAGGAAAAAGTAGTTTAATGATTTTTGAGAAATATGCGAATATGAAGTACAAATACGGAAACAGACCTTTTTGGTGCAGAGGATACTATGTAGATACAGTAGGAAGAAATAATAAAGCTATTGCAGAATACATACGAAATCAATTGCAAGAGGATATATCTTACTACCAAATGTCATTGGTGGAGTATGTAGACCCGTTTACGGGTAAGCAGGTAAAAGAAGGCAAATAAAAAGCCCCTTTAGGGGCAGCCGGTGAAAGAGTTGCGGTTGGCAAACCTTTCGACGAGCCTATAGGCTCGGCCGGTCTTATGCCCTAAGGGGGCAGTGCATACTACCGGCACGGCCGGTAGTTATGATTACATTTTGACCCGCCCTGCCGTAAGCTACCGATGATAACCTGCAAAAGGCAGGTGGGTGCTGACCCAACAGTTTTGTGCTTCCAACGTCCTCTTAAAAGAGGGAGGCCTGCATCCCCGCTGTCGGAGTGACGGCTCCCGTTTAGTAGCTTGTAGGGTTATAAAGGTAAGCATAAGCGCACAGGGCAGGCTGATTGTTATTGTTCGTCTATTTCAAATATGTCTTGTAAACGGTCAGTAAAGGCATCAGCGACCATGTCGTATTCGTCATCGTCTTCTATGTCTTCAAATAATTCTTCACCGTTTTCTTCAACTACCTTGAGTATAACAAGTTCGCCACTGTCTTCAAGAAGTTTTTCAGGGGTTTCATAGACGGGGAGTAGGGCAATGTATTTTGCCTCATCAGTTTCTATTCTATCCAAAACTTCAAAGGTATATTCCTTTCCGTCGTCATCCTCTAATGTAATAATATCGGGATTGTACTCTTCGCTCATTTTTTTCACTCCGTTTCAAAGCGTTATATTATTATTTTAACCTGTTTCAAGAAAATAGTCAATAGTAAATCTCAATTATATAAAATAAATAAAAAATTGCAAAATTGTGTAAAAAAACTATTGACAAACACCAAAATATATGCTACTATAAAGACGAACCAAAGAGGTGGTTCAAAAAGAATAAAGAAAGTGAGGGCTGGAAAAAATATTATGAGGGACGAAGAAATCTTCCATTCCGGCCCGTGTGCGGCCTAAAGTACACACTCTGTAATTTCCTTTGAAGGGCGGTTTTGAAAATGACCGTTATTAAGATTTGGAGAATTAGAGTTAACGAATTTTAGGTAAAGGTGAGTCCAATGAACTAAGTTCTTTCAATTGATTGTTATTTACCACGGAATCGGGCATGTGCACTTATGCACAACTTATCTAAGTGATAAATGATTTTTCCGATAGGTATAATACGTTAGTAAAATTTTATTAAAGTGAGGCTCCAAATAATGAGAATAGAGGAACCTAAGAATTAAGGCTAGTGTAGGCCTGAATACACAAATCCAAAAATTTACATATATTTTTTATAAAGGTGAATCCAATGTACTGATTACTTCTTCTATATTAAGAAAAAGTGAGGCTCATAATATGAGGGACGAGGAAATCTTCCGTTTTGGCTCGTGTACGGCCTGAGAAGTGCACACCTTCAAGTTTTGTTAGGTGGTAATATTTATGATTTTATCTACATGTTACAGAAAAGAAACTTGATAAAGGAAGAGTCCAATGTACTAAGATACCGAAAGGCTACCCCTTAAAAAGGGTAGCCTTTTTCATATTAGAATAGGTTGTAATTGTACACCGTTTAATGCACTTTCGACTGCTCTTGGAATAAGCGAAAAATCAGAAATGCAAGAATTATGCTTTTTTTCGGGCATATCTTGTCTGAACGGTACAAAATATACGTTTTTGCAGTTGAATAGCGTTCCGATATTTCGTGCCGATGCACCTAATGCATCGTTGGTCGAAGGCGCAAGAAGTAAAGGCTTTTCGTTTCTTAAATGTGCTTTTGCCGCCATAGTTATCACCGTGTCGGTAATGCCGTTTGCCAATTTACCTAATGTGTTACCGGTGCATGGTGCAATCAGCAAAAGGTCAAGCAGTGATTTGGGTCCTATTGGCTCAGCTTCAGGAATTGTATGAAGACATTTTTTATTGCAAATGCTTTCAACTTTAGATACAAATTCGCTTGCCTTTCCAAACCTAGTATCGGTTGAATAAACAATTTCCGACACAATTGGTACAACGTTGTAGCCCAAATTGTTTAAAATTTCAATTTGTTCAATTACTGATTTGTGTGTGCAAAATGAACCGCACACAGCGAAACCTATATTTTTGCCCATTGTTTTTATCCTCCGCGTTATATAATTACAGAAAGTCGACTTTTCGGAGAATTTCTTCGGCAATGTACTTTGCGGCAGTTACAGGAGATGATTTCCCGGGCAGTCCTGAATATATAGCGGCAGAAACTGAACGTTTTTTGGCAGCATTTAAATCAGCACCTGAATCGGTGGCGAGATCCTCAATAAAAACCTTTGATTTGCAGTTTGAAAAGAAACTGTCATCCATTATAGGATAGGGTACTGTGTTGAAAATATAATCAAAAATTCCGCAGTTTTCACGAACTAAATTAGTATCCATGGCAATTAAGCCATCAGATTCTATTACAGCACGTGTACCCTCATCACGCGAAGTAGCAGTGACAATTGAACCGAATGATTTTAAGTATTTTGACAGTTGTTTTCCGATTCTTCCATATCCGATAACAAGTGATTGGGATCCGAAAATGGCAGTTTCAGTTGAATTTATTGCTATGGCCACAGCAGATTCTGCTGTTAAAACTGCATTCTTCACCGTAAGTGACTCGCTTTTAAAATAGTCATAATACTTTATGTTTTCGGAATTGAGTTTTTGCTCAAAATCAGGTTTAATAATTCCGCCGAAAACTATTTTTGGATGACAATTTAAAACATCATTGATTAAGATCGGTTCGACACCGTTTTGTATATTAACAGTTATATTATCTCGGCTTACAGGAACAGGCAGAATTACTGCTGTACTGCTGTCTATAGCGCTTTTTATATTATCTGCACATTTGATATCTGTTACGAAAGGTGTTCCAAAAGTGCATACTTCAAATCCTCTGGATTTTAAAAAACGTGCTGTTTCAATCTGTCGGCGGTCTCCGCCAATGCAAGCAAAATTCATAATATCCTCCGAATTAAACCTTGTTTTAACAAGGTTTTCCTTATATATTATGAAAAAGATGCTGTGCGGTTACTTATTTATCAAATCTTGTGCGCGTGTAATCAAAAATTCGTAGTTGTTACAGTTTGGGTTTTCGATAACCTCTGAAAGTAAGGTTTCTAAAATAATGCCTATGTTTTTTCCTTTAACACCTTTAGCAACAAGCTCATTACCGCTGATAGCAAGCATTGAAATTTTATAAGCATCTCCGCGTGAAAATATTTTTTCAAGTAATGGCAATAATTCAGGAGCCTTATAAATTAAATATATTTTGGTTAGTTTATAATCACCTAAGTTTAACAACCGTCTTATATCAGATTCGTTTTCTATATTTAATTCTGACATTTTAGTATAAATTCCTACTAATGTTTTTGTATAATTATCGAGCTTTAAATTAGTTAAAATATCTACTGCATTTAGTTTATTTTCAAGACAGAATAATGAAAACCGTAGAGGAAAATCACAAGGGTAATTTTTAAAATCTTTATTAATCGATGCATTTTCGGTGATTCCAACAAAACTCAAACTACCGCTTAAAAGCAAAGGATTGATTTTTTCAGGATAATCGGATATTACGATTTTTATAAGTTCAACAGCAATTCTCTCGGCACTGATATTTTTGAGTGAAAATGCCATTTTCAAAGCAGAATTTAGTGTGTGTTTTTCTATTTCAAACCCTAGCTGACACGAAAACCTGAAAGCGCGCATAATTCTGAGTGCATCTTCGTTAAATCTTTTAAAAGGGTCACCAATAGCGCGTACGGTTTCATTTTTGATGTCATCAATGCCGTTTAATGGGTCAAAAATACCTGTTTTAGGATTATAGCAAATGGCATTCATTGTGAAGTCTCGTCTTCTGAGGTCGTTTTGTATATCGCTAACGAAAGTCACTTCATCGGGTTTTCTGTGGTCGGAATAACCACCTTCAGTACGGTAGGTAGTAACTTCAATAGGAAAATTATTAATAATAACAGTTACCGTACCATGCTTTATACCGGTTGGAACCGTTTTTTCAAACATGCTCATTATATCTTGAGGTAAAGCATTAGTAGTGATATCATAGTCCCCCGGAACACAATTCATAATATGGTCACGAACGGCACCACCGACGCAAAATGCTTCAAAACCGTTGTGCTCGATGGTTTTAATACAAATTAAAATTTCTTGAGGTAAAATAATAGACATTTTTTCACCAAATTTCAAATATAGTGTTTATTTTTTTATAAAAAGATTATATAATATGAATTAGGTAACAAAAGGAAGTGTTTTTATTGAAAAAATATGTAGCAGGTGACGAACTTATTTTATCGGCTAAAAAGATTCATATGATTGGTATCGGCGGTTCGGGAATGTGTCCTCTTGCTGAGATACTTAATAGTAAGGGATATATACTTACAGGCTCAGATGTTAATGAAAGCGACCCGCTTAAACGTGTTCGTAATTTAGGTGCCGAGATTTTTATGGGACACAAAGCCGAGAACGTGCATGGTGCTGATTTGGTTGTATACTCTGCCGCGATAAGCAAGGATAACCCCGAACTTGTTGAAGCAGAAAAGTTAAATATACCCACTATGGAGCGCTCTAAACTTTTGGGTGCACTTACAAGACGATATGACCGTTGCATCGGTATTTGTGGTACTCACGGCAAAACTACTACATCTTCTGCGGTTACTCAGATGCTTTTGATGAACAACCTTGACCCGACTGCGGTTATAGGCGGTAGATTACCAATGATAAATGCCAACGGCATTGCAGGTGACTCAGAATATATGGTTTGTGAGTCGTGCGAGTTTGTAGATACATTTTTACAACTGTCACCCGATATGGCAGTGCTGCTTAATATTGATAACGACCATCTTGATTATTTCAAAACTATGGATAATCTTGTTGCATCTTTCAGAAAGTTTATTTTTATGTCAAAGGTAGCAATTATTAACGGAGACGACGCTCTTTGTATGAAGGCCGTCGAAGGTTTTGACGGTGAAGTAATTACATTTGGAACAGGCTCACATAATGATTATACAGCAACTGATATCAAAAGAGCAAGTGCTGGTTTTGAGTTTAAGGTTAATTTTAAAGGAAATTACTTATTCGACATTTGTTTGTCGGTTCCCGGAAGGCATAACATAATGAATATGTTGTCTGCCATTGCTGTAGGACGTTATTACGGTATACCTGACGACGGCATCAAATCTTCACTTGAGGCTTTTGGCGGTGCCGGAAGACGTTTTGAACGTTTGGGCACTTTTAACGATATTTTGTTGGTTGACGATTATGCACATCATCCAACCGAAATAATGGCTACTCTAAACTCTGCAAAACAGTTGGGTTTCAATAACGTAATCGCTGTATTTCAGCCGTTTACATTCTCTCGTACAGAATTGCTGAAAAATGAGTTTATAGATGCGCTGTCATTGGCTGATAAAGTAATATTGACACCTATTATGGGGTCACGAGAAGTAAATACTTCCGGTATTTCTTCGGAACATCTCGCGGCAGGTCTTAAAGACTGCACTTGCGTTGACGGTCTTGAATCTGCTGCGAAACTTGCAACCGATATTGCAAAACCGGGTGATATAATAATCACGATGGGTGGCGGTGACATTTACAAATCTGCTTACATGATGCGCGATATCTTTAATAAATAATAAAACTTTTGGTCCGTGCTTAAAAGCACGGACTTTTTTTGTTCTACAAACACCTTGTCCGTCATAATTATGTTTTAGAAAGGTGGACTTGCCGTGACTGAACAAACAAAACAAATGATTTTTAACAGTGTATTAGATTATCTGCCTGAAAACATTTCTAATATTCTTTCAAAACTTCCTAAAGCAACGGTTGAAGATATTACCGAGATACGTCTTCGTTCTGAAAGGCCATTGTCGTTAACTTTAAAGGGAGAAAATGTTTTTTTAAGTAATACAGGTCATATATGTTATCTTTACCAGAACGGTTTACTTAATGTGAGCAAGTCGGATATTGACTATACTTTCAGAAAAATGTGTGACTATTCGATTTATGCATATCAAAGAGAGATAAGTTCAGGTTTTGTTACATTAAAGCACGGATGTCGTGCAGGTATTGCCGCCACCGCTGTTTATGAAAATGGAAAAATTATTAACTTTAATGCAATTTCATCAATTAATATACGTATAGCCGGTCAGTACATAGGATGTGCTAATAAGCTACTTGATAAGATTGACGGTGGATTATTGATTGCAGGCCCTCCGTCATGTGGTAAAACAACATTGCTTAGAGATGTTGTACGTAGTATTTCCCTTGGCATTAACACCAATAGAAAAAGGGTTGCTCTTATAGATTCAAGAGGCGAAATTGCTGCTGTTAAAGACGGTGTTGCTCAAAATGATGTAGGTCCACTGACAGACGTAATTACTAATTCAGATAAAACAGACGGCATTTTAATTGCACTCAGAACTTTGAGTCCTCAGATAATAGCGTTTGATGAATTATCAAATGTATCTGAAGTTCATTCAGTGCTAAGCGGTGTGTTTGGAGGTGCTGATGTTATTACGACTGTTCATGCAGGAAGTGTAACTCAACTTTCAAAGCGTAAACCTGCAGTTGAACTGATTAAATCCGGTGCTGTTAAAAACGTTGTATTTATTAATAATATAGCCGCTGCTCCTGAAACGGTCGATGTTTTTCGATTTAAAGAGACCTTAGAGTTATGTTAAAACTAATCGGTGCAATGTTTATTTGTCTAGCTGTATCTGCAGTTGGTTTTTTATACTGTGAAATTCTTAAAAAAAGAATACGTATTTTGCAGGCGATAAAATGCTTTACTTCCATCTGTGCTGACAAAATGCGTTTTTGCGGATGTGATATTTTTTCTATATTTGATGAATGTCACGATAATGAATTACAATTTTTAAAAAGAATTAATCGGAATAACATTATGAATAAGAATTATCTTGAAAATTTATTTAAAGAGCATCTTCTCGATGAAAAGGATATTAAAGCGTTTGTTGAGTTCATACAAAGGCTCGGTGATAGTGATATTGAAGGACAGCAATCTCATTGTAACTACTATAGCGAAACTTTTTCTAAACTACTCACCGAAGCAATGATGAAATTAAATGAAAATGGTAAACTTTACAGAACATTGTTTATGTTCGGCGGACTCGCTCTGTTTATTCTGATTATCTGATTCGGAGATTATGTGCAATGGACGTTAATTTTATTTTTCAAGTTGCAGGTATCGGTATAATAGTATCCGTACTCAATCAACTTCTTGTAAGATCGGGCAGGGAAGACCAAGCCATGTTGACAACGCTTGCCGGACTTGTTGTTGTTCTTATTATGGTTGTCACCGAGATAGGCAATTTATTTGATCTCATAAAGACTGTTTTTGACCTATGAACAACTTAAGTACTGTTTTATGTATAGGTCTTGTGACTTTAGTATTCTCTTTGGTTTTAAAAAGCGTAAAACCTGAATATGCTTTGACCGTGCAAATAATTGGTTTAGTTGCAGTTGCTATTATTTCGGTTAGTGGAATTTATTTTATTAAACAAAGGTTTGAAGAAATATTCAGAGATACGTCAGTAGATAATGATGTAATAAATTTATGTTTTAAATTGATGGGGATTTGTTATATTTCAAATTTTGCATCTAACGTCTGTAAAGATTCCGGTCATACTGCTCTTTCGGTTAAGATTGAAACATATGGAAAAATTTTGATAGTTATTATGACTTTACCGCTTATAGAAAGTATAGTTAAAACTGTTGTGGAAATGATAGGATGAAAAAATTAATTGTATTTACAGTTGCAGTAATTATGTTAATGTTTAGTTCAACAAAGTCAAATGCTCAAGAGATATCAACACAAGATATATTCAGTAAATACTACGAGCAAAGTGGAGCAGACAGTCTTGAACAATATCTACCGGAATATGTTGATGAATATATTCACATGATTGATATTGAAAACCCTGTAGAATCGGTCAAAGAAAATTTTTCTGTTAAAAATGTGTTTGAAATTTTGTTGGATTTCTTTAAAAACAACATAAAATCACCTCTTAAATTCGGTTTGGCTGCCGGTAGTCTGATTTTATTCTCGGCAGCAATAGGCGGATTGCATGACAACAAATTATTGATTTATGTAACCAATATCGGTGTCGCTTTTGTTTCGGTATTACCTGCTTTGTCGGTAGCAGTCGCTTGCGCTGAAGCTATTATTTCTTCCGGAACTTTTATGCTTTCATTTATTCCTGTAATTGCAGTGCTTATTGCAGTATGCGGAAAACCTTTAACATCGGCTGGGTTTTCAGGAGTTATGACAATAGCAGTACAAGCTGTAACCACGCTTTGCTCATATTTCGTCGTGCCGTTATCATGCTTACAGTTGGCGTTAGGTGTCAGTTCCTCATTTTCTTTTGAGACAAGACCGCCTGCCATAGCTTCGACAATTAAAAAAATCTCAGTTTGGAGTTTATCTTTGATATGTACTGTTTTTTTGTGTGTTCTAGGAATTCAGACTGCTATAAACAGTCCGTCTGATAATCTATATTCCAAGACTGCCAAATTTGTTTTGGGAAGTACAGTACCGATTGTCGGAAACGTTGTAAGTGAGGCTTTTAATACTGTCAGAGGATCTTTACATTTGCTTCATTCATCGGTAGCAGTTTACGGAGTTGTAGCCGTTGCTGTTATTTTACTTCCGATTCTTATACAACTTATAATTTGGCGTGTTGTTCTGAATATAACCGGTATGATGGCAGATATGTTTATGATAAAGGAAACGTCTTGTATTTTAAAGGCGGTCGACGGATGTTTTGCTTTTTTGTTGGGTATTTCTGTTTTGATGTTTGCTATGTTTATAATATCTATCGCTATTGTAACGGTGGTGTAATATGTCTTCCTTAAAAACTATAGTATCAATAATTTGTACTTCAATGATACTTCATGGCATATTATGTATGTTAGTACCCGAAGGAAGCATGAAAAAAAGTTATATTTATGCAGTATCAGTTTCATTAATAGCATCCATAGTCATATCGTTAGGCGGTTTAAGTTTTGATTTATCCGATGTGTTTAGTTATGATGAACAGTCGGATTTCAATGCCGAAATTGTATATAACGAGGTAATAAATATTGAAAACGAAGTTGCAAAACAGTCAATTTTAAAACTTGTTACTGAAACAGTCGGAGAAAAAGCAAAACATGAGTTTTCTGCAGAGGTTTTAACGGATATTTCTTCTGATAACAGCATATCCATTAAAGGGATACTTATTAGTTGTCATGATGATGACCGTGGAGTTATTTCTTCTGCGGTTGTTTCTCTGGGACTTAAACCTTTATTTAAAGAAAGCGATGTCAGTTAAATGGAACTCAAAAAAATACTTGAAAAATTTCATGTTAAATTACCGCGCTCAAAAAGCGGATTTTTAATTATTCTCGGTATAATTGGACTTTTGCTCGTACTTATTTCAACCTTTAATGAAAAGCAAGAGAACAATGAGGAAATTCAGACGGTTAATAGCACAAAATATACAACATCCGAGTATATTGATCAACTTGAAAACAGACTTGAAACAATATTGTCTGATATGCTTTCAGGCAGAAAGGTATCGGTTATGATAACCCTTAACAGTGGTGTTGAATATGTGTATGCAGACGAACTAAAAACCGGTGCTGAACTTAAAAATGACCATGCTGCTTACAAAACAGAGCAAAGTGATTCAAATCAAAAAACATATGTTATAGTTAAGGATTCCAAGGGCAACGAAAATGCTTTGCTTATAACCGAAAAAATGCCCGAAGTCAGGGGAGTGGTGGTTGTCTGTGACGAGGGTCAGAGCGAAACCGTATCTTTTGCAGTTAAATCTGCCGTGAGGTCGGTTTTAGATATTGATGAAAGTAAGATATGTGTTATTGGTCGGTCATAATTTTTGAAAGGATATGAACTTAGTATGAAAAAAGGAAAAGTTTTTGGTAAAAGGCAAATTGTAATGTCACTTTTGGTTGTGTGTTTAGCGGCTGCGGTATGGCTGAATATGAGGTTTTCGTCTCTTGAAAACGGAGTACTTGAGCAATCTGATAACAGCAGTTCGTTAAGTGATAATCAATTTTTAAGTGATAGCAATCTTGGTGTTGCAGTGCAGACGTCTGCTGCCGCCGATGAAATTAGAAATTCACGTGAGCAAAGAAACACAGTAAGACAAAGAATGCTTGATGATTTAAAAGCATTACTTGACAGTGTAGATGCTGATGAAACATCAAAGAAGGAAACATTAAAAAGATATACTGAGATTTCCGATTGGTCACAAAAAGAGGTGGCTGCCGAAACTATTATAAAAGCAAAAGGATATGAAGATGCTCTAGTTATGATTTCGGAAGAGAATGTAACTGTCATAGTTGCTGCAGATACTCTTTTAACAAGTCAAACGCTGCAAATTCAAGATGCTGTAACATCACAAATTGCAGTTGATTTGGAAAAAATTAAAATTATAACAGTAAAATAGTTGCTAATCTCTGAAAATGTGGTATAATAAAGAAAATAAGGATAGTTTCCATTTTATTTCATTTATTATACTTATCGGAGGTTTAACTATGTCTAATAACAAAAGCAATCTTGCTATTAATAATGAGGCTATCGCTAAAATAGCCGCTATGGCAACTCTTGAGGTTGAAGGCGTTGCTGAACTCGGCAAAAGACCTATTGAACTTAAGAATGTTAAAAGTGTTTTAAGCGGTGCCAGGACCAAACACAGTAATGCAATCGGAATTGTTATTGATAACGGCGCAATTATGTTTGACATTTTCGTTAAAATAAACGATACGGCTAAACTTAAAGATGTTGCTGATAATGTTCAAAAAAATGTTAAAGACAAAGTTCAGAGCATGACTGGTAACGCTGTTGCGAGAGTTAATGTTCATATTGAAGACCTTTGCATAACAGAAGAATAATTAATTACGGCAGTCGATTTTTACCGACTGCCGTATATATTAAAAAAGGGGACTTGCTCGGTTCTTCTGTGGACACACCGCGGTTGTCGCCGTTATTGCCCCTGCACATATTTTATGCTTTTTCTTTGAATTAGTTCTTAAATTAACGGAGTGCAAAATGTTAATTAAAATTTTAGATATCTTGAAGAATTTTTCTGTAAACTACCTTCCTAAATTAGTTGGTTCTGCAGTAATAGTAATTGTTGGCTTTTTACTAGCAAAATTATTAAAGAATATTGTTAAGAAGCATCTTAAAAAGACTTCTCTTGACCAGTCTCTTGTGAGTTTTATCATCACAACGGTCAGTATATGTGTTAAAGTTGTCATTATTCTTACTGCGTTAGCCAATCTTGGTGTATCTATAACAGGTCTTGTTGCCGCTTTTTCCGCAGGTGCCGTTGCTGTTGCCCTTGCTCTTAAAGACAGTTTGAGCAACATTGCTGCAGGTATTGTTATGCTTATTAGTCAACCGTTTTCAACCGGTGATTTTATTGATGTCGACGGTTGCGTTTCGGGTGGCAAGGTATTAAAAATAGATATTGTTCACACTACTTTACTTACTCCCGATAACCGCCGAATAGTTATACCAAACGGTCAACTTGTAAATAAAACGATTGTTGATTACTCTAAAGAAGAAAACCGTAGGATGGAATTAAAATTCAACGTAAGTTATGACAGTGATGTTGAAAAGGCAAAGC
Source organism: Acutalibacteraceae bacterium (assembly GCA_045592985.1). Classification (GTDB taxonomy): domain Bacteria; phylum Bacillota; class Clostridia; order Oscillospirales; family Acutalibacteraceae; genus UMGS172. The sequence continues at coordinate 7,623 of JAZNVU010000032.1, read as the reverse complement.
AAATTATAAAAGAAGCTATTCTTTCACATCCGTCTTCAATGACAGACCCTGAACCGTTTGTTCGTGTTTCTGAGCATTCTGATAGTTCGGTTGTAATTACAATGAGGGTATGGTGTAAGGCGGTTGATTATTGGAATCTGCATTTTGACCTGATTGAAAATGTTAAAAATGAGTTTGATAAATACGGCATTAATATTCCTTACAACCAGTTAGATGTTCATATTATTAATAAAAATTGATAAAAAAAGAACCGCATATGCGGTTCTTTTAGTTTATATAGCATTTTCTCTTATCATAAGAACACCCAAAGTTCCGGGTCCGCAATGTACAGAAACGGTGCAACCTGCACGTGAAATAAGAATTTCTTTATCGGGGTATTTTGTCTGTATCATTGCTTTAAGTTCTTCGGCAATTTCCTCGCAACCACCGGAATGGGTAACAAAAATTCTCTTACCAACAATGGCGTTATCCAAAGCAATTCGTTCCTCTGCATACTGCTTTAACACATCGGTCATTTTGCCACGATACTTTTTCACAACCGACATTTTACCGTCTTTTACTTGAATCATAGGACGGAGTTTTAAAAGATTTGCGCCCAAAGCAGCGATAGAAGAACAGCGTCCTCCTTTATGGAGATATTCCAGAGTGTCAACAACAAACGATGCGTCAACCTTATCACGGATTTCCATAATTGTGTCATATATTTCTTTTGCAGATTTGCCTTCATCGGCAAGGTCGGCTGCATAGAGAACCATAAGACCTATACCGGTTGATAAGTTGTGGCTGTCGATCACATACACGCCGTCATATTCTTCAGCAGCAAGGCGGGCATTGTTGTATGTAGTTGACATTTCTGAACTGATGGTAAAATATACAGCTTCTTTTCCTTCTTCAAGATTAGCATTTATGAAATCGATGTGTTCGGTCATATTGGTAGCAGTGGTTTTTGCAAGTTGACCGCTGGTTTTATAATAGTTATATACATCGTCGGGAGTTACGTCAACACCATCTAAATGGCTTTCATCACCAAAAACAACAGTAAGAGGGCTGATTTTAATATCACGTGATTTAACCATTTCTGGCGTTAAGTCACAAGTACTGTCACTAAAAATCAAAGTTTTTCTGTTATTCATACAATAACCTCCAAAATTCATCCTATTTAGTATTCTATCACAAACCAATTAATTTATCAACAAATTTTATTTGTAAAGTATTTGTAATTATATTGTAAGCATATTACACTTTATTACTTTGTCAAAATATGTTATTATAAAATTAAAATAAGAATTTGTTGCGTTAATTGTTTTTATAATGTATAATACAAAATGTTTAAGGGTGATGAAAATGGTTTTAAAAATCAAAAAAGTAAATGCTTCTGCTGTAATTCCTGAATATGCAACAGGAGGAAGTGCAGGTATGGATTTGCGTGCTTGCATAGATGCAGATATTGTTATTAAGAGTGGTGAGCGTGCGTTAATACCTACAGGTCTTGCCATTTCGCTCGAATCTAACCGTTACGTTGCTTATATTTATGCCAGAAGCGGTCTTGCCATAAAACAGGGTATTACTCTTGCCAACTGCGTTGGTGTTATTGACAGTGATTATAGAGGAGAAGTAAAGGTTGGTTTAATTAATCAGTCCGATACCGATTATACTATTAAAAACGGAGAACGTATAGCTCAAATGGTGATAGCACCGGTTGTTATTCCTGAAATAAATGTTGTTGATGTACTTGATGAGACCAAACGTAACGATGGTGGGTTTGGTTCCACGGGTAAAAATTGATTTGCGGTGGTATTATGGATAAGATAAACAAAAAAAACAACATATTTATTAACATTTTTTCGACTGTGATTTTTTTTGCTTTTCTTGTGTCAACCATCTGGATGTTTTGGTCCGGTTTAGGTAAAAGCATTATGAATTCCGGCGGTCAGTTGGGTGTTTCGGTTAGTCTTCCGTCGATTTACTATGTGTTTTCCTGCGTTTTTGCAGTAGTTTTGGTAGTATACGTTATTTTTGCTTTAAAACTAAAGAAATTGATTTTAGTGTTACTTCCGCTGTGCTATCAATTGTTAACTGTTCTATCAGTGATATGTTTTGCTGTACTGGCTTCTGACCCCAATAATTCCGCTTATGTTATTTATATAATAACATTTTCCTTGTTTGCACCACTTTACGGCTTTTGCGAACTGACATACATATGGTCGCTTTTTTTGATATTGCCTTTGTTTTTTGCTACTGTTATCGTAACATATAAGGTTTTTAGAATGTCAAAGAAAGAGTTTTTGAATAAGAAATAACTAAAATCTGCCGATTCTTCGGCAGATTTTTTACATTAATGAATTATAACGTAATTGATGTTAACTTGTCTGCATATAAATTTATATAACCGAAACGGGGGTATAAAAATGCAGAATTATTATTCAGATTCGAGGAAGCGGTGTGTTGAAAGCAGATTTAACATACTTTTATTGCAGGTGATTTTTGTTGCTGTTGTTCTTGTTACTGCAGTTGTTATCAGAATATTTGGTGGAGATGTATATCGAGAAATCAGTTCATGGTATCGTGAGAAATTTAATGATATAACAACTACAACAGAGGTTTTATCTACAGAAGTACACCATAATAAAGTTGAAGAAATTACCGCAGAAGCGGAACTGGTGACAGAGGAAACATATGAAGATGATTTATTCGATGAAGAAAACGAAGAAATAGAATCTTCAGTTAAAGGTTATCTTACAAAAGAAGATACAGAAAAGGTTAGTTCAGTATCTGTTACTGCTGTTAATTCAATAATATGGCCTGCATCGGGAAAGGTGACATCTGAATACGGATACCGAACACATCCAATATCAGGTAAATATGCTATGCACGGCGGTATAGATATAGGTGCAGAAAAAGGTTCACCAATAAAATCTGTTTTTGATGGTAAAATCATAAAAAACGGGTATAGCAATTCATACGGATATTATGTTATAATATCTCATGGCGATAATTTTGAGACGCTGTATGCTCATTGCAGTAAACTTTTGCTTGAAACAGGCGATGAGGTAAAAAAAGGTGACACAGTAGCATTAGTTGGCAACACCGGTAAATCGACAAGGCCTCATCTCCATTTTGAAATAAGAATTGGCGGATGCCGTGTTGACCCAAGGTGGCTGTTAGGCTCGGTGACTGACGTATGACTTTAAATATATTAGGCGTCAGGGTTGAAATTTCTGTTCCTTTTACTGTATTGTTGGTATTTTTGCTTATAAACGATAAAACAGGGCTTATGTCGGCTTCATTATTTGCAGTATTTTTTCATGAACTTGGTCACCTTGCTGTCATGGTTATGTATCACTGTCAACCTAAAACGGTTAAACTTTCTTCATCAGGTATTCTGATTTGCGGTTCAGCCTTTTGTACTGCTAAGGAAAATTTAATAATTGCAATGTCCGGTCCTATTGTTAATCTCGTTTTATCGGTTGTTTTTATTTTGCTTTCTAAACTTTTTTGTTGTACTTTACTTCTGTATTTTGCAGTAGTACAATTCTTGGTGGGTTTTGTCAATTTGCTACCGGTAAAAGGTTTAGATGGTGGTACTGCTTTAAATATTATTTTATCGAAATTTAGTCGAATAAATGCTGAATTCATTTGCAATATTGTGTCAATTGTGTTATCTTGTTTATTGTTGACTGTGGGAGTTGCCGTTTCTGTTAAAAATGCAGGTAACCCTTCACTTATGCTACTCGGAATATATTTGCTTGTATTAAATCTTATTAAAAGATAGGAGTTATAAAATGACGGATGAAAAATTTGAACAATTGCTGTTATCGGTTCAAAAACCCGGTAGATATTCCGGTAATGAACCGGGAAGCATTGTTAAGGATAAATCTAAAATCGATTTAAGATTTGCATTTTGTTTTCCTGATACATATGAAATTGGCATGTCGCATTTGGGCATGAAAATTCTTTATTCTCTTTTCAATGAAAAGGACTATATGTGGTGCGAGCGTGTTTTTGCGCCTTGGCTTGATTTTGAAGAGGTAATGATAAAAAACAATATTCCTCTTTTTGCACTTGAAAGCCGTGACCCTGTATCGGATTTTGATATTGTTGGATTTACCTTGCAGTATGAGTTGTCTTATTCAAATGTTCTTCACATGCTGAAACTTGCAGGTATACCACTCTTGTCTAAAAACCGAACAAGTCTTAAGAATCTTGTTGTTGCAGGCGGTCCCTGTGCTTGCAACCCCGAACCTTTAGCAGATTTTGTCGATATTTTCTTTTTAGGTGAAGGCGAAGAGGTTGATTTAGAGGTTATTGAGCTTTATCGTGAGTGTAGAGATAAAAATATCTCTAAAAAAGAATTCCTTAAACTTGCTTCGAGAATCGAGGGAGTTTACGTACCTTCACTTTATGATGTTACATATAACGATGATAACACTGTAAAGGAAATTGTTGCTTTAGACGGTGCACCTGCTACTGTAAAAAAGAGAATAATCAAAGACTTAGATGATTCTTATTATCCTAAGAATTTTGTCACACCTTTTGTTGAGATAGTTCATGACCGTGCAGTTCAAGAGGTGTTTAGAGGTTGTATCAGAGGTTGCCGTTTCTGTCAAGCAGGTTATATATATCGTCCAGTTCGCGAAAAGAGTGCCGAAACGGTTAATTCTCAAGCGAAGTGTCTTTGCGATAATACCGGTTATGAGGAGATTTCGCTTTCATCACTCAGCACAAGCGATTATACCGAACTTAATAAACTTCTCGGCTTAATGCTTCCATGGAGCAATAGCGATAATGTCAGCATTTCTTTACCGTCGCTTAGAGTTGATAACTTTTCTAAAGAATTGCTTGAAAAGGTTAAAAAGGTTAAAAAATCAGGTCTTACTTTTGCGCCTGAGGCAGGTACACAGAGGCTTCGAGACGTTATAAACAAAAATGTTACAGAAGACGAAATCATGCGTACTTGTACCACTGCTTTTGCAGGTGGATATACATCGGTTAAACTTTATTTCATGCTCGGTCTTCCTACCGAGACTGACGACGACCTTAGAGGGATTACCGAACTCGGTCAGCGAATTGTGAATGTTTATTACAATATGCCAGAGCGTCAAAAGGGTAGGTCGGTAAATGTTTCTATCAGCGTTTCTTCTTTTGTTCCCAAACCGTTTACACCGTTCCAGTACGAACCACAGGACACTTTGGAAGAAATAGAAAGAAAGCAAAAACTTCTTACAGATAGCCTCACAACCAAAAAAATTAGCCTTAGTTGGCACGATTCGAGGACAAGCATTCTCGAAGGCGTTTTTGCAAGAGGTGACAGAAGACTTTGCAAGGTGCTTTTAGAGGCTGAGCAATCAGGTTGCAAATTCGACGGTTGGTCGGAATGTTTTGATTATGAAAAATGGATGCAAGCGTTTGATAAATGCGGTGTAAATCCTTATTTTTACAATAACCGTAGACGTGAGTTTTCCGAAGTTTTACCTTGGAGCCATCTTGATTACGCTGTCAGCGAAGAATTTTTACAAAGAGAAAATTTGAAGGCACACGGTGAAACTACTACACCTAACTGCCGTGAAAAATGTGCTGCTTGCGGTGCGAATTGCTATGGAAAGGGTGTTTGTTTTGAGAAACGTTAGAATTATTTGTTCAAGACAGGGTAGAATGAAGTTTGTTTCACACCTCGATATGAACAGATATTTTACAAGACTTATAAAGGTCTCAAAAATCCCTGCATGGCATACAGAAGGTTTTAATCAGCATATTTATCTTACATTTGCCTTGCCTTTGTCTTTGGGAATGACGACGGATTACGATGTTGTCGATGTTAAAATTACTGACGATAATTATTCAGACCAAGCAATAGTTGATGCTCTTAATAAGTATTCTGCAGAGGGTCTTAACATTATTTCTGCTGGTCCTATTGTTATGAAAACGACAGAGCTAACCTTTGCTAAGTATTCGCTTTGCTACTGTGATGAGGATACAGAACTTCTTAAAAAGTTAGAATTAATGTTAAACGGCAATGTTATAATTGCTCAGAAAAAAGGTAAAAAGGGTAAAGTGACCGAAATAAACCTTGCCGAAAAAATCAAGAGCATAAAAACCGAAATTAAAAGTAACGAGTTATATGTTGAGGTTGTACTTCCTGCCGGAAATACTGAAAACATTAATCCTGTGCTTTTTGCAGATGCCTTTTTCGATGCCGGTAATCGCAGGCCTGAAGTTTATACCGTTAACCGTGATATGCTTTATAACGCGCAAATGGAAATCTTTAATTAATTGCGAAAAAAATTACAAAAAGTTGAAATTTATGCTTGACAAAGGTATATCGCGGTGCTATAATAAGCGAGCGCTCTGAGAAAGAGCGCTCTGAATATGCGAGTGTGCTGGAACTGGCAGACAGGCACGTTTGAGGGGCGTGTGTCCACGACGTACGGGTTCAAGTCCCGTCACTCGCACCAAAGCATTCAAACCCGAACCTTTTACCAATCGGTGAAACGTTCGGGTTTGTTGTTTTCTTAAAAGATGTTAAATAGCCTTTGTTTGTGGCAGTACAAAGTGTTTTGCTCTGTACTGCCACTTCTTCGTTTCAAAGAAATTTCGTACATAAAAGGAGATTTGAAATGAAGACTAAAAAAGCATCTAAAACAAACGCAAAGTCAAGAATCATTTTCTTTGCTATCGCACTTACATATAACCTATTACTTGGCATTTACCTAAAAGACTTTTTTGTGCTTTCGCCTATGCTGTTGACGCTCTATTTGCTGTCAGCATTGCCTACCTTATTTTTCGTCCTGAAAATACGGTCAGCACCTATGCGTGCAATCGTTCTTGTTGTCCTATTTTTAGTCATGGTAATGAGCATAATCAGTTCCCTATCTTGCCGCAGGCTTCTGCCGATGTTGACGTTTATTGTTACGTCTATAGAAATGATGTGCTTTGGTATTGTCGATAGCAGTTCCGGCAAAGACAAACTTCTGACGAAAATTTGTGTTTTGGTTCTAACAGTACTTATTATAGTGTTCCTCTTCTTTACATACAATTTCATCTACAAGCCGGAGGCTCCTTATCTTTCCAACGGCAGAGATACTCTGTGGAATACCCAAACAGAAGAACTTGCTGACGAAATTTGTGCCGGTTGTGAAACCGACGAGGAAAAGGTACTGGCTTTTTATAATTGGATCATAGCCAACTTAGAGTATGACTACGACTGCTATCCGCTTTTCCAATACTTTGATGTTCGCAAGACGCTACAAACCAAGCAAGGAATTTGCTTTGACTTTTCCCATTTATTCGCCGCGTTCTGCCGCAGTCAGAATATCCCTTGCTATGCCGTTGACGGTACGCCTTATGATTGTTCCAAAGAGCCTCACACCTGGAATCGAGTCTATTTTAACGGTTCCTGGTGGGATATGGATTTGACGAGCGATATTCTTGCAATCAAGGATAGCAGAAAGCTCTACGGGTTTCGTGAACTGGATGGCGCTTCCGCTCCCGACAAGGACTATTACATAACGAAAATCTATTAAAACGAATATGTTAAAAGGACGGTAACCAATTTTGGTCACCGTCCTTTAACTGTTATAACCATTCAGTATCTAACAAGTTTAGCTCACCTTCTACGGTCATTCT
>JAZNVU010000031.1:0-22483 GCA_045592985.1 Acutalibacteraceae bacterium | reverse complement strand
CCTCCGACTTCACGCTTGCAAAGCGTGATATGGAAGACCAACTTCTTGACAGTATGGACTTAGAGCGCGAACGCGGAATTACCATAAAATCGCATGCCGTAACGCTTTACTACGAGGCGAAAGACGGACTTGAGTATGAGTTCAATCTTATCGACACTCCCGGTCACGTTGACTTTGGTTACGAAGTGTCGCGTTCGCTTGCCGCTTGTGAAGGCGCGGTGCTAATCGTTGACGCATCGCAGGGCATCGAGGCTCAGACTCTTGCCAATACCTACCTTGCAGTTGACCATGGATTGGAAATTTTGCCGGTTATCAACAAAATCGACCTGCCTTCTGCCGACCCCGAAAGGGTCAGAAAAGATATCGAGGATGTTATTGGTATCGACGGCAGCGAAGCACCGTTAATTTCAGCCAAAAACAACATCAATATCGATGAGGTATTGGAGCAGATAGTAAAAATCGTTCCGCCACCCGTAGGTGATAAAAACGAGCCGTTAAAAGCACTCATTTTCGACTCTTACTACGATGCTTACAAGGGTGTTATTGTTTATTTCCGCGTTATGTCGGGTGAAGTCCGCACAGGGCAGACCATAAAAATGATGGCTACCGGTGCCGAGTTCCAGATTGTAGAAGTAGGCCGCAAACGTGCCAACACCATGGTGCCGTGCGACTGTCTTTCGGCAGGTGAGGTAGGCTATATTGCCGCCGCTATTAAAAATGTTGGTGATGCCAGAGTTGGTGACACCATGACCGATGCCCAGAACCCCGCAAGCGAACCGCTTGCAGGTTACCGCAAGGTAAACCCCGTTGTTTTCTGCGGTATTTATCCTGCTGACGGCGCACATTATACCGACCTCAGAGAGGCACTTGAAAAACTTCAACTTAACGACGCTTCTTTGCTTTTCGAAGCCGAAACTTCGGGTGCTTTAGGCTTTGGTTTCAGATGCGGATTTTTAGGTCTTTTGCACATGGAAATTATCCAGGAGCGACTTGAAAGAGAATACAATCTCGACCTTGTCACCACCGCACCGAGTGTTGAGTATAGGTTTGAACTTACCGATGGTACGGTTTTGAGTGTTGATAACCCCACCAATTATCCCGACCCTGCAGTTATTGCCCAGGCATTAGAGCCGGTTGCCGACGTTACCATATACAGTCCCAGCGAATATGTCGGTGCCATTATGGGTCTTTGCCAGGAGCGTCGCGGTGAATACATTGGTATGAACTATGTGGGCGACCGTGTTGACATTCACTACGTAATGCCCATGGGCGAGATTGTGTACGACTTTTTTGATGCTTTAAAATCGCGCACTAAGGGTTATGCAAGTTACGATTATGAGGTCAAGGGCTACGAGCCGTCGAAACTTGTTAAACTTGATGTTTTGCTTGCAGGCGATGTTATAGATGCTTTGTCGTTTATTGTTCATGCCGATAACGCTTACAACAGAGCGCGCAGAATAGCCGAAAAGTTAAAGGATTATATACCCCGCCAGTTGTTTGAAATACCTGTTCAGGTGGCAATCGGCGGTAAGGTCATCGCCCGTGAGACGGTAAAAGCCATGCGTAAAGACGTTTTGGCTAAGTGCTACGGCGGTGACATAACAAGAAAGAAAAAACTTCTTGAAAAACAGAAGGAAGGTAAAAAGCGTATGCGCCAGTTGGGCTCGGTAGAGGTGCCTCAAGAGGCGTTTATGGCTGTGTTGAAATTGGATGAATAAATCTATTCTTTTAAAAAGAGCAATTTCGTTTATACTGCTTTTGGCTTGCATGGTTGCAATTTTTTTGATGAGCGCCCAAAAAGGTGACGAATCGACCGATACAAGCAACGGAGTTGTGTATTATGTTGCAAAGATATTCGTCAAAGACTTTGCAAATATGTCTTTGCCCGAGCAACAGGACATAATGAACAGTATGTCGGGTTTTATACGTACGGCAGGGCATTTCTGCGAGTTTGCAGCATTGGGCTTTTTAAGTCTTAATGCATTGCTCACGTTCGAATTGCAATTTTGGAAGAAGGCACTTTTTTCGTTTTTGTTCAGCGTGTTTTATGCCATTACCGATGAAATACATCAGTATTTTGTACCCGATAGGGTGTGTGATATAAAAGACGTTTTGGTCGATTCTTTGGGTGCCGCAACCGGTATTGCTTTTTTGACCGTATGTTTTTTGACTTTTGCAAGATTTAGGAGCAGGAAGAATGATACGCAAGATAACACCGTCGGATAAACCCCAATATGTAAAAATGGTGACGGAATTTTATAATTCCGATGCCGTTATAAAACCTATTCCAGACAGCAACATTGAAGCCACGTTTCAAGAACTTTTGGCAAGCAATGTTTATGCCGAGGCGTTTATAATTGAGCAGGACGGCAACACAGCAGGCTATGCCTTGCTTGCTAAAACCTTCTCGCAAGAGGCAGGAGGACTTTGTATCTGGATAGAGGAACTTTTTATTAAAAAAGAGTACCGAGGAAAAGGGCTTGGCAAAGAATTCTTTGAATTTTTGTTCCAAAATTACCCTGCTAAAAGATACCGCCTTGAAATCGAACCCGAAAACGAGGTTGCGGTTGGACTTTATAAGAAAAAAGGATTTTCGTTTTTCGAATACGGACAAATGGTAAAAGATATATAAACTTTGGGAGGTGACCGTTTTGACTGCCGAAAAGAGAAATTTTTCGCAAAAGTGGCTTTTAAGTTTACTGCTTATGTTTGGCACGTTCTTTATAATGCTGTTTTTTCATAAAGACCCCATGTTTATAAGTGACGAACTTGAAATATTTGCCAAAGGGCAAGCAATAGCCGAAGGAATGAAACTTTATGCCGATATAGGTAGTCAACACATGCCTCTTATGTATTATATTGCGGCCTTGTTTTCTGCCGTTGGAGTTAATACGGTTGTGCTTTTCAGAGTTTGTTTTTACGCGTTCACGTCGTTCCTTTTCGGGCTGATGTTTTTTTGTTACAGTGATAGATTTGGCAAGAGAACCATGATTTTGTATCCGTTGTTTTTGTTGATGCTGCTTCCTGCTGTTCTTTGGGGCACAACAATACTCAGCGACCTTTATCAGGGAATCGGAACGGCTATACTTATACTTGAACTTATTTCTTTCAAAACAACCGAAAAGATATCGTTTCGCAGTATGTGTATGATATCGCTGGCTGTGTTTATATCGTTTGGCTCGGCTTTTGTAAGCATTTTCTCGGTTTTTGCTGTGCTTGTAACGGTTGCGGCTTTGGAAATTGTCTCGGCTGCGCGCGAGAAAGAGAACGTTTTTAAATTTATTTTACGCATGATAAAACGTTATTGGTTGCTCGTATTGATTGTAGCAGTACCATTTGCCGTTTTGTTTTCATATATTGCGTTGCAAGGTTCGTTCGGTGATTTTATTGGTTGGGCATACACGCTTAACCGCACCATTTATCCAAAATATTTAGACTATGGAACAAGTATAATAGGCTCGCTTTTCGGCGGTGTCAAATATCTCGTTGCACCGTTTTTAGAACTGTCGTTTACCTATACTTGCTTTAGAAATATCGCATGGCTTGTGCTTAGTGTGTTGGGAATAGCAACGGTTTACAGTAAAAAGAAGGACGTTGTGCTGACCATAGGACTAGTATTCGTCTTCATAACTGCGGCAACAAGAGCAGGTTTTGAAAGTTTTCACGGTTTGCCAACAATGTCGGTCGGTGCGTTGCTTTCGGCTATGTTCTTTGCCGATAAAACTGCCGATGTAAAACAACTTTTCAAAAGAGAAAATTATATAAAATCAACCGCGGTAATTATTGCCGTTATCATGCTTGCAAGTCCGCTTATTTACCGTATTGCCGATGCATCAAATAAGGGATTTTCTTTGCATGCACCCGGTGAAGTAAGTGCAACTTCGGTTGCGGTGGATAAGTTGACCGAAGATGGCGAGAAAATTGGTTTTTCATCGCTTAATTACGAGTATCTTATAAACAGTAAAACGCATAGTGCTTCGTCTAACGGCGGTTCGGTGCCGTGGTTTTGGGAATACGTCGGAAGTGACGTCATGGCTCAGTTTAATGAGAATCCGCCGAGGGTTTACATTTTTGACGAGGACCTTGCTCCGTGGGATTACAAGATAACCGATTACGCACCCGAACTTAAAAGTTTTATTGATGAAAATTACGTTTCACTGGAGTCTTACGGCTTTGCCGACCTCTATGTGCATAACACGTATCTCAAAGAGGCAGAAACTAAACTTGATATCAAAACAGACACACTTTTGGAGGAATAGAATGAAGGTTGTTATTTTAGCAGGCGGACTTGGAACCAGGATTTCCGAGGAGTCGCGTTTTAAACCCAAACCTATGGTCGAAATAGGCGAAATGCCTATTTTATGGCACATAATGAAGGGTTATTCGAGTTACGGATATAACGAATTTATAATCTGTGCAGGCTACAAACAGCACATTATTAAAGAGTGGTTTGCTGATTATTTTATACATACAAGTGATATAACCTTTGATTTCACCGAGGGTATTAATAAAATGACCGTTCACCGTCAGCACGCGGAGCCGTGGAAGGTTACGGTGGTTGATACAGGGCTTCATACCATGACGGGTGGCAGAATTAAGCGCATAAAACCGTTTGTGGGCGACGAACCGTTTCTTATGACCTATGGTGACGGTGTGTGTGACGTTAATATTAAGGAACTTGTAAAGTTCCACAAAGAAAAAGGCAAAATTGCCACCCTTACCGCTGTTATTAGGCAGCAGGAAAAGGGTGTGCTTGACATAAATTCCAAAGGTGCCGTGCGTTCGTTCCGTGAAAAGCAGGTTGATGACGGTGCCGCTATAAATGCAGGATTCATGGTGTTGGAACCGCAGATTTTTGACTATCTTGACGGCGACGATACCGTTTTTGAAACAGTCCCGATGGAACGCCTTGCGAGTGAAGGGCAACTCATGAGTTACCGTCACAAAGGCTTCTGGCAATGTATGGACTCCATGCGTGAAAAAGAAATGCTTGAAAAACTTTGGGAATCGGGGTGCGCACCGTGGAAAACATGGTAAATTTGCTTAAGTTTTATAATGGCAAACGTGTTTTTGTAACGGGCCACACAGGTTTTAAGGGTAGTTGGCTTTGCAAAATTTTAATAAATGCAGGGGCTAAAGTTACCGGCTATAGTTTGGAGCCACCCACCAAACCAAACCTGTTTTTGCTTAGCCGTATTGAAAGCCAAATGACAAGCATAATCGGGGATGTGCGCGATTTTGACGCACTAAAAAAGGCTTTTTTCGATACCGACCCCGAAATCGTTCTGCATCTTGCAGCGCAACCTATTGTGAGAGATAGTTATAAAGAACCTCGATACACCTACGAGACCAACGTAATGGGTACGGTTAATATTTTGGAGTGTGTAAGGCTAAGCGAAAACGTAAAAAGTTTTCTCAACGTCACTACCGATAAGGTTTATAAAAACAACGAGTGGGATAAGGGATATAAGGAAGACGAGCCGCTTGACGGTTTTGACCCTTATTCTAACTCTAAAAGTTGTTCCGAACTTGTTACTCACAGTTATAAAAACAGTTTCTTTGCCGATGGGAAAGTTGCAATTTCGACCGCACGTGCAGGAAATGTAATCGGTGGCGGCGATTTTGCTAACGACCGCATTGTGCCCGATTCGGTACGTGCTGTTTTGAAAAATGAAACGATAGGGGTAAGAAATCCGTATTCCACCAGACCCTACCAGCATGTCTTGGAGCCGCTTTTTATCTACCTCACCATTGCAAAGAGGCAGTATGAGGACATAAGGTTTGCCGGTTACTACAACGTAGGACCTGACGACTCCGACTGTGTAACAACCGGTGAACTTGTAAGCCTTTTTTGTAAATTCTGGGGCGAGGGTGCCAAATGGGAAAACAAAGCAGAAAAGAATGCCCCGCATGAGGCAAACTTTTTAAAACTTGATAGTAGTAAAATAAAGGATGTTTTTGGGTACAAACCGCGTTGGCATATCGATGACTGTATAAGTATGACCGTAAGGTTTTCAAAGGTAATGCGAGACGGTGGAGATATCCCGCAAGAAATGGACGAGGAAATAAGGATATTTGTAAGCAACAAAGGATGATATTATGAACAAATGGAATAACGAGGCCGAGGCAAGGCAGGAGATAAAGGAACTTGTAGCAAAGTTCTACGAGCAGTTTAAAGCCCCGAAGTCGCAGTTTAAAGCAGGTGACCGTATAAATTATGCCGGTCGTGTTTTTGACGAGAAAGAAATGTGTGCGTTGACCGACGCAACGCTTGATTTTTGGCTTACAACCGGTAGATTTTCCGACGAGTTTGAGAAAAAATTTGCCGAATGGTTGGGTGTAAAATATGCACATCTTGTAAACAGCGGTTCTTCTGCCAACCTTATTGCTTTTTCTGTACTGACTGCGCCTGAACTTGGTGACCGTCAAATAAAACGCGGTGACGAAGTTATAACCGTAGCCTGCGGCTTCCCTACCACCGTTACCCCTATTTTGCAGTACGGGGCTATACCTGTTTTTGTTGATGTTACTGTACCTCAGTATAACATCGACGTAAATATGCTCAAAGCCGCGCTAAGTGATAAAACCAAGGCAGTTATGATTGCCCATACTTTGGGTAATCCGTTTGACTTACAGGCAGTCAAGGCTTTTTGCGATAAATATAACCTTTGGCTTGTTGAGGACAACTGTGATGCATTAGGCTCGAAATATACCATTGATGGGGTGACTAAGTTTACAGGCACATGGGGCGATATCGGCACCAGCAGTTTTTATCCGCCTCATCACATGACCATGGGTGAAGGCGGTTGTGTATACACCGATAATCCGCTGTTGCACCGCCTTATTTTAAGTTTCCGCGACTGGGGAAGAGACTGCATTTGCCCTTCGGGACATGATAATTTCTGCGGTCACCGTTATGACCGTCAGTACGGTCAACTTCCAAAAGGTTACGACCACAAATACGTGTACAGTCATTTTGGTTACAACCTTAAGGTTACCGACATGCAGGCGGCAATAGGTTGCGAACAGTTGAAAAAATTCCCTTCATTTATCGAAAAGCGCAAATACAACTGGAACCGTCTTTATAATGCTCTTAAACCCATTGAGGATAAAATAATCCTGCCCAAGGCTGCAAACAACAGCGACCCGAGTTGGTTTGGATTTATGATTTCTCTAAATCCCAACGCAGGTCTTGACCGCGAAAGAGTTGTCCGTTATATTGAGGAAAACAATGTTCAGACAAGGTTGTTATTCAGCGGAAATCTTATAAAACATCCTTGTTTTGACGCTATAAGAGGTACCGATGCGTACCGAGTGGTCGGCTCGCTCGAAGTCACTGATTTTATAATGGAAAACACGTTTTGGGTAGGTGTTTATCCCGGCATGACCGATACCATGATTGACCACATGGCAAAAGTCATTATCGAAGCGGTGTCAAAATGAGTAATCAACCGTTATTTAAGAAATTTGTAAAACTATTCGTACAGTTTTTCAAGTTTGGTATAGTTGGTGTTTCAAACACAGCAATTTCGCTCGGCGTGTATTACCTCCTTGTGTATCTGGGAGTGAATTATCTGTTATCAAATGCGGCAGGCTTTGTTTTAAGCGTTGCAAACTCGTATTTTTGGAACAGCCGTTACGTTTTTAAAGAAAAAACCGAGCATAGCGGGTTCAAAGCCTTTTCAAAGGTGTTTGTGTCGTACGGTATCAGTTTTTGCCTTTCAACCGTGCTTATGTTTTTATTTGTTCAGGTGCTGTCTGTATCGGAGTATCTCGCACCGATTTTAAGGCTTGTTTTTACTATTTCGCTAAATTTTCTTATGAACAAACTGTGGGCTTTTAAGGAAAAATTTAAATGAGGTAAAATTATGAAGCAAAGGGTATCGGACTTTATAGCCGATTTTCTTGTGTCGCACAAAATAACCGATGTTTTTACGGTTACAGGCGGCGGCGCAATGTATCTCAATGACTCGTTCGGACATAACAAAAATTTACATTGCACCTACAATCATCACGAGCAGGCTTCGGCTATGGCAGCCGAGGCTTATGCGCGTATCGACAATAAAATTGCTGCTGTTTGTGTTACTACGGGTCCGGGCGCAACTAATGCGATAACCGGTGTTGTCGGCGGCTGGATGGATTCTATACCTATGCTCATTTTTTCGGGACAGGTAAGGTATGCAACAAGTGTTTATGCGTCTGGGTTACCCCTTCGCACAAGAGGTGTGCAGGAATTTGATATAATTGGCTCGGTTAAAAATATGACTAAGTATGCCGAACTTGTTACCGACCCAAAAAAAATCAGATACCACCTTGAAAAGGCTTTTTATCTTGCAAACGAGGGTAGAAAAGGCCCTTGTTGGCTTGATATTCCGCTTGATGTTCAAGGTGCAATGATTGAAACCGATGAATTAGAGGGTTTTGATACCTTTGAATCTTCGGCAGAGGTTGACCGTGAAACCGTTTTAGATATTATCGAACGTGTAAAAAATGCCGAAAGACCTGCATTGTTTGTAGGCAACGGGGTAAGACTGTCGGGCGCACACAAACAGTTTTTGGAACTGGTTGACCGACTGTCGATTCCTGTGGTTACGGGCATGAGTAGTGTTGATGCCATTCACACTTTACATCCGCTTTATATTGGAAGAGGCGGTACAACGGGCGACCGTGCAGGTAATTTTACAATTCAAAACTGCGACCTGCTTTTATCTTTGGGTAGCAGGCTCAGTTTTTTCCAAACAGGGTTTAATTACGAATCATGGGCAAGGGCGGCTTATAAAATCGTCAACGATATCGACCCGGCAGAACTCGAAAAAGACAGTATAAATGCCGATTTAAAGGTTTGTTGTGACGTTAAACAGTTGATAGACGGTATGTTGGAGGCTTTACCCCAAAAACTACCGCAAAAGCAAGAGTGGTTAAATAAGTGCTATGTTTGGAAAGAAAAATATCCCGTTGTTTTACCGCACCATTATGCCGACAAAAAGCCTAACATTTACGCATTTTATAAAGAAATGACAAGCAGACTGTCTAACGACGATACGCTGGTTGTAAGCGTCGGCACTTCGCGTGTTGCAGGTTCACAGAGCAGTATTATCCACGAAGGTATGAGGTTTATCACCAACCCTTCGACGGCGTCAATGGGCTATTGTTTGCCGTCTGCTATAGGTGTTGCGGTAGCAACCAAAGGCAAACGTGTTGCGCTTGTAACGGGTGAGGGCAGTTTCCAGATGAACATTCAGGAAATGCAGACTATTGTTCAAAACAGGCTTCCGATATGTATTTTCTTAATGAACAACGGTGGTTATCACTCCATAAGAATGACCCAAAAAGGCTTTTTTGGTGAACCGCTTGTAGGCGTTGGTGTTGATAGCGGGGATTTAAGTTTTCCCGATGCCGAAAAAATAGCGTATGCATATAACGTCCCGTTTATCAGATGTGAAAAAGCCGCTGAAATGACCGAATGTATCCAAAAGGCGTTGGAAACAAAAGGCCCTGTGCTATGTGAAATGATGCTCTCAACCGAACAAAAGACCGAACCTAAAGCCGCAAGCAGACGCTTGGAGGACGGTAGAATGGTGTCGGCACCTTTAGAGGACATGGCACCGTTTTTACCGAGAGATGAATTAAAAGCAAATATGCTGATACCTTTATCAGAAACCGAAAAGTAGGTATTTTAATGAAAACAGTCGTTGTTACGGGCGCTACAAGCATGATAGGTGTTGCACTTATAGAGTCGCTTGTGGCACACAAAGTGCCAAAAATATATGCTGTTGTGAGGGAAGGCTGTCAGAAACTTGACCGCTTGCCTAAGTCACAAAACATAGAGGTGGTTTTCTGCTCGGCGGATAACTACGCTTCTTTGAGTGAAAAAATTCACGAAAAATGCGATGTTTTTTACCACATTGCGTGGAGTCTTACGGGTGCAAACCGCAACCGGGACCTTAAAGAACAAAGTAAAAACATTATTTACACACTCGATGCCGTTAATACCGCCAAGTTGTTGGGCTGTGAAAAATTTGTGGGAGCAGGCTCGCAGGCTGAGTACGGACGGTTGGATATTGAACGTATCTCTCCCGATTCGCCTGTAAATCCCGTTCAAGCCTACGGCGTAGCCAAATATGCCGCAGGTAAAATGGCGCTTTCCGAGTGCGAGGTTTTGGGGTTATCCTGCCTTTGGGTGAGGATTTTCAGCGTTTACGGTATTTACGATAAACCAAGTTCGATGATAGCATGTTCGCTTATAAAACTAATAAAAGGGGAGAGGGCAGAATTTACACCTGCCGAACAGCGATGGGACTACCTTTTTAGTTCTGACGCCGGCGAGGCTTTTTACCTTATAGGCGAAAAGTCAGAAGGCAGAAAGGTTTATTGCTTGGGTTCGGGTTCGGCAAGACCTTTAAAAGAATATATCGAAATTATGGCTGAAGTTACCCATTCTCAAGAACTTATCGATATCGGTGCCGTAGAATATCCAAAAGGTGTATTGATGCATCTTTGTGCCGACATTACAACGCTCAGAGAGGATACCGGATTTGAGCCAAAAGTTAGTTTTATTGAGGGTGTTACCGCAACCGCAAAGTGGTTAAAAAAGACCGAAAGGTGATTATTTATGAAAAAAATCAGCGTAACAGTTGCTTGCTATAACGAAGAGGCCAATGTTGTAGGGCTATTCCAGGCTATAAAAGAGGTTTTTGAGACAAAACTGCCCGAATATGATTATCAGGTACTTTTTACCGATAATGATTCGACCGATAACACAAGGGCGCTGCTTAAAAAACTTTGTGCCGATAATCCAACGCATGCCGCTGCTATTTTCAACGTCCGTAACTTTGGGTCAATTCGTTCTTCGGTTTACGGTTTGTTGCAGGCAGAGGGTGACTGCGTTATCAAAATGTGTGCCGATTTCCAAGACCCGCCCGAAATGATAGTTGATTTTGTGCGTGCCTGGGAGGAAGGCCACAAGATTGTACTTGCCATAAAGAAAGGCAGCAAAGAAAACCCGATAATGTATGGTATGAGAAAACTTTATTATAAACTTATACGCAAAATAACCGATATTGAGCATATCGATAATTTTGTGGGTTACGGCCTTTATGACCGCGAGTTTATCGAAATTTTGCGCGACCTTAACGACCCTATGCCGTATCTTCGTGGCATTGTTGCCGAATTAGGCTTTAAGTACCATAAACTTTATTACATTCAGCCCAAAAGAAAAGCAGGAAAATCTAAATTTAACTTTTACAGGCTTTACGATTATGCCATGCTTGGTATAACTTCGTATTCCAAAGTGCCTTTAAGACTTGCGACCTTCGGAGGAGCCTTTGTTTCGATAGTAAGTGTCATAATCGGACTTGTGTATCTTATTATGAAACTTATAAATTGGGACGGTTTTAATGCAGGTATGGCGCCCATGCTTATAGGCATGTTTTTCCTCGGTGCTGTTCAACTGTTGTTTATCGGTATTATCGGTGAGTATATTCTTAACATAAACACGCGTGTGCTCAACCGACCGCTTGTAATAGAAGAAGAACGCATAAATCTACCCGAAAAGAAAATAAAGAAGTAATAAAAAAGCACCGTCATTGACGGTGCTTTTTACGTACAACCAAAAGATTAAGCCTTGCCAACTGAACCAAAGAGTTCCATCTTCTCTTTAACGGTAGCCTTGATAGCCTCAAAGCCGGGTGCGAGAAGTTTTCTGGGGTCGAAGCCTTTACCTTGGAGGTCTTTACCTGCCTCAACATACTCACGGGTAGCAGCGGCGAAAGCCAACTGGCACTCGGTGTTAACGTTGATTTTGGAAACGCCCAAAGAAATAGCCTTCTTAATCATATCGGCAGGAATACCTGTGCCACCGTGGAGAACGAGAGGCATGGTGCCGGTGAGTTGCCCTATAGCATCGAGAGTATCGAAAGAAAGACCTGCCCAGTTTTCGGGATATTTACCGTGAATGTTGCCGATACCTGCAGCAAGCATGGTAACGCCGAGGTCTGCAATCATTTTGCACTCGTTGGGGTCTGCAACCTCGCCACTGCCGATAACGCCGTCTTCTTCACCGCCGATAGCGCCAACTTCAGCCTCTAACGACAGACCTTTTTCTTCACAAATAGCAACCAATTCCTTGGTTTTTGCGATGTTTTCCTCAATGGGGTAGTGCGAACCGTCGAACATAACAGAAGAGAAACCTGCTTCGATGCACTTCTTTGCACCCTCGTAGGAACCGTGGTCGAGGTGAAGAGCAACAGGAACGGTAATGCCGAGTTCATTAATCATGCCGTTAACCATACCTACAACGGTGGTGTAACCGCACATGTATTTGCCTGCACCCTCGGAAACACCGAGAATTACGGGAGATTTAAGTTCTTCTGCGGTAAGGAGAATAGCCTTGGTCCATTCAAGGTTGTTGATATTGAACTGACCAACTGCATATTTGCCTGCCTTTGCTTTGTTAAGCATTTCTTTTGCTGATACTAACATTTTTATTCCTCCAAAAATTATTTATAAAGCGGATATTTTGCGCAGATTGCGGCAACCGACGACTTGATTTCGTCTTTCTTGTTCTCGAAATCTTTAACGCAAAGAGCAATAAGACGGCCGATTTCTTTAAAATCTTCCTCTTTGAGACCACGGGTAGTAGCGGCGGGAGTACCAAGTCTAACACCGCTTGTAACAAAGGGTTTCTCGGGGTCGTTAGGAATTGCATTCTTATTGGCGGTAATATTAACCTCGTCAAGACGGTGCTCAAGTTCTTTACCCGTAACACCTGTTCCGCGAAGGTCAAGAAGCATGAGGTGGTTATCGGTACCGTTTGATACAAGGTTGATACCGTTTTCCATAAGCGACTGGCTGAGTGCCTTAGCGTTCTTAATAATCTGCTCCTGATAGGTTTTAAACTCAGGGGTCAAAGCCTCGCCGAAGCAAACGGCTTTACCGGCGATGACATGCATCAAAGGTCCACCCTGGTTGCCGGGGAACACAGCCTTGTTAATAGCCTTAAAAATTACCTCGTCGTTGCAAAGAATCATACCGCCTCTCGGACCTCTCAGAGTCTTATGGGTGGTGGTGGTAACAACGTCGGCATACTGACATGGGTTCATGTGAAGACCTGCGGCAACAAGACCTGCAATGTGTGCCATATCGACCATAAACAAAGCGTTTACCTCGTTGGCAATCTGCTTGATAAGGTCAAAACGAATTTCCCTTGCGTAAGCCGAAGCACCTGCAACAATAAGTTTGGGTTGGCACTCTTTAGCGATTTTACGCATTTCATCGTAATCGATAAAGCCGTCATCGTTTACGCCGTAAGGAACGAAGTTGTAGAATTTACCCGAACTGTTAACGGGTGAACCGTGGGTGAGATGACCGCCGTGGGCAAGATTCATACCCATAACGGTGTCGCCGGGCTGGATAAGTGCCAAGTAAACTGCCTGGTTAGCCTGAGCGCCTGAATGAGGCTGAACGTTGGCATAGGCAGCACCGAAGATTTTGCAAGCACGGTCACGGGCTATATCCTCAACAATATCAACATACTGGCAACCGCCGTAGTAACGTTTTCCAGGATAACCTTCGGCATATTTGTTGGTCAATACCGAACCCATGGCTGCCATAACGCCGGGAGAAACAAAGTTCTCAGATGCGATAAGTTCAATATTTTGCTGTTCGCGGCGAAGTTCAAGTTCCATTGCATCGCCGACTTGCTTATCGACCGATTTTACAAAACCGACCGAATCTAAAAGATTCTCGTACATATTAACCTCCTGAGACAAAAAATATACACGGATATTATACTCGATATCCGTGTATAAATCAATAGCGTAAAGCAAACTTTTCGACAAAATTTATACTCAAACCGCTTTTTGGATTACGGCGGCAAAAACGGTTATATCGTCCTCGTGACCGTCTCGTCTGCGACGTCTTGCGGTGGTGGCAAGATGCTCGGACAATTGCTTTGCGCTACCGTCTTTAAAGGCTTCAAGTTCTGCACATATCCAGTCGGTTCCGTCACTGCAAGCACCGTCCGACATCATGACAAGTAAATCGCCCTCACGTAAAGTGACGGTAGCGCGGTCAAATCCCACATCATGCAGAATACCGGCAGGAAGTGAACGGCATTCTGCCTTGCCTGTGCGTCCGTTACGGCGTATAAGTGTAGGTGCAGCACCTGCCTTTAAAAGTTCGGTACAACCTGTATGCAGGTCGATGCAGGAGATATCGAGCGTTGCCAGCGATTCATCGGTCGATTTAAGTTGCATGGACGAATTGACTATTCTCAAAGCACAGTCAAACCCGAACCCAGCCTTTATAAGACGTTCGGTGAGGTTGACTGTCATGGCAGAGTCGACAGCGGCTCTGCCTCCACTACCCATTCCGTCGCTTAAAATTACCACAAATCTGCCTCTGCCGTCGGCAAAAAACTTGCAGGTGTCACCGCAAAGTTGGTTTTTTCCCTGATTAAACTGCGTTACATACGCATCGGCAGAAAAAACCGCCTTTTCGGTCACCGATATATAGCAAGTATGCCCAGTCCGGTTAATTTCGGGCGGTTCAAAATCACGTTCGCAGATTTCTTCGATTTTCGACAGTATTTTGGCACGGTTCAAGGGCAAATCGGGCATCTGCAACAGTTTTACTTCGACGGTCATGCGACCAAACTTGTCCACAACACAACAACACTCGTCAGCACGGATATCAAATTCTTTTAAAGCACCCGCAACACGTTCTGCAAGTACAACGTCGTATTCCATAGCGCTGGAGAATTCGTCCGACATCTCATTAAGCATGTTTGAAATACCCTTCATCTGGTCGGAAAGTACGCCACGCATTTCGGTGATGCGCTTTTCTGCCGAAACCTTATTTAAAAATTCAGAAAAATGTTTTGCAACCGAACTTTCAAAACGTTCGGGTCTTAAACAAGTGTCCTTAAATTCGGGTGGAGCATCCGATGTGCTGACGGGTTGGCACCGTCTTACCGCTTCGCTCATGGCAATTATGGCGTCGGTGGTGGTTTTGCGCTTGCGCTCCCAGCAATGAAGCATTAAAGAACACCCTCTGCAGGCATCGTTTTCCACGTTGTGAAGTACGGCTGAAAACGAGGGCTTTCGGTTTATAGCAAGGCAACGGGATACATCCTCTACAGTTTCTGACACACCGCTTAATGCTGTCGAGGCAAGACTCAAACGCATGGTAAGTGTTTTGCGAAGACCTTTTGCGTCGGGAGTTATTACAGGTGGCGATATTATGCGGCCTATAGAAGCCGACATGGATTTTGGAATAAGCAAAAAGACGGCTGCGGCAATAACGGATTCTAAAAAATGTGCCGACGCGACGTGAGAAACCGATGAAACAAGCAACCACATACCGCTTACAATAACGGGAGTAAGTGAGGTAATAAGTTTGCCGAAAACCGAAAAAATACCTGCCGCAAGTCCCGAAAAGCAAAGAACGAGTGCGCTTGTAGTCTCAAAACCTGCAATGCACACCGAAACAGCGGCGGCAACCGAGCAGACGGCGGCAGTACCCACTTTGCCGTAGCGCGCCGTCATCAAAATTAGCAACAAAGCCAGTATTCGTCCTACCGATATTCCGTCAAAGGCTAACGGATAAAGCGAGGATAAAGCAAGGTTTAAGGCTATGAGCAAAGAGGCAAGTTGTTCGCCTGTAAATCCCGATGCACGTCCCCATTTTACAGCGGTTGCCCTGCGGATAAAATACGCGCCACCGCCCGCAAGCATGCCGTCGGCTAAGCACAAAGCAATGCCCGACACAACGTTTTCTCCAATCGACACGAAACCTACCGCCGAAATAACACCGAGCGATACTAAAGCCGAGCAAACGGCACTTTTAAAAGATGGTCTTATCCCTGCTAAAATAAAGCGGATTACCACTATTGCAAGTAGTGCTGCCGAGTATTTAAGTCCGCTTGTAAATGTGGGACCTGCTATGTACCCCAAAAGTGCGCCCAAGGCTGCCGCAGGTGTGTATATAAGCGGCATACCTGCCGCCAAAGCAGCACCCAATGGAGAAATTTCGCCCCAAAGCGAGGTTCTTGCCATGAAAAATCCCAATACGGCTACACCGGCTTGTCCTGCTGCGTGTGTAAACCGCGATGCGGCTTCCGAGAGATTTACAGTGTCGGTAGTCTTTATAAGTTCCTTCATTTTTATCCGTCCTTTGCATATTGTATCAAGCCTATTATATACAGCGAAGGGTGTGGATTTTGTCTAAGCGTAGTGTAATATTTTGACGTTTTTAGCAATTTTGTTCCCTACATAACCTCTTGATTATTGTACGTGAAAAATGTATAATACAAAAAACGAATAACTAAAGAGGATAATTTATGAATAACGAACTGACAAGCCTTGATATACAAAAGATGAAAGAAGAACTTGAGCATCGCAAACTTGTGCTTATGCCCGAACAGATTGCCGAGGTGCAACTTACCCGTTCATACGGCGACCTTAGTGAAAATTTTGAGTATAAAGCGGCAAAACAGGCGCTTAACCGTAATAAAAGTCGCATGAGATATCTTGAAAAAATGATAAAAACCGCCACGGTTATCGAGGATAGTTCCAAAGAGGATGAAATAGGTCTTTACGATAAAATTGAACTTCTTTTTGTTGAGGAAGGCGATATTGACACCGTTCAGATAGTTACAACGGTGCGTTGCAACCCACTTGAGGGTCGAATAAGCAAGGAATCGCCTTTGGGCAGAGCCTTGCTCGGCAAGCATGTCGGCGATAGGGTGACGGTAGATTCCGACGGCGACCGATATACCGTAGAGGTTAAAAGTTTTCAAAAGGGTGAAGACGACGGCTCGGCACCGTTGCTGTCGTATTAATAGTTTTGATAGGTGACATTTTAAAAATCAAAAGGCTTGACCGATTGGTCAAGCCATTTTTTGTTAGAACAAAGTAGTTATCCAATAAATAATCCCATAAATCACACTTGTTACCGTTCCATACACAATAACAGGGCCTGCGATTTTAAACATATTGGCACCCACACCCAAGACAAATCCTTCTGCCTTATATTCAATAGCAGGGGAGACAACGGCGTTGGCAAATCCAGTAATGGGCACCAGTGTGCCGGCACCTGCAACTTTTGCAATTTTATCAAAAACACCGAGGGAAGTCAGCACTGCGGTTACAAAAATCAGCGTCATGGGTACTAATGCTTTAACGCCCTTTTCGGTTAATGGTAAAGTTTCATAAATCGAGGTCAGCAACTGACCGAACGTGCATATAATACCGCCGGTTAAAAAAGCCAAAATTGTGTCCTTAACGATGGGCGAAGGCGGTGATTTTGCCTTGACGATTTTTGAATATTCCTTGTTTTCAATTTCCACTTTTCAACACCTCAGTATTAATTTGTGCCAAAGTGTGCGTGTTATACTAAAAATTAACCGCGAGTGTTTTAAAAGTATTGACCTTGCAGGCAAAATAAGTTAAAATATTATAGTTTAATATATTATTTGGAGGATGAGTTATGGCTAAGCTTTCACCGTCAATCTTAGGTTGTGATTACCTTACAATGGGTGATGACCTTGTAACACTTAAAAAAGCAGGTACCGAAATGGTGCATTTAGACGTTATGGACGGTATTTTTGTACCCAACATCTCATTTGGAGTACCGGTGATAGATTCTATCGCAAAACACACCGATTTACCGCTGGATATACACCTTATGATTGACCGTCCGCACCGTTATATCAAAGAATTTGCCAAGCACGCCACCTACTTGGGTTTCCATTATGAAGCAGGCTCTGACGTTAATGAAACGCTTGATATGATACATAACGAGGGTGTAAAGACCTGCCTTACCATCAAACCTTGCACCAAACCGAGTGAGATTTTTGAGTTTTTGCCCAAATGCGATATGGTGCTTGTTATGTCGGTTGAGCCCGGTTTTGGCGGACAGAGTTTCATGCCCGAGGCACTTTCTAAACTAAAAGAACTTCGTGCTGAGATTGACCGACAGGGCCTTAACACCCTTTTAGAGGTTGACGGCGGTGTTAACGACATTACCGGACCTCAGTGTGTTGAAGCAGGCGCCGATGTTTTAGTAGTCGGTAGTTTTCTCTTTAAAGCCGAGGATGTAAAACAAAGAGCCGAGTGGTTTAGAGCCCTTTAAAAAAAGTCGAACCAATAGTTTTTATGGCGGTGTTTTTACACAACAACCGCCAATGTTCTTTGGTTATGGCAAAATCTATCTGTGCGGTTGTAAGATTGCAACCTATTTGCGAAAACAGTCTTAAAAGTTGTTTTGAACCAAATTCGGGGAACAGTAAAAGCCGATAGATGCCGTCTTTTTCGTATAGGTCCGACCTTGTTTTGTAAAATTTTGAACGGTAAAGTCCGATTATTGTTTCTATCATGACTTCGGAGTCGGAAAATTGTGCCGATAAAAAAGTGTGACTTTTTTCTTTGACCGCAACCGGCACTTTGGGTTTGTCGGGGGAAAATGTCACCTCGCAACCACCCGAAAAAGACGGAAAAACTTCAATTATCAATCGGTCATAATAAAGGCTTGACGAAACTTTTTGTAAAGCCGTTTTATAGAGCAGAGCAAGTGCCGTTTCTGCAGAATCATACGGTTCACCGCGAAACAATCTGTCAATGCGGTAGGTAACGGTTTCGTCCTTCGAAAGAAGTACTTTCAGTGTTCCGTTTTCAAATGTCACCGTCATAAATGCACCTCCAAAGGGCTATATGACAGTATATTTTAGGAACTGGAGAGTTGTGTATGTCCGTATTTTTCCCACACCTTCTGTTA
Organism: Acutalibacteraceae bacterium; assembly: GCA_045592985.1. GTDB lineage: Bacteria > Bacillota > Clostridia > Oscillospirales > Acutalibacteraceae > UMGS172. Next base: position 3,709 of record JAZNVU010000031.1, on the reverse strand, counting down.
ATACTCAAAATAGAGGTGATAAAATGGAAAACAATACGGAAAAAGGCATGTCACGCAGTATGCGTTTGTTTTTAAAATCAGCAATGTGGACTGTGGTTGCACTGTCGCTCATTGCTATTGGCTATTTTGGAGCAGAAATGCTTTTCGGGTAACAAAATTTCTTGATGGGGAGAATTATTTATGAAAAATTATCTTGAACTTAAATCCGGCTCGGATGTTAGAGGTTATGCCAGTGACATTTTCGGTAATGAAGTAAACCTTACTGACGAGGCGGTTTTTGATATAACCGCCGCTTTCGTGCCGTTTTTGGCAGAAAAAGTCCAAAAACAGGCAAGTGAATTAACTGTGTCTGTAGGTCATGATTCGAGAATTACCGCCCTGAAAATAAAAGAGCAGGTAATAAAGTCACTTCTGTCGGCAGGTGTCAGCGTAATTGACTGTGGTCTTTCTTCCACACCTGCCATGTTCATGACCACCGTTCATGCCGGTTGTGACGGTGCGGTACAGATAACCGCAAGCCATCATCCTGCCGACCGAAACGGACTTAAGTTCTTTCTTCCCACCGGCGGTCTTGACGGTGACGAGATTAAAAAAATAGTTACCGATGCCGAAAACGGTGTTTCAGCACCTAAGGCAGAAGGAAAGGTTATCACACGTGACTTCATGACCGAGTATTCGGGTATTTTGCGCAAACTTATTTGCGATGAACTTGGCGTCAGCGAAGCCGATAAGCCGTTAAGCGGATATCACATCGTTGTTGACGCCGGTAACGGAGCAGGCGGTTTTTATGCCGATAAGGTTTTGGCACCTTTGGGTGCCGATACTACCGGCAGCGTTTATTTGGAGCCCGACGGAATGTTCCCTAACCACATTCCCAACCCCGAAAACGCACTTGCAATGGCAAGTATCAGCGATGCTGTTATAAACTCCAATGCCGATTTAGGTGTTATTTTTGATACCGACGTTGATAGGGCAGGCTGTGTTGACCCCGACGGTGTTGAAATCAACCGCAACCGCCTTATTGCTCTTGCTGCGGCTATTGCACTGGAAAACGAGCCCGGCTCGACCATTGTAACCGACAGCGTTACATCATCAGGGCTTAAAACCTTTATCGAAAACGATTTGGGCGGCAAACATCACCGCTTTAAACGTGGTTATAAGAACGTTATTAACGAGGCTATCCGCCTTTGCAACGAAGGTACAAATGCACCACTTGCTATTGAAACATCGGGTCATGCGGCACTCAAAGAAAACTATTTCCTTGATGACGGCGCATATCTTGTAACCAAAATTATCATAAAAATGGCAAAACTCGGTAAAGAAGGAAAAAGTATTTCCGACCTTACGGCAAGCCTTAAAACTCCTAAGAGTGAAAAGGAAATTCGTTTTAACATTCTTGTTGACGAGTTCAAAATGTACGGCGAATGTGTTATCGAAGGCTTGCAGCGTTGGTGTGAAGCCAAAGCAAAAGAAGACGGCTACATAATTGCCGACGATAACCGTGAGGGTATCCGCGTTTCGGTTGATGATGGATGGTTTTTGCTGAGACTCAGCGTTCATGACCCTGTTATGCCTATGAACGTTGAAAGCGATTCTGAGGACGGAGCCAAGAAAATCCTTTCTAAAATTGCAGAGTTTTTCTATAACTGCCAGTTCCTTGATACCGAGGCTTTAAGGGAATATCTTACCGAGGGAGAAGACGCAGAATAACATGAGTAATAACCTTAAAGGCAGTTTGATGCTGCTGGTTGCCGCCGTTATCTGGGGCAGTGCTTTTGTAGCACAAGAGGAAGCCTGCAAATTTATCGGCTCGTTCACGCTTAACAGTATGCGTTCGTTTGTGGGCGCTTTGGTGCTTATTCCTGTTGTGCTAATTTTCAAAAAATCAAGGGAGAAGCAAAGCGGTCAAAAAGAAAAAACGCTGACCAAACCGCTGATTATAGGCGGAATTTGCTGCGGTATCGCCTTGTCGGTTGCTGCTAATTTACAGCAGTTTGGTATTATCTTTAATGCCGAACTGAGTGAGGGTGGCTCGGGTAAAGCAGGGTTTATTACTGCTATGTACATAATTTTTGTTCCGCTTATTTCGATGTTTACCGGCAAAAGAGTCAGAATTTCGGTGATTTTGGGCGTTATAATTGCCGTTTTAGGACTATATTTTATAAGCGTAAAAGACGGATTCACCGTGTCACGAGGCGATATTGTTCTGCTTTTGTGTGCTGTGGCTTTTTCGGGTCATATTATGATAATCGACCGTTTTGTATCGCGTGTTGACGGCGTTGCCATGTCCTGCATACAGTTTTTTACCGTTGGTATCGTTTCGGGCGTGTTGATGCTCATTTTTGAGCGCGATTCTTTAAGCGTTTACAACCTTTTGCATGCGGCTGTGCCGATTTTGTTCTGCGGTGTTTTGTCATCGGGAATCGCATATACTTTGCAAATATTAAGCCAAAAACTTTGCGAGCCCACCGTTGCAAGCCTTGTTATGAGCCTTGAATCGGTGTTTGCAATGGTAACGGCATGTGTTTTCTATCTTGTTTTGCCAACCGGCAGAGAGTTTGTCGGTTGTGTTTTGATGATGATTGCAATTTTCCTTGTCGAAACTCCGTTTGCCGATAAATTTTTCGACAAATTTTTCAAAAGAAGTATAAAAAATGCAGATTGAGATAATTCGCTCCAAAAATCGCAGGACGTTGGGTCTTGAAGTAAAGAAAGCGGGAGTTTTGACCGTCAGAGCACCTGAAAGAATGTCTGATTCGGTCATTTTAAGGTTCATCGACGAAAAGCGTGACTGGATTAATAAGGCATTCGAAACACAGACTAAGCGTACCGAAAACCACCCTGAACCTACTGCCGATGAAATAAAGATTTTGAAGCAAAAAGCCAAGGATTACCTGCCAAAAGCGGTGGAATATTACGGCAATTTGATGGGACTTAAACCGACCTCAATAAAAATCACATCGGCAAGAGGACGGTTTGGCAGTTGCAGCGGTAAAAACGGAATTTGTTTTTCGTATAGACTTATGATGTACCCCAAAGAGGCGATAGACTACGTTGTTGTGCATGAATTAGCCCACATAAAGCACCACGACCATTCACCGAGATTTTGGAACTTGGTCGCAAATTATATGCCCGACTATAAGCAAAGAAGAAAATTATTGAAAGAATAAAAACCACTCATAAGAGCCTTACTCATAAGGATAGTAAAAGAAGCACGAACGCTCCGTTTCGTGCTTCTTTTTTTTTGCCATATACTCTAATAAATTTCAGGTTATAATACGCCAGTAATATTTTTACATTTCTTTTTAGCATAATCAAGGGCGATTTTGGTGCCGCTTTTGCGGGTGGTCGGGGCGCTCTGTTCATTATAATATACTACGCAATAGAAACTATTATCTATCATTTCATAGTTACGCTCGACGTAAGCAGCTCTGCCTGAACCTAGTATCTTTTCGGGGTAATAGGTATCCTCGTAGCTTTCAAGCAAGTAGTTTTTATAATGCTCGCTTATATACGGGTGTTCTGCTCGTACATAGACTCGTTTTATGTGCGGGTGTTTTTCTTTCAGTTCGGTTACGAGTTCAAGGCATAAACTATTAAATCGGCTCTTGCTCCCGAAAAGAAATGTATCCACTTTTTCGTCAACAATTAGTTTCTCAACAATTTCAATAAGTTTTGATTTTAGTTTTTCGGTTTCGTTTATCTTTCT
>JAZNVU010000030.1:0-2704 GCA_045592985.1 Acutalibacteraceae bacterium | reverse complement strand
TCGTCGGTAAATGATGCTTTCTCTTCAACAGTTTTAAGAGTTATTTTCTTAAACTGTGCATAGTTTACAAGCATTACGCACATCTGCTCACGTGTTACGTTTGCAGTCGGGTCGAACTTGCCGCCGCCTACACCGTTTACTATGCTGTTTTCACTTGCCCATTTTACAGCGGGAGTAAACCACTTTTTAGAGGGTACGTCTTTGAAAGAAGTCGTTACGTCTGTGTTTGTTGTATCTATTCCTTCAAGGTTTGCAAGCACCTGAACAAACTGTGCGCGTGTTATGTTGTTGCTTGGTGAGAAGGTTGTTTTGCTTGTACCTGAGAAAATACCGAAGGTTACTGCATAGTCAACATATTCTTTGAACCATTTGGTTGTCGAAATGTCTGTGAATATTTTTGAAGAGTCAATAATAGAAATATCTTTCCAGGTTGCATAGAGAGTAACGTCCTCTGTTACAGTTATCGAACTACCCGAGGCATATACACTACCGGTTGCTTTGCCGACTGCCCAACCATTAAACTGTTTATATTTAGGGGCATTAAATTTGCAAGAAGGAAGAGTATATTTGCCTTTTTCAATAATCACATCGGACATTGTTCCGCTGCCGTCGCCTGATACAAAAGAAACTGTACAGGTATCAAAAGGATTGAGAATCAGCGTACCGCTAAAACACCCATCCTCTAAATTGTATGAGCCAAGCACTGATCCATTAGCGCAAGTCACGTTACTCATAGTTAAATTCGAAATAATATAGCCGGTTTTTGAAGTCAGTTTAAACGCAACTATATAGGCGTTGTCTGTTTTGTCAAAGTATTCACCAACGTTTCCAATATCATCGGGCATACCATCGCCGTTGGTATCCTTTAAGATTGCAACCTCGTATTCACTGACGTTAACGTTACTGTTGTTAACGGTTATTCTTAAATCGCTGACCTGTCCTCCAATCCTATATCCGTTAACGGAAAGTTCAAGCGCTTTAATTTCAACGGGTGGAGGAATAGTCGGGTCGTTCTCAATGACAATAGTGGGTGAATAAACCGCAATATACGCAACTTGGGCAGAAACTGTTGGAACACCGTTATTGTTCATCGTCCATTCCTTGCCGTCAACAGTTAACGTAACGGGACTGCCGAGTTCATATTGATTAAAGCTATCCCCGTCAACACGCAACTGTGTTGAAGCACGCCATTCACCAGGGGTAAAATAACCCGAGTATTGAGTTTCCCACACACCGTTAACCTTTTTCTGCCAATTAAAGTTGGCGTATGTATCGGTAACGTAAGCCGGAGAGCCTTTTGTAACGTTGATATCTGTAACTTTCAAATCACCATAAAGAACAGCGATTTCCGAGATATTGGAGGTTGCTTCAACTTCATAGATTTTAGTTTTTGTCGATATGTCTACCCATGCCGCAATAACGGTGGTGTTTTTTGTGAGTACAACAGTATCGCCTACGTCATATAAATCATACTGACCAGCCGAGTTTTGAATCATCCAGCACTTGAATTCTTTTCCCGAAGGGGCTACAAAGCTACACGCCGGCAGGTTATAGGTTGTTTTTCCCGTAAGATGCGTCATACTTCCCGAGCCCCAGCCCGGATCAAAAGACAGTGTATATCCGACAGGAGAAACGTAAAATTCCTTCTCGAAAAGAATATGGGTGTTGTTTTCAAGAAGGCTAAGTGACGTAACGTTCAGAGAATTGACTTTTACAGATACGTTGCCTGAAAAACTGCTAAGAGTAGTTAAACGCACCTTTAAAGTGTAAGTTTTTCCGCCTTCAAACCTTTCAAAAGAAGACATTGTATTATCGCCGTCTAACCATTCGTATGCATATATCGACACATTGTCGGTGCCGACAGTCGGCTTTATTGGAGTATTGCCGTGAAAAGGAACTTCAACAGTCAAGTCTACCGAACCAATGACGCCTGATGCATATGACACAACCGAAATGTTTGCAAGTAATATTAGTATGCATAGGAATATGGAAATAAGTCTATTTTTCATAAATGCCCTCCTTCTTTCTTTTTTAATATATCATAAACCGTATAATATTGCAATAAAATAACCTGATAATCTCTAAAAACGTATCTAACATTTGTTATTTTGCCCTCGTAACAAATTATAAGGGAGATACAAACTTTCGTTTATATCTCCACCATTGGCGCGCTGAAAGACGAGCGTTTTCATAGCGAGAGTCCCTTACAAAAGCGAACAAGCGAAGCGCAGACGATTTAAGGCTTGATAAAATACATCGGATTGATGAAAAATATATACCGCTACTTGACAGAGTTATTGCAGAACTGTTACTGCTTGGTGATAAATAGTAAATCCCCCGAGAAAACTCGGGGGATTTATTTGTAGAAACTTATTTGGCTCCACTTGTCAGGGGAGCTGTCGGCGGCAGACGACTGAGGGGTAGTTTTGTTTTGAGAACACAAGAGAACCGTCCCCTTGTATCCAGTCCCTTGTCAGGGGAGCTGTCGCAAAGCGACTGAGGGGTAGTTCAATTTGAGGATACAAGAGAACCGTCCCCTTGTATCTGTACCCTTGTGTCTGTATTTATTGTGGTCTTTGCGAGTTGGCGATAAGGCTTTCAAACTCGCTTTGCTGTGAAATGTTGTCCAGCACCCACATTTTATCTTTTTTACAAAACCGCCAGTACTCTATGAACTTTTGCGGTTTCCTTATGTCACTAAGCA
>JAZNVU010000029.1:0-39058 GCA_045592985.1 Acutalibacteraceae bacterium | reverse complement strand
GAGATGAAATTATATTAACGCCATACCAAACCCCCCCCCCGAAGAGGTTCCCTCTGGGGGATTGGGTTTGTACTAAATATTAATTTCAACAATTCCGTAACCGTAGCGGTCTAATGTGAGTGTTAACACGTTGCCGTTTGTCTTAAGTTCGGCTCCGTCAAGCGCTGTTGCCGTAAAGGTTTTGCCGTCCGACAGTTTTGCAAGGTTTATACTGCAGGTCGACGGCTTATCATATCCGTTGGCGAGGAACAAAAGATATCTTTCGCCGTTTTCGTTTGCCTTTTTGTAGTAACTTGCCTTGATTTTTTCGTCTTTTGTATCAATACCGTTATCGGTCCAATACGGACACCACAAAGCATCTGATACGTCGTAATCGTCGACTATTTTCCATATCTTTGATATGTATTCAAGCGGCTTCAAAATATCGTTCGGTCGGGGCAAAATGCCATGAACAAGCGAAAAAGAAATAGCATTTTGGAATGTCCATGTCGGGGGATTGGCATAGGCTATAAATTCTGTCATAAGTCCAAAATTGCGACCTGAATGTGAGGCACGCATATAATCGAACGGAATATCCTTTACACCGTCGCGCACAAGTCCGTACTGAATGTATTCGCCAAGCCACAAAGAATCGGCAAACGACAGTCCTGCAAGGCTGACGCAGTCCGAAGTGTGACAGTTTATAATACCGCCTCTTGCGTGAACGTTTTTGTAAAGTTTTTTCATAAGACGGCGAACAGGCAAAACAGGGTAGGTCGCATGACGGCAACCGTTGCTGTCGGTATAACCGCAACCGTGAAGTTCGTTTTTGCACTCCCAAACCATAGCGGTTCCGTCGAGATAAATTCCGTCAAACTGAAATTCTTCCATAAGTGCGTCAATTCCGTCGGCAAGGTCATCGGCAATCGAACTTTTGTAGCAAACGGCATATGCCCTCTGCCACGGCTCTCGATACCATGCGTTGCCAACGTTGTTATTGGCTCTGACTCGCCTTGCTTCTGCTTGACGCTCGTGGAAAATATCACTCATACTTGAAATCTCATAGCCAAAATAAGGTATAACCTTTATACCGCGGTCGTGACATTCCTTTATTATCTTACGAAGTTGGTTGGCTGTGTAAGGTGACAGTTTCCAATAGTTTTGTATACGGTTCCATTTTTCGTGGAGCACAAGGGTGGTAACACCTAATCTTTTTATGCGGTCAAAACCAATCTCTGTGTCGCCTTCAACGACGGGATTAGACAAAAAGTCCCAATAATCGCCCTTTATTTTTATAAAGCAGTCGATATGCAGAAGTTTTTCTTTATAAGGATTTTCGGGGAAAGGCTTGACTGGCGACGCCTGGAAGCAAAAACGGTAGGTTATGGGTGGAAATGCGTATTGACCCTGTTTGGTGCCGATTTTCACCCATTCTTCGGGCATACTGTCAAGCAAATGGAAGCGAAGCACTTTTTCGTTGCCGCTTGTAATAATTTCAATACATTTTTCGTTTGTTTGGGGTTGCCAATTTTTATCACTTTCACAAAGCCATGAAAGACCTTCGTTGTCGGTGCCGACAAAAAGGACCGCTTTAAACGGCAATGCAAAACCGCTTTCCGGCAAAACGCCGCTGCTTTGAGTTGCAGAAGATTTTGATGAATCTCCCGTTGGTGTGGGTGCGGCCGTATTGGGATAAAAATGATAAAGTGAAGATTGCTCGTTTTTGAGAGGCACTTCAAGCCAAAGGTTGTCGAGAACCGTTTCGTGGATTTTGTTCTGGTCAAGACCAAAAAGTTGCGGTACGGTTTTGCCTCTTGGCATTAGTTTCAAATCAACGGTAGCAAGACCGTCGTATTCAATTTTTATGCTGGTGTTTATAATAAAACAATCACTTTGCGCTGTGGCACAAATGGTGGCAAACTCGTCGGTGTTTTCAAATATAAACTGCATTTGGTCTTGCCAAACGATGGGTTGTCCGTTTTCGCTGCCAACAAGACGCATGGGTGCGCTTAAAAGTTCCTTTCCGTTTGAAACAATCGAGGAAAAAAGCGGATTGTTCTGCATTTCATAGGTTCTACCCCAAACTGAAACCGAGCATTTATCCTTAGTTTCGGTTACTTTTACGGGGGTCCAAGGTGCAGGTACGTTATGTTTTAAATTGCTCATTTGGTTACACCTCTTATTCATGCATTCTAAAATCTACCGAGTAGGGCAGAGGATATTGGATTTCGGTAAGACGTTTGATTTCCGACTCATCAGTAAGGTTTAAATCACGTGCTAATTTCATGCCGTAAAGTTCAGCCCAGATGTGCGAGATAGTAACTTCGCCCTCCTGAATGTCGCTCATCGTAAAATCGGCATTGATAATGGCGGTTGCTTGGTCGATTTCTTTTAAGTGCATGTGTGCAATGCCTTTCATAAGACGCAAGCGACCTACACTTTGCATATCCTCGCTTAAGCCATCATAAAACGTCAGCCACTTTTTATCAAGTCCGTTTTCGGTACAAATCTTACCGAAATCAACCAAAATAGCGCGGCAATCGGGTTTTAACAAAGCGGCTTGTTCCATGTATTTTACAGCAGTTTTAATATCCTTGAACTCCGACTTGTAAAGCATGGCAAGGTTTCTTAAAGCCCATGCGTTGTTTTTGAGTTCGCAAGATTTTAGAAATGCGTCGTGTGCTTTTAAAGAGTCGCCATTGGCATAATATAACACGCCAAGTTGCAAAGCGGCATACCAACTACAATCGTTGTTATTTTCAACCGACTTTTTAAGGTGATGTTCAAAAAATGGTCCTGTCACATACGATAAAGGTTCGTCGTCGGGCGAAATGTTCTTAAATTTTCCGTCCTTCAAAAGGTCAAGCCAACAGTTCTGCTCGCTGGTTAATGAATCCTCGGGGAAAATGTTTAGGTTGCTAATTTTGTTTTCGCCTTGAAGTTTGCGAATTTTGTTTTCCAAAGCACCCCAACCCGAACCCATGTGCAGTCTTTCGGTGTTTGCAATTTTGCAGTCAGGAAATACAGCAGAAAGTTCGGAATCGAGTTTTGATAAGTTGTGACGGTTCGAAACGGCGGTTTCGACTGAACGCCTTGCGGTTGCCCAATCGGAAGAGTGAGCATTATTTTTATCGCAACAAACAGCGCCGTAGGCTTCAACCCAACTTAATGTTTCGCCTGCTTTGAACGGCAGATGTTCTAGTTGCGTGTGTAAAAGACCTGCCTGTATTTCAACGTAAGCCTGACCTTCTTCCGACAACCATTCATTCCAATGTCTGCCGCCTTTGCCCTGACCCCAAACAAAAAGTTTGCGTCCTTTCAAAGTTTTGTCCGAAACATGAATAAGTCCGTAACCATCTTTGCCGACTGCAGCGATCCATTTGGGCTCGGTTTCGGGAATACGGTAAAAATAATCCTGCGAACGAACCGAATTTATAGGATAAGAAAGGTCTTTGTTGTTATATATAGGCACAGGTATCTTGTCGACTATGTAATGACCGTCGTTATAAGCAGAAATAAAGGTGTCGTTAGCCGGAGTGATAATTCTTAAACCTTCGGTTTCCGGTACGGCGATGTTTGACCACCAATAGGTGTATTTATCGTCGATAGAAGTGTTCTCAATGGTTTCGCGGATGTAAAGCATTTTTGCTTTTTCAGGCAGACACACCTCAAGGGTATAAACAACATTTCTAATGCGCTCAAATCCGAACATTTTAAGCACTTCTGTGCCATCTTCATAGGTGACTTTCTCGGCAAAAAGAGGGGAGCAGGTAAGAGGATTATGTCCCTTTATACCTACGTTAAATTCAACGCCGCCTGAGAACCAAGCGTTTCTGAGTGCTAAGTTGGCAGGTTGAAAAACGGTGTTCTTATAAAGCAGTTCGCGGCCGTTTTCTTTATCGAAAAGCGACCATAGTCTGCCACCGAGTTCAGGAAGAAAAATGGCCTTTAAATAAGCGTTTTCTACCACTATTGCGTTCCAATCTTTTTCTTTTCGGTCACGGTTGTAACCGTCCTGCAGTTTGTAGGGCAAAAGAGTGTTTATCATGCCCTTGCCGATGTATTTTTTGTCTTCATCGGTAATTCGTTCGGTCAACTCATAACCTGCGTGAATGTAGGATACATTTTTTATGTCGGGTAACGGATTGAGAGGTCCCAAATCAGCCGATGGCATGGAGTATTTTTGAAGTTGTATCATTATTTCACCTCGTTAAAAATGTTATATTGATTCATAATTCTACTAAGTCCAATGCGGTTGCCCACATCGGCTTTTTTTACCATTTTTGATACGCGATAGCGTATTGCTCTTGGGGTAAGACCTACCGTTTCTGCCATATCTTCATCTGAAAAACCTTTAGCAATCAACTTTAACAGTTTATAGTCTAGTTCGTCAAAATCGCACAGCATGGCTTCAAACTTCAAAAACGCATTAACGGGCGGTTCCTCAAAAAAAGAGTTGGTTGTCGTATTATTTTCAATTGTTGTTTCAGGTTTTAAGGGTTGTTCTTTGGCGCAGTTAACCGAAGTTTCCCTGTGTATCAGTCGGCAGGACACCGAAACGGTGATGTTGGCTTCGGCACCGTCACGGAAAAAATACCTCCACAGTCTCACCGCCTGTGCTCCCAGTTCGGCATAATCAAACCCGAGCGACGTCAATGGCTTATCCAAAATTCGGTTTATGGTGAAGTTGCCCATACCTAACACAAAAACATCATTTGGCACCTTAATGCCGTTGGATTTCAGCTTTTCCATAAGGAAGAATGCAACGGTGTCGTTGGCACAGATGACGGCGTTAATATCATGGTCAAAAAGTTCGGAAACAAAGTTTTCAAACGTTTGCTCCATGCTGTTCTCAATATAGTAAATGAACTCGGCAGACAGGTTGTTTCTCTCCGCTATTTCACAAAAGGCTGAAATTTTTTCGCGGTCGGCGGCTGAGTTTTTCTGTACACCTAAAAGAGCAATGTGATTTCTGTTATCGTTAATGCAACATTCGATAGTTTCTTCCATACCAGAGCGAAGGTCAAAACAAACCCCCGAAAATCGGCTTTTTGAAAGTGACGGTATACTGCCGTTGGTGATTATTGGTGTAAGACCTTTAAAACTTACACTGTCGGCGGTGTTTAGCAACCAGTCGGCAGAATGACCGCTTATAATGACAGGAAGTCCTTTAAATTTTGATAACTGTTCAAAACAGTTAGGGTCTAATATCTGCCATTCACAGTTGTAACGTGTTGCCGCGGTCTTGATACCGTCAAGCACGGCTCCCGCCCAAAAATAATCTTTGGTAGACGGTTGTAAAATAACCGGTATAACCGTTTTCAAAAGGTTCACTCCTTGCTTTTTAATCTTCACAATTTAATATTATCAACTTTGTTGCAAAAAACAAGGAAAGGTTTTATAAAAAGTTGCGTTTTTTCTTTGCCTCACTTTGTTTTTTTTAAATATGGTTGATATTTGAAACTTTAAAATGTATAATGTTTTCGTAAGCAAATAAAAAAGGAAGTTTTAGAGTATGAAGATAAGCGAACTGCTTAAAAGAGATACATTGTCGCTATCGTTTGAGGTGTTTCCACCCAAAACCGAAACCTCGTTTGAAAGCGTCAAGTCTGCGACAGAGGAGATTGCCAAGTTAAAACCGTCATTCATGAGTGTTACATACGGAGCAGGCGGAGGAACAAGCAAATACACCCTGGATATCGCCAAAAATATCAAAGAACTTTACGGTGTACCCACGTTGGCACACCTTACTTGCGTTTCTTCCACGCGCGAGACGGTCAAGCAAAAAATTGCCGACATAAAAGCCGCAGGTATTGGCAACGTCATGGCTTTAAGGGGAGATATACCCGAAAGTATGATGAATAGTGACCGTTCGAAATGGGATTTTAACAACGCAATAGAACTTGTCAGGGAACTTAAAAACGCCGACCCCGAATTTTGCATTGGTGCTGCTTGCTATCCCGAAATTCATCCCGAAAGCGAAAATCAGAAGACCGATATAATGTATCTTAAAGAAAAGGTTGAAGCGGGTTGCTCGTTTTTAACTACACAAATGTTTTTCGATAATAATCTGCTTTACAATTTTCTTTATAAAATCCGTGAGGCAGGAATAACCGTACCCGTAATACCCGGTATTATGCCCATAACCAACGCAAATCAGGTTGAACGTGCCATAAAACTTTCGGGCTCGTTTATGCCTCAAAGGTTTAAAAGTTTGGTTGACAAATTTGGCTCAGACTCCGATGCCATGATGCAGGCGGGCATTGCTTATGCTACCGACCAGATTATTGACCTTTATGCCAACGGAATTACCAACGTTCACGTTTATTCTATGAACAAACCGTTTGTTGCCGAAAAAATCATGAGCAATCTATCAAGTATTTTGGGAAAATGAGAACGGTATTTGTAAAAGAAATAGAAGCACCTATATTTTGCGAAAAAGAGGCTTTGCGGTATGCAGGTTGCAGAACGCCCGATGACGGTGCTTTGTCTCTTCTTTATGAAGTTAAAGATGAGGTGTGGGACAAACTTTGCTACAAGGTTTGTTTTTGCGAGTTTGACGTAAAGCAAACGCAAAACGGTGTTGTTTTGGACGATTTTTTATTTGCTTCCAAAGATTTAAAAAAGGCATTGGATGGTTTTAATAAAGTGCTGATTTTTGGTGCTACGGTGGGCATAGAACTTGACCGACTTATGCAAAAATACAGCAAAATATCACCCTCCAAGGCGTTTATGCTTCAAAGTATTGGAGCCGAGCGAATTGAGGCGCTTTGCGACGCGTTTTGCAGTGAATATGAGAGTGCAAATAATTTATCGTTGGGTGCAAGGTTCAGTCCCGGATACGGTGACTTTTGTCTTAATGCCCAAAAGCAGATTTTTTCAATACTTGACTGTCCTCGCAAGATAGGTCTAAGTCTTGGAAACAGTCTTATCATGTCACCCTCAAAGTCGGTTACGGCTTTTGTGGGTGTAAATCAAACCGAGGGATAAAAATGGATTTCAGACAATTTTTAAAGGAGAATAAAGTTTTTCTCGATGGCGGAATGGGTACGCTTTTGCAAGCAAAAGGTCTTGTGGCAGGTGAATACCCCGAAAGGTGGAACATTACTCATTCCGACGAAATAGTTGCCATTCACACCGATTATTTTAACGCGGGAAGTAACGTTGTTTGCACCAATACTTTTGGGGCAAACTCGTTAAAATTTAAAGATGATGAATTAAGGACGATAATTGGTGCGGCGGTTGACAACGCTAAAACAGCAAGAGAAAAAAGCACCTCGAAAGCGGAAAAGTTTGTTGCGCTTGATATAGGCCCTACGGGAAGACTTTTAAAACCGCTTGGCGACCTTGATTTTGAAGAGGCTGTGAGTGTGTTTGCCAAAACGGTTGCTTTAGGTGTGGAGTTTGGTGTTGACCTCATAGTAATAGAGACTATGAACGACAGTTACGAGACCAAAGCGGCTTTGCTTGCCGTCAAGGAAAACAGTGACCTTCCCGTGATTGTCACCAACGCTTACGGTGCCGACGGCAAACTGATGACGGGGGCTACTCCGCTTGCCATGGTTGCCATGCTCGAGGGTATGGGCGCTGATGCTTTGGGTGCCAACTGTTCGCTCGGTCCCAAACAACTCATAGGTGTTGCTGAGGAACTTATAAAATACGCGTCAATACCCGTTGTGCTTAAACCCAACGCAGGCTTGCCTTCGGTTAAGGACGGAAAGACGGTTTTTGATGTCACACCTTTAGAATTTGCCGATGATTTGGCAGCGCTTATAAGCAAAGGTGTCCGTGTAGCAGGTGGTTGTTGCGGTACTACGCCCGAATATATAAAAGCGCTTGTGCAAAAGGCAAGCGATATAATCCCAAAACCGTTAGAAGACAAGCAGTTGACAGTTGTTTCGTCTTACACGCACGCTTGTGTTTTTGGCAAAAAACCTATTCTTATAGGCGAGCGTATTAACCCTACGGGCAAAAAGCGTTTTAAACAGGCTTTGTTGGAAAACGATATAAATTATATTTTGAATGAGGGCGTGTCCCAACAGGAAAAAGGCGTTGATATCCTCGACGTCAACGTTGGATTGCCCGATATCGACGAGGCAAAAATGCTCCAAACCGCCGTTTGCGAACTGCAGACGGTCTGCAACCTGCCGTTGCAGATAGATACCGCCGATGCTTATGCTATGGAAAAGGCGCTTCGCCGTTATAATGGCAAGGCAATGGTAAACTCGGTCAGCGGTAAAATTGACAGCATGCAAGCCGTTTTCCCGCTTGTTAAAAAATATGGCGGTGTGGTTGTAGCGCTCACTTTAGACGAAAACGGTATACCGTCTACTGCTGACGGCAGGGTTAAAATTGCCGAAAATATACTTGTTACGGCAGAAAAGTATGGAATATGCAAAAAAGATATTGTTTTTGACACGCTTGCCATGACCGTAAGTGCCGAGCCTGAGGCTGCAAAGGTTACTGTCGAGGCGTTGAGAAGAATAAGGAAAGAACTCGGATGTCATACGTCGCTTGGTGTTTCCAACGTTTCGTTCGGACTTCCGTCGCGTGATATAATCAATAGTACGTTCTTTGCTATGTGCCTTGCAAACGGTTTGTCGGCGGCTATTATGAACCCGTATTCCGCCGAAATGATGAAGACTTATTACAGTTTCAACGCGCTTAACGGAACCGACGAAAATTGCGCCAAATTTATTTCGGTTGCCGACAGTTTTGTGGTTGCCGAGACAAAAACATCTAATTCCGAAGCCAAAACGGAAGAATTTGGCTCGGAACTTAAAAAAGCCATAGTAAAAGGTTTTAAGACCAGCGCAGGGGAACTGACAAAAGAACTGCTTTCGACCGTTTCGCCCATGGAAATTGTGGATAATGAGATAATACCCGCATTGAACTTAGTTGGTACGGGTTTTGAAAACAAAACGGTCTATTTACCGCAACTGCTTATGAGCGCTGAGGCGGCACAGTCGGCTGCCGAAAGCATAAAAGAGTTTTTGGCAAAAAGCGGCACGAAAAGTGCCGAAAAATGCACCGTTGTTGTGGCGACAGTCAAAGGCGATATACACGATATAGGCAAAAACATTGTAAAACTGTTGCTGGAGAATTACGGATTTAAGGTAATCGACCTTGGAAAAGATGTTGCACCCGAAACGGTAGTCGAGGCGGCGGTGGAGCATAAAGCACCCATAGTCGGACTGTCGGCACTAATGACCACAACGGTACCTGCTATGGAAGAAACCGTGAGGTTGCTGAAAATTAAGGCACCATGGGTAAAAACGGTGGTTGGCGGCGCAGTCTTAACACGCGATTATGCCGAAAAGATAGGTGCCGACCGCTATGCGAAAGACGCTATGGAAGCGGTGCGCTATGCCGAAGAAGTTCTGAAAAAATGATGTGTTGTAGGGAGGACTTGAAAGCCCTCCCTTTTTGTTTTCAGTGAATGGTGAATAATCGATAATTAAGGTGTGCTATACACGAAATCATGTTTGTTGTATGAGTGCGGCGAATAATGACAAATTACCCACAAAAATCGTTCATTTGGGTAAAAAAACCTCTTTTATTTTGTGGGATTATATGTTATTATAAACTGTAATCAAAAATGAGGGATGTTTATGCAAGAAGTTTTTTTAACGGCACTTGGTGTCGGTGGTGCTACCGTCATCGGTGCAATATTAGGATTTATTTTCAAAAATATCAGTCATAAGTTTAGCGACATCGTACTGTCTTTTGCTGCAGGTGTTATGCTTGCCGCGTCGGTAATCGGTCTTATTTTGCCGTCGGTTGAGCACGCCAATGCTCAACTCGGAAAATATGGTATTGTTATCACAATAATCGGCGTTTTCTGCGGTGCTTTGTGTATTAATGTAATCGATAAGATAGTTCCGCATCTCCATAATATAACGGGTGTGAACGAGGAAAAACACCCCGAAAAGCAGAGTCAAATGAACAAAACTTTGCTTTTTGTTATCGCGATTGGTATTCACAATCTACCCGAAGGTCTTGCCGCAGGTGTCGGTTTTGGAACAGGCAATGTTTCCGAGGCGCTCACGGTGGCGCTCGGTATTGCTTTGCAAAACGTTCCCGAGGGCATGGTGATAATAGCTCCCATGATAGGTCTTGGCATGTCCAAAGGCAGAACTTTGCTTATAGCCGCCGCTACCGGATTTGTTGAGGTTTTGGGAACATTGCTCGGTTACTTTGCAGTAACTTTAACCACTGCGATTTTGCCGTTTGCTTTAAGTTTCGCAGGCGGTACAATGCTTTACGTTATCAGCGACGAAATGTTGCTTGAAACACATGCGCATGGCAGTGAACGTGCCGCAACCTATGCTTTGATTGTGGGTTTTTGCATAATGCTCATATTTGATACAGTTTTGGGATAAATATAAAAGGAAGTGTTTTTATGATAAAATATGTAGGCGTCAACGACCACCAAATCGACCTTTTCGAGGGTCAGTATATCGTGCCTAACGGTATGGCTTATAACTCCTATGCAATAATTGGTGAAAAAGTGGCCATTATGGATTCGGTAGATAAGAAGTTTGGTGACGAGTGGCTTGGCAATGTTGAAAAAGCGTTGGAAGGCAAATCACCCGATTACCTCATCGTTCAGCACATGGAACCTGACCATTCTGCGAATGTTCATTACTTTGCCGAAAAATATCCTAATGCCGTCATAGTCGCAACCGATAAAGCATTCCAAATGATGAACAAGTTTTTCGGCACCGATTATGCCGAGCGCAGACTTGTTGTAAAGGAAGGCGACACCCTTGATTTGGGCGGTCACGTGCTTAACTTCGTTTTGGCACCCATGGTACATTGGCCTGAGGTTATGATGACCTACGATTCGACCGAAAAAGCACTTTTCTCTGCCGATGCTTTTGGAAAATTCGGCGCTTTGGACGTAGAAGAGGACTGGGCTTGTGAGGCAAGACGTTATTACATCGGCATTGTCGGTAAGTATGGCATGCAGGTTCAGAATGTACTTAAAAAAGCGGCAACACTTGATATAGAGATTATCTATCCGCTTCACGGACCGATTTTAACCGAGAATTTGGGTTACTATCTCGACCTTTACAACACATGGTCAAGTTACGGTGTTGAAAGTGAGGGTGTTGTGATTTGCTATACCTCGGTTTACGGCAATACAAAAGCCGCAGTAGAGATGCTTGAGAGCGAGTTAAAGGCTATGGGTTGCCCAAAAGTTGTTGTCAATGATTTGGCACGCTCGGACATGGCAGAGTGTGTTGAAGACGCTTTCCGTTACGGCAAAATCGTGCTTGCAACCACCACTTATAATGGCGATGTTTTCCCCTTTATGCGTGAGTTTGTTCATGAATTGACCGAGCGTGGTTACCGCAACCGCAAGATAGGTCTTATTGAGAACGGTTCCTGGGCTCCTCAGGCAGCCAAAATTATAAAAAGACAGTTTGAAAACAGTAAGGAAATCACCTTTGCAGATACAACCGTAACTGTTCATTCGGCTTTAAATGAGCAGTCAAAAGAGCAAATAAAGGCTTTGGCAAAGGAACTTATTTAAAAAGTAGTTGACAAATTGTGGTTTGTTTGCTATAATCTACCCGATAAAGACCCGACTTTTTTGGAAAACTTGAAAGAGAGAGCGCGTCACCGGCTGAAAGCGTGCTTAAAGTGAGTAGTAAGTTCGGCAACACTTTATTTATTCCCTTGTAATTTAATAAAAAAGAGGATGCTTTAGCATCAAAACGGGTGGCACCGCGGGTTTATACTCGTCCCGGGAATCGTAAAGATTCTCGGGACGTTTTTATTTTTATAATTTATGCAACAATATTGGAGGTAATTAAATGTACAGAACTCACCGTTGCAATGAAATAAGAAAGGAACACATCGGACGACAGGTAGAACTTGCCGGTTGGGTTGACGTTATTCGTGACCACGGCGGCGTTCTTTTCGTCGACCTCAGAGATGAGACCGGTGTAACACAGGTTGTTTTCCACGACGAAAGTTTGCTTAAAGGCGTAGGTAAGGAGACCGTTTTGTCGGTTTCAGGTGTTGTTACCGAGCGTGATCCCGAAACAGTCAATAACAAGATTGAAACCGGTCTTGTTGAACTTGTTGCCGATAAAGCCGCTATTCTCGGCACCTGCACACGTGACCTTCCTTTTGAAATAGGCGCGAAGGACACCAACGAAAATATTCGCTTAAAGCATAGGTTTTTGGACCTTCGCAGTCCCGACCTTCATAATAATATCATTCTTCGTTCCAAGGTTATCGGTCACATGAGAAGACTTATGGAGGAAAGAGGCTTCTTAGATATTCAGACTCCTATCCTCACTGCATCTTCACCCGAAGGCGCACGTGACTTCTTAGTACCCAGCCGTAAACACCCCGGCAAATTCTATGCTTTGCCTCAGGCACCTCAGCAGTTCAAACAGTTGCTGATGGTTTCGGGCTTTGATAAATATTATCAGATTGCACCCTGTTTCCGCGACGAAGACGCACGTGCCGACCGTTCGCCCGGTGAATTTTACCAACTTGACTTTGAGATGGCTTTCTCCACTCAGGACGAGGTTTTGCAGGTTTGTGAAGACGTTGTAAGCAACGTTTTCCGCACCTTCTCGGATAAAAAGATTACTTCTGCACCGTTCAGACGTATTCCTTATGCTGAGAGTATGGCAAAATACGGTTCGGATAAGCCCGACCTTCGCAATCCGCTTATTATTTGCGATTTAAGCGAGATGTTTACAAGGATTGAGTTCAAACCTTTCAAAAACAAGTTTGTTCGCGGCATTGTGGCACCTTGTAAGGCTGAAAGATGGTTCTTTGATAAATCTTTGGAGTTTGCTACCAAACAGGCAAAAATGGCAGGCCTTGCTCACATTACCCTTTTAGAGGCTGACGGATATAAGTTTAAAGACGACCCCATTACCAAGGTCATGACCGAGGAACAGAAGAAGGAAATTGCTGAATTTACAGGACTTAAAGAAGGCGAAACCATCTTCTTTATCTGTGATACCTCGTCAAATACTGCCGATAAAAACGCAGGTGTTATACGCACTTGGCTCGGTAACGAACTTGACCTTATTGATAAAAATTCGTTTGAGTTCTGCTTCGTTGTTGATTTCCCGATGTACGAACTTGACGAGACTACCGATAGCATAATCTTTACCCACAATCCGTTCTCAATGCCTCAGGGCGGTCTTGAAGCATTGCTCACCAAAGACCCCACTACAGTTTTGGCATACCAGTATGACCTTGTATGTAACGGCATAGAACTTGCTTCGGGCGCTGTCAGAAACCATAGCCCCGAAATCATGAGAAAAGCCTTTGAAATCGCAGGCTATTCCGAAGACGAGGTTGAGCGTAGATTTAGTGCACTTTACAACGCATTCCAGTTCGGCGCACCGCCTCACGCAGGCATGGCACCCGGTGTTGACCGTATTGTCATGCTCCTTGCCGATACCGAAACCATACGTGACGTTATCGCCTTCCCGCTTGACGGTACTGCGCAAGACCAGTTGCTTGGCGCTCCGAGTGAAGTTACCGAACTTCAACTCTTTGAGGCTAACGTCCAGATTAGAGGTAAGCAGGGTGCTGCAATCGGTGTTGAAGGTGGCGACAGCGACGCCTTCTCAGAGACCGTAAAGGCAGCCGCAGGTGCATCTTCGGGTGGTAAGGATAAACTTAAAGGTTTACAGCAGGTAAATGAACTGCAATTCACCGCCGATGAAGAAAATGCTATGAAGGAAATCTTCAAAGCAATGGCAAAACATGAAGAAGAAATGGGCAAGGTTGATACCGAAAACAAAGACGTTATGGTTCATGTTTTGCCTATGACAAATATTCTTCGTGACGATAAACGCGAGCAACCGTTTGCCCGCGAAGACCTGCTTAAAGGCGCTCCTCAGAGCACCGAAGACAGTTGGCAGGTTCCGAGACTTGTAAAGTGAGGTGTTAATGATGAGTTTTTATATAAACGAAATAAACAAAAACGGCAACTTGGCAGTTGACGATAACTTGCTCGTCAAAGACACTGCCTCCACTGCAGGCTCTAAAATGCTTGAAAACTTTAAGCCGCTTTTCTCTGCCGAAGTTGTTACAAGAGCCGAAAAAGCAGGTTTTTCCGTTAAAGGCAAAACAAACGTGGGCGAGTTCGGACTTGATGTTTTAGGCGAAACCTCTTATTTCAAGGGTGAAACCGCAGCCGCAGCCAAGGCTGTAGCCACAGGTGATGTTGAGGCTGCATTAAACGTTGATTTAAACGGCGCACCCCGTCGTGCTGCCGCAGTTACCGGTGTTACTTTTGTAAAACCTACCTACGGTACCGTTTCACGTTACGGCGTTGTTGCCTGTGCTTGCTCGGGTGAGCAGGTCGGTGTTACTGCAAAGACAGCCGCCAAAGCAAAAGAGGTTTTGATGGCTATTGCAGGCCACGACGCTAAAGACGGCACCTCTTTACCCACCGAAAAGCATGATTATACAGTACTATTTGATAGTGTAAAGGGTATGAAGATTGCCCTTGTTAAAGAACTTTATGATGCCGCAAGCGATGATGTTAAGGCGAAAATCGACGCTTACAAAAAAGCAATGGAAGAAAAAGGTGCAGTGGTTGAGGAAATCTCGCTCCAAGTTATAAATGAGGTACAGACTGCTTGGACTATTTTAATGTCGGCTGAAACCACTAACAATCTTTCGCGTTTCGACGGTGTAAAATACGGTCACCGCACCGCAAACTATAAGAACATCGACGACCTTTATGTGGGCAGCCGTACCGAGGCTTTCGGCTTCCTTGCCAAAGCTACCATCATTTACGGCTCCGATGTTTTAAGCAAAGGCAGATATGACGACTGCTACGATAAGGCACTTCGCATTCGCCGTGTTGCTGTTGATACTTTGAAAGATGTTTTTGGCAAATTTGATGCAGTTTTGACACCTGCTTGCAGTAGTTTTGATTTGGGTTACAAAGGCGATGCATTTATGAAGGTGTTCGAGGAAAGCAAATTCACCTGCCTTGCATCTATCACAGGTATGCCCGCTGTTGTAACAAACGGTGTTCAACTCATTGGCGACCATTTAACCGACGGCAAACTTCTTAAGATTGCCGAAATTATGGAATAGGAGGAAGTGCAGTTATGAAATACGAATTAGTTATCGGTCTTGAGACCCACGTTGAACTTGCTACCGACTCCAAATTGTTCTGCTCCTGTGGCGGCCATGCTGCTGCCGACGAGCCGAATGACTGTGTTTGCCCTGCTTGCAGCGGTATGCCCGGTATGTTGCCCGTAACCAACAAGCATGCTATTGAGTTGGCAGTTAAAGCAGGTTTTATGCTTAATTGCAAAATAAATCAGTACACCACATTTGATAAAAAGAGTTATTACTATCCCGACCTTCCTGCCGCTTATCAGATAACCCAGTGGTTCCACCCGATTTGTGTTGAGGGTTCGGTTGATATTAATGGCAGACAGATTGGTATTAAGCAGATTCACGTTGAGGAGGACGCAGGCAAACTTGTTCACGACGATGCCACCAACACTTCTCTTGTGGACTACAACCGTACCAGCGTTCCGCTTATTGAAATTGTTACAAAACCCGATTTCCGCAGTTCGGACGAGGTTATTGCTTACCTTAAAAAACTCAAATCTTCGTTGCAGTTTGCAGGTATTTCCGAGTGTGAAGAGGGCGCAATGCGTTGCGACGTTAACATTTCGGTTCGTCCCGAAGGCTCTACCGAGTTTGGTGTCCGTTCCGAAATTAAAAATATGAGTTCGTTTGCCGAAATTAAAGATGCAATCGAATTTGAAAAGGTACGTCACGTTGACGCTATTGAGCGCCGCACCGAAATGCTTGTTCAGGAAACAAGACGTTGGGACGAAATCAAGCGCCGCACTTTCCCCATGCGTAATAAGGAAACTGCCGCCGACTACCGTTATTTCCCCGACCCCAACTTGATGCCTGTTGTCATTGACGATGCTTGGCTTGAGGAAATCAGAGCAAGCATGCCCGCAACGGCAGAGGAAAAGGGTCAGAAGTATGTCGATATGGGCATCAATGAAAAGGATGCCGCAGTGCTTGCATCCGACTCTAAACTTTGCGAGTTCTTCGACAGCGTTGTGGCTTTTGGTTGCGCACCTAAGGCAGTAGCAGGTTGGATTCTGACTGAATGTATGAGCCGAATGAACTTATTAGGTCTCGAAACGCTTTCGATCGAGCCTAAAAAATTGGCACGTATAATTGAACTTACCCAAAACGGTGAAATCACTCGTGCCGCAGGAAAAAAGGTACTTGCCGCCGTATTTGAATCGGATGTTGATGTTGACAAATACTGTGACGAAAACGGACTTAATGCCAAGGTTGACGAGGGCGTTGTTCTTGACGTTGTTTGTCGCATCATTGCCGAGAACGACAAAGCAGTTGCCGATTATAAGAGTGGCAAGGTTAAGGCTATGCAGGCGTTGTTTGGTCTTATCATGAAGGAACTCAAAGGCGTTGGCGACCCTGCCGTTATCCGCAAATTACTTGAAGAAAAACTTAATAGTTTATAAATTGTTAAAATACCATTCGAAACATTTTCGGGTGGTATTTTTTTGCCTTTTCGGGAAAAATATCACAAAGGGTGTGTTTTATGAAAAAGGCAGAAAATATCAGCGTTTTTAAAGAAGTGGTAGCCACAATAAAAAACGGCAAGGCGTATGACCTTGACCAACTGTTTAATATAGCAAGAAACGAAGGCGGAACGGAATTTCTAATCGAAATGCTGTCGTTTTTTTTGAATTTGACCGACCCGCAAGCAGAACAAACGGTTGCCTCCTTGCTAGGTGAAGTGATGAACATCTTTGAACGCGAACACATGCACGAAAGGGTGTACTCGGCATCGGTGAAATTAGCGCAAAATTATGCCCAAAACCGCATTCCAGAGGCGCAGAGGGTTTCGGAAAAGGTGTTGGAAATTATCGAAAACGAGTTTTCGGATGAAAAGTTA
Source organism: Acutalibacteraceae bacterium (assembly GCA_045592985.1). Taxonomy (GTDB): domain Bacteria; phylum Bacillota; class Clostridia; order Oscillospirales; family Acutalibacteraceae; genus UMGS172. Next base: position 22,119 of record JAZNVU010000029.1, on the reverse strand, counting down.
TCACTTTTTCGTATTGCTCACCGTCTTAACATTAGTCACGGACACTTAAGTACGCTGATAAAAAAGACATTGGGTAGAAATTTCAAAGAATTATTGACCGAGCGCCGTATGACCAAGGCACATGAAATGACGGTCACAACAAATCTGAAGATTTTGCAAATCGCCAAGGAATGCGGTTATTCCGACCAGTACCATTTTAGTTTCGCTTTCAAAAAATATTATGGTATTTCACCACAGAGGCTAAGAGAAAAAACACAGCATTCAAGTGCGCCGGATTAACTTGTGTTGGTGCAAATTTTAAAAAAAGTTAAATTTAAATATTTCCGGTTGCAACAAAAACATAAAGGTGGTATCATATAAATATTAAAGAAAGGCGGTGGTATAATGAACCCGAAGTTGAGGCAAAAAACGATGGAATCACTGTCGGCTGTACTGCCTATTACAGGTATCGTTATGTTCATCAGCGTGTTTCTTGTTCCTATGGAACTGGGCACCGTCTTTATGTTTTTTGTGGGCGCATTGATGCTCATTTTAGGTATGGGATTTTTCCAACTGGGCGCCGAAATGTCAATGGAACCGATAGGTGAGGGCATAGGTGTTCAACTTTCTCAGACTAAAAAGGTGTTGCTTGTCATTCTGCTCGGTTTTTTGATGGGTGTGATTATCACAATATCCGAGCCTGATTTGATGGTTTTGGCTGAATTGGTTCCGGCTGTAAATAACTGGGTGCTTATTTTAACCGTTGCGGTCGGTGTCGGCATTTTCTTGGCACTAGCCATTGTTCGTATCAAGTATCAGATAAGTTTATCAAAACTTTTGATTTTTCTTTATTTGCTTATTATAGTTGCATCACGTTTTGTAAATCCCAAATTTTTGGCGGTGGCTTATGACTCGGGCGGTGTTACCACAGGACCTATGACGGTGCCGTTTATAATGGCTCTCGGTATCGGTCTTGCTTCGGTACGTAACGACAAAAACGCCGCGAGCGACAGTTTCGGTCTTGTTGCACTATCAAGTGTGGGTCCTATTCTTGCTGTGCTTATGCTGGGTTTGCTTTATCCGCCTACCGAGGCAGGTAATCCTTTGGACGAGGCACCTGTTGTACATACAACAAGAGATGTCGTAAAGGTGTTCGGCTTTGAATTACCCGCTTTTGCAGAAGAGGTTGCCATAGCACTTTTGCCTATAATTATAGTGTTTATTTTGTTCCAACTTTTTACCCGACGTTATAACAAACGCGACTTAAAGCGTATAACAGTAGGTATCGTTTACACCTTTGTCGGACTTGTACTGTTCCTTTGCGGTGTAAACGTAGGTTTTGCACAGGTAGGCTCTTTTTTAGGCAAAGCATTGGCTTCGCTTCCTTACAAATGGGTTATTGTGCCGATTGGTATGATTATTGGTTACTATATCGTCAAGGCAGAGCCTGCCATTCAGGTTCTTAACCGCCAGGTTGAAGAGGTTACCGACGGTGCAATTTCGGTAAAGGTTATGAACCGCAGCATGTCAATAGGTGTTGCAGTTAGTATCGGTCTTGCCATGCTGAGGGTACTTTTGGGAATCTCGATTGATTGGATAATCATCCCGGGTTACATAATCGCACTTGTAATGTCACTTTTTGTACCAAAAATATTTGTTGGTATTGCGTTCGACTCGGGCGGTGTTGCCAGCGGACCGATGACGTCAACGTTTTTGCTGCCTTTAAGTATAGGAACTTGCCAGGCGGTCGGCGGAAATCTTATGACCGACGCTTTTGGTGTGGTGGCACTTGTTGCTCTGACACCGCTTATCGCCATTCAGATAATGGGACTTGTTTATAAGTTCAAGACGGTTAAACTCGAAAAAATGGCAGCACTTCACGTTGGACTTACTCCCGATTGCGACGACATCATAGATTTGGAGGAGGGTGCATATGGAAACTGATAAAACCTACCGCATGCTTGTCCTTATTGCTACACGAAAACTTGCGGAAAAGGCGGCAGAATTGTTTTTAAACGCGAACGTGCCCGTTCAGTACCGACTGAACGCAAAAGGTACCGCCTCAAGCGAAATATTGGACACTTTAGGTCTTGGCAGCGTTGATAAATACTTGCTGATATCGACTTTGCCGACAGCGTCAAGCAACCGGATGTTAAAAAGGCTTCATTCGGAACTGAGGCTTGATGCCGTAAACAGTGGAATTGCTTTTACAATACCGCTGACAGGCGCCAGCAAGATAATGGTCAACATGATGAACGACGAGCAAATCGAAAATTCGGCTGAAATACAGGGAAAGGGTGAGAGCATTATGAATGATACGGTATATACGCTTATATCGGTGGTGGTTGACCGTGGTTTCAGTGGAGAGGTTATGGAAGCCGCGAAAACAGCCGGTGCAGGCGGTGGCACGGTTGTGCACAGCCGTGGCATAGAAAGCGAAAAGGCAACGTCCTTTTGGGGTCTTAGTGTTCAGGAAGAAAAAGAAATAGTGCTTATACTTGCCGACGTCCAGAATAAAAGCAAAATAATGAGTGCCATAAGCGAAAAATGCGGAATGCACAGTGAAGCCAAAGGAATTGTGCTGTCACTGCCGGTAGATTCGGTTATGGGAATTTAAAAAACAAATCCCGAGCGTGTAATGAGCAGGGTTGCTAAGGACAGTTACCTTCAATAAAAACGGAATTTGGCACACAAATTCCCTGCTTGTGACAGTATAAGACAAAACTACCCGAAGAAGAGAAAACAAACCTCTTTTTCGGGTAGTAATTTTTATATAGTGATATTCTTTGCTACGCAAAGAGTGATATGATTGCCGACGGCAATCGTGATATTAAAACCTACGGTTTTAGTGATATTTTATTCGCCTTTTAAAACTCGCAAAGCGAATAACACTCGGCGTTAGCCGAATATAACTGCGTAGCAATATCACTCGCCGCAAGGCGAATAAAACTGCCCAAGTGTCCTTAAGAACACTTGGGCAAAAACGCTTGGGATTTTTATTGTAGAAAAAACCGCCAGCAGTACCGGTGGTGGAATAAGGATTTAACTATGGACAATCTCGCCGCATAGATAAGGCCCCTTTACACAAGCGAGGCTTTTTTAGCCATATTTGTGGGTTGGGGGGATAAGTGCTAAAGAAATTCATTCGATGAGCCTATAGGTTCTGCCGGTAATGTGCCCCTGATAATGTGATGTCAATCTGAGGAGTGTTACAAAACAAAAAGTTTACCATGAACGATAAAATGCAAAAAAATATTCGTTTTTTGAAACAATAAATGTAAATTGTCAAAATTCTCGTGGTAGTAGAAGTTGGTCTCTAACATCCACAAACAAAAGAAAAAATGCTACTAATATTCACTTGACAAAACCTTACAGGGGGGGTATACTGTTAGTGTATTAAAGTGCAGTGTTGTCTTTACTGCATAAAAAATACATATTAAAAAAAAGGAGAGAAACACAATGAAAAAACTCGTATCCCTTGTGTTGGCTATGGTTTTGATGGTTTCGATGTTCGCATTGCTCGGTACTGTTACCGCATCTGCAGAAACATTTGAAATGAATAAAACTTTAGTCAACCTCACTTTCGACGGTGATGCACCTGGCGGCATCCCCGTGCACAGAGGCATAGACGTTTGTGTATACGAAAACGGTTATGTTAAACTTGGCAACAAAAATGGTAATGCTGCTATGGCATTCTTCGGCAAAGACGGTTCTGTTGGTACCACCCCTGTAACTCACACCACATATGCCGAAGGCGGCGCTGAAGAGCAGGCTCTTTACAACGACCTCTTTATTTTTGAGGCAAACAAGACTTACAAGGTCACTGTTGATTACAAGTACCTTGCAGGTACCAACGTAGAAGGTGCACTCCCCGGCGTGGCATCTGTCACCAACCCCTTGAACGCTTCTGCAGGAACTTATAATGACCGTATTATTAAATCGCATACCTCGGTCTATAATGAAAAAATCCCCCAAATAGATTACACCCTTACTGAGGGCGTTTTAGCAGAAGATACCGAGTGGAAAACCATCGAATTTACCTTCACCACCAAAGAAGGTGACTCCGGTTTTGCTTTTGGTATAAACGCAGATAAAGCTGCAGCTGCAGGTAGGATTGTATATGCTGCTTTCGACAACTTCAAGGTAGAAGAACCTTACGGTTCTTACTCTCATACCGAAACCGACGTTTACACCATGGACGATGAAGTTGTTACTGCTTTAGCCGGTATCACTGGTAACATTACCTATGAGAACGATGCTGAAAAAGGCAAGGTTGTTAAAATTGTTGGCGGCAACGCTGGTCGTGCATACATTCCCGGCACTCCTACCGTCAAGGCAAATACCAAATACTATGTAACATTTGATGCTAAGGGTATTACCGCAGGCAACGGTCTCAACCTCGGTGTTGGTGCTGCTGATAACCCCGGTGCTTACAGATTGTTCATTATGGGTTTCAGTGATCAAGCTACAGGTTCAAGATTGTTTATTAACGGTGTTGAAACTGAAATTGTAGAAGGTTTCGGCAATGTTAAAACCTCTTGGCAGAGTTACGGTGTGATTATTGACACCGGTAATGCAGACTTTTTAGAAGCAGAAGGCAAGACTTCTCAGGGCGTATTGCATCATGAAGCCTACATTATCTTTGGTGCTAACAATACCACTGTTTACTTCGACAATATTAAGATTGTTGAAGTCGGTCAATTTGACAGTGTTGTTCCTGAAAAGGATGATTCTGCTATGTACTCCATCCGTGAAGAGAGCAACGAAGGTGCTTTTGTTTCTGCAGGTCTTCGTTTCAGAGGTACTGTAGAGACTGCTGTTAAGGCAGGCGCTGAAGAAATCGGTTTCGTTATCGCTCCTGTTGAGGCTATTGCAGGCGATGCAGATTGGTACGAGATTCCTACCTTGAATGCAGCCGCTAAAACTGCAGTTGCTTATGACTCTACTAAGGACGTTATTTATGACGACGAAGATAACGGCACTTCTTATCAGTTGGTACTCAAAGGTCTTTCTAACGCACAGGGTCAGAACATTTGCGAGCGTCGCTTTGCAGCAGTTATCTATGTAAAGACCAACGATGCATATTCTTACATTTCTCTCGGCGAGATGTCCTATGCTGAAGTAGCTGCAGAGTACGCAGTAAGAAACTATTAATTTAAGGAGGAAAGAATAATGAAAACTTATGTAAAACCCGAAATTTCTGTTGAAAACCTTTTCTCCACAACCACAGTTGCTAACGATCCGTTCGATTTTACCGGCGGTGTCGGCAATGGCGAGGTAGACGTATCTGCTACCGATTGGTGGGATATCCTCGGCTAAGCCTTGGATTAAACGAGAAATATCCTTTTCAAAGATATTTTCCTTTCAAAAAGGGCGCTCTGATTATTCGGAGCGTCTTTTTTTATATGAGCGAACAAACAGTTCGACAAGTTTCCAATAAACTGTCGAGTTTAAATTCTATTATTTTTCTTGAGTGCTTTTTTATAATCACAAAAAACTCCCCCATTTTGAACTTCAAAATGGGGGAGTTTATATTTATGTTATGTAGGAGAGATTATTCCATTACGATGGCAATCTTAACGCCGGTGAGGGAGATGTTTTTCTCCATAGCGTCAACATACTGCTCCAACGGATAGTGGTGAGTTACAAGTTTCTCAATGGGAATAGACATTTCCTTAGCTTTTCTGATGAAGCCGAGGGTCTCAATGTACTCGTTTGCGCCGTATACCCAAGAGCCAACCAAGGTGATTTCCTTGTTGCAGAGGTCGAAGTGGGGGTTCATGGTGCATTCGCCAGCGTTTACAAAGAAGCCCATCTCACAGTATCCGCCGCCGCGACGAACGTACTTGTAAGCATCAGCAGCTGCCTGAGGAACACCTGTGCACTGGAATACGAAGTCTGCACCGAAGCCACCGGTAAGCTCCTGAACTTTAGCAACTCTCTCTTCGATAGTCTTAAGTTCTCTGAAGTTGATAACTGCAGTAGCGCCCATTTCCTTAGCAAGTTCGAGACGTGTATCAACACCGTCTACAGCGATGATATTAACAACGCCTGCTGCTTTGAGAACTGCAATCTGCATAAGACCGATAGGTCCACAACCCTGAACAAGAACGGTAGAACCGAAGTTGATGATGTTGGTGGAATTTGCACGGTTCCAAGAGTGTACGCAAACACAAGCGGGCTCAATAAGCATTCTTTCGTCAACGCTCATGCCGTTAACAACGAAAATAGAGGAGTTTTTGCGAACCAAGATGTGTTCTGCAAACCAACCGTTGTTGTGATGCTCTTTATCGTCTTCAATAAGACCGTAAACGCCGAGACCTGCACAAAGGTTGGGAAGTTCGGGATAACGACGGCAGTAATCACATTCTCCGCAAAGAAGAACAGAGGTAACAACCTTGTCGCCAACCTTGATGGGGTCACCCTTGGTATCAACGGTAACGCCTTCGCCGATTGCTACAACTTCACCGGTTCCTTCATGACCGAGAACGATTTCTTTATATCCAAACGGATTGTAACGGTACTCATGAACGTCGGTACCGCAGATGCCACAGCCTTCAACCCTAACAAGGATTTCGCCGGGGCCGGGAGTAGGAATTTCGACGTCGCGAAGTTCTACGATTGCCTCGCCTTCAACACCGTCAACAATTTTGGGTTTTACGAGGTATGCTACTTTTGATGTTGCCATAAAAAACGCTCCTTTTGTTTGTTAAAAATTTAGCAATATGCTACTTATATTATAACAAATACAAGAAGTGTTGTCAACAATATTGTGGTGTTACTTGTAGATAAATTATTGAATTATATCCGTTCAGTGTTGTATCCTTTATAGTTTTAAAACTTCGGCAAAAATATTGTCAGTGTCTGTAGATTACGGCATAAAAACAAAAAAGTAAAGTTTGTCCATTTTTTATACTGATTATTATCTTGTAGAGTCAGTCGTAATAATGTATAATGCAAGTAGAAATATATATATAAAGACCGCAATGAGAATCACCATGAAAAGAAGCGAACTTAATCAACTTATTTTGGAAAACAGAAGATTTATCGAATCTCAAGGCTTCAAATTGCCTCCGTTTGCTTATTGGGATGTTGATGCTTGGAAAAACATTCCCGACGAATACAGAGAACTTAAGGACTGCCAGATTGGTTGGGATGTAACCGGTTTCGGAAGCGGTGATTTTAAAAAAACAGGGTTGTTTCTTTTAACTATCAGAAATGGTTGCTTTGAGAAATACCCGAAACCTTATGCCGAAAAGATTATGGTGGTGGAGGAAAATCAAGTCACTCCCATGCACTTCCACTGGAAAAAGATGGAGGATATTATTAATCGCGGTGGTGGAAATCTTTTGGTTAAGGTTTTTGGCAGTAACGATGACGAGCAACTTGACACCGAAAATGACGTGACTGTGTATTCCGATGGCAGAGAGTATAAGGTTGCTCCCGGAACGGTGATACGCTTAAAACCGGGAGAGAGTATGACAATGCAACAGGGACTTTATCATAGTTTCTGGGGCGAAGAGGGTTGCGGCAAGGTTTTGGTTGGAGAGGTGTCTATGTGCAACGATGATACAAACGACAACCGCTTCTATGAACCGACAGGACGTTTTTCGGATATAGAAGAGGACACTAATGCAGAGTTTTTGCTTGTAAACGAATTATAAAAAACGCTTATAGGTGCAAGAACCACAATTTCGCAAAAATCATTGCGTAGGATAAAGAGATTGATTTGAAAATTGAATATTTAAAGCAAAAACAAAGGCGAGAACGTGGGAATTTCGGGCGGTTTTTGAAGAAAAACATCATATTTTGACCTATATATAGCAAAAGCGAGGTGACTTCACCTCGCTTTTAAACATTTCCTATATTCACTTGCATTTTTGTTCTTTATCTTTTTGAATACACGGCAAAAACTTTTTGTATCTGTGAATCCTGTTTCCTGAGCAATTTTTTCAATCGTATAATTTGTTTCTCGCAGCAACATACATGCCACGTCGATTCGATGGCGATTTAGGATATTATGAAAAGTGTCGCCGGTTATGTTTTTGAAAATTTTACAGAAATTACTTTTACTGTATCCGCAAGAGTGACTTACTGTTTCGATATCCAGAGGCTGATAATAATTGTTGTATATGGTTTCGAGCGCATTGTCAATTTTTCTAATGTCGTTTAGTTTTCTGCTTTTAACATCAATGCGTTGCGTATCATAAAGCATTTGCAAAAGAAGTGCACTTATTTTATATAAATTACCTTTGATTGAAAGGTCTGCAAAAGCAGCGTGGGAACCGTGTAGGATGGCAGTTTCTTCAAGCAACGCCACTAATTGTTGATATGGTTCCGCGTGTTGCAGATCGCTTTTTTTATAAAGATGACAGTTTACCTTTTGATTTGCAAGGGTTTCAAAAAACTCGCCAAGCAATGTATATCCCACTTCAACGGTCAAGCTTTTGCAGGATGCATCATTTCCTTCCGGCACTTCGTGTTTCGCCATCGGTGGAATGATCATAAAGTCGCCCGAACCTAAGCGAAATCTTTTGTTCTCGTAGATGATATCATAGCAACCTTCCAGGCAGTAACTTATTTCAATTTCGGGATGACAATGTTTTCCAAAAGCGTTGGCACTTCCAACTGATACGAAATACGGCTTGTTTCCCATAAGCAATTTTTGATAAATCATTTTGACCACCTCACATAAAGAAGTATATATTAAAGCGAAATAATATTCAAGCGTTTAGTGAATTTTTGCGAATTTTATAAGAAAAATAGGGGTTTGTTTTGCATTTTCAGTGTGTTAGAATTAAATCACAGAAGGAGGCTTTCGATATGAGAAATATAGGCGCACAATTATACACCGTAAGAAATACCCTTACAACAAACGAAGAAATACAACGTACACTTCAAGCCATCAAAGAAATCGGATATGATTTGGTGCAACTTTTTGGTTCGGCAGAGTTTGCCGAAAAATGCGCGGCGGCAGCAACCGAAGAAGGTCTTTTGATTTCGGGTATTTTGTCTGACTTGGATAAATGCGAAGAAGAAGCCGAAAGATATTTTGAGGTTTGCGAGAAGTTTGGAATAAAAGACCTTGGAATCAGTGCTTTTTACACAACCCTTTCGGATGCGCTCCGTTTTATTCAAAGGGCAAACTTTTTTGCCGAAAAGGTTAAGGCAAAGGGACTCACGTTCTCATACCACAACCACGCAGCCGAATTTATAAAGACCTCCGACGGCAAAACGATTATGGAGCATTATATCGAAGGCTTTGACAAAGAACTCATTGATTTTATGCCCGATACGTTTTGGGTGCATAGCGGCGGATTTGACGTCAGACGTTTTATAGAGATAACCGACGGCAGAGTAAAAATTTTGCATCTTAAAGATATGAAACGCACTAAAGAGGGTCAAAAGTTTGCTGAAATAGGCAATGGAAACCTTTATTTTGAGGGTATTATAAAGCTCGCTCTCGATTGCGGAATAAACGAATTTGTTATTGAGCAGGACGAGTGCGACGGCGACCCGCTTTTAAGCCTTAAACAAAGCTACGATTATATAAAGACACTGAATCTTATATAGAAAAGAGTGATTTTTATGGATAAACTTTTGCTTGGTGTTGCGCGTGAGATTATAACTCCCGAGGTGGCTGTCAGCTTTACGGCTACCGTCCCGATGTTTTTTCAACCTCGGTTGAGGATGACCTTACAGCAACGGCATTTTACTTCAAGCAGGGTGAGACCGAGGCTTTAATGATCAGCGCTACTGTTTGTTCTTTCAGAAACAAATTAGCCCAAAGTATCCTTGCTTTAATTGAGGAAAAATATGGCATACCAAAAGAAAACATCTTTTTAAGTGCTACGCACACACATTCGGGTTCCAATCTTACGGGTAACACTGGTTGGGGTTATATTACCAAAAATACCGCGACGAAATATTTGTCCCTTCAATACTTTCGGTAGTTAAAAAAGCAAAAGAAAACACACAGCCTGTTACTATGTCGTTTGCAAGAGGTAAGAGCGACGTCGGTATCAACCGCAGACAGTTGAGCCAAAAGGGTAACCACGTGTTCCTCGGTCAAAATCCGTGGGGACCGTATAACCCTTATATGACCGTGCTCACCTTTAACGGCGAGAGTGGCAGATGCGTAGCTAACATTATTCACTATGGTTGTCACGGTACCTCGGCGGGAGCCAATACCGAGATAACAAGAGACTGGTCCGGTCATATGACCGATGCTTTGGAGGCTGTTTCGAGCGGTATCACCGCATTTTTCAACGGACCTGAGGGCGATGTTGGCCCCAGACTTTCCAACGGTAAGACCACGGGCGATATAACTTACGTCCGCGAGCTTGGAAGAATTGCTGCCGCTGACGTTTTAAGGATCAATCTCGATAAAACCGAGTGCGATGCTACACTTGCCGTGTATCACGGTGATATTAAAATTCCTTTACAGCCCCTTATGGATTTGCAAGAAGCCAAAGAAGTGTACGAGCGTGTCAAAAATGAGACGGTCAATATTAACGGTAAGGTGAGAAGGCAGCTTGAAACCATAATCCAAATGCACGAAAAGGGTGACAAGGGTGACGAAAACGTAACCTTCCCGCAAACGCTTATAAAGTTAGGTAATTTCGTGTTTGCATCCTTCCCGTATGAGGTTTATTCCGAAATAGGTATGAGAATCGATACCTTCTTCGAAAACGAGACCATTCTTTCACTTTCCAATACAAACGGCAGTGAAGGATATTTCTGCACCGAGGATTCACTCTGCAACGGCGGTTATGAAACCAATATGTTCAAGTACGGACGTGCACAACGCTTTGTAGAAAATGCCGACTTTACTATGATAATCGAAACGGTCGAAAATATAAACAAACTACTTAATAAGGAGAACTGATTATGTATAGAATAGGCCAAGAAGAAATTGCAGAATTAACCAAGGTTATCGAAACCAAAAGTATGTTCAAAATCAATAACGGTCTTAAAGAGTCCGAGCAGGTTGAAAACAAGTTAAAAAACATTTTGGGTGCAAAGCATGCAATCTTTATGACAAGCGGTCAGGCAGCCCTTACATCGGCTCTTGTGGCTCTTGGCATTGGCCCCGGTGATGAGGTCATCGTTCCTGCATATACATACATTGCAACTGCTATGGCTGTTGTTACTGCAGGCGCAATGCCCGTTATTGCTGAGGTTGATGACACACTCACTCTTTGCCCTGTTGATACTGAAAAGAAGATTACCAAACACACCAAGGCTATTATGCCGGTGCATATTCAAGGCTTCCCTTGTAATATGGACGCTATTATGGCTTTGGCCAAGAAATATAATCTTTTTGTTATTGAAGATGCTTGCCAGGCTGACGGAGGTAGCTATAAAGGTAAACGTCTCGGCACAATCGGTGATGCAGGTGGTCTTAGCTTTAACTTCTACAAAATAGTATCAAGCGGTGAAGGTGGAGCTTTGCTTACCGATTGCAAAGAGGTTTTTGAAAGAGCACTCATTTATCAGGATAGCAGTGCAGTCGCTTTCTTTGGCGATCAGATGGCGGGCTTCGAGACCGATGGCTTTTGTGGAAGTGAATTCCGTTCAAACGAACTTTGCGCAGCCGTTATGAACGTTCAACTCGACCGTCTTGACGGTATTCTTACCGACCTTAGAAAGAACAAAAAGGCTATTATGGATATGTTCAAGGATGTTGCCGAGTTTATACCTTCAAATGATATTGAGGGTGATTGCGGTACTACAGTTGCATTTAAGTTTGATACTGAGGAAAAAGCAAGAAAATTTGCAACAGCTCCAGGTGTCGGAGGAACCCTGCCCATCGATACAGGTAAGCACGTTTACAAGCATTGGACACCGATTATGGAGAAACGAGGAGCTTTCAATCCTCTTATGGACCCATTCAAAATGGAAGCAAATAAGGACATCGTTCCCGATTATAAAGAGGATATGTGCCCCGCAACCCTCGACCGTCTTTCCAAGGTTGTATACGTAACTGTGAGTCCGGATTACACTGAGGAGACCTGGATCAATAAAACAAACAATCTCAAAGCCGCATTGGGAAACATTTGATATCTGAATAAATAAGCACAGTTCGTTCGAATGATTTGTATAAGATTTCGAACGACTGTGCTTTTTGCGTAAAAAAATATCGGTGGTGCCGGTAGTTATAAACAACTTTAGTTATGCATAGAAACAGAATCCTCCTTGGTAAAGTAGAAGTAGGCTTGCCAACTACAAAAAAGACCAAGGATAAATCAAGCATGAAATTTAGCATAGATAGTTTAACGTGTTTTGGTCGGACGATGAACATGAATAATAAAAACACAATATCAATACTAAAAACAGCAAAAGCGAGGTGAAATTCACCTCGCTTTTGCTATTTTTCAAAATGAAAAATTTGCTTCATATCTGCATAGAACTCACTATCGGGACGGATACTGAATTTTTCAAAACAGGGTTTGGTAAAGGTCCACCAACGTTGTGTGGCATCATCCTTTTCCATTTTCGCAATATCCGCCTCATAATCCTCACCCACATATTCAAAGTAGGCAAAGACTAAATCCTCATGTCTGAAAATTTAGTAATTACGCATATTGCATTCGCGGAGTTTTCCGAGTTGGCCAAATATTACCTTACTCATACAATGACCTCACGAAGCCATTCCAGCGTACACTCAACCATATGCTTACCGGTTTCCACATTAGCTTCCTTTGCACTTTGGGCAAACCATTCGGTGTTGCGTTCACAACGCGAAAGGTCCACTAATTCGGGATAGGTGCCCATCAGCAAAGATGTTTCCCATTTACCTGCGTGGTCAAAACCGCCACATTTTTTTTGGGCTTCAGCGCCAATAAGCGGAATAACCTTGATATATGAAAATGGGTCGTCATTGCTGCCCAAATCTTCATAGTAAGTGGCATAGTCGTCACTGCCCCACCAACCACGGCCAAACTTCTCTTCCATAAATTCCATAGTAACTTTTTTTGCGGCCTTGTGACAGGCTATGGTCATAGGCATCAGTCCGGCTTTCTCGGTCTGATGATGAGGAATCAGGTAGATGTTTTTGTGACCTGCCAAAATCATGGATTTTAAAACGTAATAAATATAATCAACATAAACGTCTTCGTCAATATGAAAATGAGAGGGTTTAGCGTCGCACACGGCGTATGATGCTACACCATACCAAATGGGTGGGCAAACAACAATTTCTTTCTCCTTTTCAAGTTCGCGAAGACAGCCTGTGACAACCAGCGTATCAGTACCGCAGGAGGCGTGATGAGCGTGGTATTCCATTGTTCCGATGGGAATTATGAATGGAACGTTTCTGTCGACTGCATCCTTAATCTCATCATAAAGCATTTCAATCATCTGCATAAAAACAACTCCTTTCAATAGGTTTTACCGCTATTACTATTAGAAGAGTTTCTCAGGACAGATAAGCGGGATTTCAGGGCTAAGCTTTTCAAATCCGTTTTCGGTAACTACAATGCCTTTTTCCCATCTGACACCGAAGGTATCAGCCGAAATAAAGGTATCTACCTGATAGCACATATTGGGTTTAAGGAAATAATCTGAACTTGTTTCGCACCAAGGTGCCTCAACCTCTATGATACCTGTTCCGTGCAGAGGACCGTAAACATAGTTTTTCTCATATCCGTTATCAACATAGTACTTGTAGAATCCTTTTGCAATATCGGCGGCATATACTCCCGCTTTAATCTGCTGTTCGCTCCAAGCGTGAGCGTCACGGCAGAACTGAACGATATCTTTGCGCTGACCCTCCAACTTACCAAGGCAAATAGGATAACCAATAGCTGCAGAGTAACCGTCAATTTTTGCAGAGAGGTTCAACTGCACAATATCTCCCTTTTGGAACTCACGGTATGATGAGCGAGAAATGGCGTGACGGGTGGATGCCTCTGAGAAAACGTACATAGGAAGACCTTCATATTCTGCACCATGCTCGTAAACCGCTTTTTGTGCAACACCAACCATCTGCAGTTCGGTCATACCAGGGCGAATGGCTTTAATTACTTCTTCGGTGGCAATGTTGGCAATGCGATAGCCCTCACGCAAACAGTTGAGCTCATTTTCACTCTTGATTGAGCGAAGTTCTACCATGATTTTTCCTGCATCCACAAGCTCAGCCTCAGGGAAAGCTTCGCGAATGGCGTTATAAATAACAACCGATGTATCAAGGAAAGATGCAACACCAATACGTATTTTTTTGCCGGTTACTTTAAGATACTTAAAAACATCGGCAAAGGTGTCAGGTTTGAGTTCGGGGTATGCAGGGTCTGCACCCTCGCGATAGGCAGTAAGAACGAAGGTTTTATCAAGCTTATTGCGGTCTGCACCGAAGATTGCAGATTCGGGACCAACCAAAAGAGCAGCCTCGCCTGTTGCAGAAATAGCAACACCTGCGCGCTCGAAAAGGGGCCAGAAACCCGAGAAATAGCGGGGGTTGGCATAGTCTGCCTCGTTGCCGTTAACAATAAGGGCATCAAGACCCTCACGCTGTAATATTGCGGCAGCGCGTTTTACTCTTTCTTTATATTCATAATCCGGGATACAAATTCTTGACATTTTGATTTCTCCTTTTCGTTTTTTATTCGCAATAACCGGGGGTGGTGTAGAAATTAACCGTTCTAGGTTCTGCGCGGCCATACTGTGCTACAACGGGAACGTCGCTTTCCAGCATAATGGCATACTGTTCGCCCTCGTTAGCAGTGTGACTACAAAAATCATCCGCGTTATTTGAACGCAGACAACGCACCCTCATTGCCTCAACTTCAGCATCAAAGCTTACGGGGTCTCGGTCCACATATAAAAGGGTGAATTTTATATGTGCAGTTTGCTGGCTTACGTTGGTGATGATTACCGATTCGTGTCCGGGGATTTCATTCCCCCCCACAGGCGGAAGCTCCGCATCGGGAAAAATCCATATCTTTTTTCCATAATTCATAACATACCCTCCTTAAATATATTATAGCATTGACAAGACTGCATTTCTTGTGATATTATCATATTAAATGGTAAAATATTCACTTTTTGGTGGTGAAATCTTGAGAAAATTCACTTATCTTGATAAAAAACAGCACGGTACAGCAGAGTTTCCGGTCGAATATTATTATGTAGACAGCACCCACCCACGCTATCAGATGGCTTTCCATTGGCATAACGAATGGGAACTTTTGCGGGTAATAAAAGGGGAATTATTGCTGACTTTAAACGACGAACAACACAGAATAAAAGCAGGTGAAATCGTGCTTATCGCAGGAGAAACCCTCCACGGCGGTGAAGCCGATGACTGCATTTATGAGTGTCTTGTTTTTGACCTCTACGGTCTTTTTAATAAAATAGAGGCGGTAAGAACCGCCCTCCGCCCTTTTTACCGTATGGATATTTCACCCGACCTGTTTTTTACAAACAGCGACCTTTACCCCGCCCGCGTTTTGGATGTTTTTAGTGGAGACAAGAGATCACCCTGTCTTGCCCTTGAAACCATTTCCGCCATTGCAGAACTATTCGCCTGGATTATAAAAGAAAAACGGTTTCAGAGTGCATCAAGAAAGAGCGGATGGTCGGCGCGCATAAAGCCGGTGTTGGAATATATTGAAACCCACTATGGGGAGGAGCTTTCGTTGGATATTTTATCAACTGTTGCAGGTATGAATGCACGCTATTTTTGCAAGGTGTTTTATTCGTTGACCAACACAACACCAATGAATTATGTGAACTTCTTTCGCATAGAGCAGGCCGCTTTTTTGCTTGACTCTACTGATATGTACATTACTGAAATCGCCTCGAATTGCGGTTTTTGGGAAAGTAGTTATTTTACAAAGGTTTTTAAAAAATTTAAAGGCACCACACCTCATCTCTACCGCCGCTCACGGCGCACCGATCAAAATAAAAAATAGTTACTGATGTGCAGAGTTTATATTTAATTGTGTGCTTTTTTCTTAAATTTGATTGCATAACACAACATGGGTTCGGCGAAATAATCGAATCAATTATTGAATTAAATGATACAAATAAATTTACTCAGTATAAATTCCCTTTAATCACAAATAATAGTATCACGATTTGAATTTAAAGGAGATTTATATATGAAAGCAACAGGTATAGTTCGTAGAATCGAGGAATGTGTTATAATAGGACAAAAGTCGAAAAAACCGCATAAACACTAGGGTTTTCGCTGATTTTTTTCCAACCCAATTTGCACAAAATCCGGTCAAAATCGGTTTTTTGGCGATTTTAGAAAGGAGCAGAACACATTCTATATGCATCAGAAATACATACTCTGAGCAGCCAAAATTAAATATTCAACTGTCATAAGTAAAGCCGGATGAGATTATATCTTATCCGGCTTTCGCTTTTTTCTGATAAATTTATTTATAAAGCAAATTAACCAAATTCCGTTAATATATATTGCAATTGTCGATTAATGGTGCTATAATATATTTTACGCATGATATTTTCATAAAATGAAGAAAGGTAGGGATTTGTTTTGGATGGCATTACACAACTTATCAAATCAGAAATAATAAAACAATACAAAAGTGTACGTAAGTTTTCTGAAAAAAGCGGTATTCCGTATAGTACGCTTTCTAATGCGTTGTCTAAAGGGATTGGCGGAACATCCTACGAAACGGTTATAAAGATTTGTAATTTGCTTAACCTAAAGCAGGCGTATGATGCGGATCTTACGGTGTTTAATGAGCATTGTTATGAGATTTGTTCTATGCTTTCAGCTCTCGATGATCATGCAATACATACTCTCAAGACCATTTTAAGTGTTGAGTATGAACGATGCACTAATGGTAAGAAGATACATAGACCATATGAAAGATTATCGATAGCCGGTCCAGCCCTCGAAAGTCAGAAAGACACCAAGGAGGGTACTGTATGATTAGCAAAGAATTAAAGCGTTTAAGTCGACGTGAGCTTGTAGATATTATCTATCAGTTAAAGAAAAATGAGCAGGAAATGCAGGAAGAAATAGAGTCACTAAAAACCGAACTTCAGGATAAACGAATTCGTATTTCTACAGCAGGCTCAATTGCCGATGCGGCTATGTCAGTGACAAATGTATTTTCTGCCGCACAAATGACTGCGGATCTCTATTTGCGTGAAATCTCATATATGAGAGAAGATACGGAGAAAGAGTGCGCCAAAAAGGTTGAAGAAGCTGAAAAGAAGGTCAGAGACATTCTCGCCGATGGTGAGAAAAAATTTGACACCTTGAAAGTGGCTTATAAAAAAGAATATGCGAGATGGCAACAACTTAAATCAGAGGTTGCAGCGCTTGAAGAAAAAAACCAGTTATTGCGTGAGGGGATAAATGATGGCCAATAAACATGCAAAAAAAGTTTCTGTTCCCTCTTTAACGGAAATTCAAAGTGAGCGCAAGCGTATACGAAGGGGTACATACTATCGCCAAGCTCTTCGAGGCACGGTTTCTGTGCTTTTAGTAGTAGCTGCAGTCACGGTTTTAGTTACAACCTTGTTTTTGCCAATTCTTCAAATTTCGGGTGATAGTATGTCACCTACGCTAGAACATGATGAGATCGTTGTCCTTTTAAAAACAAAAAAGTTTGAGAGAGGCGATTTAATCGGCTTCTATTATCAGGGAAAAATTCTGCTAAAAAGAGTCATAGCGTTGCCCGAGGATGAGGTGGCAATTGATGCCGATGGCAATGTATACGTAAATGGCGAATTATTAGAAGAACCTTACGTTACAGATAAGGGACTTGGAGATTGCGACTTAGAATTTCCATATAAGGTACCGGGAACAAGTTACTTTGTATTAGGTGATAGACGCTCCAATTCGGTGGATAGTCGAAACTCGGTGGTTGGGGCAATTTCAAGAGATGATATTATCGGAAAGGTCTTTATAAGAGTCTGGCCGCTTCCCGAATTTGGATTCGTTTACTAAAAACATTTAAAACTACTTAAACGAAAGGAGGGAGAGACGTGCAGGATATCTTGAGTGAAGGCCTGAAGAAACTAAAGAAAAAGCGAGTTAGAAGAACGCGAATGCTTGCCATTCTGCTTGTTCTCTCCCTCATAGTTTCTTTAGATGTTTTCTGGTCCTTACGACAACCGGGTCTGACGTTAGCTGGTGATGCAGACTGCAGTATGGTCGAGCATACTCACGATGAATCGTGCCAAAACGGAGAATTCCCATGTGAGCTAACAGAACACGTTCATACCATTGAATGTTATTCCGATGAAACAGCTGATGTGGAATCGCAACTCGACTGGCAGAAAATGTTTGATAATTATCCCTTTACGGGAAACCTGAGTACGGACTTAGTCGGTATTGCTAAAACACAGGTTGGGTATTCTGAGAGTAAACTTAACTTTGAGGTAAACAAAAATGGCATACGACACGGTTACACACGATACGGTGCTTGGTACGGAACACCATACAGCGATTGGTCTGCAACATTCGTATCGTTCTGTTTACATTATTCCGGTGCTCCTCCTGATGAGTTCCCAATAAACACCGGTGCCACATCTATGGCAGAACAGTGGAGACGATTGGGTAAATATGCATCCTTTGGTCGATATACACCGGTTAGTGGCGATTTAGTATTCTTTAAAGATAACACAGTGGGAATTGTCTCTGAAGTACATAGTGCCACGATGGTTGTCATTTGTGGCGACATAGAAAACTCTGTCAAAAGCAGGTTTCTATCTTTGAATGATACATCGATTGCCGGATGGGGACTTGTAAGCAACTCGGTGTCAAAAGAAAATCTACTGGATATTTCAAACGGACCTGCCGTATTTATTTTTGAAGGCATCACCACGACACCGCAAATACAGCCTTTCTCTTTGAGAACTTCACGAGCAATCAAAGAATTACTTCCTTATTTGGAAGCTAACGGAGGAAGTTATTTCTTCACTCTTCTTGATAAGAACAATCAAGAACTTCCAAAAGATGCAGATGGAAATTATATTGCTCAGGCCAACACCGGCTATAAACTAACAATTTCCTTCAACAGTCCGGAAGGCTTTTTACCGGGAACGTATCAGTATCAAATTCCTAACGGCTTGATGGTTGATGGTGGCGAAGGAACCTTCATCTTGAAGGATGGCACAAATGTTGGTAGTTGGGTAGTAACCGATACAGGTCTTATTACCTTAGTATTCAACGAGCACATGAATAGCCGTACTGAAATTACCATTAGTGCCACTCTGGGAATTCACTTCCCCGAACAAGAAGAACCCATTGATTTTGATGGAAAAATCACAGTTTCCGTTGAAAAACCTCCACCTCAGTCAAATCCCACATTTGTAAATAAGTGGGGTAATCAAGGCGGAGTAGCGGGAAGTAATGGTACTGACCCCGGCAAAATCTATTGGAGCCTTGAGATCATTGGTAACAAGGATTCTCAAATCCCCGGCAGTATTTTAACAGACCGCGTAATAGACGGTGAATGGAGTAAAACGCACAGATTTACCGAATCGGATATTGCTTCAGGGCTTTCATTCGGTGCATCAGAGAACGGAAATTGGCACAGTTGGCATGTTGCCTCAGATGATCCACACCTTATCTGGACAGAAACCGGATGGACATATAAAATGCCCAAAACCGCTATCTGTCAATGGTGTGGTGAGATAGAGCTCGGAAACGAAGGCTGGTACTATTACATCGACTATTCCTCAACGCCGGACTCTGCCGGTATGGCAGGCACCTTTGGTTATGAGAATGAAGCGATAATCGATGGTGCATACGGATATTCCTGGGTAAACTTCACTCACGGAGAGGCAACCGGTGAAATCATAAAGAACGGTGCCTTTACTTCGGATGCTGACGGTGGTGGATTTCTTTGGGAATTTAAAGCAACGATTCCGGGCCGAGCAGAAGGAAAAAGAGCCGACTACCACTGGTACATCATGGATAACATGAAGCTGTTGGATAGCGGCGGACAAGTTGTTGGTCTCGTTGAGAACGATGCTCACTTGGCAACGGTTATGGTAACATACAACGGCACTACATTTGAGGTGCCTCGTATTCAAGATGCAACTGCCGATGATTTGTTTACATGGGACAATAGCTGGTCAGCAACTGAAAATGGCATTAACCACGGCAGAGAGCTTAATCTTTTAACTCGTTGTAAGTGTACAAAGGACACTTGCCACTGGGAAGAGGGCTGTGGAGAATACTGGTACCAAAAAGATGATGGCACATATGCAACGAATGGCTTCTGTCAATGTTGGACAGTAAATGACAATGTAACCTTTACTTTCGTTTATAAGACTAAAGATTTGTCCATCGTTGAAAACTACGGAGGCCATGGCTATCAGGTTCAAAATATTGCCGAACTGTTCTACATGCCGGATGGTGCTGTCGGCGGTGCTTCGGTTTCAAGATCTGAAGCAAACGTGCCCATCCCCGGTCTATTCAAAAAAGAGTTGACCCACGACTTCGACGGTTATACTGCTAATTACAAGGTAACTATTAACGAAGCTAAACTGGTGTTGACTGATGGTTCACCATTAAAAATTCACGACGTTATGACCGATACGTTGGCGTATATTAGCGGTTCACTGGTGATTACAGCGGAAGATGCTGCAGGAAATGTCACCACGTTGCAACAAGGTGTAGATTACTCAGTTGCCTACGACGGTACTGGAAATCAGACAGATCAAAACGGTGAAGAGGTTCATGTACTGGATATTACAATCTTACGGCCGCAACCGGTTATGTACACCCTTGATTATGATGCAACACTGGTGCTTCCCAAAGTAGTAACAGGCGGTATTAAATACACCAACTCGGCCACGATCACCCTTTGGGGAGAGGATATTACCGATAACACCGTCGAAAAAGTCTATGCCGATATCAACATTGCAGCAAAGAGTTATAAAGTGGAGATGTTTAAGACGTCTGCCTTAACAGGGGAACCACTTGGCGGCGCGACATTCGGACTTTACAACGTAAATGGTGGTTTGATTACTACAGAAGTGACAAATGATAAGGGACAACTGTTGTTCCAAACCAATATTATCGCAGGTATTATCTTACGGGAACATGTGCTCTACTATATGCAAGAACTAAAAGCACCACCGGGTTATCAATTAGATGATGCGAAGTATTGGTTCTGCTTCTGTGATGAAATCAGTGATTCCTGTGAAACTTGTGATGAAGTTTTAGCAGGTTTAGATGCCATACGAATACCTTTTGAGCAGATTGGAAAGGTAAATGCTACAAATCAACTTATTAATTACGATCTGCCCGCAACCGGCGGCCCCGGTGTTTATCCCTTGATACTTGTGAGTGTGCTATTTATAGTTACACCGCTTGTATATAGATTCATTCGAAGGCGCAAGCGAGAAAGGAGGGGTGTAGGTTAGCTTCCCTTTCTCGGCTAAAAAAGCGCCGAAGATGAATCAATAAAACACAACAAATTAAAATTTGAAAGGACAAATAATTATGAAAAAATTAGTTTCTATTTTCTTGGCACTAGTTATGATCTTAGCAATTAGCGTTCCTGTATTTGCGGCAGAAAACACAACTCTTACAATTAATGGAGAAGCAGGTAGAGAATATGCCGGTTATCAACTTTTAAACCTTACTACAAGTTTAAAGGCTGGCGAGCATCACACCACTCATGAGGGTGCTCACTCCAACGATTGCTACAACTTTGCATACACTGTAAATGCAAAGTATCGTGCAGTTTTGCAATCTGAAGTTTTTGCTAACGGCGGAAATTATCTTTGGGAAGGCACCACTAAACCCGCTAATGCAACAGGAGTGACCGACGATCAAATTCTTAAATATTTATCAAACCAAACAAGTGATAACGGTGATGTATATCACACCATGCGTCAGGTTGCAGATAACATTTATCGTGAAATTCAAACCGCAAATATCGCAGCCGATGCTACCGATTTAACCGGTAATAATGATGAAATCGCTCAGGGTTATTGGATTTTCGCTGATGTTACAAACTTGACCGGCAACGCAGCAAATTCCTTGGTTATGGTGGACACCAAAGGTCAGGTTGCTCTCGAGATTAATCCCAAGACCGATCTTCCCACCGTTGAAAAGAAGGTAAAAGATATTGAAGATAGCGAGGATGACAGCATTCTTGATAATCCTTGGCATGATTCAGCTGACCACGATATCAA
>JAZNVU010000028.1:0-1608 GCA_045592985.1 Acutalibacteraceae bacterium | reverse complement strand
CATATATGCTATGAAACCCCTGAAAAAGTAAAAGGCTTTGTGCAAAATATAGTGCCTACATATCATCCTGCGGGTGAAAATGGCAGCGAAGAAAAACCCGAAGCCTATCAAAAACAAATAAAATCAATGTCAATACAGTAAAAAACGAATCCCACAAAAGTTTGTGGGATTCGTTTTTGTTTTAATCAAAAAAATCTTTAATCTTCTCAAAAAAAGTTTTTTGCTTTTTATAGTTTGTGTCATCAGTGGTTTTGTCAAATTCTATTAACTTTTCTTTTTGCGCTTTAGATAAGTCGCGAGGAACTTCTACTACTATCTTAACATATTGGTCACCGCGACCGGCATAATTAAGTCTTTGAATACCCTTGCCCTTGAGTTTAAATTCATCTCCGGGCTGTGTGCCTTCGTGAATAGTAAACTTAACCTTACCGCCAAGGGTAGGTACGATTATTTCATCACCTAATGTTGCTTGCGCAAAAGTAATGGGAATTTCACAGTAAATATCGTACCCGTCACGCTCAAAAACGGGGTGAGGTCGAACATTGACACTAACACGCAAGTTGCCTGACGGACCACCGTTGACTCCTGCGTCACCACCGCCACGAACAGATATAACCTGACCGTCGTCAATACCCGCAGGTATTTCTATGGTTTTTTCTACCGTATGGCGTATACGTCCCTTGCCGGCACATGTGTGACAGGGTTTATCTATTACCTTTCCGGAGCCATGACAATGGTTACAAACAGTTTGCGTTTGTATTTGACCGAATGGCGTACGCTGAACACTGCTTACTTGACCGCTTCCGTGACACACAGGACATGTTTTTGCACTGCTGCCTTTTTCACAGCCGCTGCCACCACAGTCCGAACAATTGTCAATTTTAGTAACTTTAATAGTTTTTTTACAGCCTTTTGCCGCTTCTTCAAACGAAATGTTAACAGATGCTGATGCATCATTTCCGCGTCGAGGAGCGTTGGGGTTTGCATGTCTGCCACCACCAAAACCGCCGCCAAATATACTACCGAAAATATCGCCGAGGTCACCAAAATCACCAAAACCGCCGAAGCCGCCGCCAAAACCACCGCCGCCGGCGTTGAAGTTCGGGTCTACACCGGCATGACCAAATTGGTCGTAACGGGCGCGCTTCTCCTGGTCAGAAAGGATTTCATAGGCCTCGTTTACCTCTTTAAAATTCTTTTCGGCAACCTTATCGTCGGGGTTAAGGTCAGGATGATATTTTTTAGCAAGTTTTCTATATGCTTTTTTTAATTCGTCATCAGATGCCGACTTATCAACACCCAACACGTCGTAATAATCTCTTTTATCTTCTGCCACAAAAATTCTCCTAAAGCAAAACACAAGGTTTTGCAGTGAATGGTTAAAAGAGAATAGTAAAGAAAAAGGTTATTGTAGTCAACCGGTATGTAACGTGTGCCACATGAAGTGACACACGTTTTCTTTAACTGTTCTCTTTTGCTTTTACATAATCGTTTAGATTTTGAAATGATTATTTATTATCGTCAACGTCGGTAAAGTCTGCTTCGTAAACGTTGTCTTCGGGTTGAGCGCTGGTAGCATCGGCATTGCCGTTTGCTGCCTGTGCTTAA
>JAZNVU010000027.1:0-24011 GCA_045592985.1 Acutalibacteraceae bacterium | reverse complement strand
TGTGTCAGTATGATTTTTGTCATACCATCAAAAATAGAGTTATCTCGTATTTTCGGGATAACTCTATTTACATATATAACTTGAAAATCACACTAAAAAATGTTATATTAAATTAAAGAAAAAGCTTGTTGTTATGCGGAATTTTCAACTTGTGGAAGTCATTTCCACAAGTTGAAAACGGGAGCCTCCCTTGCCTAAAGGGAGGTGGATTTGCCAAAGCGCCCCTTGCCTAAAGGGGAGAGGGCCACGCGTAAGCGTGGCGAGGGGATAAAAAGACGGAGGGATACTGTACGGAACGAAAACATAACCCAAAACTAACGGATAACGCAAAAGCACTACGAAAAAATATGACCAAAGAAGAACGACATTTGTGGTACGATTTCTTGCGTACATATCCAATAAGATTTTTGCGGCAAAAAGTTATAGATAATTATTGTTGATTATTATTGTCACGAAGCACGGCTTATAATTGAGCTTGACGGTTCACAACATTATGAGGAAAAAGGATTGCTAAAAGACAAAATCCGAACAGAGAAAATAGAAAACAGAAACTTAACAGTAATTCGAGTATCCCGTTGGTTTTTTGCCGATGTTGTTTATACCGAATGTGTGTGCATTTTCGATTGCGCTACCCGTTGCAGTAGTTAATTTGTTTTTAAACATACTGCCGACTCTAATTTTGCGGTATAATACGCCGAAACTTAAAATGATACTACAAAGGATGAAAAAGAGATAGAAGATATTTTTTGAATACGAGGCAAACGATGTGGGCTTACGCCCGACAAAGTTGTACTTCGTGCAAAAACCTTGCCCCACACCTCTTTTATGCTAAAAAATTAAAGCCGTGAATTTCACGGCTTTTTACTTTCAATACTATTTATATGTTGTTTTAAAACGAGATTAATGTATTGTGATAACGAACGGTCATCGTATTCGGCTTTTTCTTTTAATTTTGCCAAAATATCATTATCAATAGTTATACTTATTTTTTCTTTCAAGGGTTTCAATGTAATCACCTCAAAAAATATTGACAAGTAGTATAAGTAGGATAAAACAAGATGTGCCGAGGCTTTTTTCTAGTGAGGTGATGAAAATGAAAAAAGGTTTGATTATAGTTATGATAGTTTTGGCGTTTTGTGGTATCTTAGGTAGTTGTGGAGACTCTTCTTCAGACAACAAATACTCTGGTTATTCAAAAACATACAATGAGGATTCCGAGTATCGAAAAAACAAGAAAATTGCTGATGCTTATGGCGTATCTGAAAAAGAAGTGGACAAAAAAATTAATGCAGTTACAGGTGGAAAATAAATATTAATTACTAAAAAACACAGCAACTCATTTTTTGAACATTTAATAGTGCCACTAAGTTCTAACTACCCAAAAAACAAAGGACTACTTCGGTAGTCTTTTGTTATTATCCAATCTGAAGGATTGGCATGCAATCGCAGTCAATTGTAGGTTATCACAACAGAAATCAACCCACGGTTGATTATGTCAATTTCACCTCCGTTGCAAACAACCAAGCGTTGTGTTATTATAAAAACGACGAAAGCGCTTTTGAGTTTAAAACGGAGGTGTATTTATGGATATAATGACCATTGGTAAAAATATAGCTGAATTTCGCAAGATAAAAGGTGTTAAGCAAGACGAATTGGCAAAATTTGTTGGCGTAACTGCGCAGGCGGTATCAAAATGGGAAAACGGCGGTGTGCCCGATACGGAGTTGTTACCTAAAATTGCAGAATTTTTTAATGTGTCAATAGACGAATTGTTTGGCAGACAAAGTAACATACCTATTGACATTCAAGATGCTATTTTGAAAGATATTCTATCAACCGCAGAAAAGGATAGGATATCGAGGGCGTTTGAACTTTGTTGGATGATAGAGCAATCTATGTATGGTACTATAATTTCCGACCCCGAACGATTCAAGGAAGAATCCAAGACTCACAGCGAGAATGACCAACTCTATTCTCAAGTTCTTATGGATTCGGGATATACCGAAATGGGACTTTTTAATCGAATCAAATATTTCCTTGTGGTTCCCGATGCCGTCGATAAAGAAAAGGCTCTGTTAAATGGAATTGATTATCCGAAGTTTTTTGAGATAATGTCGGATAAGGAGTTGTTCGCAGCGCTTGTGATGTTATATAAGCGTGAAAGTATGCATGCGTTTACTGAGCAGCTTTTGGTGAATGAATTGAAGATTACCGAAGAAAAGTCAAAGCACATAATATCACAATTGCTGAGGTTAAGCCTTCTCGGAAGAACGGTTGCTGAAACGGATAGCGGTTTGGTTGAGTTTTACAGCTTTTGCCCGAGACCGTCGTTTGTTTCAATGCTGATATTTGCAAGAGAAATGATTGATATTCCGGGTAATTTTTACGTCAATAATTGTAGCCGACGCAAGCCGTTTTTAAAGTAAAAGAAAAAGATTGAGATTTTCAATTGCGGTCGAAAAATCTCAATCTTTCTTTTTGTTTATTTTTAAAATCCAAAAGCCCAAAGAATAATCGGTAAAGTTATGCAACAAAGCGTTGTAGATACGATTGCAATGCCGATGCCTGTTTCACAATTCTCGTCAATTAATTTTGGGAATACTATGGTATTAAGTCCGCAGGGAAGTCCAAAGAACAAAACAACCAGCTTTACAATTTCCTTATCGAAAAACGGGGTAAGTGCTAGACCTAAGACTATGGGTAACACAACAAGTCTGATTAAAACGGTGGGGTATACGCTTTTTCTTTTTAATACCTTTAATAAAGGCGCCTGAGAAACTACAATACCCGTAAGCAACATACTGATGGGCCCCATGCAAGCAGAGGATTTTTCAAGTATTCCTATTACAAATTCGGGCAACTCTAATCCGCTAAGACCTACTATTATACCTATTACCGTTGAAATGGTAACCGAGTTGCAAAGCTTTTTAAAATTCATTTCTCGCTTTGTAAGTCTCGCAAAGGCGTATGTATTGATATAGAGCGAGTAGGGAGTATTAAACGTGATAATATTTACAAGACCGGGAGAACCCATCAACGATTCTGCCAATACATAGCCCATATAACCTGCGTTTGGTACTATAAGTGAATATTCGTGAATATACCGCTCGTACTTGTCCTTTGCGATGAGTTTGGCAACAAAGTGAGCCACGATTATTATCAGCACAAGTGAAGCTACCGAAATGAGCAATAGCTTGTAGTAGGCTTTTAGATATTCTATTGTGAAGTTTTTGGTCAATGATTTTAAAATATTACACGGCAAGAATACAAATACCAAAACACTTGATAAAATTTTTGAGTGCTCGCTGTTTACTATTCTAGCTTTGGCTAATACATAACCGATGGCTGAGAAAATAAACAGTGTTCCAACCTGAGCAAATAAAGATAACAAGTTCGTCACCTCCGCGGATTAGTATAGCATTTATATATATAAAAGTAAACATAAAATAATTTTTTAAATTAATAAAACTTAAACATTTCTCACAACTTTTAAAAACATTAATAAGATACCATAAACCCACAAAATGAAGAAAGAGGTAATCAATATGAATAAGAACGATCAGGAATTTCTCGTACAAAAAATCCGCACACAGTACACTGAAAAGGAAAATACCGGTCTTGATGAACTCAAGGAATTGGACTTAAAGGTTAAGCGTCCTGCCAGTGTGTTTGCTTATATCTTTGGCAGTATATCTGCTATTATTATGGGCGCAGGTATGAGCCTTGTGATGACCGATATTGGTGCGACGGTAGGTATTGCCAATCCTATGGTTCCCGGTATTGTAATTGGCGTTGTAGGAATGCTGATGGCAATTATCAACTATCCCATTTACAAGCACATCCTCGGTTCACGCCGTAAGAAGTATGCTGATAAAATCATCGCTCTCAGTGATAAGATAATGAGCAAGTAAACAACCGAAAAGGAGTAAATGCAAATGGAAAACAAACTTAAGACACAACAGGAAATCGAACAGGAGATGCTCGAGTTGAATGAACAGTTTTCTGCATTCCTTCACACCAAGGGCATTGCCGCAAAGTTCAAGTTAGCTTTCAATAATATGAGCGAGTCTGCAAGAAAGCAGCACGCTGCTGATGTTGCCGAATTTGAAGCAGTAAAGGCTCAGTCTGCTGAGGACAACAAGGAGTTCGCAGAATTCCTTCGCACCAAGGGAATTAAAGCAAAATATAAGTTGGTTGTTGAGAATATTAAGAAGGGCGCAAAGGCAGCTCCTATGAGCACCGCCGCGCAAATTGCGAAGGTTCAGGCTGAAACACAGGCAGCTGTTGCCCGTGCAAACGCTATGGGTAAACCTGAGCCTGCAGTAACCGAGTTAAGTGCTACTACCCTTGAGGATGAATTTAATGCTTTTCTGAAGTCTAAGGGTTTGGACGGCAAGTATACGGTTTCTATAACAGAAGAATAAAGTTTGGTATAAAAGTCAAGGCAACGCTTAAACTTAAGTGTTGTCTTATTTTTTTTAAAAAGCAAAAACAGAAACAAAACTTTAACATTTGGAAGTTATACTGTATAATAGATTAGAGTAATTTGCGGAGGCATACCTATGTTTAAGATATTAGTTGTTGAAGATGATAAGGAACTGAATAAGACGGTCTGTTCATTTTTGAATCACAGCGGATATGAGGCCACCGGTTGCCTTAACGCCAATGATGCTTACGATGCCATGTATGATAATATGTTTGACCTCATCATATCCGATATTATGATGCCCGGGGTGGACGGTTTTGAATTTGCACGAAACGTCAGAGAACTGAATGAGGATATTCCGATTCTCTTTATGACTGCCCGTGACGATATTGCCTCCAAACAGCGTGGTTTCCGTATCGGCGTAGACGATTATATGGTAAAGCCCATAGACCTTGACGAGTTATTTTTACGCATCGGCGCACTTCTTCGCCGTGCTAAGATTGCATCGTCTCGCAAACTTGAAATCGGCAGTTTTCAAATGGATGCCGACGAACATACCGCATACTTGGGCGATGAGGAAGTTTCGCTTACCAACCGTGAGTTCAGTATTCTTTATAAACTGCTCAGCTATCCGAAAAAGACCTTTACTAGAACGCAACTTATGGATGAATTCTGGGATGCGGATACAGAAACCGCACCGAGAGCAGTTGACGTGTACATGACAAAGCTTCGTTCAAAGCCGTCTGACTGTGAGGATTTTGAAATCAAAACCGTTCACGGACTAGGCTATAAGGCGGTGATTAAATGAAGAAGCTGACCTTTCGAAACGTTTTGCGGACGATAAGCAGTTTTTTTGTTTTTTTCTTAACAATAGGCTTTGCGGTATCCTGTTGTATGATGCTGTTCCTAAACACCTTGGCAGATTCTATGAGCTTGGTTTTCACCTCCGCCAATATCACTGCCGCCGCGAAAATTACATTTATTAATGTGATTTTGCTAACGTTGATTTTTGCGTCGATTGATTATGTCAGAAGGAAAATCAACGTTGACCGTCCTGTTAAGGTGATTACCGATACCACAGAAAAGATTATGCAGGGCGATTTTGCTGCACGTGTTCCCAACATGCACGGTGCCGGAATGGAAGGCTTTAATCAGATTGGAACGGCGGTAAATTCAATGGCAGAAGAACTTTCGAGTGTGGAAACCCTGCGAACGGATTTTATTGCCAACGTATCACACGAAATGAAAACACCTCTTGCTGTTATGAACAATTACGGAACACTTTTGCAATCACCTGATTTAAGCGAAGAAAAGCGCATAGAGTACGCTAAGGGCGTGACCGATGCTTCACGCCGCCTTTCCGAGATGATGACTAACATATTAAAACTCAATCGCTTAGAGAACCAACAGATTTATCCGGAAGTTTCGGAATTTGATTTAGGTGAGCAACTTTGCGAATGTTTGTTGCAGTACGAAAACGTATGGGAAAAAGCAAATATTGAAATTGAAACGGATATCGCAGAGGATGTTAAGGTGAAAGCGGATGCCGAACTGCTTAGCCACGTTTGGAACAACCTGTTCTCTAATGCTTTTAAGTTTACGCCGTCAGGTGGTACGGTAACGATATCTCTTACAGCAACTGAGCATCACGCCGTTGTAAAAGTAACCGATACCGGTTGCGGTATGACACCGCAGGTCGGCGCGCACATATTTGAAAAGTTTTATCAAGGCGATACATCTCATTCCGTTCAGGGCAACGGCTTGGGACTTGCACTTGTTAAAAGAGTAATTGACATTATGCAAGGTGAAATCAGTGTGGAAAGCGCTGTCGGAAAAGGTTCTACTTTTACCGTCAGGATACGGAGGGCTTGATATGGATTGGAAAAAACTCGGTAAAGCATTACTATTTCCCCATATTGCCATTATGGTTATTCTCGTTCCTATTGCTACTGTATTCCTTGTGTATTCGATGGTGTTTTTGGGAACGGAATCGGTTGCGGCAATTATTTCGTATGTACTCTCTGCCTATACATTAACGGTATGGTGCTTCAAGATACCGTATTTGATCAAGTTTTTCAAAACATTCAAGAATGAAAACAAGTATGCGAGAATCTGGCAGGACGACACGAGACTGCGGGTAAACGTATCTCTTTACGGAACGTTGATCTTCAATA
This sequence comes from Acutalibacteraceae bacterium, assembly GCA_045592985.1. Lineage (GTDB taxonomy): Bacteria > Bacillota > Clostridia > Oscillospirales > Acutalibacteraceae > UMGS172. The sequence continues at coordinate 17,411 of JAZNVU010000027.1, read as the reverse complement.
CAGCCTACGCATTGTTGCAACTCGGTATGGGATTTTGGCATCACACCTTTTGGTTCTACTCTCTGGCAGGATATTATATATCTCTTGCCGTTATGCGGTTCTTCTTGGTGCGTCATACAAGCAAGCACAAACCGGGAGAAAAAATGCTGGATGAACTTATAAAATACCGTGCTTGCGGCATTGTTTTTCTTGTTATGAACCTGGCACTTTCGCTGATGATATTCTTTATGGTGTATTGGAACAGATCGTTCAACCATCACGAGATTACAACCATAGCGTTGGCGGCGTACACGTTTACATCACTTACACTCGCAATCGTGAATACCGTAAAATATCGAAAATATAACAGTCCTGTCTATTCAGCATCCAAAGCAATAAGCCTGGCTTCGGCGTGTGTGTCTATGTTAACACTTGAATCTACAATGCTGACAACCTTCGGCGACGGAACAATGAGCTTAACAGGACGGCGCATCTTACTCGGCATATCCGGCGGTGTAATATCCGCATTTATTATTGCGATGGCAATTTATATGATTGTTAAGGGAACAGAAAAGATAAAGTTACTGAAAATAGGGGAAGAATGATAAAATGGAAAACAAAGAAACCTTTAATTATACCTACTCCGCAAAGGAGCAAGAAGAAATCAAGGCTATTCGCAAAAAATATGCCGTGCAGGAGAAAACAGAGGATAAGATGGAACAGCTTCGCCGCTTGGATGCAGGTGTGTATTCCAAGGCAACGACGGCATCTCTCGTAATTGGTATCATCGGTGCACTGATTTTAGGGTCAGGTATGAGCCTTGCGATGACCGATGTTGGAAAGGTAGTAGGTCTGCTCGGAGGAATGGCTATGCTGGTCGGTGTTTTAATCGGAATTGTTGGTATCGTGCTTATCTCGGTGGCTTATCCCATCTACAACCGTATTATCAAGAAAGAACGGGAAAAGATCGCCCCCGAAATTATCAGACTTACCGATGAACTGATGAAGTGAAGACTGATATGAACGTGGAGAATAACAAACGGTTATGAATGCTGTGAGTAGACAGGCATACTTTCTTTTTATGAATCTTAAGGTAGAAAGTACCGGATTGAGGGTCGAGCCTTTGTTTACGCCTGTCGAAGAATCGGAATAATTATTGAAAAAATACTGAATGAGATAACTTTCTGCATTTTATATTGCGGAAAGTTGTTTTTATAGTATAATTAGTTTCTAAAGAATAATTGGTGGAACCGTAGAAAAATCAAGTGTTTCCGACCAGTTGTTTTTCGAGCAGGAGAACCAAAATTTTCGAATGCGTAAGCGGTTGCTTTTACTTTTTCATTATTTACTTTTAAATAAACATGTACTCGGTTTCTTGAAATAGTTGATATATTACCGCGCCCAAAATGGATTATGTTACAAACACTTGCACTAAAAACGTTGATATGATACAATAACTGTAAAATTTGATATATTTTACATTGCTCATCATTTAGTTGGTATGGTCAATTGGCTTATATCACATCTTAATTAATTAACATAATAAAAAACTAACCTAATGGTCACAGTTAATGGGATTTTTGATTATTTGTAAAGGGGATATATTGTGATTTACGGTGCAATATCTGTTTTTGCAATTGCTTACATTTTAATGCTGATCTTCTGCAAGTACAGACCATATATAGCTCTTGGTTCTGCGCTTGTCTTTATAATCAGTGGGATGCTATCAATAGAAAATATCCTTGGAGCAATTGATTTTAATGTTTTGCTGATGATTGCGGGAACTATGGGTATAGTTGCGCTTTTTATTGAGAGCAGAATGCCTGAATTACTTGCAGATTTGATAATGAAAAAAGTTCCTAATGTCAAGTGGGCGGCAGTAGCTATGTCTTTATTCGCTGGTGTTATTTCTGCGTTTGTTGATAATGTAGCAACTGTGCTTATGGTTGCACCTGTTGCTATTGAAATATGCAGAAAACTTAAAGTAAATCCTGTTCCGTTTATTATAGCTGTTGCGGTTTCTTCCAATTTACAAGGTGCTGCGACTTTGGTTGGTGATACAACTGCTATTATGCTCGGTTCTGCACTTGATATGAGTTTTATGGATTTCTTTTGGTATAAGGGACGTCCGGGCATGTTCTTTGTTGTCGAGATGGGTGCTGTTATATCAGCAATTATTTTAGCGTTCATCTTCCGCAAAGAAAAATCAGTGATTCCTAAGAATCAAGAGAGAACGCAGGTTACCGATTATGTACCGTCTGCTTTACTGCTCGGTACAATATTATTGCTGATTGTTGCTTCTTTTGTGCCCAATAAACCTAATATTACAAATGGAACTATATGCTGCGTATTGCTTGTTATTGGACTTATATATAATTTCGCAAAGAAAAAGACGATTTCTGCAATTGTTTCTCCTTTGAAAGAAATAGATTTTGAAACCATTGGTCTTTTGCTTGGCCTTTTCCTTATGATAGGCGGAATTGCGGAACAAGGTGTAATTGACGCCGCTGCCGGGCTTCTTGCAAAAGCAGGTGGCGGAAATGTGTTCGTGCTGTACACCGTTATTGTATGGGCATCTGTTTTGATTTCGGCATTTATTGATAACATTCCTTATGTGGCAACAATGATTCCGGTTATCGCAGGGCTTGCTACAACCCTTAATGTTGATCCGACAGTACTGTATTTTGGCTTGCTGTCAGGTGCTACACTTGGCGGAAACTGTACTCCCATCGGTGCATCTGCCAATATTACCGGTATTGGTATTCTCCGCAAAGAAGGATATACTGTTAAAAACTCGGACTTTTTCAAAATCGGTATACCATTCACAATGGCAGCTATAATACCGGCGTATATATATTTGTGGATTATGTATGGAGTTTAACAAACCGAGGGTTTTGCCAAAGGGATAAATATGAAGTTTTTCTTTTCAGTTGTTAGTATAAGAACTGAAAAACAATAAAAGCCGCGGCAACGTTGATACGTACTGCGGTTTTTGTGTATTAGAAAGTTTTAAAAAAGTATGGTGGTTGATATGTACGATATTTTGCTTTTTGACCTGGACGGTACTCTGACCGACCCTGCTGAAGGCATAACAAACTCTGTAGCGTATGCTTTAAACAAATTCGGTATTGATGTAGAGGATAAAAAGGAACTCTATAAATTTATTGGTCCACCGCTTGTAGTGGCTTTTGCGGAATATTATGGCTTTTCAAAAGAGGATTCCCAAAAAGCAACCGCCTTTTACCGCGAGACATTCAGAGTAAAAGGTCTTTTTGAAAACAGGGTATATGACGGAGTTCCAAAAATGCTTGAAACCTTGAAACAAAACGGCAAAAAGCTTATAATTGCAACCTCAAAACCTGAGGAATTTACACTTAAGATTTTAAAGCATTTTGACCTTTTAAAATACTTTGATTTTGTTGCCGCTGCAACCTTTGACGCGACAAGAAATACCAAGGATAAGGTTATAGAATATGCCTTGGAAAACCTAAAAATCAACGATAAATCCAAAGTGGTAATGATAGGTGACCGCCATCATGACATTGACGGTGCCAAGGTTAACTGCATTGACTCAATTGGTGTACTTTACGGCTTTGGCGACAGAGATGAACTGACAAAAGCAGGTGCTACATATATCGCGGAAAATATAGAAGATATTTTAAAACTTGTTTAATGGTTTTTCTTTGACTTTAGCGGCAAAATATTATATAATAATTTCAATCTTATTTAAGGCGGTAACCAAATGGAAAATACAGCCATGGAACGAATTAAATATCTTGTGGCATTTCTTAATAAATGCTGTGACGAGTATTATAACGGCAACTCTCCGTCTTTGTCGGATGCCGAGTATGATGCTCTTTTTGACGAACTTACCGCACTTGAAAACGAAACGGGTATTCGCCTTGCCGATTCGCCTACCAATAGGGCAGGCTTTGAGGCTATAAGCGAACTGCAAAAGGTTACCCACCCCATACAACTCTTAAGCCTTGCCAAGACAAAAGATGTTAACGATATCGCCGATATGTTAAGCGCAGGTCTTGGGTATCTCAGCCTTAAAATTGACGGTCTTACTGTACAACTTGATTATGAAAACGGTGCTTTAGTCGAGGCATCTACCCGTGGCGACGGTACGGTTGGCGAGGTTATAACCCATAACGCCAAGGTGTTTACAAATATACCTCTTACAATTCCTTATAAGGAGCCGTTGACCGTTACAGGTGAGGCTTTTATCGATATCCCTACCTTTGAGAGTATCAATGCCGAAATAGATAATGATGAGGATAAATATTCAACACCCAGAAATTTAGCGTCGGGTTCAGTTAGACAACTTGATTCGAGAATTTGCAAAGAACGCGGAGTTAAATTTTTCCCGTTTAACGTGCTTAAAGGGCTTGACGATGTTCCGCTTAAATCTTTACGTCTTAAAGAACTTGTGAAGTTTGGTTTTGCTTCAAACGCACACGCAGAACTTAGTTTATTTGACAATGCCGACAGTATTTTAGAAAAAATTATGGAGTTAAAGCACATTGCCGAACAAAACGGATACCCGATTGACGGAATTGTTTTTTCTTACGATGACGTTGCGTTTGCTAAATCTCTCGGTAAAACCTCGCACCATTTTCGCGACGGTATTGCCTTTAAATTCGGCGACCCCAGTTTTGAGACCGAACTTTATAACATCGAATGGAACATATCGAGAACAGGTCAGTTGACACCCATTGCCAACTTTAAAACTGTTGAAATTGATAATACTAACGTTGAACGTGCATCACTTCACAACGTGACATTTATTGAAAATCTTAAACTATTACCGGGTGACAGAATACTCGTCTCCAAGCGGAATATGATAATTCCGCATGTTGAGAAGAACTTGAGTGCCGATGAAGAGAATAGGGGAGACTACACCGCTGACTGCCCTAAAAATTGCCCGATATGTAACGAAACAACAGTTGTTAAAACCACCGAGGCTGATGGCAGAAATATCAAAGTTTTGTACTGCGTCAACCAAAACTGTGCGGGTAAACAGATAAAGAAGTTTACGCATTTTGTCTCAAAGCAGGCAATGAATATTGACGGTCTTTCAGAGGCAACCTTGGAAAAGTTTATTGCTAAGGGCTGGCTTAAAACAATAGCCGATATCTATTCGCTCCAAAATTACGGTTTGGAGATAACCGCGATGGACGGTTTTGGAGATAAATCCTTCAATAATCTTATTGACGCGATTGAAAACTCTAAAAAATGTAAACTGTCAAATCTTCTCGTTGCAATGAATATTCCGCTTGTGGGCAAATCTGCTGCTGCCGATATTTCAAAACAGTTTGGAGGCAGTGCCGACAAACTGCTGGAAGCCATAAACAATGATTTTGATTTTACTTCTATCGAAGGCTTTGGCGAAATTATGAGCGAAGAGATAATCCGTTGGTTTAAAAATGCTGATAATTTAGCCGAGTGGAACAGCGTTTTGGCACATCTTGAACTCGTAAAAGAAGCCGAAACGGTTGCCGATGAAAACGGTATGTTTTTTGGTAAAACGGTAGTTATAACGGGTACGTTCGAAAAATATACCCGTGACGAACTGACCGAAAAACTGCAAACTTTGGGCGCTAAGGTTACGGGTTCGGTATCTAAAAAAACCGACTTTGTGCTGTGTGGTGAAAACGCAGGAAGCAAGTTGCAGAAGGCAAAAGACCTTGGAGTTAGCGTGATTTTAGAACAAGAACTGCAAATTTGACCTAAAATTTGCAAAAAATAGCACTAAAAACCAAATTAGTATTGACAAAATGTAGGGTTTAGTGTGATAATATAGGTATATAGGTAGTGGTTTTGCTACTTTGTAAAGGATTGTTAAATGAGAGTAATAACCGGAAGTGCCAGAGGCATGAAATTAGAAACCTTGGAAGGGTCAGACGTAAGGCCAACTACGGAAAAGGTTAAAGAAGCAATATTTAGCGCTATTCAATTTGATATCGAAGGAAGAAGGGTGCTGGACCTGTTTGCAGGTTCGGGTCAACTTGGAATCGAGGCTTTGAGCCGCGGTGCAGAAAAGGCTGTTTTTACCGATGTTAACGCCTCTGCTATTGAAGTTATTAAACGCAACGTTAAAAAAGTCGGTTTCGAAAAACAGGCGGTTATCAGTAAAGGTGATTATTCGCAGTTCTTGCAGTTTACCAAAGAAACTTTTGATATTGCGTTTATCGACCCACCGTACGGAAAAGGAATAGTTGCTGATGCTGTTTTAAAGGTTTCGGGTAAAATGAGCGACCACGGTATTATAATTTGCGAGCATGCTACAGATGTAGAGGTGCCCGAAAAAGCAGGTGAGTTTACGGTTTACCGTCAGTATAAATACGGCAAACTTGTGAACGTTACTATTTATAAAAAGATGCGAAAGGATGAAGCAGATGCATAATATGACGGCTATTTGTCCCGGTAGTTTTGACCCCGTTACGGTGGGACATCTTGATATCATCCGCCGTGCTGCTGCGATGTTTGATAATGTTATAGTGGTTGTTATGACCAACGCTGCCAAGCATCCGAGTTTTACCGCCGAAGAGCGAATGCAGATGATTGCCGAAGCCACAACCGACCTCCAGAATGTATCGGTCGACCAGTATGACGGTTTGCTTGCCGATTATGCCGCAATGCGCGGTGCCGGTGCCGTTGTCAAAGGTCTTCGCGCTATGTCGGATTTTGAGTATGAGTTCCAGATGGCACTTACTAACAAAAAACTTAATCCGAATTTTGAAACGGTCTTCCTTACCACAAGTGCTGAGAATATGTATTTAAGTTCCAGCATGGTAAAGGAGATTGCCCGAATGGGTGGGGATATACGGGACTTTGTTCCCGATGTCATACATGACAGCATTGTCAAAAGACTTGAAAGCGAAAGGAAGTATGATCTATGAATATGGACGATCTTATTGAACAGCTTGACGAAGTGCTTGACGGAGGCTTTAAAATGCCCGGCAAACGCGTAGTCGTAGATGTCGAAAAGGTACGCGCAATAGTCGATGACATGCGCATGACTATGCCTACCGAAATCAAGCAGGCAAAGGGTATCGTTGCTGACCGCGCCGATATTATCAACAATGCCAAACGCGAGGCAGACGGCATTGTCCGTTCCGCAGAAGAAAGGGCAGCCGCTTTGGTGGCTCAGGAAGAAATTACCAAACTTGCTCGTGCCAAGGCAGGCGAAGTGCTTGCCGCAGCACAGAAGAAGAGCCGCGAAATGCGTCGCGCCGCACAGGATTTTGTTGACGATTTGATGGCAAGAGCCGATGAGCAACTCACCGCAAACTTAGGCGAAATTAAAAAGACCCGCGCCGCTTTGCGCCAGCAGATTCCCCCTGCAAACAACGCTCAGAAAGAAGAATAAGGAATACATAAAAAACGCATGAGTTTCTACTCAAGCGTGTTGGTTTGCGACTGAATCTGTAAGCCGGGTTCTGTCTTGGACGACTATCTTTCTTGGCGTTGCGTTACCGCAACGCTCACGCCATCTTTCACGGCACGTAGGGCACGTATAGCCGTAGTTGATGTTGCTTCGGATAGGGTTTACAGGGCTGCACGGTTCCCCGTCAGCCGGTGAGCTCTTACCTCGCCTTTCCACCCTTACCGCAAAGGCTATGCAATGCATAATCAAGGAAGAATTCCAAGCTTTGCGGCGGTATATCTCTGTTGCACTTTCCCTAAGGTCACCCTCGGCGGCTGTTAGCCGTTATCCTGCCCTATGAAGCCCGGACTTTCCTCAGGGGTCTTTTATAAAAAGACCTCCCGCAGCCGTCTGATCCACTCGCAAGGTTATTTTACCACATTATTTTAAAAATGCAAACATTTTTTGGTGTCATACTTGTTGACCGCCGAAGAGTTAGGTGGTAAAATACAGTTGTATAACACTTGATTAGGAGAGGTATCCGTTGAAAATATACGTAAAGAATAAACATGATTTAAGTCTTTATATTATAACAGTCGTTATTTCTGCGGTTTTGCTTATAATCGGAAACAGCATCACTTATGATAAATCAACTATGTTTTTGGGCGGCTATGATGACGGTGCTTGCAAGGGCGTGGTTACCGAGGTTGTAAAAGAGCATGTCGAGGATGATACCATCGACGGTCAAACCATCGGTCAGAATATCATTGTGATTTTCAACTGCGAAATTATAAGCGGCGAGCATAAAGGTGAGACCGTGACTGTTGAAGAAACCATATGGGCTACTGATACGAGGAAACTTGATAAGGTTAAGGCAGGAGACAAGGTGTTTGTACTCGAAGCAGAAGGAATTATCTGCGATTGGTCCATGTACGACTTTGACCGAAGTGCACCTCTTTGGGTTTTAGGTGTTGCTTTTGTCTTATTAGTGCTTCTTTTTGGTCGATTTAAGGGTGTTAATACACTTATTTCTTTGGGCTATACCTGCGTTGCTGTTTTTGCGGTGTTCTTGCCTGCGGTTATGTCCGAACGCAACATTTACTTCTGGTCGATACTGACCTGCATTTATATTACAGTCATGACACTGCTTATAACTAACGGATATAACCGAAAGACGCTGTCGGCAATAATAGGTTGTTCTAGTGGTGTTATTGTTTCAGGGCTGTTGACTGTTCTTGTGTCAAAAGCGGCAAAACTGACAGGTTTCACGACCGAAGAAACAATGTATATTACCATGAACTTTGATATCGACCTCAACGCGCTCGTGTTCGGCGGGGTTATACTAGGCGCGGTTGGCGCAGTTATGGACGTTTCGATGTCGATATCATCATCGCTTAAAGAACTTTACGACCAAGTCGAAAAACCTACTTTTAAAGGATTGTTCAAATCGGGTGTTACCATAGGACGGGATATTATGGGTACTATGGCTAACACGCTTGTACTGGCGTATATTGGATGTGAACTTTCAGCGACCGTTATTTCCGTCGCATACAGTTCGTCTTTAACTACACTTTTCGGCAGAGAAAAAATAGTTGTTGAAATTATTAATGCACTTGTCGGAAGTGTTGGTATTCTACTTACCATACCGCTTACTGCTTTGGTGAGTTCAGCACTTTATATGAGCATGCGTCCTGAAAATGACCCTTCGGGCGGTGATAAATATTACGTCGAACCGTCGGAGGAACCGAGTTTGTTCCAAAAAAGTCAAGGAGAATAATACCAGAGGTTATAAGTTTGCATTTGGTTTTTTATAATCACATGCATTTTAAAAGCGTTGGAGAGTGTAACTCCCCAACGCTTTTATTTTAGTTAAAAACCGATTCAATGTTTTTTCTGCAACCAACCGGTGAATAACGCCAGTTTTCAATGTGTTGACTGTTTGTGAAATACTTAAGTGGAAGTCGTGTGTTGTCTGCGGGAAAGGAATCTATAATGATTAATTTTACTTTCATTTTATCAGGTAAGATGCTTTTTATATAAACGCTGGCAAATTCGCCGACATTGGCAGAGGGCTTGCTTTCGGCAAGACCTGCAAGGTTGGGTGCAAGTTCAACAAATATACCGTATGTCTCTACCGAACGTATTACCCCCGAAACAGTTTCACCTTGTGAAAATTCTGCGGCATTTTCTTCCCAAGTGCCGAGAAGTTCTTTCATTGAAAGGGTGATTTTGCCGCAATCAATACTTTTTACAACGGCTTTTATCTGCTCGGAGCAGGAAAGTCGGTCTTTGGGGTGTGAAATGCGTGAAACCGATATTGCGTCAATGGGTAACAGAGCAATGCATCCGCAACCAATATCGCAAAAAGCCCCGAAACTTTCTAAATGGGTTACAGTTGCAGGAATTACATCTCCGGGTTTTAACGAAGATATGTACCGTTCTTTGCATATTTCCTGTGCTTTCTTGCGTGATAAAAGTGCCATTTTATTGCCGGCGCGGTCGGTTGTAAAGCCTTCTATAACAAAGGCTACCGGTTTGCCTACACGCGAAATAAGTGCAATATCCCTTACTGTGCCGTCGGCAATTCCCAAAGCGCCTTCACATCTTGGTATTATTCCTTTCATGCATCCTAAATTAACTAAAAGGTTGTGACCTGCATCGCAGGTTACAGCCGAGCCTTCAATAATTTCTCCTCTTGCCGCGGCTTCCTCAATGGAGGCAACTGACGAGAGTATTCGTCGGTTGTGTATTGTGGCTAGCGCTCCTCCTTCGGGCAAAAAACAGTTCATCATATTTATCTTACCTTTCTTTTCGAACCTCAGGGTCCGTTCTTTTATCTTTATGTTATTTATATGAAAAGAAAGGCAAATATTTGCCAAAATAAAAAAATTTCAAAAAGGTTGTACAAAAGTTGCTTTAATTTGTACAACCTTTGCTATTTTTAGAGGGTTATATGAAAGGGGTTTTGAAATTCATGTCATTAACAAAAAAGGAAAAGGAGTTTTGCAGGTACTTTATTTCTTGCAAAAACTCGCGAGAAGCCGCATCAAAAGCAGGATATGTTTTCCCTGAACTTGCAGGAATAAGACTGCTCGAAAAAAAAGAAGTAAAGAACGAAATTTCTTCTCTTCTGGGCGGGCAGGAACGATATTTAGATGCGGCTGACGGATTAAGGCGTATAGCCTTTGGTTCGGTTGCCGATGCCGTAAAATTGGCTTTTTCGGGAGGGGATATGCACGACCTTGATAAGCTTGATTTGTTTTCGGTATCGGAAATTAAACTCCCCAAGGGCGGAGGTATGGAGTTGAAATTTTATGACCGAATCAAGGCTTTGGAAGCTTTGGCAAACATCGGTGACGGTGCAGGGGATAACAGTGCACCGTTTATAGAGGCTATTGTCAAGGGCTCTGAAGTTATCGGTGAAGCCATGCGGAGTGATGACGATGAATTTTAAACCTTTTTCAAAAAAACAGCTTGCGACGCTGTGTTGGTGGGGACCTATGAGTCCCTACCGTAACAAGGATGCCGTTATATGCGACGGTGCAGTTAGAAGCGGTAAATCTCTGTGTATGTTTATTTCGTTTGTCACATGGGCTCAGAGCAGTTTCCGAGACTCGTCTTTTGCTATTTGCGGCCGCACTGCATCTGCAGTCAGACGCAATCTCCTGACGCCCTATCTGCCGGTGCTAAAACAACTTGGTTTTAAATGCAGTTACCAAGTTTCATCGGGCAAACTGACGGTCGAATTTCATGGCAGAGAAAACGCCTTCTTTATTTTCGGCGGTAAGGACGAAGGCTCTCAAGCACTCATTCAAGGTATGACTTTGGCAGGAGTTATGTTGGATGAAGTGGCTTTGATGCCACGTTCTTTTGTTGAACAGGCATTGGCGCGTTGCTCGGTTGAAGGCTCAAAATTTTGGTTTAATTGCAACCCTTCAAATCCTCAGCATTGGTTTTATACCGAATGGATAAAAAAGTGCAAGCAAAAAAACGCGCTTTATCTCCATTTTACCATGCAGGAAAATCCTTCACTTTCAAAAGAAATGCTTGCCCGATATGAAAATTTATATTCGGGTGCGTTTTATGAAAGGTTTGTAAAGGGCAGATGGGTTGCGGCTGACGGTCTTGTGTACCCAATGTTCTCGGAAGCGTGCATGGCAGAAAGTCCATCACTGTGCGAGAGATACTACATCTCTTGCGATTACGGCACGGTAAATCCGACTTCATTCGGTCTTTGGGGGAATAGCGGCGGTGTATGGTACAGAATTTCGGAGTACTACTATTCTTCCAAACGTGAGGGCGCGCAAAAGACCGACGAGGAATATTATCTTGAACTAAAAAAACTGGCAGACGGCAAAAAAGTATCGGCAGTCATTTGTGACCCCTCTGCGGCGTCATTCATCACCACTATAAGAAGGCATGGGGAGTTTAAAGTAATCCCTGCCAAAAACGATGTTTTGGACGGAATACGCAGGGTGTCTGACTGTCTTAAAAGCGGCAAAATAAAAATTTGCCGAGGATGTGCCGACAGTATCCGAGAATTTTCGTTGTACTGTTGGGACGAGGGCTCCATAAAGGATTGCCCTAGAAAAGAAAATGACCATGCCATGGACGACATCAGATACTTTGTATCGACTGTGTTGTACGGTAGGCAGTCAAACGGCGTCGCAATTGCTGCTAAGAGAGACAGACCGTAGTTTGTCTCGGAAAGGAGAAAAATGGCAAACAAAAAAGAAACTTTTAAAAAGGACAGAATGAGCCTTAGCGTTGAAACTGCCCGAGCATCATACCATCCATATTCGGTTTTGGAACGCCGCCCGTTGCTTAAACCTGAATTTGCCGTGTACGATGCCATACGTGAATCGGTGCCGGTGGTTGATGCCGCCATAAGCAAGATAATCCGTCTTGCAAGCGGTTTTACGGTTGAATGTGACGACAAAACAGCCGAAAAGGAACTCAAAGAGTTTCTAAAAAACATCCCGACAGGTTTGGGTTCTAAGGGCGTGGAAAACTTTGTGACAAGTTATCTCGACAGCCTGCTTATGTATGGTATAGCCGTTGGCGAAATGGTGGTCGGTGACAAAAGTGGTAGGCTTATGGGACTTTATAATGCACCGCTTGGTTCACTTGAAATTAAAAATGAATCCAATCCGTTTTCGTTTTCTGTTTCGGTGCGTGATGTCGGCGGTTCGATACCTATAAAGCACCCCGAAAGGCTGCTGATTTCAACCGTAAATGCTACTGCCAACTGTCCTGAAGGACGTTCGTTACTTGATGGACTTCCTTTTGTTACGTCGGTGTTATTAAAAATCTTTGAAAGCATCGGTACTAACTTTGAACGCATTGGTAATCTGCGTTATGCCGTAACCTACAAACCGTCGGACGGTATGGATTCGGCTTTTGGTTCCGACCGTGCCGCCGAAATTGCGCGTGAGTGGTCGGCTGCCATGAGCGATAAGGAAGGTGTCAGGGATTTTGTAGCCGTTGGTGACGTTGACATCAAGGTTATTGGTGCCGATAACCAAACGCTCGATTGTCAGGTGCCCGTAAGGCAGATGTTAGAGCAAATTGTTGCCAAAACAGGCGTTCCACCGTTTTTGCTTGGCCTTTCGTGGTCAAGTACCGAAAGAATGTCACAACAGCAGGCTGATGTACTTACTAGCGAACTTGAGTATTACCGTGCCGTATTGGAACCTGTTATCGATAAGATTTGCCGTGCTTGGCTTGTAAGTGAGGGGTACGGTTGCCAATTCAAAATCAATTGGCGCGATATAACCTTGCAGGATGAAGTAGAACTTGCCAAAGCGCGTCTCTACCGTGCCGAAGCTAAGCAGAAGGAAGAACAATCAGGAGGTGAAAAATAATGGATAAAAACATGATAATCGGTAGTTTTGAAACTCCCAATGAACAGGAACTCAAAGAAATAAATACCTATACCAGAAGGAACTTTACGGCTGATGAGGTATATGCGTTTTCGGTGGTTTTGTGTGACAACGAGGTTGACCGTGACTTCGAACGTTTTACCGAAAAAGCATTACATTCAATGGCTGAACTGTTTAAAGGTGTTACGGGTATTTTTGACCACTCGCACAAATCCGAAAACCAATGTGCAAGAATATTTTCTTGCAAGGCTGAGAGGGTTGGTGGTAGAAAAAACAGCCTCGGCGAGCCTTATTGCCGTTTGTTTGCAAGGGCTTATATGCCTAAATCCGACAAAGCATCCGAACTTATACTGCAGATTGACGCGGGCATAAAAAAAGAAGTCAGTGTCGGTTGCAGTATGGCTACTTCCACCTGTTCTGTTTGTGGTAAACCCGCAGGATTTTGTACACATGTCAAGGGTAGACATTATAAAGATGCAAACGGTGTACGTAAACTTTGTTTCTTTGAATTGTCCGACCCCAAAGATGCCTACGAATGGTCATTTGTTGCTGTTCCTGCACAACCGGGTGCAGGTGTGGTAAAAAGTTTTGAAAGTGTTGGTGCAATTCACTTATTAAACCTTACAAAACACCTTGAAAAAGGAAGAGTGGTATTAACCGAAGACGAAGCAACCGAACTTTCAAACGCATTGAAAAGTCTTTCTAAAATTGCCGAAGATGCAGGTGAATACCTCAAAAAGCAGCGTGCAGAGATAGTTAAAAATTTACTTCCTGACGCTGATGCGAAGGCTGCCGAGTTCATTTCGGCTGCTGTGGAAAGACTTGACCCTGTTGAACTTTTTAAATTAAAAAGTCAACTTGACCGCAAAGATGATGAGGTTAGTTTTCAGTTGATAAAACGACCTACAACTAACAAATCAAACAATCAAAATAATAATTTCAAAATATAGAAAGGAACTAAAAATATGAGTTTTGATAACATTACACTTGAAAAGAGCATGTATGCTCACCCTAATAAGAGCTTTTCTGAGGTTTTGGAGGAACTCGACCCCTCTGCAAACTATATTGGTACCGAGTACGAAGGACTTGATGCTTTCGGTCGTCAGCTCAAGAGATTCGATATTAAGGTTTCGGGAGCAGGTTCTGATACCATTTCCAAGTTTTTCTCAGCAAGTCATTCTGCTGCACTTTTCCCTGAGTATATTTCACGTGCTGTAAAGCAGGGTATGGAAGAGGCTAATATGCTTCCTTCTCTTGTGGCTACCACCACCAAGATTAACAGCCTTGATTACCGCACCATTGCATCAGTTCCTACCGACGCAGATAAGGAACTCAAAGACGTTGCTGAGGGTGAGGCTATCCCCGAAACCGAGGTTAAAACCCGCGACAACCTTGTAAAACTTACCAAACGCGGCCGCATGCTCGTTGCATCTTATGAGGCTCTTAAATATCAGAAAATTGACCTCTTCTCGGTTACTTTGAAGCAGATTGGTGCTCATATTGCACGTCAGCAGTTTGCCGATGCTGTTAATGTTCTTGTTAACGGTGACGGTAATGAAAATGCTGCTGCTACAATCAACTGTGCCACTTCCGGAACTCTTTCTTATTCCGACCTTTTGGCACTTTACAACCAACTTGACCCTTATCAGCTTAACCGTCTTGTCATGTCTCCTGCAACCATGCTTAAGGTTATGAGTCTCGATGAGTTTAAGAATCCTCTTTCCGGCATTAACTTCCAGGGTACCGGTAACCCCGGCAATCCTTTGGGCGCAAAACTTCTCCGTTCTTCTGCTGTCGAAGACGGTAAGATTATCGGTCTTGACGGAAACTGCGCTCTCGAAATGGTAGTTGCTTCCGATGTTGCGGTTGATTATGACAAACTTATCGACCGTCAGCTTGAAAGAGCCGTTATTACCACCACCGCAGGTTTTGCAAAAATTTTCAATGATGCATCGGCTGTGCTTAGCATTTAAGGATTAATACTATGGATTACAGCATCAGCATTGATAAAGTTGTAAACATCTATGCCACTTTATGTCCTGAACCCGATGCCGAGCAAGGTAGAGTTTTTTGCCGAACATCGGCGGGTTTAATAGAAAAATGGTTGGATAAACAGAAGGTAACGGCCGATAGAGACTACGAGATATGTTATGCCGCAGCCGCTATGGCAAACTACCGTCGAGCGCTCAAATCGGGTGCCGAAACGGTCGATTTCAAGGCAGGAGATATAACCGTAACTTCTAATTCGTCCAAATCGGTAGAACTCGCCGAAAAGTTGTACACCGATGCCATAAACGCATTGGGCGACTGTCTTAAAAGTCGTCGGTTTGCTTTTACGAGTATTAAGGGGTGACGATTTGGATATTAAGTCAAGTGTTGCTTTTTTATTTGATAAAATAGGGGAGAACGCGACGGTTAAAATAGGTTCTGCCGAAAAGACGATAAAAGCTGTGATACAGCCTATGAGATACAAAAACAAACTCTACCTCGACATGAAATGGGGAAGTTTAGGACTAAAAGACACCGAGTGTTTTTTGTATTTAGGTCCGGCGGAGGCAGATTTTACGGGTCGCGAAAGGCAGACGTTTGTTAAAACAAATGACCGTTCTTACTGCGTTTCGAGGGCAGACAGAATAACTATTGGCGGTGAGATAGTCTATATTTGGGCTGTATTGACACCAAACATTAAGGAGGACGAATATGATCTCGGTTGAAAAAGTTATCTCAGACCTTTGCGGTATATATAACGCTTCTCGATTTTCCGAAGGAGTGAAATATATTCCCGAGTTCCCGTCACAAAGGCAGGACCTGCCTTTAAGGACACCTGTTGTGTCGGTTGGAGCCGATAGGGTAGTTGTACCGGGACAAAGCCTTGATACAAGTGCCGAGGAGGAAAGCAATTCTTCCAGGGTAAGACTCAAGTTTTGTATTTGTGTCCCCAAAAGTCTTTCAGGGCTTGCTTGCTACGAAGTGTTTGACAAGTTCTTATCAGTAACACAGAGTATACTCGACACATACTCGGTTATTGACATCGTGACCGACGCTATGAAGTATTCGGCAACTATAAACGGTCTTTTACTTCCGGTTCAGATGACAATAGCAATAAAAAGCACCAATACAACTGAATAATTTCAACTGTACCGCCGCAGGTTTTGAACCGCGGCGGTATTTTTTTGAATAAAAATACATATTTTTGTAAACAATTATGGGAATATAATGCAAAATCAACAAATTTTAAAAAAATTCAAAAAGTTGCAAATTTCCTCTTTATTTTTTTAAAAAACAATGTTATAATCAAACGGATACTTCAAACTCATTTGGAGTACTGCGCCCAAAACCGGGTGCAAAGGTGCTGTTTTGCACCAACTAAAGATGTTTAATATTTTTTAGGAGGATGATTCAACAATGAGTCACAAGTTTGTTTACCTGTTCTCTGAAGGCGACGCAAGTATGCGTGAACTTCTCGGCGGTAAGGGTGCTAACCTTGCAGAAATGACCAAAATCGGTCTTCCTGTTCCCCAGGGTTTCACCGTTTCTACCGAAGCTTGTACCCAGTACTATGAGGACGGCAGAAAGATCAACGATGACATCAAAGCAGAAATTATGGAGTACATCGACAAGATGGAAGGCATCACCGGCAAAAAGTTCGGCGACAAGACCAATCCTCTTCTCGTTTCCGTTCGTTCGGGTGCACGTGCTTCCATGCCCGGTATGATGGATACCATTCTTAACCTCGGTCTTAACGAAGAGGTTGTTGAAACCATGGCTGCTCAGTCCGGTAATGCTCGTTGGGCATACGACTGCTACCGCCGTTTCATTCAGATGTATTCTGACGTTGTTATGGAAGTCGGTAAGAAATACTTCGAAGAACTTATCGATAAGATGAAAGAGGAAAAAGGCGTAACTCAGGACGTTGAGCTTACAGCTGATGACCTTAAAGAACTTGCTAACCAGTTTAAGGCTGAGTACAAATCAAAAATCGGTAAAGATTTCCCCTCTGATCCTAAGGAGCAGTTGATGGGCGCTGTTGAGGCTGTTTTCCGTTCATGGGACAACCCCAGAGCAAACGTTTACCGTCGTGACAACGATATTCCTTATTCATGGGGTACCGCTGTTAACGTACAGATGATGGCTTTCGGTAACATGGGTGACGATTGCGGTACCGGTGTTGCCTTTAC
>JAZNVU010000026.1:0-107845 GCA_045592985.1 Acutalibacteraceae bacterium | reverse complement strand
TTGCGGCTAACGCGGTGTTTAGCCGCTATTTTGGCGGAGTAGAAGAGATTTGAACTCTTGCGCCGGTTACCCGACCTACGCCCTTAGCAGGGGCGCCTCTTCACCAACTTGAGTACTACTCCAAGTTGCCTTATTTTTTATCTTATAAACAGCCTTGCTGTAAATAACTAATGGCGGAGAGGAAGGGATTCGAACCCTTGTGGGGTTGCCCCCAAACGGTTTTCAAGACCGCCTCGTTATGACCACTTCGATACCTCTCCGTTTATGCGGTCAGAACACTGCGGTTCCTACAACGCCCTAAAATATTAACACAATTCCTCACTATTGTCAACACTTTTTTGAAATTTATTTACCTTTAGCGAAAAAACGAGGTTTTTACTTAAAACAATATATTGATGCTTTTGAAAGCGTTACCAAAGTTTTTAAAAAAGCATATGGATTACTGGAAATATGACCTCGGTGGTTTATTTATATTCAAATATTTTTATCATACCCATAGCAGTAGAACAAGCAACATCTTCTTCAGATACCGTTATTATTTCTGCCGAACAAAGTGACTTCAGCAACATGGCTGTAGGCACCTTTAGCGCCTTGTTGCCTGCAATTGTAACCCGTGCAGGAGATTTTTTTAAGATGTGTTTTATTTCTCCGCAGAGGATAACTCCTAAAAAGAAACTGTAAACCTGGGATTTTTCTTTTTTAAAGGTGTTTTTTAGTACGCGCGTTTTAAATAACGCTTCGTTTATGCCACGCTCAGAGCAATACTCATAACCCGTTAAGAGATATTCTTTATTTATCTCGTTATCCTTCAATTCTACAGAACTTTTAAGAAGGGTATGCCCAGATAATGCAGCTACCATTTCGCCGGTAAACAGGGTGCAAAAGTCGGTGATTTTGCCGTTTTCAACCGTAATTACCTTGGAATGAGAGCCCGGCAAAACATAAACACCGTCGCTGTCCATAATACCAAAAACCTCGGTCTCTTCACCACGCATAATATCGGCAGTGGCAAGGGTTTTGCACTCGGTCTTAACACCTCGCATAAACACAAACGGTATATCAGTTATTTCGGGAATAGCCGACTCTTGCATACATGCGTTGAGTTCTTTTATACCTACCGGGACGGTTGTGTGAGGAAGTTCCAAAAGTCCAAACTCGCTGGTTATCATGCCGGAAGCCAGTATTCTTTTCACATTCTTTTTTCTATTTTGTTGTTTGCAAGCAATTGCTCTATGCCGTTTTTGACTGTGTTTTTAAGAATATCTTTATTATCTATCGACGCACCTGCGCCGATAGAATACTTGACGGTGTCGACCACTTTGCTGTCTATAACTAAAGACAACCTTGTGTTAGTTGTGCCGCCGTCAATACATATGTAACAAGCCATGTCAAAGTGCCTCCACAAAAGCCTTAGCTTTATTCTTAACAGATTCCCAATCACCGGTTTCAATGCATTTTTTATCGGTTATATTGGAACCTATTCCAAAACCGCAGACACCGGCATTAAAAAACTCCTGCATATTGTCGGGGGTGACACCGCCAACAGCGAGTAACTTTATGTGGCAAAGAGGTGCCTTGACCGCCTTGACATAAGCTGAACCAAGACCTGTAATAGGAAACAGTTTTACAAAATCGGCACCGTGCTTGTGGGCATCGCAGATTTCGGTCGGCGTAAGTGCACCCGGAATAGAAACAAGGCCGTTTTTAACTGTTTCGTCAATTACCTCACCGTCAACATTGGGGGAGATAATAAAAGCACCGCCGGCTTGTTTGGTGAGTTGCACCTGTTTGGCGGTCAATACCGTACCTGAGCCAATAAACATTCGGTTTTCAAATTTTTCGGCAAGCATTTTTATACACTCGGCAGTCTCTTCATCGCTTACTTTTTTATCGGCTGAAAAAGTCACTTCCAGTAGACGCACACCGCCATCATATAAAGCCTCAGCAGTATCGAGCAGTTTGTCTTTTGGAATACCCCTTAAAATCGCAATTATTTTATTCTTTTCAATTGACTGTATTACTTTTTCCTTCATAATACTACACCCACTTCATGTTATTGTCCTTATTATATTTCATTTTTCTTATAAAGTAAATGGACTTTTTTATCGATATATTGACTTTCTTGCTGTACCTTAGCATTGCTAGGACACGATTTTAGCCGCTTTTTTGTTCTGCTGCCGATTGCTTATTCTTTGCCGCGTGTTCGTTTGCAAAAGCAATTAATCTTCAGTATCGGTAAGTCCAATACAATACGGCATAGCGGTCGACTTGCTGTTGACGTTCTCCGCAGAATTGGGGATACTGTTATTATAGACGTCGTTTGATAGAGCGTATCCCTCATATGGCTTGAGCGCTCCAGATCGTTTAATCGGTTGTCGAGTCTCTTATTTTTTTATTGCATTATGTTAAACACTGCCGTATAATTGTTACGTAAACAAATTGTTGCAAAAGTCCGAAACGGGGAAGGGGTAAAACCACATGCAAGCCAAACCAACAGTAAAAATATGCCTTTCGGCTATGTTTTTGGCATTGGGAATGATTTTGCCGTTGTTCACCGCGCAAATTAAAGAAATTGGCGATACGCTTTTGCCAATGCACCTACCTGTTATGCTTTGCGGACTGTTGTGCGGACCTCTTTTTGGCGGTACAATAGGTCTTGCACTTCCTTTTCTTCGTTCGGCTTTATTTTCCATGCCGCCTTTATACCCAAACGCTGTCTGGATGGCTTTGGAACTTGCAACCTATGGTTTGGTTATCGGCATGGTATACAAAAAAATGCAGAATAAAGGTATTTTGGGTGTTTATATAAGTCTTATTTCGGCAATGGTTTTGGGACGAATAGTCTGGGGTATTGCCAAAAGCGTTTTGCTGTCGGCAAAAGGCGGTTTTTCGTTTGCTATGTTTATAACAGGTGGGTTTGTCGATGCTTTGCTTGGCATCATTCTTCAACTGATTATTATACCGCTTATTATGTCGGTTTTAAAAACTAAAAAGGAGTAATAGGAGATGACAGAGGTTAAGTTTCCTTACGGAAAAACACATTTGAATGTTAGTTTTGGCGACGAACTTGTCGGCGTTCTTGAGTCGAAGATTACCGAATATAAGGCAAGAAAAACGCCGATTGAACTTGTAAAAGAAGCGATTGAAAATCCTGTGGGAAGCGACCGCCTTTGCGAACTCGCACGCGGAAAGAACAAGGTTGTTATTATTGCAAGCGACCACACAAGACCTGTGCCGAGCAAGGTGATTATGCCGTTTATGCTCCAGGAAATAAGAAGATACAATAAAGATGTTGATATTACTATTCTTATTGCAACGGGTTGTCACCGTGGAACAACGGTTGACGAATTAAAAGCAAAGTTTGGCGACGAGATTGTCGAAAACGAAAAAATATATATTCACGACTGTGACGAAAGGGAAATGCTTACCGATATCGGTGTTTTACCGTCAGGTGGCAGATGTGAAATTAATAAATTGGCATACGAAGCCGACCTGCTTGTGGCCGAAGGATTTATTGAACCGCATTTGTTTGCGGGTTTTTCGGGTGGAAGAAAATCGGTCTTGCCTGGTATTGCGGGTAGAACTACCGTTCTTGCCAATCATTGTTCCGAGTTTATTGCCCATAAATGCTCAAGAACGGGCATTTTAGAGGGTAATCCCATTCACGAAGATATGCTTTGGGCTGCAAAAAAAGCAAAATTACAGTTTATAGTAAACGTTGTGCTCGATGCTGATAAAAATGTCATTTTTGCATCTGCGGGTGATTTGGTGGAGGCGCACAATAAAGGCACAGATTTTCTTAAAAACCTTTGTGCTGTCGATACGGTTGATTGCGATGTTGCCATAACCACCAACGGTGGATATCCACTTGACCAGAATATTTATCAGTCTATCAAGGGTATGACGGCTGCCGAAGCCACCGTAAAACAAGACGGTGTAATTATTATGCTTTCCGAGTCGTCTGACGGTGTTGGAGGAAAGGACCTTTATCACCATCTTGCTGATGAGCCGGATATTAACAAAACCAATAGGCTGTTTTTAAACCGAGGAAGAAACCAAACCGAGCCAGACCAGTGGATGTCACAGATACTGCTTCGCATATTGCAACGCGCTAATGTTATTTATGTGTCGGGAGTAGACGATGAAACGGTAAAAGCAATGCATATGATACCTGCACACTCGGTCGATGAAGCACTTGCCAAGGCTCGTGAAATTCTAGGTAAACAGGATGTAAAGATAGTAGCCATACCCGACGGAATATCGGTTATGGTTAGAGAAAAGTGATTTGGAGGAAACATATGTCAATTTTACGTTTTTTTGAAAGTATACGCAACCCATTTCTGGATACGTTCTTTTCACTTGTCACCAAGTTTGGTGAAGAAACACTGTTTATTTTACTGGGACTTCTGTTCTTTTGGTGTATTAACAAAAAACAGGGTTATTATATTTTGTTCATAGGCTTTTTAGGAACGGTAGTCAATCAGTTCTTAAAACTATGGTTCAGAATTCCGCGCCCGTGGGTAAAAGACGAAACATTTACCATTGTAGAGTCGGCAAGGGCAGAGGCAACGGGTTATTCTTTCCCAAGCGGACATACCCAAACGGCTGTTGGTAATTTTGGTGCCGTTGCAAGAGCAAGAAGCGAAAAATGGCTCAAGGTTGTTTGCATAATTCTTTGTGTTTTGGTGCCTATTTCAAGAATGTACTTAGGTGTGCATACGCCTGCCGATGTTCTTGTTTCACTCCTCGTGGCAACCGTTTTAGTGTTTTTGCTTTATCCTGTGCTTGGCTGGGCAATGAGTAAAAAGAAGAACATGAGGGTTTTTATTGGCATTATGACCGCTATAGCGGCAGCATATTTATTGTTTGTTGAACTGTACAGTTTTCCTGCAGATATCGACCTTGAAAATTTTGAAAGCGGTTTAAAAAACGGTTATAAGATACTCGGTTGTATCTTGGGTATTTGGTTGGCTTACGAGGTCGACGAGGGTTACACCCACTTTGATACAAAGGGTTCATTCTGGGTTCAGGTTTTAAAACTTGCAGTGGGTCTGTTGCCTGTTTTGGGCATTAAAGCACTCTTAAAACAACCACTTTACGACCTTTGTGGAGGATTGGCAGTCGCCGACGGTATACGTTACTTCCTCATAGCGGGGTTTGCCGGTGCCGTATGGCCTATGACCTTCAAATGGTTCGCAAAAATTGACCGTAAAAAGCAAGTGTCGGAGGAAAACTTTTGAAAACGCTGATTTGTTGCCTTAACTCCAAATACGTTCATGCGTCGCTAGCACCTTGGTGCCTTGCGGCAGGTGTAAAGAAGTTTGGGAAAAAGGTTTTATCGGCAGAGGTGTTTGAAAGCACCATAAATGCCGATTTAAAAGAAATTGCAGAAAAAATTATCGAAAAAGGACCCCAAACGGTGTCCTTTTCGTGTTATATCTGGAACATAACCAAAACGCTTGAGGTCTGCCGTCTTGTAAAAACAACACTTGGTTGCACCGTTGTCTTGGGTGGACCCGAAGTGGCTTTCAGACCAAAAGATATTTTGGAAAAGTATGATTTTGTTGACTTTGTGCTGTCGGGTGAGGGTGAAGAAAGTTTTCCGCTCTTGCTTGATACGTTAGCCGAAAATGGTAACCTAAACTTTGTGCCGGGACTTAGTTTCCGCAATAAGAACTCAATAATCACAGTGCCCGAAGAGGTGTATGACGGCACACCGCCTTCACCCTATACCGACGATTTTTTCCAGGCACTCGGAGGTAGGATATCATATTTTGAAAGCAGTAGGGGTTGCCCTTACCGTTGTGCTTTTTGTCTGTCGGGAAGATGTTCTGACTTAAGGTTTTTTGATATTGAACAGGTTAAAACCGACCTTATTAAACTTGCTAATAGCGGAACTAAAACCATAAAATTTGTTGACCGCACATTCAATGCCGAGTATAAAAGGGCAGACGAAATTTTAGAGTTTATAAGGCAAAATATCGGGAAAACTATTCCGCAAGATGTATGTTTCCACTTTGAAATAGCCGGTGATATTTTAAAGCCGAGTACTCTTGCAATACTGTCGCAGATGCCAAAAGGCTCAGTGCAACTTGAAATCGGTATGCAGTCGTTTAATGAGCAGACACTTAAATTAATCAACCGCAAGACCGATACAAAAAAACTTATTTCCAACATCGAACAATTGCTTAAAATGGGGAATATGCATATCCATATAGACCTTATTGCAGGTCTTACGGGCGAAAATTTTGAGAGTTTTAAGCAAAGTTTCAATATTGGTTACGGTCTAAAGGCACACATGTTGCAACTTGGATTTTTAAAACTTTTGCACGGTGCCGATATGCGCGAAAATAAAGAAAAATACCCTTGCGATTTTTCACAAGAGCCACCTTATGAGGTTTTGTCAACACCGTGGTTGTCGGCTGATGAAATAGTCCTGCTAAAAAAGACAGAAGATGCCGTTGACCGACTTTATAACAGTGGCAGGTATTTATGCACATTGGATTATCTTATTGACGATGTAAAATTAAATCCGTTTGACCTGTTTTGTGGATTTGGCAATACCGTAAATGGCGAACGGATGAGCCTTAAATTGTATTCCGAGCATCTTTTTCACTATTTTAAAGAACAATGCGACCCCAAAAAACTGCGGGATAAAATTGTCGAAGACATGCTGTTGAGTGGCTGTGCCGAACACATACCAAAATCGCTTAAAATTAGCGACCCACTCTATAAAAAGGTTAAAACTGCCTATAAATCGGGAAATCATAAGGTTGCTTTGCTTTATAGTAAACAAAAAGCACTTGTGGTAGATATGGACGGCGAAAAAAATTTTTACGGCAGATTCAAAGGGCTTTATTTTGATTTTAACTCGTTACAATAATTACAGTTGACTTTATGTGAAAATTTAAGTATAATCAAATAACTGTCGAAAAAGAAAAAAAGAAGGCGAAATAATGTCTAAGGAAATAGCAATACTTATAGCCGCAGGTCTTGGAACCAGAATGGCTCCGCTTACTGAAAAAGTACCCAAACCGCTTGTAAAAGTACATGGGAAATCAATGATAGATACCATTATCGACGGTTTGCAACTGCGCGGTGTTGACCATATATATGTTGTTGTCGGTTACCTTAAAGAACAATTTGAGTTCTTGACCAAGAAACATAGCAACATAACGCTTGTTGAGAATAAAGAGTATACCTTTAAAAATAATATCTCGTCAATTCATGCAGCCGCTAAATACATGGGCGATACTAACTGCTTTGTCTGCGAAGCCGACCTTTACGTGTCCGACCCTTCGATTTTTACCGCCGAACTCAACAAAAGTTGCTACTATGCCAAGATGGTAAAGGGTCACTCGGACGACTGGGTGGTTGATATCGATAAAGACGGAAGAGCTACGAGAATAGGTAAATACGGTGATGACGCATACAATATGGTTGGTGTTTCGTACCTTGTTAAAGAGGATGCCAGGCACATTGCCGATTGCATTTTAGAGGCTTACAACCATGAGGGACACGAGCAACTTTATTGGGATGAGATTGTCGACCGCGAACTGAAAAATATTGAACTTTATGTTCACCCCGTCGGTGCTGACCAGATTGTTGAGATTGATTCGGTTGCCGAGTTGGAAGTTATTGACCCGGATTATTTAAAGTATAACTAAAACTAAGCAGCAAAAAATTAAAAAAAGACCCTTTGGTGATTAAACCAAAGGGTCTTGAACTTTTATTAAGCGTTTTCTGCTTCAAACTTCTTGATGAACTCAACAAGTTTCTCAACGCCTTCGTAAGGCATTGCGTTGTAAATAGAAGCACGCATACCGCCAACCGAACGATGGCCTTTAAGGTTAGACATACCGTTTGCGGTGGCCTCTTTAACAAACTTAGCGTTAATCTCGTCGTCCTCTGCACGGAAGGTAGCATTCATCATAGAACGGCAATTGGGAACAACAGGGTTTTTGAAAAGTTTGCTGTTGTCAAGGCAATCATAAAGAAGTTTTGCCTTCTTCTCGTTCATAGCCTTCATAGCGGTAAGACCGCCGATTTCCTTAATCCACTCAAGTACGAGCTTGCAGATGTAGATAGGCCAGCAGGGAGGAGTGTTGTACATAGACTCGTTCTCAGCCATTACCTTGTAACTTGCAACAGTGGGAACATAGTCAGGCAACTCGTCGCGCATAAGGTCCTCACGAACGATTACAATAGTAAGACCTGCAGGAGCAACGTTTTTCTGAGCACCGGCATAAATAAGACCAAACTTAGAAACGTCAACCGGCTCACTTAAAATACAAGAACTCATATCAGCTACGAGAGGAACATCACCGGTGTCGGGTATGTAGTCCCACTTGGTACCGAAAATGGTGTTGTTAAAGCAGATGTGAACGTAATCAGCATTAGGAGTGAGTTTAAGCTCTTCCTGACGGGGAATACGTGTAAAGTTTTCTTCCTTAGTAGTAGCAGCAAGGTTAATCTTGTCGCTGTATTTCTGAGCCTCTTTGTAAGCCTTGCCCGAGAACTGTCCGGTTACGATGTAATCGGCAACACCGGTTTTGAGAAGGTTCATAGGAACAGAAGCGAACTGCATTGAAGCACCGCCCTGTAAGAAAAGAACCTTGTAATTGTCGGGAATGTTCATAACCTCACGAAGAAGAGCCTCAGCCTCTTTGATGATAACATCATAAACTTTGGAACGGTGGCTCATTTCCATAACGCTCATGCCCGAGCCCTGATAGTTCATAAGTTCGTCTCTTGATTTTTCGAGAACGGCAACAGGCAACATAGAGGGGCCGGCAGAGAAATTGTAAATACGGTCGTACATAAAATCATTTCCTTTCAGAAAATAAATATTTGCGGTAATTGTTAAACATTTAACAAAAATTCCGCTTTAATGCAAGGTTTATTATATAATTTTGTGACATATTTGTCAATCATTATATTAAAATAATCGGAAAAATTTTTGAAATTCTTCCGATTATCTTATATTTATGATTATTCCATTACCAAAATAACACAAATTAGGGTGTAAACAGGTGTGCTTACGGTTAGTTTGTTGTCTTAATAAGCAGCGTCTATTATCGTTAGTTTAATGATAACAGTTCGAAGAAAAGGTGACATAATTAAATGGGAAAATGTCACAACTATTCCTGTGTTTTGCAAAAATCAGTTAATTGATATACCAAAATATTAAAAAACAACTTCAAAAAAATGGCTTATATGTAACAAATTTGTTGCTTGTAATGTGCTTATATAGGTGGTAAAATATAAGGGTAAAATTATGTCGAAAGGCGGCGCTTTTGGTGGGAAAATATAATGTGACTGTAATTATTCCTTCGCTTAATCCCGATGAAAAACTGAATAATACGGTATCGGCGCTCGAAAAAGCCGGTTTTGACGACATAGTAATTGTGGATGACGGAAGTGACCAACAGTATGTTGGCAATTTTCCTGATTTGGCTCTGCATGAATCGTGTACGTTGATACGCCACAGAAGAAATAAGGGTAAAGGTGCCGCACTTAAAACGGCATTTAAGTACGTTCTTAAATACCGCACTCAAAGGGAGGGTGTTGTTACGGTAGATGCCGATGGTCAGCACCTAACAGTTGATGTTGCTGCTTGTGTGGAAAAAATGCTTGACAGCAGTAAAGTTGTGCTTGGTTGCCGTGATTTTTCTTCTTCCAACGTGCCTAAAAAAAGTCGTTTTGGCAATACGCTTACAAGAAATATAATGCGTTTTATATGTGGCGTTAAATTAAGTGACACGCAAACCGGGTTGAGAGCCATACCTTGTGAGTATCTGCCTGCGCTTATTGAGGTTGGGGGCGACCGCTACGAATATGAGACCAATATGTTGATTGAGTTTAAAAAGCAGTCGATACCTTTCAGCGAAGTAAAAATCAGTACAGTGTATATTGATGATAATAAAGGCTCTCATTTCAGACCTATACGGGATTCGCTTAGGGTCTATCGTTTTATACTGTCTTTTGTGGTAAGTTCGCTTATCAGCACCGTTGTCGAGATAGTATTGTTCTACTGTTTACTTAAGTTTTTATTTAACGGCGGAATAGTAATTTCCACCGTCCTGGCAAGGCTGTGCTCGGCTACAGTTAATTTTACCATAAACCGAAAAACTGTTTTCAAAAGCAAATCAGGAATGGCGGGCACAATCATAAGATACATCGCTTTGGCAATACCCATGGTGCTTATTTCGGGCAATGCTGTTAAATTAATCACAGTGCTTGCAAAAATCGAGAGTGAATTTGCCGTAACGGTCATAAAAGTGCTGATAGATGCGATACTGTTTTTTGTCAGTTTTCGAATACAGCAAAACTGGGTATTTGCTCCGCACAAGAAAAAGGTCAAAAATGGCACTGAAAATATAAAGCCGAAACTTACCCTAGGAAAAATTCTGGCTCGTATAGCAATATCGGTTGTGTCATTTGTATTGTTCCTCGTACTGTCGGTGTTTGTGCTTGTAGGTGTTGTGGCATATGGTCCTAGTACGACTGTGCGTGATATGCTGGTACTTTCAGCAATGCAGGCAAGTGCTACCAAATGGGTTCCCGGTTTGTTTTTGAGTGATGAAGAGGTAGAGGCGGTTGTTAATTCGAGCCATGATGAGAGTGAACTTATAATATCTCCCGATGGATTTACCGATATCGAAGGCGGAGATAATACCGAGGTCGAGCAATCGATAGACGGTATGAAATACATAACCCGCAACTATACAAATTTTAAGGCATATATATTGCTTGTTGCCGACCCTCAGAGGGTGTATGTAGGCACATCTTCGGACAATTACGCCACCGCAACCGAAGGAAAAATACTTTTTGACATGGCAAAAAAGGAAGATTGCATCGCTATGATAAACGGCGGCGAGTTTGATGACCCCGGTGGAAACGGACGCGGCGCAAGACCTATAGGACTTACCTATTCAAACGGCGAATGTGTGTGGAATGACGGTGCCAAGCGAACCTTTATAGGAATAGATAAAAACAACCGACTGGTAGTTCGTGAAGGTTTAAGCAAAAGCGAGGCTGAAAAGATTGGTATCCGCGATGGGGTTTCGTTCCAACGCGGGAATACGCTGATAAAATCGGACAACAGCGGGGTTCATATATATTACAAGGAAAGTAATACCGGTGCCGCACAGCGTACGGCGATAGGTCAACGCGAAGACGGTACGTTTATACTTGTTGTTACCGATGGACGAAGCGCCAACAGTATCGGTGCCACTTATAATGAGATTATCGATATCATGGTGTCTTACGGCGCAGTTGACGCAGGTATGCTTGACGGCGGTTCTTCAGCCATGATGTATTATGAAGATTATTTTGACAAGTACGAGGTTGACAAGGAGAATCTTGATAAATATCAGATTCAGGGCATGACAAACAAGTATAAAGCACTTGTTCCGCCCAGAAAAATACCTACATATTTTTGTGTAAAAAGGTGAACGAGATGAGAAAAAACATGTCTTGGTTTGCAAGGATATACATTGTTATAACCGTTGGTTTTTTGGCGCTTCTCGTGGTCGCTTCGTGCGTTCTTTGGTCGGTACTTGATGCGTATGAAAGCACAAGACCGAAATATACTGCTCAAGAGGTTTTTAATAACTATTTTGTCGAGGGTGATACTAAGCAACTTATGGGCTTTTGTTCCTTTGGCAACGGGTTTGAATCTGAGCAGACATTGTCACATGCTCTAAACGAACAGTTAAGGGACAAGGAACTTCAGTATTTCTCGGTGTCTAAAGACGGTGTTAGTCAAAAATACGCAGTAACTGCCGATGGAGTAAGGGTTGCATATTTTACACTTGCTAAAGACGGACAAGCGCAGGACTACGGTTTTTATGGGTATTCTCTGTCCGACGTGGAACTTTTTGTTCCTAATAATATATGTAAAACCGTAATTGTGCCCGAAGGGTATGCTTTGACCGTTAATTCGAAACAGGTCAACGATGAGTACAGAACAAAGTCGAAAATACCACACCGCACGAACGAATATTTACCAAAAGGCGAGGAAGGCTTGTATTTGAATGAATATACAATTACAGGCTTTTGTGCAGAGCCCGAAATAAAGGTGACTGATGCAACTGGCAAAGAAGTACCGCTGACCGAAGACGGTGAAACTAAGGTGCTGAGTGCCGATTTTGCTAATGATGAAAGCCTGCAACAAGAGTTTTCACAGACAGTGATAAATATTGCATCAATTTACACAGCGGTCATGAGCAAAGATGCCCCAAATTCGCAACTTTATCAGTATATTGATAAAAGTTCGGCATTTTATAAGAAACTTAAAACGGTAGATACATGGTTTTGGCCGCATGACGGTCATAAAATTAAAGATACCGAAGCATCGCAGTTTCACCGTTACTCAGACGATGTTTTCACCTGCCGAGTGAAATTGACGCAGGAACTTTATCTTAAAAAAACCACCGAAATAAATAAGGTCGACCTTATACTTTGTATGCGTAAGGTTGGCGGCAGATATCTTTTGTATAATGCTGCTACAAACGGGTGACTAAATGAACGAATTTGAACTTAAAATACTTAATTTCATTCAGGATAATATAAAATGCGGTTTTCTTGATTTTCTGATGCCGATAGTTACCCTTTTAGGTGAAGGCGGTGTGTTTTGGATAGTAACCGCTGCTGTTTTGTTGGTTTTCAAGAAAACTCGCAAGGTTGGTGCTATGATGGGCATTGCTTTGGCGTTGGGATTTGTAGTTGGCAACCTTACACTCAAACCGCTTGTGGCCAGAGTGCGTCCTTATGATATGCCGGGTGTGAATATCGAATTGTTGGTAGACAGTTTGAGTGATAAATCATTTCCATCGGGTCACACACTTGCATGCTTTGAAGCGGCGACCGTGCTTTTCATTGCCAATAAACGCATTGGTATACCCGCTTTGGTGCTTGCTGTTTTGGTGGCTTTTTCGCGACTTTACCTTTATGTTCATTATCCGACCGACGTGCTGTGCGGTGCTGTTTTGGGAATATTATTTGGTATTTTGGCAAGTATTATAGTAAAACAAATTATTTCTGCATATTATTGTAAAATTAACAGTTGTAACAAGGAGTAGTTTATATGGATAAGGTTTTGCTTATCGTTAATCCCGTAGCGGGTAAAATGAAGGCCAAAACAGCGTTACTTGATGTTGTAACCGCTTTGCAGAAAAGTGGCATGTTGGTCACGGTGTTTGTTACTCAAAACCGCGGAGATGCCGTGAAAAGAGCAGCGACTGCTGAGAAAAAAGGGTATAAAAAAGTAATCTGCTTTGGTGGAGACGGAACTTTAAACGAGACCATAAACGGTCTTATGCAGTCGGGAAGCACTTTGCCGTTAGGATACATTCCTGCCGGCAGTACCAATGATTTTGCAACCAGCATGAAGTTGCCTTCAGTACCCAAAAAATCGGCTGAAGTTATCTCAAAAGGCACGCCAATTCCTATTGATGTCGGGTTTTTCGACGGTAAGCAGTACTTCACCTATGTTGCGGCTTTTGGCATTTTTACCGCCGCATCGTACAGTGTTACACAAGATATGAAGAATATCTTCGGTCATATGGCGTATATCTTGGGCGGTGTTAAAGAAATTGGCAACATAAAAAGCCATCATGTCAAAATTACCATGGGAGAGCATGTAATAGAGGATGATTATATGTTCGGTGCCGTGGCGAACTCCACTTCGCTTGCAGGTATAGTAAAACTAGACGAAAACCTTGTCGATATGAGTGACGGTGAGTTTGAAGTTGGTCTTATCAAGAAACCTAAGACAGTTGCCGAACTCAATAAAATAATAACAGCGCTTACCACTTCTAAGTTTGAAAACGGCGGTATCGAATTCTATAAGGCGTCAACTATTACAGTGGAGTCGAACGGTAAACTTGATTGGACGCTTGACGGCGAGCATGCAGAGAGTTTTGACAAGGTGGTTATACAAAATTTACATAAAGCTGTAAATTTTGTAAAATAATTAACAAAACAATTGTTGAATATTAACTTAGTATTCGTTATAATCAATTAGAATCATGCATTTTTATGTGGAGGAATATCTTTGAAAAAGAGCGTAAAAACGGCGTTGATTTTAGGAGGAGCTACTGTTCTTGCGGCGAGTGTAGCAACTTATGTTGCAAGCCGGCTTTTGGTTTCGGTAGCAGTCAGAAGAAAAATTGCGGATTTTCCTGAAAAGGTTCAGGATAAATTGACCGGCGGACTTATAAGTGACCCAAATGCCCAAACGGTTATAAAGGCGAGCAAAACAGCCGAACTTCTTCCTACCGAGCAGGTAGACATCCAAGGGCATGACGGTATACCGCTTACTGGTCGCATTTACCATGCTGAAACCCCCAAGAGGGTTATTGTTGCTATGCATGGTTGGCGTTCGAGTTGGAAGATAGACTATGGTTCTACTGCCGAGTTTTATCATTCTAATGGTTGCACAGTCATATATCCCGACCAACGTGGTCAAAACGGTAGCGGCGGCGACCATATTGGCTTTGGTGTGCTTGAGAGACATGATTGTTTAAAATGGGTACAATATGCGGCAGAACGTTACGGTAACGATATACCCATATATTTGTGCGGTGTTTCAATGGGGGCTACCACAGTGCTTATGACTTCGGGTTTCCAACTGCCCACAAACGTTAAAGGGATTATTGCCGATTGTGGATTTACGTCGCCTCACGATATCTGGCAACATGTACTGGATAATAACTTGCACCTTAATTCAAAAATAACCTATCCTATTGCCAATGCTATTTGTAAGCGAGAGGCAAAGTTTGACGGTGAAGAATATTCCACGGAAGAGGCACTCAAAACCAACGACCGTCCTGTATTGTTTATCCATGGCTCGGCTGACAATTTTGTACCACCTGAAATGACTTTTCGTAACTATATGGCTTGTACTGCACCTAAAGAACTGCTGATAGTTCCCGAGGCGGGTCATGGTATGAGTTACGTTACAGCGCCCAGGACTTATGAAAAAACGGTGCTTAGTTTTTTCAAAAAATGCGAAACCAACGGGTATGAAAATTAAAGGTTAACTTCCGCGAAAGCGGTAAAATAATAAATAAGCCTAACGGCAAAATAGAAAGGAAGACAAATATGGCAAACAGATTTGTACTTAATGAAACAAGTTACCACGGTGCAGGCGCTATTAACGCTATCGCCGATGAGGTCAAAAACAGAGGCTTCAAAAAGGCTTTCGTTTGTTCCGACCCCGATCTTCTCAAGTTCGGTGTAACCAAAAAGGTTACCGACGTTCTTGATAAGGCAGCTTTTCCTTATGAGATTTACAGCAACATCAAGGCTAACCCCACCATCGAAAATGTTCAGACAGGTGTAGCCGCATTTAAGGCAAGCGGTGCTGATTGTATCATTGCTATCGGTGGCGGTTCTTCTATGGATACCGCAAAGGCTATCGGTATTATTATCACCAACCCCGAGTTTGCAGATGTTCGTTCTTTAGAGGGTGTTGCTCCTACTAAGAATCCTTGCGTTCCTATCATTGCAGTTCCTACCACCGCAGGTACTGCTGCTGAGGTTACCATCAACTATGTTATCACCGACGTCGAAAAGAACCGCAAGATGGTTTGCGTTGACGTTCACGATATCCCTGTTGTTGCTGTTGTTGACCCTGATATGATGTCTACCATGCCTAAGGGTCTTACTGCCGCTACCGGTATGGGTGCTCTTACCCACGCTATCGAGGGATATATAACCAAGGGCGCTTGGGAAATGAGTGATATGTTCCACATCAAGGCTATCGAGATTATTGCTAAGTCTCTCCGCGGTGCAGTTGCTAACACTGCAGAAGGCAGAGAGGGTATGGCACTCGGTCAGTACATCGCTGGTATGGGCTTTAGTAACGTTGGTCTTGGTATTGTTCATTCTATGGCTCATCCTTTGGGAGCTCTTTATGATACTCCTCACGGTGTTGCAAACGCTATTATTCTTCCTACAGTCATGGAGTATAACGCTCCTGCGACCGGCGAGAAGTACCGTGACATCGCAAAGGCTATGGGCGTAGAAAATGTTGACGCTATGACTCTTGAGGATGCCAGAAAGGCTGCTATCGACGCTGTTAAGCAGTTGAGCCTCGATGTTGGTATTCCTGCCGACCTTAAAGAGATTGTTAAGGCAGAGGACATTGACTTCCTTAGTGAAAGCGCTTTTGCCGATGCTTGCCGTCCCGGTAACCCCAGAGACACAAGTGTAGAAGAAATCAAGGCTCTCTACCTCTCACTTATGTAATCTATAAAACTTTAAAATCCCGTCGAGTAATCGACGGGATTTTTTTAATTATATCCAAATGTTTTAACTGCTTTAAAAAGTTTGTGTATTTCTTGCTTTAAGCAGGTGTTTTTGGGATTAAAAAGGTTAGGGTCACTATTATAAATTTCTTTTGCTGCAAGTCCTGCGGCACGGAAAAGCTCCATATCCTCAGATAAATCGGCAATTTTAAGATTGGGAAGTCCATGTTGCCGTTTACCAATAAAATCACCGGGTCCTCTAACCCTTAAATCTTCGTCGGCAATCTTAAAACCGTCAGTTGTGCTGCACATAAACTTTAAGCGTTGACCTGTTTCGCCACCGGTGTAGGATGACAGGAAAATGCATGTTGATTTATGCTCGCCTCGACCGATTCTGCCTCTTAACTGGTGCAACTGTGAAAGTCCAAAGCGTTCGGCATTTTCAATCATCATGATAACGGCATTCGGCACGTCGACACCGACTTCAACCACCGTTGTGGATACCAGCAACTGAATCTCGCCCTCTTTAAAGGCGGACATAACGGCTGTTTTTTCTTTGGGCTTCATTTTTCCGTGCAAAAGACCTACTTTATATGACGAAAATTCCTCGTTTTTCAGTTTTTCATAGTATTCAATTGCCGAGGCAAGGTCGATGTTTTCGCTTTCCTCAACCATCGGGCAGATGATGTACCCTTGTCTGCCTTTGTCAAGATGTTCCTTGAAGTAATTATAGGCGCGTCGACGCTTGTCGGGGGTTATGAGAAAGGTTTCAATAGGCTTTCTGCCCGACGGTAGGGTGTCTATAATGCTTATGTCAAGGTCACCGTAAAAAATCAGCGACATGGTGCGAGGAATAGGTGTTGCCGACATAACAAGCATGTGTGGGTGGTTGCCTTTGCTTGAAAGTGTTGTGCGTTGTTCAACACCAAAACGGTGTTGCTCGTCGGTAACAACCAGTCCCAAACGGTTGAAAGTAACGTCATCCTCCAAAACAGCATGAGTACCTATAAGCACGTCGATTTCGCCGTTATTTAATGCCTCTTTTATCTTTGACTTTTTGGATTTTGTAACCGAACCTGTGAGTGCGGCAACTTTTATACCTTGCGGTTCAAAAATGCGGTTTATGTTGTAGTAATGCTGGTTTGCCAGCACTTCCGTCGGAGCCATTATGACCGATTGATAGCCTTCTTTTGCAGCGGTGAAACTGAGTGCTGCGGCAACCATTGTTTTGCCCGAACCGACGTCGCCCTGAACAAGTCGGCTCATAGGTTTGCCAGACCGCATATCTTTCACGCAATCGTTTATGGCATTTTTCTGCGCATCGGTAAGCGAAAAGGGGAGTAGCGAAGCAAATTCACGGCAGGCAGTACCGTTTATTATTACGTCGGTCTGTTTTTTTCTGCCGCTTTTTTGAAAGAGTATACCGGTTTGCAGAAAAAACAATTCCTCAAACACAAGACGCTTGCGCGCAGTCTCAATATCGCGCATACTCTTTGGAAAATGTATGTTTTTAAGTGCTGTGTTAAGGTCGCAAAGCGCATATTTTTGTCGAACATCGTCGGGCAACGGGTCTGAAAGTGTTACCTGTTCCAAAGCCGTGCCGACTGCCTTTAAAATAACCGCCGAGGTAAGCCCTGCGGTGGCAGGATATATGGGCATTATGTTGGTCTCGTTTTGGTCGTAAATGTCAGGTGCCGACATTTCGCACTTGAAAAAATTTCGCTCCACTTTGCCGTAAAACAGATATGTTTTGCCCATTTCTATTTTAGAAGCAAGGTATTTTTGATTAAAAAGCGTAACCGTGCAACCTTCAACACCGTCGGTGATGCTAAAACGGTAGAGCGCCATGCCTTTGCGAACACAAACCTCTTCGACCTCGCTTTGAACAGTGGCTTTTATGCAACACGGACGGTCAAAATAAGCCTCGTGAAGCATTAAAGGTTTTGAACGGTCGCGGTAATCACGCGGGTATAAACGCAAAAGAGTGCCGACGTCAGTAACGCCGAGCTGCTTAAACAACTCGGCGCGCTTTTCGCCGACACCTTTTAAAAATCTGATGTTATCTTCCGATTTCATATCACTCAACCGAAATAATGAAGTAGTATACGGGCTGACCGCCGTTAATCAAAGTGACTTCAACGTCAGAACCTAGTTTATCAGAAACTGCAGAACTGATTTTTTCAGCATCGCTTTCGCTAACGTCTTCACCGAAAATGAGGGTGATGAACGAAGTGTCGCGGTTGCCGAGATTTTTGATAAGTTTTAAGACGCACTTTTCAAGGTCGGTCTCGGTGAACGAAACTTTGCCGTTGGCAAGAGCCAAAAGGTCGCCCTTTTTAATCTTGTTGCCGTCATAGTCCGAATCACGTGCGGCAAAAGTAACCTGACCGGTCTGCACGTTTTCATAACCCTTTTGCATGGCGATGGTGTTGGTATCATCATCCGAATCGGGGTCGAAACTGAGCATTGCCGAAATACCCTGCGGAATAGTACGGGTAGGAAGAACTATAACCTTGCGGGTGCTAAGCGGTATTGCCTGCTCGGCAGCCATGATGATGTTCTTATTGTTAGGCAAAACAAAAACAGTTGAAGCAGGGGTCTGCTCAATAGCATGGAGAATATCATCGGTGCTGGGGTTCATGGTTTGACCTCCGCTGACAATTTTGTCAACGCCAAGGTCTGTAAATAACTCATGAATACCTGCGCCTGCGGCAACTGCCACAAAGCCAACTTCTTTTTCAATCTCTACAGGTGTTAAATCTGCCTTTTCGGTTGCAGGTGCGGCAGTTTTAGGAGCGTCGCCCTTAGAATCGTGCTTGGCTCTTTCGTGCTGGTCACGCATATTTTCAACCTTCATGTTGATAAGTTGACCAAATGTAAGACCTTTTTCAAATGCGTTACCGGGATGGTCGGTGTGAACGTGAACTTTAATGATTTCCTCGTCATCAACAACAACGACACAGTCACCAATGGTCTCAAGATAAGCACGCAATGATTTAGGGTCGGTATCAATATCAGGATTACGTTTGACAATAAATTCAGTACAATAGGTGAAGGTGATTTCGGCTTCCGACTCGGCAGCGGCATTACGCTGTGTTGCAGCAGGAGAACTTGTAGCACTCGGCTCGTTTGCCTCAACCATTACACCGTTTTTAAATACCGAAAGCATACCTTCGAGAATTACAACAAATCCTTTACCGCCTGCGTCAACAACGCCGGCTTTTTTTAGAACAGTAAGTATCTCGGGTGTTTCTGCAAGTGCTTTGTTGGCACCTTCGAGCAAAGCCTCAAATACTTCAACAACGTCTTTACCTGCTTTGGTAGCCGCCTCGGCATATTCCGATGCAACCCTTGCAACGGTAAGAATGGTACCTTCGGTGGGCTTCATAACAGCGTTGTATGCTGCATCGACACCCAACTTCATGGCATCGCGAAGCGCTTCGGAATCCATAACCTCTTTGCCTTTAAGACCTTTTGCAAAGCCTCTGAAAAGCAGCGACAAAATAACACCTGAGTTACCTCTGGCACCTCTTAAAAGGGCAGAAGCGTTAACCTCGGCAACCTTGCCAGCGGTTTCACCGTCAAGCAAAGCAAGTTCGCGTGCGGCGTTGCTTATGGTCATAGACATATTTGTGCCGGTGTCACCGTCTGGTACAGGGAACACGTTGAGTTCGTCAACTGCCTGCTTGCAGTTAATAATATTGTTTGCACCCGAAAGCAAAGCATCGCGCAAAATATTTCCGTTTATCAAAACTAACACTCCTAACTGCAACGGTAGGACCGTTGCGGATAAGCAAAATGAAAATGCTTATATAAACTTATTCTTTAATACCGTCGATACGAACGGTAACATTGCCAACGGTGATTCCGGTGGCTTCTTTTACGACATATTTAACTTTGTGAGTAATACTCTTTGCAATGGCGTTGATATTCATGCCGTATGCAACGATAATATGAAGATCAACATTTATCATATCAAAATCACCCGAAATACGGATGCCTTTGTCGGTGTAATCTTTTTTGGAGAACAGATTTTTGAATTTCTGCTTTCCATGAGGAGCCATGCCGGCAACTCCGAAACATGATGAAGCGGCATTACCGATAAGTTTTGCAAAGTATTCATTCGATACGGTAACTGTTCCTGTTTTTGTTTCGTAAGCGATCATTAATTTTACCTCCGATTTATTTGGTTTCAAAACTACCTTATGTTTGATATTCCGAAGTATGCGTCAAAACTTGACGATACATTATCAATGGTGAAAGATGTGTCACTAACGGTGACACCTAAAGTATAGCAAAGTGGGATAAGCGGCATTTCGGCATTGAATGCGTTGATGACATCGGTCAGCGAATACTTTCCGTCATAAAAGCCTTTGACTGCCTTGGCAGTGTTGAAAGAGTTTGCTTCTTCTTCGGGTTGCTGTTCTTTAGAAGGCTCATTGTTTTCCTCAGTTTCGGTTTCACTGTCGGGGACTTCTACCGGAATACCGTAAGCCAGACTACCGCCTGGGGTGACAAGTTCGGTTATATCCATATTACCGAGCAATCTAACTTCGGCAATATAAAGGTCGAACCAACCGTGTTCCAAAGAAGATTTATAATTCTTCCAATCCATAGCCTTTTCAACTATCGAGATTCCGACATTGCGCAACTGCGTTGCCACTTGTCTTGCAGCCTCGGCGCGACGGGAATTACCTTCGTAATATACAAGGCTAAGTTCTATTCTTTTGCCCTTGGAGTTGACAAAGTATCCCTCTTCATCTTTACTATTATAACCGATACTTTCTAAATAAGCAACCATTATTTGCGTGTTGGCTGTCGGAGAAATGTTTTGAACGCCTTTGGCGTCCTCCCAAACAGGATTGAAAATGCCTGTTGCAGGTGTGGAATAGGTATAGTAAGAGTAATCGCAAAGTGTTTTGCGGTCGATACTTGCCGAAAGGGCATATCGGAACTCTTCACTTTTAAAAAGACCTTTGTTGAAATTAAGACCCAAGTAAACCAGTCGGTTAAGCGATATGGTACTCAAGTTACCCGACATGGGCGGAATAACTCCATCAGAGAGGTCGGTACTGTAAATGCTGATATTTCCCGATTCAAGATTATACTTTGCAACATCGTTATCGGGAGCATTAATAAGATTGATTTCGGTTATGGCGGGTGCTCCCAACACGTGTGATGGATTGCTGTAGAGTTTAAATGCCGCGAAATCGGGAACATATCTGCCTGTGCCTATGGGCGGCAATGCTATTTTATTTTCGTCGGTCAGTTTGTCTGAACCTTTTTTTATAATAGGGAAGTCGAGCAGGTTCTTAAAATAAGGGTCGTTCTTTTTTAAGGTTACAATAAGTGTATCAGACGACTCTGCAGTAATTGAAGCAATGCTCTTTAATGAAGAAGCATAAACAGTGTCAGATTCTTTTGCGAGATTGTAGGAGTAAACAACGTCTTCGGCGGTTATGGCAGAACCATCAGAAAAACGGGTATTTTCAAGTTTGACGGTGCATTTTTTTTCGTCTTTTTCGATGCTTTTTGCCAAAACATATTCAGGTTTAAACTGATTATCAAGACGTACAAGTGGGTCAAAAATTAACAAGGACAACTGACGGTTGACCGAAGTTTCGGCAAGATAAGGGTTGATAGAATCGCTGTTGCAATAAAGTAATCCGAATTGCTTGGGAGTACGGTTGTCTGAATTTGTCGAGGAGTCCACAGTACCCGAAGATAAGTTGCCGGTTGATTGGCAAGAGCAGAGCAAAACCAAATATATTGCCATAAGCAAACAAATAAATCTTTTCATTTTTTTGCTCCTATCTATTACAGTTTGATACGTTTGACGGCGGTAGTTTTACCTGTTTTGCCGTCAATATCAAAAACACATCCGTCAAGTTGGCATTTACCGTCGGCAAGCAGGAATTTTACAGGTGTTCCGTCCTTAATCCTTGCTAAAGACAGTTCTTTTTTCACACCAAGCACAGAATCAATAGGACCGGTCATGCCAATATCGGAAATAAAACCGCAACCGTTAGGCAATATTTGTTCATCGGCGGTCTGTACGTGGGTGTGTGTGCCGAAAACAGCCGAAACACGGCCGTCAAGATATATTGCTAATGCTTTTTTTTCGGAAGTTGCTTCTGCGTGAAAATCTACTAAAATTATATTAATACCGTCATTCTCGGCTGCTTCAATAAGTTCATCAGCAGCAAGAAACGGGTCGTTTGCCTCAGGTAAATAGACTCTGCCTACAAGATTTATTACAGCAAGTCTTGTGTAACCTAAGTCAAAGGTTGTGTATCCTTTACCGGGACCTGTAGTTATCATGTTGTGAGGTCTCAGCAGGTATGGGTCGCTTTCCAAAGCTTCAAAAACTTCGCGCCTTCTTAAAGAATGGTTTCCACCGGTTATAATATCTGCACCTGCGGCATATAAAGAGTCGGCAGAAAATGGCGTAATACCGTTGCCGTCGGCGGAGTTTTCACCGTTTACAATGCAACAGTCAATTTTTTCGTCACGCTTTAGTTTTGGTAATACACGTTTTAAATAATCGCAACCTATACTTCCGCAAACATCGCCAACACAAAGTATACGCATTTTCCAACCTCCTTGTTTTATTTATGTTCTATCTATTTTATCACAAAAGTGTGAACAATTCAACCATTTTTACCCTTTTGGAGTAATACAAGACCTGCAAACACAAGGGCAATACCCAAAAAACTTTCTTTTGCCGAGGGTCTTCTCACTATTGGTGACTATGCTTTCCAAAATATGACCGCACTCGAAACTATATCAATACCTTCGACCGTAACTTCAATAGGCAAGAGGATTTTTGCAGGTTGTGAAAACTTAAAAGAAATTATTCTTGCGGACGGAAACGAAAACTATACAGTAGTTGACGGAGTTCTCTATAATGCCGATAAGACGGTTCTTATCGCATATCCTCCTGCAAAAGAAGGTACAACTTTTACCGTACCCTCGACCGTAACCCAAATTGCCGATTACGCCTTTAACTATGCGGCAAATTTGGAGGAGGTTATTCTCCCTTCAACTCTTGTATCTATCGGAGAAAGAGCATTTGAAAACTGTTCGTCACTCGTGACAATAAATATCCCGAACAAGATAACCGAGCTTAAAAACTCCACCTTCAGAGGTTGTTCGGCTCTTGGCGAAATTGATTTGGATAACATTGATACTTACGGAATTAACGTGTTTGCCGATTGCGATGCACTTTATACCGTCGGCGATATGGATAACAGTAATAAAGTTGAAATTGCTGACCAACTCGCCTTCCTGAAAACAATGGCAGACAGCAGAGAATTCGGTTATGTTGATACTTTGGTAGCCGATATCAACGGTGATGGTACTGTCGATATGCTTGACTGTATCACACTTCAACGTCATTTTGCAGGTTGGGAAGGTTATGAGGAATTGCCCAGCGCAGGACGTACCACTATTTCTTATGATGAGTACACGTCAACTTCGCAGTCAGCAGAACTTGTTATCAATCTTCAGAACTCGCTCGGTAATTACATCAAATCAGGACGTGACATTGCAAGAGACACCTCAAAAGAGGATATCACAATCATCCTTATTATCGGTCAGTCCAACAGTACCACAAGCGTAGGTTATGCGAGTGAATATGCCCATTATCAAAAGAATGAAGGCTCACCCACCGAAGCACCAACACGTCCTTTGGACAACACTGTATATACAGGCTCTTACATTACCGAACTTAACGATTCAAACGACGTTTATGAATTAACCGATGTTGAAAACGGCAGAATGTTCAGTGGATACTCTCCCGCACTCGGTAAGGCAGTACACGAAGCCACAGGAACGAAGGTAGTATTTATTCAATGCGCTAACGGTGCTACCGGTGTTCACGAGTGGACTAAGAACTGCCACGAATACGTCTGTGATTGTGACGAAAAGGGTAACGGACGTCTTTACTCTAACGCTGTAAAGAACTTCCTTAAGACCTATAATGCACTTTCAGAGGATTATAACATAGTTAATATGGGATATATCTGGAACCAGGGCGAACATGAAGAAAAATATGCGACGCCCAACGCAACCGTTAAAGATGAACAGACTTATTATGATGCATATTTGAGTATACATAATGACATTCTCGCCGATTTGGACCTTGATTTCGGTGGTATCGTAATGCCTCGTGCATACTACACATACCATCCCGAGTGTATGTCCGGAAAGACTCTCCAAGAATATGATACGGTTGAGCACAGCCGTTCTTCCACCGTTGCACGTCATGCTCTTTACAGAGCGGCAAATGATTGCTCGACACTCTTTGTTATGGACAACAACGCTGAGAAGATTACCTATCTCTCCGACGACCCGTCTAACCGTATCCACTATGCTCAGAATGCCTACAACTCCATGGGTAAGCAGGCAGGCGAGAGCATTGGTAAATACCTTAACAAGGGTAGTGAGGCTGCATTTGAGGGTATTACTGTCTACAACTCTCACGGTGTGGTTCTTGCAACGTTTGACAAAGACGGTAATCTCACTTCGGGTAGTAAAACCGTGCAGTATACTGCCGATAACGTTCAATTGCAGATAATGATTAATCCGCTTGGAACCTACTACACATACGACCTTACCATGAGTAATCTTGCAGGTTTTGTAGATGACTTCGGCGAGGTTGATTGGACTGCTCTCAATAATGCAGGTTATACTACCTTTGATATAGTAATCAATACTCCAAAGTTTTAAGTAAATTAATTACAATACAAAAACCCCCGCTTACATGGAAAGATGTAAGCGTTGTTTTTATGTTATTTTGTTACCAGCGCACGCTCCAACGTTCGCTGTATTCCATATTGTGATTGTGTGATTTGCTTGTCTTAGAATCACCGTTAGATGCATCGCATTTTTTTAGTAATTCAGCCTTATAAACTGCAGGGTCAAGAGGCAATT
This sequence comes from Acutalibacteraceae bacterium, assembly GCA_045592985.1. Lineage (GTDB taxonomy): Bacteria > Bacillota > Clostridia > Oscillospirales > Acutalibacteraceae > UMGS172. The sequence goes on along the minus strand of JAZNVU010000026.1, from coordinate 82,655 downwards.
CCACCCACTTGTCGGTCCAACTTGAAAGATACGCAGCATTGTGAATGGTAACTTCGTTAATACCTTCATAACCAGGGGATAAAAGGGGTTCTCCCTTCAAAATGCAGTTGGCAAAGTTTTGTAAAATGCCCGAATGGGCTTTTTCTTTTTCGGTTTGCTCGATCACAACGGTTTCTGAAGGGATAACAGCAAAGTTATCTTCACATTCAAAACAAAACTCTCGTTCAGAGATAAGAAGTTTGGTGTATTTCAATTGTCCACCTTCGATGACGATTTTCCCACGGTCACCGCTTATTTCAAGTCGGTTTGTGCCGGGAAATTCGCCGGTAGAGGTAAGGAAACAGGCAGTTGCACCGTTTTCGTATTCGGCATATATGTTAGCCTCATCCTCAACTTCGATGTTGTGGTACTTTGCCTCGGAACAAAAACCGCGTACCCTTTTAGGCATACCGCAAATCCATTGCAAAAGGTCAAGGTTGTGGGGGGCTTGGTTTATAAGTACTCCGCCACCTTCACCACTCCAGGTGGCACGCCAATCACCCGAATCATAATAATGCTGGGTGCGGTACCAGTTGGTAATAATCCATACAACCCGTTTGAGTTCACCGAGTTCTCCGCCTTGCACCATTTCACGGGCTTTGGCAAAAAGCTGATTGGTGCGTTGGTTAAACATAATACAGAATACTTTACCGCTTTTTTTAGCGGCGTTGTTCATTTCTATAATCTGCTCGGTATAAACACCTGCAGGCTTTTCGGTGAGCACGTGTTTGCCGGCTTTAAAAGCGGCAATGGCAATAGGGCAGTGAAAATAGTGTGGAGTCGCAATAATAACCGCATCTATTTCCTCATCCTTCATAAGTTGCTCGTGCACGGAATAAAGTTTGATTCCGGGGAGCACCGAAGCGGCTTTTTTCTGTTTTTCGCTATCGGTATCACAAACAGCGGCAAGTTCCATGCCTTCGATGTTGCCGTTGTAGATGTGTTTGGCGTGAGTACTGCCCATGTTACCGAAGCCGATAACCCCAACCTTTATTTTATCCATGATTTTTCGCCCCTTGTAAAACGAAAACTATATAAACTTATTTTGTGCCTGCGTAAGAATTTGAAGTATCAGCAACAGCTTCAACAACGTTGGTCTTACGTCTTGAGGTTGCAACACGCTTCATAAGCTCATTATAGTATAACTCATCATCAAAGGGAATGTCAACCATTTTACCAGTCCATGCAGACAAATGCATAGCATTGGAGATGGTAAGGCCGTTGATGCCTTCTTCACCGCCTGCAATAAGGGGAGTGCCGTGGAGAATATGAGCAGCAAAAGCATCGCGTACGGCTCTGTGCTGGAGATTAAGTCCGTCGGTCTCTACTTCCTTAAATTCAGCCTTCATGCTTGCAAAGGGCGAATCAGCGGTTTTGGTGAACTCAGAGGTGTTCATGGGCAATTCCCACATATAAAGCTTATTATTTTCAACAACAAGCTTTGCACGGTCAAGGGTTACCTCAAAGCGGTTGGTACCGGGGTTGTCACCGGTTGTGGTAATGAAGGTACCGGTTGCACCGTTGGGGTATTCAACGTATGCGGTAACGTCGTCTTCAACCTCAATATCGTGCCACTTACCGAAGTGGAGGTGTGCCTGAACCTTAGAGGGCATACCGCAGATCCACTGCCAGAGGTCAAGCTGATGGGGGCACTGATTAAGAAGAACGCCGCCGCCTTCACCCGACCAGGTTGCACGCCAATCGCCTGAATCATAATAGAACTGTGAACGGAACCAGTTGGTAATAATCCAGTTGGTACGCTTGATTTCGCCATACTCACCGCTTTTGATGATCTCGCGCATTTTTCTGTAAACACAGTTGGTACGTTGGTTGAACATCATAGCAAAGGTAGTATCGGTCTGCTTTGCAGCCTCAATCATTTCCTTAACCTGCTTGGTGTAAACACCTGCGGGCTTTTCAACAAGCACATGGATATGGCGCTTGAAGCATTCTATAGCATATTTAGGATGGTCGTAGTGGGGGACAGCAACAAGACAAGAGTCGATAAGACCACTGTCAAGCATAGCCTCTGCAGAATCGAAAATTTTAACCGATTCAGGAAGAGTTTCCTTAGCCCACTGACGACGTGATTCCTTAACGTCGGCAACTGCAACGAGTTCAATTTCTGCGTTGGTGTTGTTGATAGCAATGCTCTTTGCATGGTCGCTACCCATGTTGCCTATACCTAAAATACCGAGTTTAATTTTGTCTGCCATTTTAATTACCTCCAATTATTCAAGGCCCTGAGCCTTTAAATAGTCGTAACTGCGTTTAAGACAATCAAACGGATTTTCTCCGTAGCACTCATCCTGCTCAACAAGTGCATATTTAACACCGTTATCAACTGCGGTTTTAAGAATAGCGTCGAAGTTCATATTTCCTTCACCGACAACTGCCATCTTTCTCTGCTTTTCGGCGGTGAAAATCATATCCTTCAAATGGATACAAGGTGTTCTGCCTTTAAGTTTGTTAAGCCACATTACGGGGTCGGCGCCGCCTGACTGTACCCAAAAGGTGTCAAGTGTGAATGCCATTTCATCGGGACCAAAAAATTCGGAAACATGCTCCAAAATCACCTTGCCGTCGACCTTAACAAACTCATGGTCGTGGTTGTGGTAGGTGAGTCTCATTCCGTTTGCTTTGATTTTTGCAACGGCATCTTTAAACTCATCTATAATGGTGGTAACACCGTTCTTGTAGCCGAAATAACCACCGATACCAACAAGATCAAGACCTAAAGTTTTGTTGTCGGAAATGACCTGCTCGGTTTCGCCCTTGATTTTATCAAGCGGTGTGTGTGTGAGAACGCAGGTAAGACCGTTTTTGCGAAGTTCTTCTTTCATCCAATCTGCATCATACGCACAAATTCCCGAAAGTTGAACGGTTTTGTAGCCGATATCGGCTACCTTTTTGAGTGATTCTGCAAGGGAATCGGTGTCCTTACAAAAATCACGAATGGTATAAAACTGAGCACCTAATTGCATAATATCACCTCGTTAAATAATTTCTTTCAAAGCGGCAACCGCAGCATCAAAAGCGGCTTCCTTGGAAGGATACTGGAATGCTCCGACAACGCTCTTTTCACCTTCACGCTCCAAGGCTTCAAGGCCTTTGAAAACAGAGAGATGCGGCTCCAAGGTAACACCAACACCACCGTTGGCTTTATATCTTTTGAGTATTTCGGGCAGATTACCAGCACCCTTGCCTGCGGGAACAACCTTTCCGTCGGGCAGTGCATCCTTAATATGCATATAGGTTACATAAGACTCAAGCATGTTCCAGGCTTCCATGGTGTCCTGACCGCACTGAATGTAGTTAGCGGGGTCAAAAATGCAACCGATAGTGGGGAATGCTTTATGTATTTCAAGGCAACGTGTGGCAATATCGCCATAGATACCTTTTTCGTTTTCGTGGCAGAGTTTAATGCCGCTGTCTTTCGATGTCTCAACAAAAGCGTTAAGACGCTCAAAAACCTCTGCCTTATAAGGTGTTGGGTCTGCGTCCTTCGGCATATAGAAACTAAAAAGACGAATGTAACCTGCACCTAAGGTGTGTGCAACCTCTAAAACGTATTTAAAACTATCAAGATGAGGACCAAAGTCATCGGTAATATTGATTTTACCGAGTGCCGAGCCAATAGACCAAACGTTAAGGCCGTTATCCTCAAGTTGCTTGCGAACCTCCTTCAATTCGTCAAGCGTTCTGTCGGCAACGCCTTTGCCGTTGACGTTGCGGATTTCAAGACCTTTAATGCCGTTGCGTAACATGGCATCAATTTGTCCCGAAATTTCGGGAGAAGATTCATCAGCAAAAGCATTTAAAATAAGTTCACTCATTTTTATTACCTCTCAATCAAACGCCGGAGTATGCCGAGAAGCCACCGTCAACAGGAATAACAACACCTGTAATGAATGCGGATTTCTCACTGTCGGTCAAAAATTCCAAAGTGCCAAGCAATTCCTCGGGTTTGCCGAAACGTTTCATGGGTGTGGCATTAAGAATTTTGCCTGTACGTGCGGTAGGAGTACCGTCCTCGTTGAAGAGCAAAGCCTTGTTCTGATGTGTTACAAAGAAACCGGGTGCCATTGCGTTAACACGAATGCCTGTTTCGGCAAAGTGAACGGCCAACCACTGTGTAAAGTTGGAAACCGCACTCTTTGCAGCGCTGTAAGCAGGAATCTTAGTAAGAGGACGGAAGGCGTTCATTGAAGAAATGTTAAGAATCGAGCAACCCTCACGGCCAATCATATCCTTAGCGAAAACCTGAGTAGGAAGAAGAGTACCCATAATGTTAAGGTCAAAAACAAACTGGAAACCTGCCTTATCAAGGTTGAAGAAGGTAAGGAAATCCTGATCCTTCTCGTCGCCCTCCTGGAAGGTTTCGTGAAGGGTGGTGCACTTGGGGTTGTTACCGCCTGCACCGTTTATCAAAATATCGCAAGGACCAAGGTCTTTTACGATGTTGTCATGCACTTCAACAAGACAATCTTTATCAAGAACATTGGTCTTATAAGCCTTGGCAACGCCACCATTTGCGATAATTTCATCGGCAACCTTCTGTGCGGCTTCAAGGTTAAGGTCTAAAACAGCAACCTTGTTGCCCAACTTTGCCATATGAACGGCAAAAGCAGAACACAAAACGCCGCCTGCACCAGTTATTACAACAGTTTTACTCATAAACATACTCCTTTATTTAAAATATTCAAGGAAGGGAACAACAGTCTTGATTGTTTCGAAAAAGTCAGGTTTCCAAGAACCTTCAAGACTAAGTCTTGCGTTGTATCCACCTTTTTTAAGGGCTTCTGCCCATTTTTTGCAATCAGCAATGTCGCTTTCCTCAAAAGGCATTCGACGGTCCATATTTGCACGTGCAAGATGAACGTGAACAAGATAACCTTCGTTGTTTTCAATGGCTTCCATCGATTCACCGCTTCTGAAAACGTGATAGAAATCAGCAATGGTGAAAACATTTTTGTTACCGCAACGCTTGCAAATCTCAATCGAATCGGCAACAGTGTTTATTAAGTTGGTTTCATCGGTATTAAGAGGCTCAATAGCAATCTTAACGCCGTATTTAGCACCAATGTCAGCACAAACGTTTAAAGTTTTGCAAAACTGGTCAATACCTTCTTCTCTAGGTATTTCATCGGGAATGTTTCTTTGCTTTCCACTACCAAAAACGGCAATTTCACCGCCAAGTTCTTTAAAACGAGCCATGCACTTTTCGGTATACTCAGCAATGTAGTCATAGTCAACATCATAGCCGACCGATTTTATATCCCCGGGAAAAAATCCGTTGGCAACTTCGGCAATAAATCCGTTTTCGTTTAACGTTTTTTTAAGGGTATCGAACTCTTCATCAGTCATGGTGTAAAGTTTTGAAAAGCACACTTCGACATAATCATATCCGTTTTCTTTGACAGCCGGCATATACGAGGGCGTAGAACAGCAAACTCCAAATCTCATGAAACCACTTCCTTATTTAAGTTTTTCAACTGCTTCAAAAAGACCTGCGATGTAGGTGGCACCTAAAGCACGGTCAAAAAGTCCGTAACCGTAGCGACCTTTTTCGCCCCATATCATACGGCCATGGTCGGGTCTTACATAACCGTCCCAATTTTTATCAACCAAAGCCTTGACGATACCGAACATATCAATAGAACCGCATTCGGTGGGATGACCGACCTCTTCAAAGCAACGTTCACCGTCATATTTAATGTTACGCAGATGTAAGAAGTGGATTCTATCGGCATATTTTGATGCCATTTTAATAAGGTCGTTGTTGGGGTCTGCACCCAAAGAGCCTGTGCAGAAGGTAAGACCGTTTGCGGGACTATCAACCAACTTTAAGAAGCGGTCATAGTTTTCCTCGCAGGTGATGATTCTGGGCAAACCAAACATGCCCCATGGCGGATCATCGGGGTGGATGGCCATTTTTATGCCAACCTCTTCTGCTACTGGGATAACAGCCTTTAAAAACACTTCAAGGTTTTCCCAAAGCTTGTCTTCTCCGATTTCCTTATACTGATTGAGCAAATCACGAAGGCCTTCTTTAGTGTAACTTGCATCCCAACCGGGCAAAGACAACTCACTCTTCAACGGGTCCATTTTAAGAACCTCGGCATGGTCATAGGCAAGAGCGTTTGCACCGTCAGGCTGGGCATGCTCGAGTTCGCTGCGGAGCCAGTCGAAAACAGGCATAAAATTATAACAAACGCACTTTACGCCTGCTTCACCCAAACGTCGGATGTTTTCGCAATAATTTTCAATAAGTTGCGGTGCTTTTTCATTGCCGAGTTTAATATCCTCAGGAACAGGAACACTCTCAACAACTTCAAATTCCAACCCTGCATCGTTAGCCTTTTTCTTAAGTTCGGCTATACTTTCTCGGCTCCATACTCCGCCGGGTGCCACGTCGTAAACAGCCGAAACAATTCCTGACATGGTAGGAATCTGGCGGATTTTTTCCAAGGTTACGGGGTCAGAATCACCGTACCAGCGAAAGGTCAGTTTTATAAAAATATCCTCCTTGTATTTATAATAAATCCCTGTTTACAGTATACAACATACATTTGCAAAAAACCATTGCAAAAAAGGTCTTTATATATTGCAAATCTGTGCATAAAGTGATATACTTTTGAAAAGAAAAGACGATTTTAGGCTAAAAAACGTGATTATTTTAGCAAAATGAGGTTTTAAAAAATGGAAGGCAACATGTTTTTCTATCGCGACGCGGGAAGATATATTCACCATAATGTTTCATCAGACCCCAAATCTGAGACTTTTCCCATGCACGCACATGACCAAATAGAAATATATTATTTTGTATCGGGAAACTGTAAATACCTTGTCGAAGGCTCAGAGTATCTTTTGCGCTCTGGTGATATTATGATAATGCGTCCGTCCGAGACGCATAACCTTTGCGTGCTTGATAACACTCCGTATGAAAGAATTGTAATTCATATTCTGCCCGAGATAATTACAGCGTTCGACCCTGAAGGAATTTTATTAAAACCGTTTTTTGACCGCCCATTGGGACTGAATAACCAATACCATTCCGAGGATTTTCCGAGTAACCTTTATATGCTATTAATGTCCTGCTTTAAAGGTGAATCGGTGTTAGGTAACCGTCTGGAATGTGACAGTAAAGTTTTTGCTGTGCTGGGTGAAATATACAAGGCTTATGTAAATAAATTGAATAGTTTACCGCAAGAAAAAGTGACAGTATCAAACGATAATGCCGTCAGAATAATAAAATATATCAACGACCATTTGTTTGAGCCTCTGTCACTCAAAAGTATCAGTGATATGTTTTATATAAGTCAGTCTCAACTTAACCGTATTTTCCGCAAGGCAACCGGTTCGCCGGTGTGGGAGTATATAACTATAAAAAGACTTATAGCTGCACGTTCGCGAATACAAAAGGGAGAATCGGCAGGCAAAGTGTGTACCGATTGTGGATTTAAGGACTATTCGTCGTTTTACAGGCTGTATAAAGATCGTTTCGGTATCTCTCCCAAGCAGGAGTGTAAGAAGTGAAGCAAATAGATTGTAAAATCATTTTCAGACCACTTATTTGGAGATGTTATTAGCTTTAACTTTGACATACAGTAGTTAAGTAATGAAAAATAACCGCGTCAATCCTGTTTTATGGATTGATGCGGTTGTTGTATGCTGACTAACTTTTTAATTAACAAATATTAAGTATTATTAACATTTTTCGATTTGTTGGTTTTTATAAACGCTAAACAAAAAAGCCCCACAACCCTTGAAAGTACTGGGTTTGTGGGACTTTTAGTTTGTCATTCGTGTCCAAAAAAGAACTGGTGGAAAACCGAAGATTTTCTTTATATTTTTATTTTTAATGTCCTCTTATATCAAAATCAAGCAATTCAGAAATAAAATCTCCAAACATTTCTCTTCTGTCATCATCCCAACAGATTACGGAATAGTAAGTATTATCTCCCGACTTTATATCTGCATTAAAAGACACATTTTGAATAAAATCAAGATTTACCGTTTCTTGTTCATTAACTTCAATATAATCAAATTTAGATGAATAATATTCTTTAAGTTCTTCTTTGCTCAAATAACTATCAACAAGAATAGCACCCATATACTGCATACCGTTTCCGTTGCCTGTAAGCTTAGCGGCAGCTGAAACTGAATCTACCAATTTTGTGTTTGAAGGAAGTTGATATGAAACTAAATCTTTTTCTATTTTATCAGCAATATAGTTGTTAGTAATAACAATTCCAATATATGAGATAACAGGTAAGATAAATATAGCAATTAATAGTATTATAAAAATTCTCTTTACTATTTTCATACAATCACCTCTTTGGGTGTATTATAGCACAAAAGTAGAGGAGACGCAATAATTATTCATTATTCATTAGCCGTGCGACTTCAATATTCATTATTCATTTGAAAATCCGTTCCTTTTTAATGAATAATGAATGATGAAAAATAAATAGTGAATAATACAAACAAAAATCCGTCCACTTACGTGAACGGATTTTCGTTTGGAGCTGTTAGGCAGACTCGAACTGCCGACCTCATCCTTACCAAGGATGTGCTCTACCACCTGAGCCATAACAGCGCACTCGCAACGGTATGTATTTTACAACATCTTATTACCGTTGTCAAGTCTAAATTTTATAAAAATGAAAGATTTTTATTATTTCTTGTCGGTTAGTAACTTGTTAAGTTCTTCCATAAAGGTGCTGATATCTTTGAACTGACGGTAAACGCTGGCAAATCTCACGTATGCTACCTCGTCTAAAGTTTTCAACTTTTCCATAACAAGTTCGCCGATGTGGTCGCTTGTAACCTCGCGGTCAAGTGAATTCTGCAAGACAGCTTCTATTTCGTTTACGGCGTGCTCGATGCTATTAATGGAAACAGGACGTTTCTCGCAGGCTTTGAGCATACCGTTGATAAGTTTATCGCGGTTAAACACCTCACGCGATTTATCCTTTTTGATAACAACAATGGGGAGACTTTCGATTATTTCATAAGTGGTAAAGCGCTTCTGACACTTAAGACACTCTCTGCGGCGACGGATGCGTTCGCCTTCGTCGGTCGGCCTCGAGTCGATAACTTTACTTTCTTCATAAGAACAAAACGGACACTTCATTTTAAGACGCTCCTAACAATATTGTTTGACTTATTGTAACACATAATCCACAATATAACAAGAAAAATTTTGAAATTAATGCAATATATTGAAATTTTTTGCGGTTTATGGTAAAATGTCGGCATATTATTGAAAACAAGGCGATGTGAATTGCATAATATTGAGTTCAACAACAGTTTTAAAAAAGGTCTCAGTGACGGTGTTCCGATAGCTTTGGGATATATACCGGTTTCGTTTGCGTTCGGTGTAATGGCGGTAAAGGGTAACATCCCTGTTTTACTCGCCGTACTTATCTCTATGACCAACCTTACCTCTGCAGGGCAATTGGCAGGTTTGTCATTGATGCTTAGTCATGGGTCGCTTTTCGAGGCTGCACTTACACAATTTATTATCAATCTTCGGTATTCGTTAATGTCGGTATCGGTGTCTCAAAAACTACATCGCTCGGTCACAATGCCCGGGCGTTTGGCGGTATCTTTCGGTATTACTGATGAGATTTTTGCCGTTGCGACGGGAAACAAAGGCGAAGTTGGAAGTAAATATATGTACGGACTTATAACTTTGCCATACTTTGGTTGGGCAATAGGCACGTTGCTCGGTGCCGCAGCAGGCTCGTTATTGCCGACTTTAATTCTGGGAGCCTTGGGTATTGCCATTTATGGTATGTTTATCGCTATTTTTATTCCTCCGCTTAAAAAGTGCTTTTCGGTTGCGGTAGTGGTAGTGTTGGCGTCGTTGCTTAGTTGTTGTTTTGCGTATGTTCCGTTCTTAAAATCGGTGTCATCGGGATTTGTAATCATTATTTGCGCTGTGGTTGCCGCTACGGTCGGTGCGCTAATTAAACCGGTTGACGATGATGTGGAGGTGGCAGAATGACCGAGATACTGCTTCATATCGCTGTTATGGCAATAGTCACTTATCTTGTCAGAATGGTACCGATGGTGATCTTCCGCAAAAAAATAAAAAACCGTTTCATAAGGTCGTTTCTGTACTATATGCCGTATGCAGTTCTTGCTGCCATGACGTTTCCGGCGGTGTTTACCTCGACAGGTAGTTTGGTTTCCGCAGTCGCAGGCGTGGTAGTAGCACTTGTGTTGGCATTTTTTGAAAAGGGACTTGTCACGGTGGCACTTTCGGCATGCTGCGCGGTTCTTGTGACCGAGATAGTAATGAAATTCATCTAAATTAAAAAGCAAGGTGTGGAACTGCTCCAAACCTTGCTTTTATTTTGGTTGTTCTTTGCTGCCCAAGGGAATTATTTTTTCAAAAAGGCAGGTGTAGTCTGCCGTTACAAGACGGTCCTCATGCAGGCTTCCAAAGTACCAGTGCTTAAACTTTACCGACCTTGCAAGTTCTTCAAAATAGCCGTTGAGTTTGTTGACCTGCTCGGGCTGACCTTTGCGTAAAAGCATGGAACTTTTTACTCTCAAAGGCGGTTCGTGTGTGATGATATAGTCTACTTTAAGACCTGCTTCGTCAAGGTTGTGAGCGCCGATAGCCAACTGTTCGGGTGAGGGAAGTTCTTCACGAAACCAGATACCGTGTTCCTCGGTGTTTCGTACTTCTCGGTCATCACTTTCACCGCCGCCGAAGGTAAATATCTTCACCCCTTCGATGTTAAAAATCTGACCGCGCATGAGGTGGAACAGATTGCCGTTTATACGGTGAACGTGACCACCTTTCCAAATGGTTTCGTGACATTTGTTTATCTTCCCGAAGTTTTCGTGGGTGCCGTCGACAAAACAAACAGTGAATTTCCTACTGCCGAGATAGTCTAACACGCTTTTTTCGGCTTTCCCGCCATTCCAAAGGTAACCGAAGTCACCGCAAACAATCAAAATATCATCCTTCTTGAGCTTTCGCCACTGTGAGTCATAAAGCCGCGATTCGTCGCCATGCATATCACCGGTCACATATATCATAATCTGCACCTCCTTTTAAAAAAATATTAAAAATACTCTTTTCTTTTGGCAAAAAAGTTGTTATACTTAAGTTGTTATTAGAACCTTACATCATTATAATACTATTTTATTTTCTATATTTCAAGGAGAAACAATGAAAACCAAGATTTTTTGTGTGCTGATTTGTGCTTTTGCTATGCTCTCGGTATTGGTTTTGCCGGCATATGCCTATACACCGACTAATTTTGATGTCGATGCAGAGGGCGTTTTGCTTGTTAATCCCGATACTGACGGAGTTTTGTATTCCAAAAATGCCGATAAACGGCTTTATCCCGCATCGCTTACAAAATTAATGACGGCTTTGCTGCTTTATGAAAACACGAATGACCTTGATGATGAAATCATAACCGTTTCGGAAAATGCCATAAAACTTTTGCAAGGCACAGGGTCTTCTATGGGCGGTCTTAAGGTAGGGGAGCAGGTTACTGTACGTCAAATGCTTTATATTCTGCTCTTGTCATCTGCTAATGACGGTGCCAACGCTATTGCTGAACATGTCAGTGGAAACATTGATGCGTTCGTTGCGTTAATGAATAAAAGGGCAACTGACCTTGGTATGACTAATACAAAATACATGAATGCTCATGGTTTACATAACACAGAACATTATACTACCGTAAATGACATGTACCTTCTTACTAAGGAGTTTTTGTCAAATCCTGTACTTAAAGAGGTTGCTTTTTCTACCCAATATAAAATGCCTGCGACCAATAAATCTCAGGCACGCACATACACATCCACCAACTTTTTGTTGCTTAATAACGGTCAAAAGTGTTCAGCAGAAAAGTATAAAAATGAGCCTTATTATTATAAGTATGCCAAAGGTATTAAAACAGGTTATACCGACCCTGCAGGAAGATGTCTTATTTCAAGCGCCACTAAAGACGGCATGACTTATGTCTGTATTTTGATGAACAGTCCTGTTTACGAGGATGCCGAAAACAAAAGAAACAAGATAAGACTTGAATTTGGCGACTCGAAAGCACTTTACGAATGGGCATTTAACGAGTTCGAATACAAAACCGTATTACAGGGCGGCGAGATAATAGGCGAAGCACCGGTCGACCTTGCATGGGATATTGATTTTGTGTCTGTGGCTCCGCAGCAAAGTCTTTCTGCAATAGTTCCGAAAGTTGCAGATTCCTCCACCATCAGCACCACTATACGTTGGTATAACGAGGTATATGAGGCACCTATTAAAAAGGGCGATGTTGTCGGCGAATGTGATGTTATCTATGCCGGTGAGGTGTTGGGTACAGTTAAACTGGTTGCTTCTCAGGACATTGAACGCAGTAATGTAATGTATTTCATGCGCGGTGTTGAGCGCGGGTTTAACGCTGTGGTACATTCACCTATATTCTATGTGGTAATCGGCATTATTGTTGTCGGAATTCTCATATTTATAATTATATGTGTTGTATTAAACACGCCGAGACGCAGAAGGAGAAGATATTGATTCAACTGTTCAAGAATTGGAACAGTTTATGCGCTAAAATTATTGTTTATAATGCTTTTATTCGTTGACAATTTGGCGAATAGGTAGTATAATTACTAAATAATTGTATGTTTTTGGAGATAGTTATGTTGAAAAGAACGATTGCATTTGTTTTGTGTTTGTTGTTTTGTATCGGAGCGTTTTCGGCTTGCAAAGAGGATACTTCTTCTAATATGAGCAGTGTTGCTGACAGTTCGGATGTTTCGTCTGAGACGCCTTCCAATACGAGCCAACCTGACGATGAAAATACTTCGTCGGAAAATGGACCGATTGAACAATCGCTTTACGGCAAATGGGTAGCAAAAGTTGATATTACCGAATCGGTTGAAAAGTTCATGTCAAGCGTATATCCGGAGTCGGTCGTTGTTGTTGAAACCGTCACCGTAGATTATGTTTTGGAACTGTATGAGGATAAAAAGTGCGTTGAAACTTTAAATGCTGCCAACGTGTTTTATGATGCGGTATTAAAAACAGTAGAACAGCATATACGTTCTTTGACTTCCAATGTTACTACCCTGAATCTCCAAATTGCTGAATTTAAGAGTAAATATAAAAAAGAAACGGTCACTATAAATATGAACCGTAAGCTTTCCGGTACTTTTTCTCTTAGGGGTGACCCGAAAAAGTCGGGAACCATAACTTTAAGCGGAGAGAATCTCAACTCTCAAAGGTCGTTTACCCTTGATGGCAACAGTATGACATTGGTAACTATCGTTGATGGAAGAGCAGACCCATCAACCACACGTGTTTACGAAAAACAACCAACCGAATAAACCTGAATCAAGTGTTGATGTAAGAAAAATTAACTTACATCAACACTTTTTATTGCAAATCTGCTCATGCAAGTTTGTTAATATAAGCAAAGTTTATATGTTTTTGACTTGAATTATTGCAAAAAGGTTCCAAGTACTATATAATTATAAAAAACAAATAGGAGCGGTAATATGAAACCTTTTATGGATGAAAAGTTTTTGTTGAAAAGCCAAACAGCAGAGAAACTTTATGAAATGGGCAAGGACCTTCCAATAATTGACTATCATTGTCATATTAATCCTAAGGAGATATATGAGGACCATGTGTTTGCTGATATAACCGAGGCTTGGCTTGGCGGTGACCACTATAAGTGGAGATTGATTAGGAGCAACGGTGTTTCCGAGAACGAAATTACCGGGGAAGCCGATAATCGCACAAAATTCCAGAGATTTGCCGAGGCGTTGCCTAAGGCGATCGGAAACCCGATGTATCATTGGACCCATTTGGAACTCAAACGTTATTTCGGTTATGACGGTGTGCTTAATGCCGATACCGCCGAAGAAGTTTGGAATCTTTGCAACGCCAAACTTAAAGAAGAGGGAATGTCGGTAAGAGGTCTTATCGAAAAATCCAATGTTGAGGTTATAGGCACTACCGATGACCCAGCCGATTCTCTTGAATGGCATAAAAAGATTAAAGAGGACGAAACCTTTAAAACCAAAGTTGTTCCGTCATTCCGTCCTGATAAGGCGGTTAATATCGAAAAGGCAGGTTTTAAGGAGTATATTCTTGATTTCTGCAAAAAGTGTAACGTTAGCGTTAACTCTGCTACCGAGCTTAAAGAGGCTATGGTAAAGAGGCTTGATTTGTTTGAGGAAATGGGCTGTAAGGCTGCCGACCATGGTCTTGACTACGTTGTTTATGCTGAAGCAACCGAGGCTGAGGTTAATAAGATTTTCAAAAAGGCAATGTCGGGCAAGCCGGTTACCGAAGAGGAAATGGAGAAGTATAAAACAAATCTTCTTATTTTCTTTGCAGAGGAATATACTAAGCGTGGTTGGGCAATGCAGATTCATTACGGTACCATGCGTAATATAAACGAGTCGGTGTTCAGATTAAAGGGTCCTGATATGGGATTTGACGTTATCTCAACCCGTGGTTGCTGTGAAGCAATAGCAAAATTGCTCAATGCATTCTATGAAAATGCCGCAATGCCTAAGGTTATCCTTTACTCGCTCAATCCCGGCGATAATGAACTGCTTGATACCATTATAGGCAGTTTCCAGGGAACCGAGGCAAAAGGCAAGATACAACACGGCTCGGCATGGTGGTTTAACGATACCAAAACAGGTATGGAAGCACAAATTACATCACTTGCAAACCTGTCCATTTTGGGCAACTTTGTTGGTATGCTTACCGATTCAAGAAGTTTCCTTTCCTATACCCGTCACGAGTATTTCAGAAGAATATTCTGTAATGTTTTGGGCGAGTGGATAGAAAACGGTGAATATCCCTATGACGAAAAAGCCCTTCGTGAAATCGTTGAAGGAGTGTGCTACAAAAACGCCAAAGCATATTTTGGGTTTTAATAAAATTTGACGGAGGTTTATATGAAAAAACTCATATCGGTCTTTTTGGCTGTCGTTTTTATGTGCTCGTTTGCGTTGTGTACGTCAACAAAAGTCGAAGCCGCCACAAGTGGTATTAGTGTCGGTTGCGAGTGGTCGCTTGACAGTACGGTACTTACGATTAGCGGTGCAGGGAATATGGGTGACTATTTTAATGAAGAATTGCCGTGGGGGACCGACATAACTGAACTTATCGTAGAAGATGGGGTTACTGATATTGGTGTTGGTGCGTTTCGTAATTGCAAGAAGTTAACATCAATTGTTCTTCCAAACAGTATAAACAATATTAGACGTGCCGCTTTCTACGGATGCGAATCACTTGAAAATGTTGTTTTGCCGGACGAGATAACCATTATAGGTTCTGAAGCGTTTTCGGGTTGTTCAAATTTAAAACAAATTAATATTCCTGATAGTGTTGAAAGCATCGAAAATTATGCCTTCTTGGGTTGCTCAAGCCTTAAGGAAATCGTGATACCGGAATATTGCAAAAAAATAGGCAACCTCTGCTTTTTCGGTTGTACGGAACTTTGCAAAGTTACGGGAAGTCTTAAAAAGATAGGCATAAGTGCTTTCCACGGTTGTAAGAATCTTAAAGAAATTGATTTGTCGGTGTCTGAAATATCACGTTGTGCATTTTACGATTGTATATCGCTTGAAAAAATCAGCCTTTCGGATGAACTGGAATTGGTTGAAGTTAATGCATTTTTAAATTGTACGAAACTGTCGGATATATGTTACGGCGGTACTCAACAAAAATATGATTTGATACAATTAAAAGCGGGCAATGACCAATTGGGCAAAGTGGAGTGGAAACACACTTCAAATGTGCAAGAAGGTGCCGATAATAACCAAAATAATAATATTGACGACGGTAGTACAGAGCCGCCGACCGATATAACAATTATAATTATTGTAGTGTCAGTAGCGGCGGTGCTTATCGCAGGTGCTATAATAACAATTGTTGTGTTGAAAAAGAAAAAGAAATGATTAAAACTATGCATCCGACGGATGCATAGTTTTTTTATTGAAAGGTCAGAGAAAGTCAAAAAATATTTTTAAAAATTTGGTAAAAACTATTGACAAAGGAAAAAAATGTGGTAATATAATGATAGTTAGCACTCTAAGAGCGCGAGTGCTAAAAGGTGGTGAACAGGTGGAAATAAGCGATAGAAAGAAAATAATACTCGGTACAGTCATTAAAAATTATATAAAAACGGGCGAACCGATAGGCTCTAAGACATTGATAGAGTTGTCGGGTCTTAATGTTTCGTCTGCCACACTTCGCAATGAAATGAGCGAACTTTGTGAACTTGGCTTTTTGGAGCAACCGCATACATCTGCCGGAAGAAGACCCACAAGTGCAGGGTACGACTTTTACTTTGCAAAGTTGATGAACCGCCGAGAGGTAACACCCGACTTAAAGGTGATTATTGATAAACTGCTTTCTGATGCCGCTAAGGACCCTGAAAACCTTGCTTCGCTCGCAGGTGAAGTTTTGTCTGACCTTACGGGGTATCCCGCAATTATGGCAACCGTGACACGGGATGAAACGTATGTAAGGCGAGTAGAAATTTTGCCCATGGGCAGAAAAACCGTTCTTATTTTGCTTATTACCTCTGACGGTTTGGCAAGAAGCCGTATATGTCGATGCACATTTGGTTTATCACCCGAGGTTTTAAATTATTTTGACCGCCTTTGTGCTGTCGATGTAATCGGGACCGAACTTTCGCGTTTCACACCTCCATACTTGCAGTCACTTGTGGCTAAATGCGGCGGATTTTCGTTGTTTTTAACTCCGCTTTTGTCCAGCGTTTTTGAAATGGTGGAAGATTTGGGTGCCAAGACTATAACCGTAAAAGGTGAGTCTAATTTGATGAAGTGCTATCGCAACGATTATGAAGCAAGGGCAATTTTGCGATTGCTTGCCGAACAGGAAATTATATTTTCACTACTTGCAGGTACTAATGACAACATAGAAATTGTATATGGCGATAAAACCGGAATAGAAGAACTTAAACCGTCTAATATGGTTGTTGCCAAATACAGTCTTGGCGGTCAGGATGTCGGAAGAATCGGCGTTTTAGGGCCTACCCGAATGGCTTACGAACAAATAATACCAAGTGTTGAGTATTTTGCCTCTAAGCTCGGTTCGGTCATGACTCAGGCTATAAATGACCTTGAGGAATGATATAATATATTGTAGAAAGGATGACGAGAGTTGGAAGAAAAGGACGTAAAGGTAAATGACGCCGAAGAGAAGGCGGATACCGCAACTCCCGATAAAAAACCTAAAAAGAAAACCGATGCAAAATCGGCAGAAATCGAAAAACTTAAAAAAGAACTTGCCGAGCAAAAGGATTTACTTCTCCGTACGGCGGCTGAATTTGATAATTACAAACGCCGCACTCAGGAGAACAGCATTACCGCCGCTGAGTATACCAAGGCTGGGATGCTAAAAAAACTTTTGCCTGTGTTTGACAATGTCGACCGTGCCAATGCTGCCGACAAGGAAAGCCCTGATTACGCAAAGGGTGTTGAACTTACTGTCAAAATGCTGACCGATGCAGTGCATGAACTCGGTATGGTAGAGATAGGCAAGGTAGGGGACAAATTTGACCCCAATCTGCACGAGGCTGTTATGCATGTCGAGGATGAAAATCTAGGCGAGAACGTAATAAGCCAGGTGCTTCAAAAAGGTTATAAAATAGGCGACACAGTTATCCGTCCTGCGATGGTTTCGGTTGCCAATTAACAAATAATATATATAGAATTCGGAGGAATTTATTATGGGAAAAATTATAGGAATAGACTTAGGTACAACTAACTCCTGCGTAGCAGTTATGGAAGGCGGCGAAGCCGTTGTTATCCCTAACGCTGAAGGTGGCAGAACAACCCCTTCGGTTGTTGCTTTCAGTAAAGCAGGCGAAAGAATGGTGGGTCAGGTTGCAAAGCGTCAGGCTATCACCAACCCCGACCGCACCGTTATCTCTATTAAAAGAGAAATGGGTACTGCTTACACCGTTGATATCGACGGCAAGAAGTATACCCCGCAGGAAATTTCGGCAGTTATTTTGCAGAAACTTAAAGCCGATGCAGAGGCTTATCTCGGCACAACTGTAACTGAGGCTGTTATTACTGTTCCTGCTTACTTTACCGACGCTCAGCGTCAGGCAACCAAGGATGCAGGTAAAATTGCAGGTCTTGATGTAAAGCGTATCATTAACGAGCCTACCGCAGCAGCATTGGCTTTCGGTGTTGATAAAGAAGAAGACCAGAAGGTTATGGTTTATGACTTGGGTGGCGGTACTTTCGACGTTTCGATTATCGAAATGGGTGACGGCGTTCAGGAAGTTCTTGCAACCGCCGGTAACAACCGTCTTGGCGGTGACGACTTTGACAAACGTGTCATGGATTGGATTGTAGCCGACTTTAAGGCACAGAACGGCATTGATTTGTCGGGCGATAAGATGGCTATGCAGAGAATTAAAGAGGCTGCCGAAAAGGCTAAGATTGACCTTTCGGGTATGACCACTGCTGATATCAATCTTCCCTTTATCACTGTTGATGCTACCGGTCCTAAGCACTATGAGGGAACCCTCACAAGAGCCAAGTTCAACGAACTTACTGCAGACCTTGTTGAGGCTACTATGGGTCCCGTTCGTCAGGCACTTTCTGACTCCGGACTTTCTACTTCCGATATTAATAAAGTTCTCATGGTTGGTGGTTCAAGCCGTATTCCTGCCGTTCAGGAAGCCGTTAAGAAACTTATCGGTCACGAACCCTTCAAGGGTATTAACCCCGACGAGTGCGTAGCATTGGGCGCTGCTTTGCAGGGTGGTGTTCTTGGCGGCGACGTTAAGGGTCTTCTCCTTCTCGACGTTACTCCGTTGTCACTCGGTATCGAAACCATGGGTCATGTTTGCACCAAGGTTATCGAGCGTAATACTACTATTCCTACTAAAAAGAGCCAGATTTTCTCTACTGCTGCTGACGGTCAGACCTCGGTTGAGGTTCACGTTTTGCAGGGTGAAAGAGAATTTGCACAGGATAATAAGACCCTTGGTGTATTCCACCTTGACGGTATTGCTCCTGCACCTCGCGGAATTCCTCAGATTGAGGTTTCATTCGATATCGATGCTAACGGCATTGTAAACGTATCGGCAAAGGATTTAGGTACGGGTAAAGAGCAGTCTATTACCATTACTTCCAGCACCAATATGTCAAAAGACGACATCGATAAGGCTGTTAAAGAGGCTGAGCAGTATGCCGCAGAGGATAAGAAGCGCCGTGAGGAAGCCGATCTTCGCAATAATGCTGACCAACTTGTATACACTACCGAAAAGACCATTGCCGACTTTGGCGATAAACTTGACGAGAGTGAAAAGACTGACCTTCAAGGTGCCGCAGATGCTCTTAAAGAGGCATTAAAAGGTACCGATACCGAGGCAATTAAGCAGAAGACTGACGAACTTCAGAAGAAGGTCTACGCTGTATCCGAAAAGGTATATAAGGCTGCTCAGGAAGCCGCAGGTGCCGCACAGGGTGCCCCCGATATGGGCGGTAACCCTCAAGGAAACAACGATAACGTTTACGACGCAGATTTCACCGACGTTGACGACACAAAGAAATAATTATTAACCATTGGACGGGTATCCAACCGATGCCCGTCCGTATCCATACATATTGTTTAGGAGGATAAGCACTTGGCAGATAAAAAAGATTATTATGAAGTGCTTGGTGTTGACCGCAGTGCCGGTGAAGACGAGATAAAAAAAGCCTACCGCAAAATGGCTAAAAAATACCATCCCGACCTGCATCCCGGTGATGCAGAAGCCGAAAAGAACTTCAAAGAAGTAAACGAGGCTTACGAGGTGCTGTCGGATAACGATAAAAAAGCCCGTTATGACCAGTTTGGCCATGCCGGAGTTGACCCTAACTTCGGAGCAGGCGGTGGCAGTGGTTTTGGTGGCTTCGGCGGTGCCGATTTTGGTGACCTTGGCGATATTTTCGGAAGTTTCTTCGGCGGTGGTTTCGGCGGTGGCAGAAGAGCCGACCCTAACGCTCCAAGACGCGGTAATGATACTTCCGCATCGGTGGTTTTGAGTTTTGAAGAAGCGGCAAAAGGCTGTGCCAAAAAGATAAAGGTTACCCGTATAGAAAACTGTGATGAGTGTGGGGGAAGCGGTGCTGAAAAAGGCACAAAACCCACTTCGTGTCCTACCTGTCACGGTACCGGAAGAATAAATGTTGTTCAGCGTACACCTTTCGGTCAAATGCAGACCCAACGTGCTTGCGATAACTGTCGCGGTACAGGTAAGCATATCGAACATCCGTGTAAAACCTGTAATGGCAAAGGCAGAATAAGACATACTACCGAGCGAGAAATAAACATTCCTGCAGGTGTCGATGACGGACAGTATATCCGCGTGGCAGGAGCAGGTGATATGGGTGTTAACGGCGGTCCTGCAGGTGACCTTAACGTCAATATCGGTGTTCGTCCGCATCCTATTTTTGAGCGTGACGGATTCGATGTTTTCTGTGAGATTCCTGTAACATTTACCCAAGCGGCTTTAGGTGCCGATATTGTTGTTCCTACCTTGGACGGTAAGGTTAAATTTACTATTCACGAGGGAACTCAACCGGGTGACGAATTTAAACTCAAAGGCAAGGGTATTCAGCGACTTCGCTATTCGGGTCGCGGCGACCAATATGTTAAAATTCAGGTCGAGGTACCCAAAAACCTTAACAATAAGCAAAAAGATTTGCTTAAGCAGTTTGAAGATACAACCGACGATAACTGCTATAAAACCCGAAAAAGTTTCTTTGATAAGGTTAAAGAATTTTTTAAAGATTAAAAAAAGCCCTTTGGACTTGTTTCTAAAGGGCTTTTGTGATATAATTATTTAACAATTTTTGTTTGAGTTGATAAGTTCGAAATATCGAGGACTAACATCGGTTTTAAATAGGTTGAGTCAGAGGATGTGTGATATGATAGTTGATGTAAGTAAAAAAATACTGATAGTAGGTCTCGGACTTTTGGGTGGAAGTTACGCAAAGGTGCTGAAACGTTATGGATTTCATATAAGTGCAATTACCAAGGAACACAGTTCAATTGACTACGCTATTAGGGAAAATATAATTGATGAGGGAACTGTCGACATCGATGAACGAATTATAAAAGAGGCCGACCTTGTGATTTTCGCACTTTACCCTCATGTTTTTGTGCAGTGGATTGAACAGAATCAGGGACTTTTAAAAAGCGGTGCACTTATCACCGATGTAACCGGCGTTAAAGGCAGTATTGTGTATAAAATTCAAGATATTCTTCGCCCGGACGTTGAGTTTATTGCAGCTCACCCAATGGCAGGCCGCGAGGTGTCAGGTGTTGAGAACAGCACTGATAACCTGTTCTTTGGTGCAAACTATATTGTTACACCTACCGATAAAAACACTCCTGAGGCGATTGAGACTTGTATGGAACTCGGCAGGCTTCTCGGATTCTCTAATGTAACCACGCTTTCACCGGAGGAACACGACGAAATGATAGGTTTCCTCTCGCAATTGACACACTGTATCGCAATTACATTGATGACATGCAACGACAAAGAAAATATGGAGAAGTTCACCGGTGACTCATTCCGTGATCTTACAAGAATTGCACGAATAAACGACCTTATGTGGAGCGAGTTGTTTGTTGCAAACAAGTCTGCGTTGTTGGAACAGATGAATCTGTTTATCGACAAATTCAATGAGTTAAAAACAATGCTCGAAAATGAGGATATCGACGGCATGAGGCAAATGATGCGTCATTCTACCGAGCGCAGAGCATTATTTGATAAAAAATAAGGAGCAAAACGGAAAACATGATTCGAAGAGCAACGGAAAAGGATATACCCATAATCGGTGATTTGCTGTCGCAGGTCGACCTTGTTCATCATAACGGCAGACCTGATATTTTCAAAATAGGCAGAAAGTACTCCGACGAAGAACTTAAAGTGATTTTAAAAGACGAACAGCGACCGATACTTGTTTCGGTTGAAGAAAACGACAAGGTTGTGGGCTACTGCTTCTGCATTTTTCAACAGCATCTTAACAACTCGGTACTCACCGATATCAAGACCTTGTATATTGATGACCTGTGCGTGGACGAAAACATGCGCGGGAAACATATCGGCAAAGAACTTTACGAGGCGGCAGTCCAATTTGCAAAGGACAGTGGATGCTATAACCTGACACTCAATGTATGGAGTTGTAATGCTTCGGCTATGAGGTTTTATGAGTCACAAGGTCTTGTTCCTCAAAAAGTTGGAATGGAATTGATACTCAAATGAAGGTGAAAAAATGTATTTTGATGAGATAGAACTTGGAATGACGGTTGAAATTGCTCCTGCCGTAATAGATAAACAAAAAATGTTGGATTTTGCTCGATTGTACGATAACATACCTCTTCATACGGATGAGGAATACGCTAAGTCAACACCTTTTGGCAAACTTATTGCACCCGGTGTTATGAGTTTTATGTCGGTATGTGCGAATTACCTTGAGGTGGATTTTTTTGGAGAGGAACTTCTTGCAGGCAAGTCTACCAAAATTGAATGGATGAAACCGGTTTTTGCAGAGGATGTGCTGACCGGCAGGGCGACGGTAACCAACACCGTTCGCAGAAATTCAAAAAACGGAATTGTTGAAGTTACTATAGAAGCCTACAATCAAAACGGGGAACTTGTGTTGACAGATATAACCGAAGCAATTGTAAAATGCAAACCTTCGCAAAATAATTAAACAGCAAAATGGCGGCAGATTATCTGCCGCCATTTTTATACTACGGTAAAGAAATATTCTGTTATTACCTCAGGTGACTCGTTCATTCCGTTTTCAGTCCACCATTTAAGAGTTTCCACAAAGGTGGATACTATGTGGTTTTTCCAAAAAGCATCCGGAATATCTTTGCTTTTTCGTGTCTCAAATAGGCAGAGGTGACTGTCAATCAACAATCCGAGATTGCTTTTAAAAAACTTCAAAAACAACTCGTTATTTTGAGATGACAGCAGAGTTAATATATTGTTATCGTTTCTCTGCAAATGTTTAAACAGGTGTAGAAAAACATGGTCAGAACCGTCGCAATCGAAGATATGATGATGCTTGTTTGCCTTGTTATTTGCTGTGTCGAATATGTGACAAAACAATTCTTCACAAAATTCCTTGAGCAAAAAATCCTTGGTTTCAAAATGTGAATAGAAAGTGGCTCTGCCGATATCCGCTTTGTCTATTATTTCTCCGACTGTGATTTGGTTGAAATCTTTTTTTGACAGTAATTCAGAAAACGCAGTAAAAATAGCATCCCTTGTTTTTCGCTGTCGTCTGTCCATAGTTATTCTCCATACAATTTTTCAATTTTGTTCAGTAATGAATAATCAAATGACATCGTATGTTGAGTCAGATGATTTATTTGATATAATATTAGTGAACGATGTGTTCGGTAATGAATTTATTGTATCATAATTTTAGAAACAAGTCAATCGGAGGGTCATATGAAAACTGAGCAAAATATCTTAATCGCGTTTATACTTAATCTCTTGTTTTCGGTTTTTGAATTTGTTGGTGGTATATTAACCGGAAGTATAGCCATTGTTTCTGATGCGGTTCATGATTTGGGTGATGCGGCAAGTATCGGAATTTCTTTTTTTCTGGAGAAAAAAAGCAAAAATAAACCCAACGAAAAATACACTTACGGATATGCGCGATACTCGGTTATCGGAGGATTTATTACAACTATTATTCTTTTGATAGGTTCGGTTGTGATGATATACAATGCGGTCGGCAGAATGGTTTCTCCCACATCGGTTAATTATAACGGAATGATTGTTTTTGCAGCAGTAGGGGTATGTGTCAATTTTTGTGCGGCTTTCTTTACCCGTGAGGGAGGTTCTCTCAATCAAAAGGCTGTAAACTTACACATGCTGGAAGATGTTTTGGGATGGGCTGTCGTCTTGGTTGGTGCCATAGTTATGAGATTCACAAACTTCACACTTCTTGATCCTATTATGTCTATTGGTGTATCAATTTTTATACTTGTCAATGCCATTGGAAATCTAAAAGAAATTTTTGATATTTTCTTGGAAAAAACACCGCATGATTTTGACGTGGCAGAGATAAAAGAACATATCGAAGAAATCGACGGAGTTCTTGACGTTCACCATATACATTTGTGGAGTTTGGACGGTCAAAATAATTATGCAACACTGCACATTGTTACCGACTCTGATCCGCATAACATAAAAGAAAAAATCAGAGAAGAACTATGTGAACATTCAATAGGTCACGTGACTATTGAAACCGAAACAAGCACAGAGCATTGTCACGAAAAGCAGTGTCATATGGAACACAAAACACCGACACACAGTCATCATCACCATCACGGTCATCACTCTCACCATAATTAACGTAATATAAAAACATCAGAGACCAACTCCATAACATTGGTCTCTGATGTTTTGTTATTTGTCTTCAATATATTTTTTTAGCATTTCAAAGGATTTGTCGCTGATTACGTGCTCGATTTTACAAGCATCCTCAGAGGCGGTTTCTTCATCGATGCCTAGCATTACTAGAACTTTGCTTAAAACCGTATGTCGCTCGTAGATTTTTTGTGCAAGTTTAAGGCCTTCCTCGGTGAGCGTAATGTAGCCGTCTTTGTCAATAATAATAAAGTTTCCTTTCTTTAGAAGCCCAACCGCACGGCTTACACTGGGTTTGGAAAAACACATATGTTCAGCAATATCAATAGAGCGAACAGATGATTTTTCCTGACAAAGGACATATATTGTTTCAAGATACATTTCGCCTGATGGTTTTAAAGACATAGCCAACTCTCCAAATGCATTTTATTCTACAATCATTATAATACCACAAGCAAAGTCAAAAATCAATCGCTAGCGCAATGCAGAGGTGACTAATTTTTTAAAAAGTGTAGAAAAATTAAAAAAGCACTTGACAAAAACAGGAAAAAATGTATAATAATACATGGTTAGCGGACGCTAACCGTATTTTGAGACTGAAAGTTAGCAACAACTAACTGCTTATAATACGGTGGTAATTGATATGAATTTAAGAGAAGCAGAAGAAGGAAAAGAATATATAATTAAACAGATTAATACGGATGATGAGGAATTGAACGCTTTCCTGTTTTCTCTTGGATGCTATAGCGGTGAAACCATTACTGTAATTGCGCATCGCAGGGGTGGATGCACTGTTTCTATAAAAGATGGCCGATACAATATCGATACCCAACTGTCTGAGGCTATTATTATTTGAATAAAAAAATAATCCTAGGATTATTTTTTTGTGCACGAGTTAGCAACCGCTAACTTGAATCGATAACTTATCCGTCAGGATTTACATAAAGTTTAGAAAGTAGGAGATTGATCTATGAGAATTGCTTTGACAGGCAACCCGAACTCAGGTAAAACCACAATGTACAATGCCCTTACAGGCAGAAACGAAAAGGTGGGTAACTGGGCAGGCGTTACGGTTGACAAGAAAGAACACCCGATTAAAAAGGCGTATGCAAAAGGGGAACAACTTATTGCGGTTGACCTTCCCGGAGCATATTCGATGTCTCCCTTCACCAGTGAAGAGAGCATTACCAGTTCCTACGTGAAGAAGGAAAATCCTGATGTAATCATCAACATCGTGGATGCGACAAACTTAAGCCGTAGCCTTTTCTTTACAACACAACTTTTGGAACTCCAAATTCCTGTTGTCGTGGCTCTGAACAAGAGCGACCTCAATGAAAAGAAAGGTACTAAGATTGATACAGAGGCTCTTTCTGCTAAACTTGGCTGCCCTGTTGTGAACACAGTTTCCACTTCGGCAGACGGTTTGAAAGTTGTGATTGATGTTGCTTATCAACAAGCAGGTAAAGAACAAGTTGCTCCTTACATACAAGAGGACATTGACCTGACCGACAAGGCACTGGTTGAAGCGGCAGACCGTAAGCGATTTGATTTTGTGAACAAAATCGTTAAAGATGTAGAGACCCGTAAGGTTTTGACTAAGGATAAAAATATCGGTGATAAGATAGATGATGTTCTCACAAATAAATGGCTCGGCATTCCGATTTTTGCAGTCGTTATGTTCCTTGTGTTTTATATTTCACAGACCACCCTCGGAACCTGGATTGCTGAAGGTGTAGAAATAGGGGAGACCTTTATTCCAGGACTAGTACCGCTTCTTGAAATATTCCAAGGTTTCGTAGGCGGTTTGCTTGAAAACGCCAATCCTCTTATTTCTGCCATTCTTGTTGACGGTGTTATCGGCGGTGTTGTTGCGGTTGTCGGTTTCTTGCCTCTTGTTATGGTAATGTATTTCCTCATTGCTCTTCTTGAGGATTGCGGATATATGTCCCGCGTGGCTGTTGTACTTGACCCGATTTTCAAGCGAGTCGGTCTTTCCGGTAAATCGGTTATTCCTTTTGTTATCACGGTAGGTTGTGCTGTCCCCGGTATTATGGCAAGCCGTACCATTCGTAACGAGCGTGAGAGAACAGCAACCGCAATGCTCGCTCCCTTTATGCCTTGCGGTGCCAAGATTCCGGTCATCGCTCTCTTTGCAGGTGCGTTCTTTGAAGATGCATGGTGGGTTAGTGCATTGATGTATTTTGCAGGTATTGCGCTCATCTTCCTCGGAGCTTTGCTTATCAACCTGATTACGGGTTACAAAGCAAGAAAGTCCTTCTTTATCATCGAACTTCCCGAATATAAGGTTCCCTCTTTTTGGGGCGCTTTTAAATCTATGTGCAGTCGCGGTTGGGCCTACATCGTTAAGGCTGCTACCATCATTTTGCTCTGCAATATGGCGGTTCAGTTGATGCAGACCTTCACTTGGAGTTTTGCTGTTGCCGAAAGTGCAGACTCATCAATTCTTGCTTCTATTGCTTCACCTTTTGCTTATTTGCTTGTTCCGATTGTTGGCGTTCTCTCGTGGCAGTTGGCAGCAGCAGCCATTACGGGCTTTATCGCAAAGGAAAATGTTGTCGGTACACTTGCTGTTTGCTTCGTCGGTCTTGAGAACCTTATTGACACCGAAGAATTAGCGTTAATGGAGGGTGCAGGAACAGAGGTTGCAGGTATTATGGCAATCACTAAAGTTGCAGCGCTTGCTTATTTGATGTTCAACCTCTATACACCTCCTTGCTTTGCCGCTATCGGTGCGATGAATGCCGAGATGAAGAGTGCTAAGTGGCTATGGGGCGGTATTGGACTCCAACTTGCGGTTGGTTACACTGTAGCATATCTTGTTTATACCATCGGTACTCTTATCGTTGGCGGTACTCTTAATGTCGGCGCTGCTATCGGCGGTCTTGTTGCAATCATTGCTTTTGTTATCTTTGTGATTGGTTTGATAATTAATACAAATAATAAGATGAAAGCCGAGTACGCTCTCAAAAGTGCAAAATAATCTTGAATTAGGGTTTTGATTATGGAAAATGTTATTGTTATTATTATATTGCTTGCTATTGTGGTGGGTATCATATGGTATCTTGTTCGTGCAAAAAAACGCGGTGAAAAATGTATTGGTTGTCCTTATGCCAAACAGTGCAACAGTAAATGCAACGGCAATTGTACAGATAAAAAATAATAACAAAGTAAATTTTGTATTTGGTTTTAACACGATACCGTCAGGGAGAAGTGATTCTCCCTGACTTTTTTAAACTAATTGACAGTAAATAAGTTTTTTGTGACGTATAATGCAACAAGGTTTAAGATATTTACAGTATTGAATATTCAATAAAAAACCCTCCTGACAAAATAATGAATTTGTCAGGAGGGTTAAATTTTAGTTTGTTTTCTTGCTTTTTACTGCTTTTTTTACTCCGTACAGGATTTGTGTCAGAGTTGTTGAAACTATGATGCCCAATGCCAAAGCGGAAGCCAGTTGAAGTGTGTAGATTGCTTTTTGCAAAAATGTTTCCATATTTCCCTGAAAAGTAAGTGCCATTGTATAATAAAGTGATGCACCGGGTATCAAAGGAATTAAAGAGGATGTAATAAAGGTTGTTGTGGGCGTTTTTAATATTCTTGCCATTACCTCTGCGTATAAAGAAATGGTCAAGGCTATGACGAAATAAACAACAGGCTCACTTTTTATAAACCAACCTAAAATAACGAATAACAGACAACATACAAAGCCGCCTATGGCCGTCAACACAAGTCTTTTGCCGCGAATATTGAACAGTATTGCAAAACCAACTGAACCGATAAAACCTGATAAGATTTGAATAACATCAGCTTGTGTCATAATGCATACCCTCCCAAAACAACAACCAAAAAATAGCCTGCTGCAATCGCAAGAGCAGTAAGTACCGCTTCAATTGTGCGTAAAAGCCCTGCTATACTGTCACCGGTAAAGAGGTCGCGTATTGCATTGGTTAAGCCAACACCCGGAACCAGAGTCATTATGTTTCCGATAATGACTTTGTCAACACTTGATATCAAACTGAATTTTACAGCCAAATAAGCCAGTAATGTGGCTATAAACGCAGATATGAATTTACAAAAAATCTTATTGGAGATTATTTTATCAGAAAAAGAAATACTTAACCTTACAAAGGCTCCGACAAACAGGGAAAATAACGCTTCGATGAGAGTTCCGCCGAAAAACAAAGTAAAAGCAGCGGCAATTATTGAATAGCAAACAAATTCTAACCAAACGGGATACTTTCTGCAATTGATAGCAGCACTTAATTTGTCTTGAATTTCCTGCTCTGTCAGATTCTTTTCGCAGATTTCTCTTGAAAGTTGGTTCAAGCGATGCAGTTTTTCGAAATTCGAACTCGATGAAGTTACTCTTCTTGTTTGTGTATATATGTTTCCGTCACTCGTATGGATTGTTACAACCATGCTACTGGTTATTATAAAAACATCGACTCTTATTGCACCTAATGCATAACACATTCGGTATATGCTTTCTTCAACTCTATGGACCTCAGCACCGGAGATAAGCATCTGTTCGCCGATATCCATAGCATAACTAAGCAATTTTTTCATAACAACCCTCCTGATTGTTCCCGTTTGCATTGATGTAAAAAACAACAGAGAAACGAATAATCGTTCCTCTGTCTAGTGGTGGAGACGGTCGGGATCGAACCGATGACCTTCTGAATGCCATTCAGACGCTCTCCCAGCTGAGCTACGCCCCCAAGCACTTTGGTATAATAACATATACTTCCCCAAAAAGCAAGTGTTTTTTTCGCAATTTTAGATTTTTTTGACCAAAAGCACCTCGTTGTTATTGATTGTGGTTGCGTTTCTTCATTTTGTAATCATTTTCCCTGAATTTGGAGAAAAAATTCAGTCTTTTCTCTAATTGCTAGAAAAAACCAAAATTATTAGAAATTAACCCAAAAATACAAAAAAATCTATGGAAATATCAAGAATATTTATGTATAATTTCAAGTGAGTTATCCTGTTGTATCGGAGGAATGAAAATGGTAGATATTATTAAGCAGTTTAGGTTTGACGGAAACGTAATTGATTATAGGGCTTTCGGTAACGGTCATATAAATGATACTTACCTTGTAAGGTGTGATTTTGACGGTAAGGAAAACAAATATATCCTGCAGAGGATAAATACGGATATCTTCAAAAAACCTGACGAGGTTATGCAAAACATTATTGGTGTAACCAATCACCTCAAAAATAAGATTACAAAACTCGGCGGTAATCCTGAGCGTGAGTCGTTGACGGTTATAAATACTGTTGACGGCAAGCCTTGTTATACCGATAAAGATGGTAATTGTTGGAGAGCGCTTGTTTTCATAACCGATGCCGTGTCGCTTGATTTACCTGAGACCGATAATGACTTTTATCAGAGCGCAGTAGCTTTCGGCGATTTTCAGCAAAAGTTAGCCGATTATCCTGCCCATACTCTTTTTGAGACCATTCCTAATTTCCATAATACACCTGTAAGATATCAGACTTTTTTAAAGTCGGTTGAGAAAAATACCTCGGGCAGAGCCGACCTCGTTAAGAACGAGATTGAATTCGTAAAGCAGAGAGCCGAATTTATGAGCGTGCTTGAAAAAGCACACGAAAGCGGTGTTTTACCTCTTAAGGTTACCCACAACGACACCAAGATGAATAACGTAATGCTCGACAAAACAACACGCAAACCGGTTTGCGTTGTCGACCTTGATACCATAATGCCGGGTTATTCGGTTAACGATTTTGGCGATTCGATACGCTTTGGTGCCAGCACTGCTGCTGAGGATGAAAAAGACCTTTCCAAGGTTCATTTTGACTTAAATTTGTTTGAGACTTACACTAAAGGATTCCTCTTGGGTTGTGCAGGCACACTGACCGACGGCGAAGTTTCACTTTTGCCTGAGGGTGCAAAAATGATGACACTTGAGTGTGGAATGAGATTCCTAACCGACTATATTGATGGTGATACATATTTTAAAACATCGTATCCCGACCATAATCTCGTCCGTTGCAGAACCCAGTTCAGACTTGTGGAAGAAATGGAACAGCATTGGGATGAGATGAAAACAATTGTTGAAAAATACAAATGATTTTGGGAGCCAAAGAAGATGATTATAAAAAACGCCCTTTTGAAATACGGAAAAGCCGATATTCTTATAGAAAATGGCAAGATAGCAGGAATAGGACACTATGAAGGCTCTGATGTTATAGATGCAGGCGGTAAGCGTGTCATACCGGGGCTTATAGATACCCATATTCACGGATACGGCGGACTTGATACGAGTGATAAACTGCTACCTGAAATGAGCAGGATGTTGGCAGATAACGGTACAACATCATGGGTACCAACACCTATGACATCGGGGTTTGATACCTATGATGACATAACCTCGACCGATATTAAGACTGACGGTGCCCAAATTTTAGGATTTCACCTTGAGGGACCGTATATATCAAAATCAAAAAAAGGCGCTCAAAACGAAAAATTTATAGTTAAACCCGATCTTGAACGATTCAAAAAACTTAAAAACGTAGTTAAAATAACCGTTGCTCCCGAGGAAGAAGGGGTAATTGATTTTATAAAACAGGCAGGTTGTCATGTATCAATCGGTCATACCGCTTGTGACAAGGCTACCGCTTTAAAGGCTATCGACGCAGGTGCCGATTGTTTGACTCATACCTTTAATGCCATGCCACCGCTTCATCACCGTGAGCCCGGTCCTATAGGAGCCGCTATCGAACGTAATATTTACGTTGAGGTCATTGGAGACGGAATGCATGTTGATAAAGCGGTTGTGCTTATGCTTTACAGGACTTTTGGCAGCGACCGTATGATGATTATCAGTGATACTGTGCGTCCTGCAGGCATGCCCGACGGTAAATATGATTCCGGCGGACTTGAGGTTTTCCTTAAAGACGGTATTATCACACTTGGTGACGGAGTTATTGCAGGCGGTTCAAATTGCTTGCTTAAGAATGTTAAGACGGTTTGCGAAATGGGTATTGATTTTTATGAGGCTGTTAAAATGGCTTCCGAAACACCGGCAAAATACCTTGGTGTGAAAAAAGGTGTTATCTCGGTAGGCTACGACGCCGACCTTGTTGTGCTTGGCGATAATTTTGATGCCGAACGTGTAATAATCGGCGGTAAAGTATATAAATAGCAAAAACTCTTCGGAATATTTTCCGAAGAGTTTTTTTACACTGTTTTTTTAAGCATTTTTGTGCTTTTAATAATAAGATTAACAGATATGAAAAGTACCAATAAAAGCACAACGGCAGAAGTTATTGTGTTCAGTGACCTGACTTGTGTTGGGTCGGTGCCGTATTTTGCAAGCAATGAAGTCTGTAATGTTAAAAGTGCCATAAGTGCAGAGGCAAGGTCGAGTGACTTTGTGGTGGAATAAAACGGATTGTCGGCATGACGGTATTTTATGAGGCTGTAAATTGCCGAGATAAGTCGGTATGCAGTGTACACCGCTAAAAGGCCGAAAAAGTATTCGGGGTATTTAATGGTTTCGTTATCGTATATCATTTTGGCGGCAATACCGGATATTACCGAACTTAACACAAACAGCAACAGACCTACATATCTGCAGTATTTAAGTTCGCGCCGTCTTTGGACCATAGAATCACTGTGCTCTTGCTTGGCACTTCGTAGAAGTAAAAATTTTGAAGTGCAGATTATGAGGTAATAAACGCCAATAGAAATAAGCCATTCAGAACGGAAATATAAACCGGAAAAAAACTTAAAAATAGCATAAAAGAAATTGAAAAACAGACCAAAAGTAAGCCTGAGTTGTGTTCTCAATCTCAAATCATTTAACAGTATTGAGGTGTAAGGGTTTTCGTAAAGTGCATTTTTACCTTTTCTTACAACTGTAGGAAACCCTGCAATTATAACCGCGAGCGTATACGCCGTCAAAACAAAGGATAAAAATGGAACAGCAATAAATTTTGTACCGAAAAAGACCGAGCACACAAGTGACATGCCCGACAAAATAAACAGCAGGCATTTGATAATAATATTCGGTCGCAAAATTTTTATTATCAGATTTCGGATATAAAGCATGCTATTCCTCCGAAACAACAGCGCACACATAGCTGTCAAAATATAAAAGTTTAAACGGTACTCCGTTAACCGTAAGATTTTTCATATCGGTTATTATGTTCGAAAAACCTATGGAAATGCCTCTCCCGTCAAATTTTGCGAAGGCTTCTTTGATAGTCCAGATTTCAGCAAAACGTGATGGGTCATTACCTATATACATTAATTCTTCCGCCGTACAAATACGGTTTGCGGTTGCCTCTTTAAAGGGTTTGATATCTTCAATATCAATGCCGATGTTTTTTTCGCTTGCAACACAAACGGCGGTATCATTTTTATGTGAAACGCTGAAACAAAGCGATATGTTATCAAAAAAAGGTTTGCCGTTAGTGTCACGGTTAATGATTAATTCTCCAAAATGACCGTTTGCTTTAGCCATTTTTAAAACCAAAAGGTCGCCGCAGATACTAAGTTTGCGGTTGTGTTCGGTTTTGGAGTTTACTGCCGTTTTGCGTGTGCTGTCAAAACTCTGTTCCCAAAGCAATATGTCTTCATCGGTTAATTCATTTACACTCATTTTATAAAGTTCCAAAACCTCACCGCCTTTTAATTTATTTTACCACGAAATTAAAATGCTTGCAAGTATTTTGAGATGTGGTACAATGTTTAAGGATTAAACTGCAATATGTTTGGGGTGATTATTATGCAGGAAATAAACAAAATATTTATAACCGACGATTATGTGGTGTGCCAAAAGCCGTCGGGTGTCACATCCGAAGACGGGAAAACACACGGTATGCCATCATTGTTAAGCGAAGGCAAACCGCTTTTGACGGTTCACCGTCTTGACCGCGAGGTAGGTGGAGTTACGGTATATGCCAACAATCGGAAAGCCGCAGCAAAACTGTCGGCACAAATGACCGACGGGACTTTTTTAAAGGAATACTATGCCGTGGTTGAAGGCGAAGTTGCCCAAGCGGGTAGGTGGGAGGACCTGCTTTTTAAAGATTCGGCAAGGAATAAATCTTTTGTGGTCGACCGTGAACGAAAAGGCGTTAAAAAGGCAATTTTAAACTTTGAACGAGTAGCCGTGACCGAATTTGACGGTAAACGGCTATCGCTTGTAAAGATAAAACTTGAAACAGGCAGAACACATCAGATAAGGGTTCAATTTTCACACAAAAAGCATCCGGTTTTCGGCGACCGCAAATACGGTGCGTCAACTTCGGATGGATTTGGTCTTTTTCTTAAAAAAATCGGGTTTGTTTGTACCGAGACTGCAGAGTATAAGGAATTTGATTTACCTTTTCCCGATTGTCTTCCTTGGAATTTGTTTTAATTGTTACCATTCTTTTGCAATTGCGCTATTGACAAAATGTAAACAAAAGGGGTATACTATATAAAACATCTACTACTGTTTGTTGCCCGATATTATATACGTGAGGAATGTAAAATATGGAAGAAAAACTTGTTTCAATAATTACGCCTACATATAACTGTGCCGAATTTATCGCAAGAACGCTTGACTCGGTGCAGGCACAAACCTATAAAAACTGGGAAATGATTATTGTCGACGATAGGTCCAAGGATAACACCAAAGAAATCGTCGAGGAGTATATGAAGGATGACCCGCGCATTAAATATC
Organism: Acutalibacteraceae bacterium; assembly: GCA_045592985.1. Lineage (GTDB taxonomy): Bacteria > Bacillota > Clostridia > Oscillospirales > Acutalibacteraceae > UMGS172. The sequence goes on along the minus strand of JAZNVU010000026.1, from coordinate 48,463 downwards.
ACCTGCTCGAAGAAAACTCGGGTGCTGCAGTTGCCAGAACAACTGCTATGAAGTTGGCTAACGGTTCGTACATGGCTTTTCTCGACAGTGACGATATCTGGACGCCCGACAAATTAGAACGTCAGATTTCCTGGATGGAAGAAAACGGATACGCCTTCTCGTGCACCGCATATGAGCAGATAGACGAGCAGGATAATTCGCTCAATCGTGTAATCAAAACGGTTAAAAAGACCGATTATAACCGTTTGTTGCTTGATTGCCCGGTTGGTAATTCGAGTGTTGTCTACAACGTTGAAAAAATGGGCAAGTTTGAGGTCCCGAATATTCGCAAGAGAAATGACGATGCTTTGTGGCTTCAAATGTTAAAAAAGGAAAAGTATATATATGGCATGCCCGACGTGCTAATGAGATACCGCATACGTCAGAATTCCATTTCGAGCAATAAATTAAAGGTAATCAAATATCATTGGATTTTGTACCGTGAAATTGAACATTTGAGTGTTATACGTTCTTTGTTCCATATATTTTATTGGTGTGTAATAAAGGTTTTGAAGATAAAATAAGTGGATATTAGTTAAAACTACCGTTAAAAAGGAGCAGAATATGAAAATTGCAGTTGCAGGAACCGGTTATGTCGGTTTATCTATATCGGTGCTTTTGGCACAGCATAACAAGGTTATGGCGGTTGACATAATTCCTGAAAAGGTTGAGATGATAAACAACAAAAAGTCACCTATTCAGGACGATTATATTGAAAAATACCTTGCCGAAAAAGAACTTGACCTTGTAGCAACTCTTGATGCCGAAAGTGCATACAAGGATGCGGATTTTGTTGTTATTGCGGCTCCCACCAACTATGATAGCCAGAAAAACTTTTTCGATACTTCGGCGGTTGAATCGGTTATCGAACTTGTTTTGAAAATCAACCCCAAAGCCATAATGGTAATAAAATCGACCATTCCGGTTGGCTTTACCGCATCGGTCAGAAAAAAATATAACTGTGAAAATATCATTTTCAGCCCCGAGTTTTTACGTGAATCAAAGGCGCTTTACGATAACCTTTACCCCAGCAGAATTATTGTGGGTACCGACGAAGAAAACGAGCGTCTTGTAAAGGCTGCTAACGATTTTGCAAAACTTTTGCAAGAAGGCGCAATCAAAGAGGATATCGATACGCTTATCATGGGCTATACCGAGGCTGAGGCGGTTAAACTCTTTGCTAATACTTATCTTGCACTTCGTGTATCTTATTTTAACGAACTCGATACCTATGCCGAAATGAAAGGCTTGGATACACAGAAGATTATCGAAGGTGTGTGCCTTGACCCCAGAATCGGTACGCATTACAATAACCCTTCGTTTGGCTACGGCGGTTACTGTCTGCCTAAGGATACCAAGCAGTTGCTTGCCAACTATGCTGATGTTCCTCAGAACATGATGTCGGCTATTGTTGAATCTAACAGAACACGTAAAGATTTTATTGCCGACCGAGTACTCAGAATGGCAGGATACTACGGATACGAGGAAGATAACACCTATAGCAAAGCCAAGGAGGTTCCTGCTGTAATCGGTGTGTACCGTCTTACTATGAAATCAGGGTCGGACAACTTCCGTCAGTCGTCGATACAGGGTGTCATGAAGCGCATCAAAGCCAAAGGTGCTAAGGTTGTTATCTTCGAACCTACCTTAACCGATGGTGAAACCTTCTTCGGTAGTGAGATAGTCAACGACATTGAAAAGTTTAAGGATATGTGCAATGCAATTATTGCTAACCGCTACGATGCCTGCCTTGACGATGTCGCAGACAAGGTTTATACAAGAGATATTTTCAGACGCGATTAAAACTAATAAAGCCTTCTTTAAGGGTGACCTTAAGGAAGGCTTGTTTTTTGTTTTGGTATTGAAAAATGTAAATTAATTGTAAAAGTGAGACTATATTAATTGGGATAACTTGACATTTTTTTCATATGTCTTATAATAGTTAACATGTTAACTATATTGATTTGGAGTGAAGGGATTAAATGAACAAAAACGAGCCTGCTTTTAATTCGGTCTGCAGTTTGTTCAGGCAAACCGACCGTATGCACCGTAATTTGTTTGAAAAGGCAACGGCAAAGGCTTTTGGCATACACCGTAGTCAGCACATGGTGCTAATGTGTATTTCACAAAATAACCAAGTTTCTCAGAATGAAATAGCGCAACTTATGAAAATCAGCCCGGCTGCCGCTTCGGTAACTGTGAAGAAACTTGAGTTCGGCGACTATATAGAACGCCGCACAGGTAACAATGACAGCCGAAAGAATATTGTAGTGCTTACCGAAAAGGGCAAAACCGTGGTTGATAAAACGCATAAGATTTTTTGCGAGATAGACAATAAAATGATTGAGGGAGTTTCGCAACGCGAGTTGGAGATTTTTGGCACCTGTCTTGAAAGGATGCAAAAAAATCTGGAAGAATATAATGCTGTTATGAAGAATAGTGAGGTGTTGATATGAAGGGTTGGTTTAAATATATAAAACCTTATTTGGCGTATTTTATAATCGGACCCGTTTGTATGATAATCGAGGTCATAGGCGAGGTTTTAATGCCCAAACTTCTGTCGGTTGTTATAAATTCGGGTGCTGACAGCACGCTTACTCCTGCCAAAAGCATTATTACCGCAATACTCATGGTGGTTGTGGCAATATTGATGATGGCAAGCGGAATAGGCGGTGCATATTTCGGTGCTAAAGCGTCGGTCAATTTCGCGGCAGACTTAAGAGCCGATGTTTATAAAAATGTGCAGGGCTTCTCGTTTAAAAACATCGATAAATTTTCAACCGGTTCGCTTGTAACACGTCTTACAAACGATGTTACCCAGTTGCAGAATTTTGTAAATATGCTGCTTCGCATGGCTTTGCGTGCACCAGGTATGATGATTGGCGGTCTTATTATGGCGATTCTTTTAAAACCGTCATTGTCGGTTGTGCTGGCGGTTACGATGCCGATTATGCTTGTAACGGTTTCGGGTATTATACTAATGGGCTTTAAAAGATTTGTCAAAATGCAGACCAAAATTGACAAACTTAATTCCACCGTTCAGGAAAGTGTTACAAATGTTCGCGTGGTAAAATCCTTTGTGCGTGAAGACCTTGAAAATCAAAAGTTTAAGTCTGCCAACGCCGATTTGAAGGCTTCGGGTATGTCGGCTATGAGACTTATGATTTTCATGCAACCTGTCACTACTATTTTTATGAACTTTACAACATTGGCGGTTTTGTGGTTTGGCAGTAGTCTTGTTGTTGGGCGTGAAATGGAGGTTGGTGACCTTTCGGCGTTCCTTACCTATGTTACTCAGATACTGTCATCGCTTATGATGATAACCATGTTGCTTATGACGTCGGCACGTGCTTTTGCATCTGCAAGACGTATCAAAGAAGTGCTTAATGAAGAAACCGACATTTCGGATACCTTTGCAAAACATAAGGATATGGTTGTAGAAAGAGGCAATATTGAGTTTAAAAACGTTTCTTTCCGCTACTATAAAAATAGCGAAGAGCCGGTTCTTGATAGAATAAACCTTACCATTAAAGCAGGGCAGACGGTGGGTATAATCGGTTCAACCGGTTGCGGTAAAACCACGCTCGTTTCCATGATTCCGAGACTTTATGATGTCGACGAAGGCGAAGTGCTGATTGACGGCATAAATGTAAAGGATTATTCACTTTATAATCTCCGTGAAGGGGTTAGCGTGGTATTGCAGAAAAATGTGCTTTTCAGTGGTACCATTGCCGAAAACCTGCGTTGGGGTAATGAAGAAGCCACCGATGAAGAACTGATGGAGGCCGCAAAAAGTGCCGAGGCTGATAAATTTATAACCTCTTTTACGGGTCAGTATGATTATGACCTCGGTCAAGGTGGAAGCAACGTTTCGGGCGGACAAAAGCAGAGGCTTTGTATTGCCCGTGCGTTACTTAAAAAGCCCAAAATACTTATACTTGACGACTCGACAAGTGCTGTGGATACTGCCACCGAAAAACAGATTAGAAAAGCCTTTAAAACAACCCTTTCGGGTGCAACTAAAATTATAATTGCACAACGCATATCCTCGGTACAAGAGGCTGATATGATAATCGTCATGGACGACGGTAGCATAACAGGTATCGGCACACATGACGAGTTGCTGGCAAACAATGAGGAGTATAAAGAAATTTATTATTCCCAGAATGAAAAGAAGGAGGCGTAAACATGGCAAAGAGAAGTTTACAAGACCTCCAAAGACAGTATAATAAATCAGCAAAGGACCCTAAGAACAGAATGCCTATGGGACCGAGAGGCGGCAGAGGACCGGGCGGCCCCAGAGGGCTTGGTGGCAAGCCTAAAAACGCAGGTGCTACCATAAAAAGGCTGTGGAATTATGTTGCGGCATATAAACTGCAACTTGTCGCGGTTGTTTTTTGCATGCTGTTCAGCACTTTAACCTCGCTTTTAGGCTCTTATATGCTGGCACCGATTATTAACCGGATTACGCTTGCGGTTTTGCCTAATGCCGATATTAAATTTACTCCCGTAGGTAAATTTGCTGACCGAATAATAGAAAGTTTAACAAACATTCCGTTTATTCAGTCGATAGTGTCAAAAGGCACCTTGCACGAGGTTATGGCATATGTGTTATCGGCGATTTTCTTAATGCTCTGTATATATCTTTTAGGTGCGTTTTCGTCATATTTACAAAGCCGTATGATGTTAAGTGTTTCGCAAAATGCAACCGAACGCATAAGAAACGAACTGTATGAAAAGTTAATGCGCCTCCCTACAGGTTACTTTGACAAAACCCCTACAGGCGAGACCATGAGCCGTTTTACCAACGATGTTGACAACATTGACGTTATGCTTAATAACTCATTAACCTCGGTGGTATCAGGAAGCATCTCGCTTGCGGGTACGTTTGTTTTTATGATAACCACAAACATTTGGCTGACATTGGTGACGGTTGTATTTATTCCAATTTTCCTGCGCGGTGGTGCTTTTATTGCAGGCAAATCGGGTAAGTATTACAAAGGTCAGCAGTCGGCTTTGGGTGCTGTCAACGGATATATAGAAGAGACCGTAACGGGACAAAAGGTTGTCAAGGTGTTTAACCACGAGCAGACCTGCGTTGATGAGTTCCAAATGCTCAACGACGATATGCGTGATAAACAGTTTAAGGCGCAGTTCTTTGGCGGTATAATGGGACCTGTTATGCACAACACAAGCCAAATCAGTTATGCCGTAACGGTGGGTATTGGCGGATTATTGATGTGCACCACCGGTTTTGGACCCGGAGACCTTACCGTTTTTGCTAATTATTCAAGGCAGTTCTCTATGCCTATAAACATGATTTCGCAACAGATGAGTACCGTGTTTGCGGCTTTGGCAGGTGCCGAACGCGTTTTCGCTATTATGGATGCCGAGCCTGAGTTACCCGACAAAAGTGACGCCGTCGACGGTAGTTACATTAAAGGCAACGTTGAACTTAAAAATGTTACTTTCGGTTATGTGCCCGATAAGACGATTCTCAAAAACATATCCCTTTATGCCAAATCCGGTCAAAAAATTGCTTTTGTCGGTTCTACAGGAGCAGGCAAGACCACCGTTACAAATCTTCTCAACCGTTTTTATGATATTGATTCGGGCGAGATAATAATCGACGGTAAGAATATCAAGGACTACAAACGCGACGAATTAAGGCGTAATATTGCCATGGTTTTGCAGGATACCCATCTTTTCAGTGGTACGGTTATGGAAAATATCCGCTACGGCAGACTTGATGCTACCGATGAAGAGGTAATAGAGGCGGCAAAAACGGCAAGCGCGCACAGTTTTATCATGCGTTTGTCCGATGGTTACAATACGTTGATAGAGGGTGACGGTGCTAACCTTTCGCAAGGTCAAAGACAGTTACTAAATATAGCACGTGCAGCTATTTCAAAGGCTCCGATACTAGTGCTTGACGAGGCAACCAGTTCGGTCGATACAAGAACCGAACGTCATATCGAGCACGGTATGGACCGACTTATGAAAAACCGTACCACATTTGTTATTGCTCACCGACTGTCAACTGTTCGTAATGCCAACGCTATAACGGTACTCGAAAAAGGCGAGATAATCGAACGCGGCACGCACGAGGAACTGTTAGAACTCAAAGGCAGATACTACGAACTTTACACAGGACTTAAAGAATTGGATTGATTTAAGTGCCAAACAATATAAAATAAAGTTTTTTGATGTAAAACCTAATTTAATCAAAAAAGCGCCACTTGAGTTTTGAGTGGCGCTTAATTTTTTAAAGTTTCAGTGCAATAATTCGATGGAATAACCAAATTCCACTTGAAAATGTACAAAGAATACTTAATTATTACAAAAAAAGATGTTATTTTATGTTTTTTAATTGACAGATGAACTTAAGTGGTTTATAATTTCTCTGTTATAAAGTACATATTTTGTATTAGGAGGAAAATTTATGTTTCACAACGAATATTTGAAGAAAGTTTACGCAGAAGTTGAAAAACGCAACCCCGGTGAGGTTGAGTTTCATCAGACCGTTCAAGAGGTTTTGGCTTCTATTGAGCCGGTTGTAGATGCACATCCCGAATATGAGAAACTTGACATCATAGGCAGAATGGTAGAGCCTGAAAGACTTATCAAGTTCCGTGTTTCGTGGGTTGATGACAACGGTCAGGTTCAGGTTAACCGCGGTTTCCGTGTACAGTTTAACTCGGCTATCGGTCCTTACAAGGGCGGTCTTCGCTTCCATCCTTCGGTTAACGAAAGCATTATGAAGTTCCTCGGTTTTGAGCAGACCTTCAAAAACTCTCTTACCACTCTTCCCATGGGTGGCGGTAAGGGCGGCTCTGACTTCGATCCTCAGGGCAAATCCGACGGTGAAGTTATGCGTTTCTGCCAGAGCTTTATGACCGAGCTTTCTAAGCACATCGGTGCTAATACCGACGTTCCCGCAGGTGATATCGGTGTTGGCGCACGTGAAGTCGGCTATCTCTACGGCCAGTATAAGAGACTCCAGAATGAGTTTACCGGCGTTCTTACCGGTAAGGGTATTTCCTACGGCGGATCGCTCATTCGTCCCGAGGCTACCGGTTTCGGTGCAGTTTACTATGCAGTTGAAATGCTTAATCATTTCGGCGACGATATTAAGGGTAAGACCTTTGCAGTTTCCGGCTTCGGTAACGTTGCTTGGGGTGCTGTTAAGAAGATTAACGAGCTCGGCGGTAAGGTTGTTACCATTTCCGGTCCTGACGGCTACATTTACGATCCCGACGGTGTTTCAACCGATGAGAAGATTAACTTCATGCTCGAGATGCGCGCTTCCTGCCGCAACAGAGTTGAAGACTATGCCGATAAGTTCGGTGTTCAGTTCTTCAAAGGTGAGAAGCCTTGGGGCACTAAGGTTGACATCATTATGCCTTGCGCAACCCAGAATGAGGTTGGCGTCGAAGAAGCAAAGAAAATTGTTGCCAACGGCGTAAAATATTACGTTGAGGTTTCCAACATGCCTACAACCAACGAGGCTGTTGCATACCTTAAAGAGAATGGCGTAATCGTTGCTCCTTCTAAGGCAGTTAACGCAGGCGGTGTTGCTGTTTCGGGTCTCGAAATGAGCCAGAACTCCATGCGTTACAGCTGGTCGGCTGAAGAGGTTGACGCTAAGCTTCATACCATTATGACCAACATCTTCCAGTCTTCTGTTAAGGCTGCTAACAGATACGGTCTTGGTGATGACCTTGTAGCAGGTGCTAACATTGCAGGCTTCGAAAAGGTTGCCGAGGCTATGATTGCTCAGGGTGTAGCATACTAATTTGATTTTTTAAGCGGTGCAGACGGTTGCGTTTGCACCGCTTATTTTTCGCTTTTTGGTTGGCTTTGTGCTTGACTTATAGTTTTTGCTGTGCGATAATTATTGTAATCTATAAGATAAAAAAGAGGATTACTTATGATAAACAATTCAATTAAAAATCTTGTGGAATATGCAGTTTCTGCTGAACTTATAACCACCGAAGATAGAATATATACAACTAATCGTCTGCTTGAAATTTTGGGTCTTGATGAATATAACGAACCAACCGAGGTGACCGAGTGCGACCTCGAAAAAATTCTTGCCGATATTTTGGATTTTGCTGTTGATAAAGGTATTATCGACGACAATATCACCGAACGTGATTTGTTTGATACAAAAATCATGAGTGTGTTTGTGCCGCGACCTTCAGAAGTAATAAAGAAGTTTTGGGAAAAGTACGAAGTTTCTCCCCAAAAGGCTACCGATTATTATTATAAATTAAGTTGTGACAGTGACTATATCCGCCGTTACCGTATCAAACGCGATATAAAATGGGTGACACCTACCGAATATGGCGATATTGATATTACGGTTAATTTGTCGAAGCCCGAAAAGGACCCTAAAGCAATTGCTGCTGCTAAAAATGCTAAGCAAAGCGGTTATCCAAAATGTTTGCTTTGTAAGGAAAACGAGGGTTATGCAGGTAGGCTTAATCACCCTGCCAGAGGTAACCACCGCATTATTCCCATGGTTATAAATGATACACCGTGGATGATGCAGTACAGCCCATATGTTTATTACAATGAACATTGTATAGTTTTCAATTCTGAGCACACACCCATGGCAATCAATCGTGCTACTTTTAGAAAGTTACTTGATTTTGTCAAATTATTTCCGCACTATTTTGTGGGTTCTAATGCTGATTTGCCTATTGTTGGTGGCTCTATTCTCACGCACGACCACTTCCAGGGCGGTCACTATACCTTTGCGATGGCAAAGGCACCTGTTGAAACCAAAATAAGGTTTAACGGCTTTGACGACGTAGAGGCAGGCATTGTGAAATGGCCGATGTCGGTTATAAGGCTTAGTTCTAAAGACGATAAAGTGCTTGTCGAACTTGCCGATAAAATACTCAATAGTTGGAGAGGTTATTCTGACGAGGCGGCGTTTGTTTTTGCTGAAACAGACGGTACACCTCATAACACTATAACTCCGATTGCACGCAAAAACGGTGATAAGTTTGAGCTTGATTTAGTGCTTCGAAACAACATCACAACCGATGAGCACCCTATGGGAGTTTATCACCCTCATGCCGAATTGCATCATATAAAGAAAGAAAACATCGGTCTTATTGAGGTTATGGGTCTGGCTGTTTTACCTGCAAGACTTAAGGATGAGATGAAGGTTTTGGGCGAAAAAATCGTAGCAGGCGAGGATTTAAGAGGTTCTGAAATCACCGAAAAGCATGCTGATTGGGCCGAAGAGTTTTTGAAGAACTATAGTAATGTGACTGCCGAAAACGTTGATGATATTATAAAAGATGAGGTTGGCAAGGTCTTTGCAAAAGTGCTTGAACATGCAGGTGTGTACAAGCGTGACGAAAAAGGCAAATTGGCATTTTTAAGGTTTGTTGAATTCGTGAATTCTGTGCCGTATAACAACTTGTAAGGAATGCATACAACACCACACTATTGTAGACAAAACTAAACTTTTAAAAAAAACTGATTCCGTTTTTTATCGGAATCAGTTTTTTGTTACTTTAGTTTTCTGTTTTGATTAATTTTACGGTCTGTTTTTATAATGCTGATACAGTTAACGTTTAAATGAACTTTTTTAATTCTGTTTTCGCACTATTGCATATTCATCATCGAGACGAAAATACGGGCATTTGTTCTGACCGCTTATTACATATCTCATAAAATCATCCTCGTCCATGTTGACAAGGCAGACGTAACTGTCACAATCTTCGTCATAAACATAATTTGTGCAGGTGTCACAGTTGGAATTAGCCATTGTTATGTACCCCCAAAAAGTTGCAGATGTCATCAATAACGGTAGCATAACAGTCATCGTTTAATATTTCGTGACGGCAGTTGTCATACAGTTTCAAAGTAACGTTGGCTCCTTGGCTTTTAAGTTTATTGTAAACTGTTTTAACACCTTTTCCGTAATTGCCGACAGGGTCTAAAACGCCCGATACAAGCAAAATTGGGCAAACCTGAGATGCCGATTTAAACCATTCGCCAAGGTTACTGTTTTTGTTAAGTGTTATAAGGTCTTGCATTGCGCTGACCGAGAATTTGAACATACAAAGGGGTTCGTTGCGGTATCGGTCACGCACTGTGATATCCTTTGTAAGCCAGGCTTTACTGTCATTTTCTTTTTTGAATTTGCTGTTGTACGAGCCAAAAGCCATTTTGTCAAGCAAAGGTGAAATGTGCCTTTCACCATACATTTTCTTAAGTGCTTTTGCAACAAGAATTCCCATTCCTGCAACAGGATTAGGACCGCCTGTACCCATAACAATAAGTTTATCAGGTTTAACGTATTTCACAGCCGCCAACCGAACTATAAACGAGCCCATACTATGACCAAGCAGGTAATAGGGAAGTTCATTGCCAAATTCAGCCCTTACACTGTCGGAAAACACTTTTACGTCTTCGCACAGTCTTTCAAAACCGTTTTCGCTTGCGATAAAACCGCGCTCGTCTTCACTAGCGGTTTGTCCGTGACCTAAGTGGTCATATCCGAAGCAGATAAATCCGTTTTCTGCCATTTCGCACATGAATTTATCATATCTTCCAATGTGTTCAGTCATACCGTGAACAACGTGAAGAAGTCCCTTAGGATTGGCAACGGGCAAGTATATGATTCCTTTGAGGTGGTGCTTTTTATCCGAAGACAGCACTTGTTTTTGTACTATTTGTATGTTCATGATTATCTCCTAAAAAGCCATGCATGCGTTTACCGCTTTGTGCCAGCCGTCAAGCAAATTCATTCGTTCTTCTGAACACATTTGCGGTTTAAATGTATCACCTTTTTGCATCATCGCTAAAATTTGTTCTTTGTTTTCCCAAAAACCAACCGAAAGACCAGCCAGGAAGGCTGCACCCAAGGCTGTTGCTTCTCCCGATACGGCACGTGCTACCAAAATATTTGATATGTCGGATTGAAATTGCATCAAAAAGCGGTTGGCAGAAGCGCCACCATCGACCTTTAAGATGTTGAGTTCTTTTCCCATGTCAGCCTTCATGGATGCTATGACGTCTTCGGTTTGGAAGGCAATTGACTCCAATGCTGCGCGAATAATATGGTTTCTGCCTGTGCCACGAGTCAGTCCTGTTATTGTTCCTCGAGCCTGCATATTCCAATACGGTGCACCAAGACCTGCAAACGCAGGTACAACATAGACACCGTCAGTACTTTTAATTTTGGTCGAAAAATATTCGCTGTCTTTTGAGTCGCGTATAAGACCAAGTTCGTCGCGAAGCCATTGAATTACAGCACCGCCCACAAACACGCTTCCCTCAAGGACATATTCAACCGGTTTACCTTTTTCGGTAGCGGCAACAGTAGTAAGCAGTCCGTTGTTACTCAAAACGGCGGTTGTACCTGTGTTAGCAAGCAAGAAACATCCTGTACCGTAGGTGTTTTTCATATCACCCTCGGCAAAACAGCCCTGACCAAAAAGTGCGGCTTGTTGGTCACCTGCAATGCCACTTATAGGGATGTTTGCACCGAAAATATTTACATATCCAAAAACTTCACTACTGCTTTTTACCTCGGGCAAGATAGATTTGGGGATGTCAAGAATTTTTAGCATTTTGTCATCCCATTCGCCACTGTGAATATTGTAAAGCATGGTTCGGCTGGCATTAGTACGGTCGGTGGCATGCACTTTACCGTCGGTCAGTTTCCACAAAAGCCAAGTGTCGACTGTTCCGAAAAGCAGTTCACCTTTCTCTGCCAATTCTCTGGCACCAGGGATATTATCGAGGCACCATTTGATTTTGGTTCCGCTAAAATACGCGTCACACTTAAGACCGGTTGTCTTTTTTATGTATTCCTCATGCCCGTCAAGTATCAACTGCTTGCAAATATCGGCAGTTCTGCGACACTGCCACACAATAGCGTTGCATATAGGTTTACCGGTGGTCTTGTTCCAAAGAACGGTAGTCTCACGTTGGTTGGTAATGCCTATAGCAGCAATTTCATCGGCAGACACACCTACCTTTGTGATGCACTCGGTAAGAGAAGCGTATTGGTTGGCATATATCTCCATTGGGTCGTGTTCTACCCATCCCGGGTTCGGATATATTTGGGTGAATTCGTGCTGCGCCATGCTGACAATATCACCGTTTTTGTCAAACAATATACTGCGAACACTTGTGGTTCCTTCGTCTAAAGCCAAAACATATTTTTTCATATGTCACCGTCCAAAAATCATCTTTTTTATATTATACTATCTTTTCTGCGCGATTTCAATATTACAATATTGTAATGGGTTGTTGCGGCATTGTAATGGGAAAAACACTTGTTTTTTTATGCCGAATATTATAAAATTAATAAACACTCTGTACTTTGGAGGGGAATATATGTTAAAAAAGATACTCTGTATTTTAATTGCAATACTTATTTTTGCAGTACCTTTGTCGGTAGGAGCCACAGGTGTAGAACAACCGATTCAGTATCACGTTAATGTCTCGGCAACTGTGGATGGCGCAACCCCCACAGGCGGACAGTTTACTGTTAAGGTTGAAAAAGAAACTTTTGACGATGAAAACGATGTTTACTTGGCTCCTGTTGAAGTTAACAGTTTTATTCTTAATGCCGGAAACAGTTTTGCCGACAGGTACAGTTTTTCGATATCGCTTGGCGAAAGATTTGCATTTACCGTATCTTCGCAAGACAGTTCGATTTTTGTTGATAATCATACATTCTATGCGGTTTTGTATCCCGAAGACGGATTGGTTATTTCTTACGAAAATGAGGAGGGCTCAGAAGAGGTTGAACTGCCTGAGGGTAAGACCGATTACAATCTTGTATTTGCCAACACAAGCGCACCGAAACTTATTGAAGTTACCGTAAAAGCGGTCGAAGGCAAGAAGGTATCGAAAATATATGACGGTAATAATAGTGCCTCAGTACCATCCGAATTTTTGAAACTTGAGGGTATAGGCGATGGTGTTGATGTCGGTGTTGAAGTTACTTCAGCCAAATTTAACGATGCCAACGTCAAAAAAGCAAATGCTGTTATTATAGATGGATTCAAACTTGTCGGAAGGGATGCCGCAGGTTTTAGAATAGTTACCCAAAAGGTGCAATTACCTGCTGAAATAACACCGAGAGTATTAACCGTAACGGCGGTCAATACCGTTATGACTCTGGGTGAAGCAGAACCTGAACTTACATACAGTTTATCGGGTGAACTTTTAGGTGACGATAAACTCATAGGCGACCTTGCACGCACTCCCGGTAATGATGTGGGAACTTACGTCATTACTATGGGAACCTTGACGCTTAGCGGCAACAGTGAGAACTATGACATAATTTTCAAAGAAGGCGTTTTCACCGTATCAAACCATTCAAACAATACTGTTACCGACAAAGAGAGCAATGTTTCGATAAGCGGGTTTTTTGATAAGTCGGCAAGCTTTACTGTTACACCGATTTCGGCTACCGATTCGGATTACAAAATATTGTTTGACAATGCGGCTTGGGGAAAAGTTGTTTCAGCATACAATATTTCCTTTGAAGACTTTGACGGAGATATTACTGTTTTGTTCCCGGTTCCCGCTGAATACAACGGTAAGGAAATTGCAGTTTATCAGTTGATGTCAAACGGTGCAGTTACGTGCTTTAAAACTACAGCAACCGATACTGTTTTGCTTACAACCGATGAGTGTACACAGTTTATGTTGGTTGCCGACAAAGAAGCAACCGACGAAGAGGATTCGAAAGAAAAACGTTCAACCGTTGCGACAGTTTTTATTGTACTGCTTATTATCATCGGTGTAATAGTGGGTCTTGTACTTATTATAGTAGCACTGTTCTTCGGTATGATATTCTTCAACAAGACTGAGGAACTGAAGTCTATAATCAGAGGAATAAAGAAGTTGTTCCGCAAATAAAATTTTAAACCAATGCTTGAATAAAAAACAAGCATTGGTTTTTTGTTTGGATAAAACACCTTGTTTGGATAATATTAAATTTCAGAGGTGTTTTTATGAATGTAAGGACCGACTTGGCGGTTGAGTTCGCTGCAGATAAGGTGAATAATAAAAGCGGAATATCGGTTGAAAAATATGAAGAGAAAAACATAAGAGTGTCCACTGTTAAAATTAGCAACCACAGTGCCGCAGCGGTGCTTAATAAACCGATAGGAAAATATATCACTTTAGAATCGGCGTGTGGTATCAATCTATTTGAACTTGAGGACATTGATGATATCTTGGAAAAAGAGTTGAAAAGTGTCATAGGCGATATAGAAGGTACGGCTCTTGTTGTGGGTATTGGAAACACTACCATTACGCCAGATGCTCTTGGACCCAACACAGCAAGCGGTATATTGGCAACGCGTCACATTTCGAGTGAACTTGCTCAAAAAATAGGGCTAAAAGGTTTAAGACCGGTTTCGGTGCTTTCTCCGGGTGTCCTCGGTCAGACGGGTATGGAGGTCAAGGAGATAGTCGATGGGACGGTAGGTAAAGTGTCACCCTCGGTAATCATTATTATTGATGCTTTGGCTGCAAGAGAGGTGTCTCGTTTGGGTAACACGGTACAAATCAGCGATTCGGGTATATCTCCCGGCTCGGGTGTGGGTAACTCACGTGACGAAATAAGCCGGAGCACAGTGGGTGTGAGATGTATATCAATAGGTGTTCCAACAGTTGTTGAGGCCGCAACCCTTTGCTATGACCTTACGGGACACAGTACTCGCGACCATGAACCGCTTATTGTTACTCCTCGTGATATCGATCGCTTGACGCACCGTGCTTCCAAGGTGATTTCAACGGCTTTAAATAGGGTATTACAACCTGAAATTGACCCCGAAGTACTTATTGGTATAGTATAATTGCAATCGTTTTTTCATATAATTATGTGAAAAAACTTGCAAAGGGAAAAGTTATGAAAAAACCTGATTTTGCGTTAATGCTTTTGTCGGTGCTTATGATAGTGATAATTGCGGTTTCAAGTTTAGTTGTGCTTGAACCGTATGATAATTTTTTAAAGGCAGCCTGCGTGGCTATTTCGCCGCAGTTGTACGGTTTTCAAAACGAGAATCGCAACAATGAAACGGTTACCGAGATAATCAGACCGTCCAATTCTGCCATTTCAAACATTTCGGAACATCTGCCAGTCAGTGTCGCTGTGGAAAAAAAGGTTATAGGTAATATCATTCAAAAAACCGTTTCACCATACAGCGCCAATACATCATATTCCAAAGTGTACATCAATAATAAGTGCAAAGAGACAATAAATATAGGACAAAGTCTTTCGGAAAATCTGGAGTATTCCATAAGTAAAGAAAACGGGCCGCAGGTGCTTATTTATCATACTCATGCGACCGAGTCTTATTTTTTGGAGGATAAAAGTGCGTACACCGAGGAGGATAATACACGAACTACAGATAATACAAAAAATGTTGTGGCTGTCGGCGAAAGGATTGCTGAACAATTAAGACACGCAGGGTATGAGGTTATTCATAATACCACCCTGCATGATTATCCGGGATATACGGGTAGTTACACGCGTTCGGCAGAGACGGTAAAAGCATTGCTTAAACAGTATCCGTCAATAAAGATTGCCATTGACGTCCACCGCGATTCTATAGCAAGCGGAGATAACGACAAAATAGCACCGACAGTTTCGGTCAACGGAAAAGAAGCTGCACAGGTCATGCTTGTGATGGGCAGTCAAACGGGTAGTATTACAGGGCATCCAAATTGGCGAGAAAACCTAAAACTTGCAATGAAACTTCAATACGTTTTCGAATCTACATACCCATCTTTTGCCCGACCAATCTTGCTTAAATCTGCTAAGTACAATCAAAACCTTACAACGGGCTCTATTTTGCTTGAAATGGGTACGGACGCAAATACGCTTGAACATGCATTGTATTCAGGCGAACTTGTGGGAAGGTCGCTTGTGACCTTGCTTGACTCTCAAGGACGGTAATTATAGTGAAGAAGTTAAAAACAAAAGAAAGTATATATCTTGCAATGCGTTCAGGCATTGTTACCTTTGTAATACTTATGGCTTGCCTTATTGCCGTATTATTTATGGGTAAAAGTTATAGCGTTATGGAAAAAACCGCGTACGGACGCGATGTTAGTTTTCTTGATATGCCAGCCAAAGATGTTTATATGTTTTTTGGCAAAGAATACAGAATACCTATAATTTCTGCTGCAGAAAAAGTAAGCGCGTTTGTAAAATTGTATGCACCGGGCATAATAAAACTCCTTAATTACATGGTGACAGTAATTAAGGAGTCTTGGCAATCAATCATCAAAATGCTTTAATTTGCGGTGGGGGAGATATGTGGTATCGGAATCTCGGTGCATGTACACGCTCATGACAACACCTATACCAAGATAGGTACACAAAAGTGAAGTTCCTCCTGCACTGAAAAAAGGAAGTGTAACGCCGATTACAGGTAACAGCCACAAACACATTCCGATATTTATAACACTCTGGGCAAAAAGCATACTGAAAATGCCCGTACATATTACTAACCCTGCCTTGTTGTTGGCAAGGAACCCGATGCGTAAAATACGGATGCAAATTGCAGCCATAAGAATCAGAACTGCGATACAACCAATATATCCGAACTCCTCACCAATGCTTGTGAAGATAAAATCGTTGTATCCTTCAGGTATTGACCCACTTTGGACAAGCGTGCCTTTAAACAATCCTTCACCGAACCAACCGCCGTTTGCCATAGCGACACGTCCGCGCCATTGCTGGTACAAGGTTCCAAGGTAGTCTGATTCTGTGCCGAAGAACAAAGCTCCGATTCGAGAACGTTGGTCGTCGTTCATAACAAAAAAGTACGCGAATGGCAGTGCGACTACAACAGCACAAAGGGCAATTATAAAGTATCTTAATTTTACGCCTGCAGCAAACATCATGCCTATTGTCATAATAGCAAAAACCAGTGCGCTTCCGTCATCGCCTTGAAGATGTATAAGCACAACAGGAATACCGCCATGTATAGCCAAAAGGCAGGTGTGAAGGAAGGATTTTGTTTTGTCACCTATCGTAAGACAATGATAAGAAAAGGATATAACAAAACAAACTTTCAGCAACTCCGCAGGCTGAAATGATACGCCACCCGGTAACATAAGCCATGCCTTGTCGTCAGTATTTCCCGGTGCAAAACCGTAGAAAAAGGTCAAAACAACAAAGGAAAGACCTATAAGAGCAATTATCGGCCAAAATTTAATAAAGGTTTTATAATTAAAACTGCTTATGATGATTACGGCAACAAGACCCAGTAGCATTGAAAATATCTGCATCAAAAAGTCGCCCGGATCACGGCCGTTTAAAAAAAATGTCGATGACAAAACAGCGACCGCGCCAAACAGCGTTGCCACTATACTGAGAATATATAATAATTTGTCACATTCGCGGATGTAGTCAGCGATTTTGCGAAAAATGAGTCTCATATCGTTTGCCCTTAAATTTATTTATATATTTATTATAGACTAAAATAAAAAATAGTTCAAGATATACTTTAAATATTAAAACAAATATGTTATACTGTGTGTTAAAGAGGTGAAAATATGCCGACTGAGGTATTTGTTTCTAATTCGGCTCTTGATACCGAAGATTTTGCGTCACGCTTTGCACAAAAGTTTACTGACGGTGTCGTCATTGCCATGAAAGGTGACCTGGGTGCAGGTAAGACCTGTTTTACAAGAGGTTTTGCCAAAGGTATGGGTTATGACGGAGATGTCAATTCTCCCACATTTGCCATTGTAAATGAGTATATCGGTGGCAGGCTTCCGGTTTATCATTTCGATATGTACCGTATTACAGGTTGGGAAGACCTTTATACTACGGGGTATTTTGAGTATATGGAGTCGGGTGGAATATTGATAATCGAATGGAGCGAGAATATCGCATCGGCTTTACCCGACGATGTTATTACCGTCACGATAGAAAATAGCGGTGAAACCAAGCGAATCATCACTGTTGAAAGTAAGGATTAAAATGATTGTTTTAGGAATTGAATGTACAGCAAGTCCTGTTTCTTGTGCTGTGTTTCAGGATGGAAAACTTAAAGCAGAATACTTTTTGGATGTTAAAACAACCCACTCACAAACTCTTTTACCTATGGTGGAGCAGGCTTTAAATGTTTGCAACCTAAAGGTGAGTGATATAGACCTTATAGCCATTAGCGAAGGTCCGGGTTCGTTTACCGGTGTACGAATAGGTATTAGTGCCGTAAAAGGGCTTGCCCAACCGCTTAAAATACCATGCAGACCGATTTCGGTACTTCTCTCAATGGCTTATAATATGTCGGCGGTTGATTGTTATGTATGCGCCGTTATGGATGCACGTTGCAATCAGGTTTATAATTCGTTGTTTTCAGTTCAAAACGGTAGGGTGACCCGCTTGTGCGAGGACCGCGCCCTAATGATAGACGAACTTAAAACCGAAGTTTCGCAGATATTGGAAAAGGACAAAACCAAGTCATTTTTCGTTGTGGGCGACGGTGCAGAATTGTTTTATGAAAAAGCCAAAGATGACTGTGAGGGTATAAAACTTGCTACTCCGCATCTTGTAAGGCAACGGGCATCGGGAATATGTATGGCAGCACTACAAAATGCTGACGATAAAAAGGATGTTTCGGCTGAGGAACTTTTACCGAAGTATTTAAGACTTCCGCAAGCCGAACGCGAACTTAAAGCAAAACAAATGAAAGGATGATTATAAATGGCAAGTTTTAAACAGGGTGATGTTTTAGCAATTGGTTGTGACCACGGTGGTTATGAACTTAAAAAGCAGATTATCGCACACCTTACTGAAAACGGAGTTGATTTCAAAGATTTCGGTACTTTCGACGGTGGTGCTGTGGATTATCCCGAAATAGCCGTTAAGGTGACCGACGCTATTACCTCGGGTGAGGCAAAACTAGGTATTCTGGTTTGCGGCACAGGAATCGGAATGTCAATGGCGGCAAATAAGGTTAAGGGTATTCGCGCTGCGGCGTGCTCTGAAACTTTTTCTGCGAAGTTTACCAGAATGCATAACGACGCAAATGTTTTGTGCTTGGGTGGACGTGTTATCGGCCCCGGTGTTGCTTGCGAAATGGTTGATTTGTTCCTTAATACTGAGTATGAGGGCGGACGTCATGAACGCAGAGTTGCCGCTATTATGGCAATTGAAGAAAAATAAATCAGCAAAAAATGTCGATGGACAGTACTGTCCATCGACATTTTTTTATTTCTTTATTATCAACCGTACAAGTTTTAATACTTCAAACAATACTAATACAGTAAACGGCATGAGTAACGAACTTATCCAACCGTCGGTCTCCATTGGTTCAAGCCCTAAAACCGAGTTTAGAGGAGTTGCCACTATAAGTATGGCAAATAACATACAAATAAGTGAACCTATGAACATAAAGCGATTTTGGTGCAGCCTTTTGAAGAAGAATTCGGTTGAGCGCGAACTGTAGAGATAAAGTATCAGTGTCAGAACAAGTGATATGAATAAAGAAGAAGGCGCTGCAGGGTTGTCAAAATTCATAAGCGATACAGCTAAAGGTATGAGTGCAATTATTACGCCTAACACTAAAGATATCATGACTTGTTTGAAATCGAAAAGTTTTTGACCAACGTTGTGAGGTTGCTCTTGCATAACACTTTCGTCAGCCGATTCAAAACCAAACGCCGCTATAGGGAAGACCAGTGCAAAGACTGAAGCCAACAAAATAAGTTCCGATGGCAATAAACTGCCAAACGACAAAACACCTAAAACAAGTGTTACAAAAAGGCAGGTGCACAAAGTCACGTAATAACTTATGTACTTATAGAAATTCGCGAATATTCCGCGAGCATTTTTAACCGCTTTGACGATAGATGAAAAACGGTCGTCGAAAACGACAATGTCGGCATTGCCTTTGGCAACATCAGTACCCGTTTTACCCATTGCGCAACCGACATCAGCAAAAGCCATGGGTGCGTAGTTTGCGGCGCTGTCGGCTGTTATAAGCACAGTTTCGCCGTTTGAATGCAAAGCTTCAACGAAACGTATGCGCTGTTCGGGTGAAATTCTTGCACAGACCTTTATCTTGCCTGCGACTGCGGTCAGTTCTTCATCCGAAAGAGAATCGATTTGGTCGCCTACCACCGACAGTTCGCCATCTTTCAAAATACCTAAATTTTCGGCAATCGTGGCGGCAGTGTTAATATGGTCACCTGTAAACATAACGGTTGAAATACCTGCATCACGGCAAAGAGCAACATTTTCGGGAGCGCTCTTGCGTTCGCGGTCGGCAATACCGAGTAATCCCAAAAATTCAAGACCGTACTCTAATTGTTCAGGGGTCGGATTGGCAGGAACATCGTCGAGAGTTTTAAATGAAATTGCCAATACGCGCAAGCCTTGGTTGCACATATCCTCATATGCTTGCCTGATTTTTTCGGAATCTTTGGTGTTGCAACGCTCAAGAATAATATCGGGTGCGCCCCTGACAATGGCAAACACCGTTCCCTCTATCATGGTGACACTTGTCTTTATTTTTCTTTCCGGGGTGAGGGGAATTGAGGTTATAGTGGGAAATTCTGAATCGAAATCCTGCTTATTTATGTTGAGATAACGCGATGCTGCCGATATAAGTGCAAGTTCGGTAGGGTCACTGTCCTCTGCAAAGTTGGGTTCACAACTGAGAACGCCGAAACGCATGGCAACTTCACACTGCTTGGAAATGTTGCCGTTTGACAGGTCGATAATGCTGTTACAGTCATATACTTTTGACAGAGACATTTTGTTTTGGGTCAAAGTACCTGTTTTGTCGGCACAAATTACGGTTACACCCGCTAATTTTTCAATCGTTTTAGGGTCAAAGACCGAAGCTCGGTCTTTTTCTATTCTTTTTATACCAAGCGACAAAAGACAGGCTATGCGTGTAGCGAGGTTGCCGGGTACTATTGCAATGTAAAGGCAAACTGCAGCAATAAGCGCCTCTAAAAATTTGCCCCAACCGACAGGGCCGGTTGTTGCAAACGTTCCCAATGCTGTTATTATTGCACAAGCAACAAAGGCGCATGAAGTGAATATTTTCATAAAATCGTCGTATCGGTCGGCAATGCGGTCCTGAATACCCTTGTGCAAAAAAACCTTGTTTTTTATAACAGTGCGGCGCACTTCGGCATTTGAACCGGTTTCAACTACAACGCAAACGGCAGTACCTGTCATAACATGACATCCGCAATAGACCATGTTTGCTCTTTCTTTTAGTTGGGCAAAATCTTCCAACAAAATATCGGCATTCTTTTGAACGGTGATAACACCCTTTTCACCTAAAATTACCGATTCGTCGCATCTCAGTCCCATAGACTCGAGAATCCTTGCGTCGGCAGGGATGTAGTCACCAGGATTAAGCATTATAATATCACCGGGTACAAGTTGTTCACCGTTTACCAAAACTTCTTGCCCGTCGCGGATAACATTCGCCGATACGTGTATTCGGTTGCGAAGTTGTGACAGCATGTTTCTTGAACGGTACTCGGCTATAATGCACAACGCTTCTTTAATGCAAAGAATTATAAATATGACCAAAGGAAACAAAAAGTCATTATTTGCCGTGACCAATTCACGCAATATATAGATTACAAGAAGTCCCAACAGCAAAATAACCGAAGGTTTTTGCAATTGTTTGACAAAGGCTGAACGCTTGCTTATTTCTTCTTCGTTGACCGAAAGATTTTTACCGTATATACCAAGCCTTTCCGAAACTTGTGCGGATGAAAGCCCGTTTTCACGGTCGGTTTCGAGTTCCGACAAGACTTCTTCGGCAGTAGAACTGTGCCAAATCATATAAACACTCCTAAATATGAGGATAAATTTCTTAAGTCACAGATATTATACTACTATTTGCTATAAAAATCAATATTTTAATAGAGTACGGCATGGTTGCATAAAAAAGCGCCGTACACCAAAAGATGTACGGCGTTTATTAAATTCGTTTATTCTCCGTAGCCGTTGGGGTTGCCGGACTGCCAACGCCATGTGTCAACGCACATGTCTTCAATTGTTTTCTTGGCTTCCCAACCGAGCAAGTTCTTAGCCTTGTCGGCATTTGCGTAAACCTCGTCGGGGTCGCCGGGACGACGCGGGTCGATAACATACGGAACGGTTATGCCCGATGCCTTCTCAAAAGCATTTTTGAGTTGCAAAACGCTGCAACCGTTACCTGTTCCCAAATTTATAGCCTCGCAACCGGTGTTGCCAAGAGCCCAATTAACCGCTTTTACATGACCGTCGGCAAGGTCAACAACGTGGATATAGTCACGCACACCGGTGCCGTCGATGGTGTTGTAATCATTGCCGAAAACGTGAAGTTTTTCAAGTTTTCCGACTGCAACCTGCGAAATGTATGGCATAAGGTTATTAGGAATACCCTTGGGGTCTTCGCCAATTAGACCGCTTTCATGCGCACCAATGGGGTTGAAATAACGGAGAAGTGCAATGCTCCAACCGTTATCAGCCGCATAAAGGTCGCGAAGTATCTCTTCAATAAACAACTTTGTTCTGCCATAGGGGTTGATGGCACCTAAAGGCATAGTCTCAACCAAAGGCATAGTCTTTGACATACCGTAAACCGTAGCCGAAGACGAGAAAACAAGTTTTTTTACATTAAATTCTTCCATTACATCGCAAAGAGCAAAGGTTGAATCAAGATTGTTTTTGTAGTATTCCATAGGAATTTTTGCCGATTCACCAACAGCCTTGTGACCTGCAAAATGAATGGCGGCCTCTATTTTATTTTCATTAAATATTTTGCGAAGCGCGTCTTTATCGCGGACATCAGCCTGATAAAATTTAACGGTCTTGCCTATGATTTTTTCAACACGCTTTACAGACTCAATTTTGCTGTTGTGAAGATTATCTATAATTACTACTTCATATCCTGCCTTACTGAGTTCGATACAGGTGTGACTTCCGATATATCCTGCACCGCCGGTTATAAGTATTGCCATTTTTATCTCCTCCGAAATTTTTTGTGCTTATTGATTTTAACACAACGTGTTAATGATTGCAAGTGGCAATGCGGTATTAATTGAAGTAAATGATACCAAAATAAGAAATAAATGTAAATTATAAATTCTATTGGTTGACAATTTTTGTGTAATGCTTTATTTTATAGATAGCAATATTTAATGCTTTGGTTGAGGCAATAATATAATTATAACTTAATAAGGAGAAGAAAATGTTTTACATTGATTGGACTTATATCATACTTGTTTTACCCGCTGTGATTTTTTCGCTTATCATGAGTTCTTTGGTAAACTCTTCATTTAAAAAGTATTCCAATGCTTTTTCAAGAAGGGGAATTACCGCTTATCAGGCAGCACTTAAAGTGCTTGAGTATAACGGAGTAACCAATGTCAGAATTGAACGTGTGCAGGGCAATCTCACTGACCATTATGACCCAAAAACGAATGTCATCAGGCTTTCTGATGCCGTACACGACAGCATGTCGGTTGCAGCGATAGGTGTGGCTTGTCACGAGGCAGGTCATGCGGTGCAGCATGCCAAAAACTATCTTCCGGTCAAAATTCGCACCGCGATAGTTCCTATTACAAATATCGGCTCAAGACTTGCAATGCCATTAATTCTGATTGGCATTATGCTTTCATATTTAGGTGAAATATACAGTTATATTGCTTACATCGGCGTCGCATTGTTCTCGCTTTGTGTCATATTTCAACTTGTGACTCTGCCCACCGAATTTAATGCAAGCCGTCGTGCGATGAAATGTATTTCCGAATGTGGCATTTTGGAAAGCAGTGAGTCGCACGGGGCTAGAAAGGTGCTTACTGCGGCCGCCATGACCTATGTTGCGGCTTTGGCTGTGTCGGTTATGCAACTTCTAAGACTTCTGTTAATAGTGTCGAGAACAAGGAGAGATTAAAAAAACCGTGTTTTGTGAACTGCCACAAAACACGGTTTTTTCATTTTTTTAGATCTTTTACCAATTCGATAAGATAGTCAAGTTGTCGATCGTCAAGTCTTTTTGCGTACTCGGTAAGCTCATTAATTTTGACAGGTGACGGAGTCTCACAATCGAAAAATTCGCTGGGAGTGATGTTCAAAAACTCACAGATGTAAAAAAATCCGGAAAGAGAGGGAAGTGCTTTGCCTGATTCTATGTTGTTTATGTATCCGGGATTCTGACCTATGCTAAGACTCATGTCACGTGCCGAGGCACCATTCTTAAGCCTTAGTTTTGCCAGACGAAGAGCAAAAGCCTTATTTTCCATATATCATACCACCTTTATCATATTATAACCTATACATTTTTCAAGGTGTTGTATATAAAGAGTGAATATTGCTATGGTGTTGGATTAAAAACAAAATACGGATGTAAATATCAGTTTTGTTATTACATCTTGGTTTTGCTTTTATTCGTAACTAACATGCTCCAAAGTTTAGTTGTAAAAAATATGAAAAAGTGTTGACAATGTGATATCAAAATGATATCATAAATTCATAAGGAGTATTTGGAGGGGTATTTATGCTAAAAATAGAGAATCTCAGTAAAACTTACGGTGAAAAGAAGGCTGTTGACAGTCTTTGTATACACATAAAAAGCGGCGAAATATACGGCTTTATCGGTCATAATGGAGCAGGTAAAACCACCACAATAAAATCGGTCTGCGGTATTTTGCAGTTTGAAGAAGGTGAAATTTTCGTTGACGGTGTTTCGATAAAAAAAGAGCCGTTGGCTTGCAAACAAAAAATTGCATACATTCCCGATAATCCAGACCTTTACGAGTTTATGACGGGTATAGGTTTCCTTAATTTCATTGCTGATGTTTTCGGCGTTTCCAAACATGACAGGGATGAACGCATCTCCAAATATGCAGACGCCTTTGAACTGACAAATAACCTTGCTCAGTCGATTTCTTCTTATTCACACGGAATGAAGCAGAAACTTGCCATAATTTCGGCACTCTTGCATGCCCCAAAACTTATTGTTATGGATGAGCCGTTTGTGGGCTTGGATCCCAAAGCATCACATCTGCTTAAAAGCATTATGAGAGAACTTTGCGATAAAGGAGCCGCAATATTCTTTTCGACCCACGTTTTGGAGGTTGCTGAAAAACTTTGCGATAAGGTTGCTATTATCAGCGACGGTAAACTGATAAAATCCGGCACAATGGAAGAGGTTAAAGGTGATACGTCGCTTGAAAACGTATTTTTGCGATTGGAGGACGACAAATGATAAAACCTCTTATAAAAAAACAGTTAGCGGAAGTTTTTTCGTTTGTTTTTATCAATCGAAAAACCGGCAAATCGCGAGATTTAAAGGGAATTGTAATAAGCAGTGCGTTATCACTACTCCTTTTGGGCTATCTCGGCGTTGCTATTTACTTTATGGCTGATTTTTTGTGTAAACCGCTTATAACTGCCAATCTTGGTTGGTTTTATTTTACGCTTATGAGTTTTATGGGCATAATTGCGGGTACGATAGGCAGTGCGTTTACCACTTATGCTTCACTTTACAAGGCTAAGGATAACGACCTTTTGTTCAGCCTGCCTATTCCTGAGGGTAAGATACTTTTTTCAAGACTTATAGGGGTTTATACAATAGGTCTTTTGTATGAACTTGTTGTTATGGTGCCGACTTTGGCGGTTTGGTTCATTAATGCCGAACTTAATACGTTGGGTTATCTATTCTCAACAGTCATTACACTCGTTTTGTCGTTGTTCATTTTGACTCTTGCTTGCGTTTTAGGTTGGGTTGTGGCGTTGATTAGTTCAAAACTGCGTCACAAAAACATAGTAACAATGGCGCTGTCTCTCGGCTTTGCAGCAGCATATTATTACGTTTATTCCAAAGCATACGAGATGTTGCAGGAATTAATCACTAACCCCGAAATTATAAATGACGGAGTTAAAAACGCTATCTACCCGTTTTATCAAATGGGACTTGCCGCTGAGGGCAAAGTGTTACCAATGGCGATATTTGCTGCAATAATAGTTGCTTTGTTTGTTGTGGTCTATGCGGTTCTGTCGCGCAGATATATTAAAATTGCCACCACCGAAAAGGGTGACCGCAAGCCGAGATACAAAGGTAACTCGGCAAAATCGGGCAACATTAAAACGGCACTTATTAAAAAAGAGTTCCGCAGATTTTTGAGCAGTCCTACCTATATGCTTAATTGTGGGTTAGGAACAATTATGATGCCGGTAATTGCGGTTTTCATCGCTTTTAAAAAAGACATGATAAATGAAATCATCTCTATGTTTGGTATGCAAACCAAAGAGATAGTCTGGCTTTTAGTTGCCGCGGCGGTAATAATTTTCGGTTCAATGTGCGATTACACAGCGCCTTCGGTTTCATTGGAGGGCAAGCACATATGGATAGTAAAAACCTTGCCTTTGTCGGCGTTCGACGTTTTGATTGCCAAAATAAAGGTGCATTTGATATTAAGTGTTGCACCGTCGGTCGCTTTTGCCGTTGTTGCCGCTTATGTGACCGAAATGAACGTGCTGTTTACTGTGTTGATGATTATAGCCACTGTGGTTTATTCGGTATTTTCGGCATTCTTTGGTCTGTGGGCAAACTTAAAATTTCCCAATCTTAAGTGGACCAACGAAGTAGTACCTATAAAGCAAAGTATGAGTGTTACGCTGTCGGTTTTCGGCAGTTGGGTAATAGCACTTGTTTTTGGAGTACTATATTACTACATCTTCAATGATTATTTAAAGCCTGCTTTGTATCTCGGTCTTTGCACTGTTTTAATTGCCGTTGCAACGGCAGTCCTTTTTGCATGGACCAAGACAAAAGGTGCAAAAATCTTTGAAAAGCTTTAAGGAGAAAGGCTTATGCTTAATTTCGTTTACAACACACCTACCAAAGTGTTTTTTGGAAAAGATACACACATGGACGTGGGTAAGATTATCAAAGACTACGGCTTTAAAACCATTATGATGCAATACGGAAAGTCCAGCATAAAGAGAAGCGGACTTTACGATGTTATAATGAATTCGCTTAAAGAAAATGAAATAACCGTTATTGAAATGGGTGGTGTTGAGCCTAACCCTAAGATAGAGTTTGTGCGTAGTGCCATAAAGATTGCCAAAGAAAACAAGGTCGAACTGATTTTGGCGGTAGGTGGAGGAAGCGTTATCGATTCCTCCAAAGCCACTGCAATCGGTGCCGCTAACGACTGTGATGTGTGGGATATTTTTATGGCTAAGCAAAAACCTGAGGGCGCTTTACCTGTAGGTTGCGTTTTGACCCATGCTGCCGCAGGAAGTGAAATGAGCGCATCGGCGGTTATTTCAAATCTTGAGTGTAATATGAAAAAGGGTCTTGGTAGTGAACTCAACCGTCCGTTGTTTACAGTATGCAACCCCGAACTTACATACTCGGTTTCAAAGTATCAGACTGCATGCGGTGTGGTTGACATAATGTCGCATACTATGGAAAGATACTTTACGGTATGCGAACCCACATCTCTTACCGACGGCATTTCCGAAGCGTTACTCAGAACGGTTATAAAGTACGGTAAAGAGGTAATGCTAAACCCCGAGAGTTACGAGGCGCGTGCTAATCTCATGTGGGCATCAAGCCTCAGTCACAACGGACTGACAGGTTGCGGAAGAGAAAACGCTTTGGCTGTGCATCAACTTGAGCATGCATTAAGCGGAAAGTATGACGAGGTTGCTCACGGTGCGGGCCTTGCGGTGCTTTTCCCTGCTTGGGGAAGGTATATTTATAAGCATAACATTCCGCGTTTTGCCACATTTGCCCGCAATATTTTTGGTGTTACTTTGCAGGATGATGAGGCTGCTGCCAAAGAGGGCATTGAAAAAATGGCGCAGTTTTTTGCAGAACTCGGTATGCCTACAACCCTTTCCGAATTAGGTGTAAAGAAAGAAGAACTTCATGAGTTGGCTTTGCTTTGCACCTACGGTGATACAAGAACTGTTAAGAGTTATATACCTCTTTCCACAAAGGAAATCGAAGAAATATTTAAACTTTGTTTTTAGGTGGTGTTTTAATGAAACATGTTATAGAAATTAATGGTCTTAATAAAACCTTTAAAGAAGTCAAGGCAGTAAATAACCTCAGCATTAAGGTGAATGAAGGTGAACTGTTTGCGTTTTTGGGTGTAAACGGAGCAGGTAAATCTACAACAATCAATATCATGTGCGGACAACTGAGTAAAGATAGCGGCAGTGTTGTGATTGATGGTTTTGACCTCGACAAAGACGTTGATAAAGTAAAAGAAAAATTGGGTGTTGTTTTTCAAAATTGTGTACTTGATAAGGCTCTTACGGTTTATGACAACCTTGAATCAAGGGCGGCTTTGTATGGCATAACGGGTAAAGCGTTTAAGGAAAAACTTGAAAATTTATCAAAAATGCTTGATTTTTCCGACCTTTTAAAGCGTAATGTCGGTAAACTCTCGGGAGGACAGATAAGAAGAATTGATATTGCACGTGCGCTTATTCACGACCCCAAAATACTTATTCTTGACGAGCCCACAACCGGCCTTGACCCTAAGACCAGGCAGATTTTGTGGCAGGTGATAACCGACCTCAGAAAGCAAGAAGGCATGACGGTGTTTTTAACCACTCATTACATGGAAGAAGCTGCCGAAGCCGACTATGTGGTAATTCTTGACAAGGGTACGGTGGTTGCTGAAGGTACTCCGCTTGAACTTAAAAACAAGTATACCGGTGACTTTATAACGCTTTACGGTGTTGCGGAAGAAACGGTTAAAAATTTGGGAGTAGATTACGAAAAAATCAAGGATGCTTACCGTTTGTCGGTACCGAACACTGCGGCGGCAACAAAACTTATTGTGTCAAACCCCGAAGTTTTTTCGGACTATGAAATAATTAAAGGAAAAATGGACGACGTTTTCCTAAATGCTACCAAACGTTCTGAAAGAGAACTTGACGAAATGAGAGGTGAGACCCATGAACACGTTTAAAGTACTTATAAAGCGAAACACCAAACTGTTTTTTAAAGACAAAGGTATGTTTTTCACGTCGCTTATCACACCTGCGATTTTGTTGGTGCTTTATGTTACATTTTTAAGCAATGTATACAGAGACAGTTTTATGGCGGGAATACCGCAAGGTCTGTCACTTGCCGAGGAACTTGTTAACGGTTGTGTCGGCGGTCAACTTATATCGTCTATTTTGGCAGTATCTTGCGTGACGGTTGCTTTTTGCTCAAATATGCTTATGGTACAGGACAAAGCCAACGGCAGTCGAAAAGACCTTACAATTTCTCCTGTAAACCCGTCTTTGCTGTCACTTGCTTATTATGTTTCAACCGTGATATCTACTCTTATAATCTGCTTTACCGCAACGGCTGTTTGCCTTGTTTATATTGCTTTTGTGGGATGGTACCTCAGCGTTGCTGATATTCTGTTTTTAGTGCTTGATGTTTTCTTGCTTGTGATGTTTGGTACGGCTTTGTCAAGCGTTATAAACTTTTTTCTTTCAACACAGGGACAGATTTCGGCAGTCGGTACTATTATAAGTTCGGGATACGGATTTATTTGCGGAGCATACATGCCGATATCACAGTTTTCAAGCGGTTTGCAAAAGGTGATATCACTTTTGCCCGGTACATACGGAACATCGTTGGTGCGCAACCACGCGTTAAGAGGCGTGTTTGAGGAAATGACCGACGCAAACTTTCCCGATGAAGTTGTAGACGAACTTAAAAATGTGGTTGACTGCAACCTGTATTTCTTTGACTCAAAAGTTTCAATAGGTACTATGTATACGGTGTTGGGGGTTACCATATTCGTTTTAATTGCCGTTTATGTTCTACTTAATATTTATAAAAAGGAAAAATAGTTTTAAATGAAAAAACTGCCCGTGTTTGTGATGTAACACACATGGGCAGTTTAATTTATATGTTAGTCTTTTTGGCGGTTTTGTCCCCGTACGATACCGACGCACTGTATTGCTTTGGGGTCATACCTGTAAGTTTTTTAAATACTCTGTAAAAATAATGTGGGTTGTCGTAACACAAAAAATCTGAAATTTGTGAAATGGTATACACCTCTTTGCGTATGAGATATTTGGCCTCACTGACTTTAAGATCCGACATGTATTCGGTAATGGTCTTGTGACAATTTTCCTTAAATACCGAGGATATGTATGTTCGGCTGAAACCGAGTTCCTTGCTTATGCTTTCAACAGTAACTCTTCCGTAAACATTGTTTTTCAGTATATCAATGACGGCATTGGTCAACTGGTCATAGTTTTTAGAGTTTTCATTTTTTAGTTTAGGCAAAGTGTTGGAACGTATAAGTTTGAGCAACAGCATTTCAAGATTGAGTTTTATCAACTGCTCACTACCGAACAAACCGTCGTCTTTTCGTACAAGTTCAACTTCATAAGGACTGTCGTCGGTAAGAATATACGCCTCTTGTCCGTCGGCAATCATTTCGGAAATATACTTCCTCAAAGGAGTGGGAACGTTCATTCTGCGATTTTGAAAAAACTTCATGTTCTTTGAAGTGCTGTAAAACGTAATGATGAATACGGTCGGCGGGTCTTCGGGTGATGAGGCAATGGCGTGATGCTCACCCGGTTTGTGAAAAATTATTTCTCCTTGTGATAGCGTTAAACTTTGGTCATCGGCGGTGACCATTGCCGAGCCTCTGTCAATATATACAAGTTCCCAATAATTATGGGTTTCGCCCGAAAATTTGAAATCCGAATTAAACTCAAAATAATGTATTGACATTATCTGTTTTATTTCAATGGGACAATTTATTGAAAATTTTCCGTATTTTGGTTCCATAACAATATCCTCTTTACAAAAGTGTACTGAAAAAGTGCATTTGTGCATTGAAATCTTTTATTTGTGATGTTATCATAAATTTGACACAAAGTCAATAAATTGGAGGTATATTTTATGAACGTATTAGCAATTGTTTGTCATCCCGATGATATGGAAATTCATTGCGCAGGCACCTTGCTCAGATGTAAGAAGAGAGGCGATAACGTAACAGTTTGCCATGTTGCCAACGGTAATATGGGTCATGTTGTTATTAGCCCTGAGGAACTTGGACCTATGCGTATTGCCGAGGCTAAAAAGTCCGGTGACCTCGCAGGTTGGAAGACCGTCACCTGTAATGTCGGTGACCTTCTTGTAGACTCTGCAAGCAAGGAACAACACGATCTTCTCGTTAAGATTATTCGCGAGGCTAAACCTGACATGATAATTACACACGCTCCCGATGATTATATGTCAGACCACGTTGAGGTGTCTAAACTTGTTTTCAAGGCTTCCTTCTCGGCAAGCGTTCCTCATTATATGCCGGAGCTTGGCGAAGCTTGTGGGGTAACTCCTATTTATTATATGGACAACTCGGATTATGTTAACTGTGAGCCTTATGAATTTGTAGACATTACCGACGAACTTGAGACCAAACTTCAAATGCTCGCTTGTCATGAAAGTCAGCTTGTGTGGCTCAAAGATCATGACGGTATTGATGTTCTCGAAACCACAAGAACCTATTCACAGATGCGCGGTGCACAGTGCGGCGTTAAATATGCTGAGGGTTACAGACGACTTCTTGCAGGTCTTAGAGGAACCACAAAGCGTTTATTACCGTAATATTTGAAAAGGAGATAATAAAATGGATTTTAATTCAACAGTTAAAGGTTCAGCGTTGGAAGGTTTTTACCCCGAAGGATGGGATTTTGAAAAGATAGATGCTTGCATTGGCAAGCCCGAAACCATTACCAAGCATCAGGCTCATTGGAACGATAAATTTACACCTATAAAATGTGAGTCTTTGGGTGAGTTCGAAACCTATATGGGTCACGAAATCGCAATGCAGATAAAACTTGCCAAGGAAAGAGACGAAAAGATAGCATTTATTCTTCCTGTTGGTCCTATGGGTATGTATAAGTGGGTTGTATACTTCATCAACGAGTGGAAAATTTCCTGTGACCATGTTTATACCTTCAATATGGACGAGTGGGCAGACGGTGACGGCAATACCTTGCCTTCAGATAATACCGGTTCGTTCAAATATGCCATGGAACAGGCTTTGTTTAATCCTCTCGGCGAGTATACCGTTCCTGAAAATCAGCGTAATTTTGCAACCAAAGATAATCTCCCTACATATCCTGATAAAATTAACGCATTAAAGGCTGACGGTGCAAAACTTGTACTTGTTTACGGTATCGGCAGAATGTGTCACATTGCATTCTGGGAGCCTACTTTTGCTGCAGATTACGCTACCGCTGCAGAGTGGGAAGCAGCACCTTATAGAATCGGCGCAAAGATTCATCCTCTTACAGTTGAGCAGAACGCACTCACAAGTTTCAAGTCGAGAACTCCTCTTGTACCTTGCCGTGCTAACACAATTGGTCCCGGTCTTTTCCTTAAAGCTGACTATGCTATCGGCGGTGCAGACGGTACTTTAGGCCGTGGAATGCAGTGGCAGGGCTTGTCACTTTGGATGACCTTGCGTCACGAAAAAACTCCGTGGATTACTTCGACATATATCCCTACTATCCCCGGCAGACTATTCTTCTTGAAAGAACTTGCAGGTCCGCTTGAGGCAGAGTGTAACTAAGTTGCAATCCCTTATGAGGTGAGTTTTATGGATAATTATTCAGTAACAGAGTTTGCAAAATCTGAATTGAATAAGTATCTTGAAATTTTAGGTATAAAGGCCGAGTTAAAGCTCGGCCTTTTGTCTGATTTTGGGTAAGATATTCAGGTTGAAGACCCGTTTTTTGACGATGCTTTTGCAATTGACGTCAAAAATAAGAAGGGTCATATTGCAGGAAGCAACGAAAGAAGTATTTTGTTCGGTGTTTACCGCCTTTTGGAGGAGTGGGGCATCGATTGGATAAAACCCGGTCCTTTAGGTACACGTTACCCCGAAAGGTGCGACGCACCCGATGTTAAAATTATTGAAACGGCTGCAAAACGTCATCGTATTATGTGCATAGAGGGTGCTTGCAGCGTCGAGAACTGCCTTGATATGATTGAGTGGTTACCCAAACGTTGTTTTAACGGCTATTATATTCAGTTTGATAATGCTTTCATATTCTTTGAGCGTTGGTACACCCATCGCAGAAACCCGTATAAAGAGCCTGAAGAATTTACTGTTGAGAAATCCTATGAATATGTCAAAATGATGACCGAGGAAATTAAAAAGCGAGGTCTTTTGCTTCATAGAATGGGTCACGGTTGGACTTGTGAGCCTTTTGGCATTCCCAATATGGGCTGGGACCCCGTTGATCCCGCAACAATTCCCAAAGAATATAATGATATTTGTGCTTTGGTTAAGGGTGAACGTAAATGCTGGAAAGATATTCCTGTCAGAACTCAGCTTTGTTATTCAAAACCGTTTGTTCAAAAAACCATGGTTGATGCAGTTTTGAAGTACGTTCATGATAATCCAGAAACCGACGTTGTACACTTCTGGCTTGGTGATGATATCAATAACACCTGCGAATGTGAGGATTGCACAAAGCTTCATTACTCCGATTACTATGTGAATATTGTAAATCAAATCACCGATGAGTTTGTGAAAGAGGATATTGAAAAAAAGGTTGTTTTTAGCATAGGCTATAACAAACAGTGCCCACCTAAGGAGATAAAACTAAAGCATCCCGACCGTGCTATTATGATGTTTGCTCCTATCACCCGTACCTACGGCGAATCGTTCCCTAATGAGTTCAAGATTAAAAGCAGCCACGAATACAAGGTTAACGCTTTTGACTATCCTACCTCAGTTGACGAAAATCTTGCTATGGTTTATAACTGGGAGAGGTATACCGATGCCGATATTCTTGATTTCGACTACCATCTTATGTGGGATCATTTGCTTGATGCGGGCGGTGAGTGTATTTCAAGGGTTATTTATGAGGATATCCGCAATTTTGATTCCTTGGGCTTAAACGGTTATATCAGTTGTCAGCTTCAGCGTAACGCTTTCCCGACTTCGCTCGCGATGACAGTTATGGGCAAGGTGCTTTGGAATAACGACGTGAATTTTGAGGATATAAAACGAGAACTTTACGAAACCTCATTTGGTGCCGATTCGGTTGATGCAATCAGCGAATATTTGGGAACTCTTTCAAAGGCTTTTAACCCCGGTTATTTAAGAAGCCAAATTAAGGTTGACCCAAAGGTGTTCCGTAAGAATATGGAAGAAGCGTTGAAGGCTATGACCCAATTTGAGGGTTATATTGATGCTCATTTGGACGTTGCCGACGAGGTGCATAAAAACTCTTGGGAATTGCTTAAAATCCACAAAGCAATATACTATTGGGTTGGTATGAGTGCATTGGCTAAGCTTGATGACAACAAGGATTTGGCTAATGAATATCACCAAACCGTTAAGAAACTTATCTTCGAAAATGAAGAAAAAATACAATCGGTTTACGACTGTATGCATGGCGAATCGGTTACTGATTACCGTATCAACATGAAAGGCATGATTGCCTTTACCGACGAGGTATAATTCTTAAGCAGATGGAGTATTTTCCGTCTGCTTTTTGTCTTTGATAAAATGAAGTTTCATTTATGTCGATGGATAATAAAATGCACCAACGCACAACCTTTATAACGAATACACCTTCTTGCATCGCCTATAAGATATAAAATGTGATATTATTTAAATCTTTTCGGCATATTATATCTCGGGTGAGATTATGTCAAAAAGAATTGCGATAGGTCTGTGCGCTGTGATGTTAGTGTCGATGATGTCGGTGCTGTTTTGCCAAAAGGGTGCGGTATCGGTTGTGGCAGGTAATAAAGCCAATACGACTAACGTTGACAATGTATTAAAAACCGTCATAATCGACGCCGGCCACGCTGAATTACCTAATACTACAGATTAGGTCCAATCCTGCCGTGAAAATTCAATATAAAACACCTCGAAAACCCGCTTAAATAGCGGGTTTTCTCCATTTTGCGTCAATATTCAAATTCAAAGCTTGCTTTATCGGTAGTAAATTCACACAAGACTCTGTCTTTATGTGAAAATCTATAATGTGCCTCGCAAGATGCACTTTCGTGTATTGTTCTGCACATATCGCCGTTTGTTGGTGCCGCCAGCGGTTGTGCATTCTTTCTTAATAACTTGGCAGTGAACTTAAAGCTTCCTTGCTTTACTGTAACAGTGTTTTTGTCAACTTGTTTAATTCTAGCGCCAAGATATGTGGCAATTCTATATTCCTTTCCATCAAGTAGAATAACACCGATAATACCCGTAAAATGAATTCCGAAAAAGGGTATGTCAGCTACCGATAACATCAGTGAGTTATTGTCAAAGCAACATTGTGTCCAAATATAATTTTTCGGGAAAGAACGACCTTGGTCGCCTTCGATATATCCTATGCCATTTTCAAATTTGTAAAGTTGACCGTTTACCTTAATTTCACCGTTGATTTTATGACACATACTGTATACGCTATGTCTGCATTGCATAAACGGCACATACTTAAACGGTCCCATAATATCATAACAAATAGGCGTTAGTCCTTCAAAACAAAGCTTGCCCTCAAGCTTTAATTCATCACTTTGAAAATCAAGAATTATTCCTTCGTGAGAAAAGACACAATCACCTATTTTCACATATAATGGTTTTTCGCTATATTCTAATTTGTCAAAGGGTATGTTTAACGCCTTGTCATCGGTTATTATTTGTAGAGAGGCAGATTTTTTGTTATTGCTATAATGGTATGCTGGTATAAATGCAATCGTTTTGTCCCCAGTACTGCATTTAAAGTACCAACCTTTAAAATATCCTATATTAACCAACCTTGCTTTCGTAATAGAATAGCTATAATTATAGAATATCTTGATGTAATGCAGATATACAGGTATGGTGGTTTATAATTTGTTGCGATAGTTATATTTATTTAAAACTTGTTTTTTGCGTTTTGTAGTAACTTCTGTATAAATCTCAGTAGTTGAAACACTACTATGACCTAAAATTTCTTGAACAGAACGCAAGTCGGCACCATTTGCAAGTAGATTTGTAGCAAATGTATGTCTGAGATAGTGCGGAGTAGAATTAATATTAATTCCAGACTGGATTTTTAATGAGTTATAAATATACTCGATGCCATGAATACTTATGGGTTTACCGTATCGATTAACAAATAACATATCGGTATTTGTAGAGCGTGTTTTTCTTATTTTTATCCATGAAGTTATATTATTCCAAGTTTCAGGACAAGAGATGTATATTAGTCGTTGCTTTCTACCTTTACCATGAATTAAAATAACTCGTTCAGAACCTATGATATCATTAATAGTTATATTTGAAGCTTCAGCTATACGTATGCCAGTGCTTATTAGAATATCAATTAAAGCTAAATTGCGTGAAGTTTTCCATTTTTCAAAGTCACTGTTTGCATTAATATATTGCTCAGTCACACATGATAACAACTTGGAAGTTTCTTTAATTGCAAGGGTTTTTGGTAGCCTTTTCTCTTTCTTAAATTTGAATTGATGTGATGAGAAATAGTTGCTTTCTATGTAGTTTTTAGAATGCAAATATTCAAAAAACATCTTAAGCACAATCAGTTTTCTGTTTATAGTTGTATCTTTTAGCCTCCGGGTGATTGTAAGTTCCTGAATATACTGTAGAATAGATCCATTACTTAATTCGTGATTGATGACAAAAGAATTAAAATCATTTAAATCAGATGTATAAGCCGTAATAGTTTTTTCTGATAAATTTTTTGTTGACTGTACTAATTGGATGAATTCAGGAATAATTAATTTTAAATCTTTCATATTGCACCTCATATTTCGATAATATATTGAATATTTTACCAAAATATGCTATAATAGTCCTACAAATAACTTACAATAACTATTTATTATTGAAAGAATGTCTGAAAAGCTTTAGGAGCATAGAATGAGTACACAAGATGATATCTCAAGAATAGCAGCGGAGAATTATGCGTCGGCACCACCATGGCCAGATAATGACGTCTGGCATAAATATACATTCGGTTTAGAGAAGAGCACGGTTGAATCATGGCTTTCAAAAATTACAAAAGACAATATGGTTATATTAAACGCTGGGTCAGGTGGCACTAATTATAAAATCAAAGGGACGATAGTTCACCTTGATATTATTGAAGCCTATATAAAAACCTATCAGCATTATATTGTTGGGTCTGTAGAACACATAGATTTACCATCACAATCGATTGATGGTGTAATTTGCGTAGGTAGTGTTCTAAATTATGTTGACGTCCAACGGGCTATTTCGGAAATTACGCGCATTTTGAAGCCAAACGGATTCTTTATTATTGAATTTGAACGTTCAAATAGTGCAGAATTTCTTTTCTCTAAAAATCACGGAAAGATTATTTTTTCTAAAGAATATAGTTATAATAATCAATCACATTTGCTTTGGTTGTATAGTGAAAAACACATCAAAAACATATTACAAACTTATCATTTGAGCATATTGAAAAATAGACATATACATACATTATCATCGCTTGCTAATCGTTTAGGTATGTCTGAATCAAAGGCAGCATCATTATCACGCTTTGATCGCGCATTGGAGTTTATATCCTATCCTTTAGCTCATAATGTAATGCTATTTGGAACCAAAGAGTTCATGACGGAATGAAACAATAGAAATGATTCCCGCCAAAATTGTAAAGAATGAGCATAGTACAGTTGAAACACTGTTGAATTGCGGGATTATACAAAGTAAAAATGTAATTACCGAAAGAATTCCCCATAATATTACATATATTAGCGCCTTGTGTTTACGCTTTCGCTCTCTAGGAATAGTGATATTTTCAGCAGTAAACTTTGGGCATTGTCCGTCTTCAAATAAATGACATTGTATTAATGCAATTCCGTCGCTGTTTTCACTTTTGGGTATTTCTGTTTTTATACGGGATAATAGGTTTTGAATAATTTCGGGATATGAAGCATCATTAATAAACCAAGTTAAATAATGTGAAGTATATAATTCTTCAAGAATTAAGAGGTACTGATCTTTAGACAAATAGAAATCATTATTTTCGCTTGAGATAAGTTTTATAGCTATATTGAATTCTTCTGCTTTTTCGTGCTTCAATAAAGGTGGTTGATAATATGGATATTTAAGCAACCGATAGTTTTCATTTGATAACAAATGTCGAAAATAGTTGCTATCTGCATCAATTAGTTTGCCGTCTTTTTGATTCAACGAAAGTTCCGTTATAACATAGCGAATGAACTGACCATTCTTTTTCAATTCATCAGTTATTTCGTTTAAAACCATATGATAGAAATTGTAAAAAAGCATATGATTGCGCTGTGAAGTGCACAGGTAATCCAGAACCAACACTTGTGATTGTGGCAAATATGCATACTCGGCAAAGCCAATTACTTCGTGATTTTTATCATACATTATGTAAAAGAACATAGTTCGGCTTTCGTTTATATGTTCTTTTGCGTTCCAAATATAATCCTTAATTTGATTAGTGTCTGTCATAGATCCTTGATCCACAGTCTTGCAATAGATATCAAGAGCTGTAATTACATCTTTCTTTGGACATTTTATTGCCGGTAACACACTGAATTGTAGAACCAAAACCTCCACCGCCTATAGAATAAATAATTCGAACATCGCGTTCAACACACAATAATAAATAGTTATTGTAAGATTAGATAAATTGTTTGATATTAAATAAGCCCGCCTATTCGGCGGGTTTTCTGTACTTCGATATTTCAAAATTGTTATAATATCAATTACTTTCCTTATATTTATCATGATTAAACAATGGGAGGCCTTATATATGGATAAATCTATGAAACGAAAGCAAGATTTATTTAACTTATGTAATGGTATGGATAAACTTGATATACATAAAAAAGAGAAATGCTTGTCTTTTTCTGAAGCGATGCTTTCAATTGAAGGAATGAAGGTTAGCCAAGAAGTTGCACTTGCTCTTGGAGAATGGAAAGAAGGCAAAGCAACATATTTATCAATTTTCGAATCAACGCTTCAAAGATACGGATTTAACGCATAAAATAATTATGTTGCTTTTCGGTTGAATTTTAAAGTCATATGTTGTATAATGTATTAAATACTATAAGGAAAGGAGAAAGAGCTTATGAAGGATTTTGAGATTTTAAGCCGTGATACAGTTGTTGCTATTTGGAAAGATAATGAGCTTAATGTTTTGAATAATGAATTATTGCCTTTATATTTAAAGCGAGTAAGCGATGCTAAGTCTTGGCTTGAGACAAGAGCTATCGATTCGCATAGAGCAAACTCCCGTTTGCTTAAAAAGGCTTTAAGACTTGCCGAAAAAGACGATGTTTCAACAGTTCTTCACGTTAATGCAGCAACCATTACTGATACCTATTGGGTTAGGGCTATCGGCAGTGATTTGAAATATGAAGATGTTCGCTTCAATAAAGACTATTTCTCCAATCTGGCACTCAGAGGACTTTATTCAAGTTTTAATTCCGCCGCAAAGCGTAAGGATACTAAAACTCCCGAGCTTACCAATATCGGTAGCTTCGAAAAGTGTTGGAAACTTAAAGATGGAAAATGGTGGATTTATAAGTCAGCTAACCAAAAAGAACAATTTTCAGAGCTTTTTGTATATGAATTAGGTAAATCCCTTGGAATGAACATGGCTCATTATGAAAAAGGTGATAAATGCGTTAAGTCGCTTGATTTCACCGATTCTGCCAAAGTTATATTTGAACCGGCTTCATCCTTTATGGGTGATGAGGAAGATTATATCAAGGTAGTTGAAAAATTAAAGGAACTTTGTCCTAAGGCAATTCCTGACTATATAAAAATGATTTTCCTTGATACCATCACAGCTAACCCAGATAGACATACAGGAAACTTCGGTTTAATGCGTGATGCTAAAAGCGGCGCGCTTTTAGGACTCGCGCCTAACTTCGATAACAATATGGCACTTATTGCACGTGGATATCCCTCAAGCAAATCTACCAATGACCTTTTAATCACTCTCTTTAATGAACTAATGGAAAAATATCCTGAATATAAAGAATATTTGCCAAAAGTCACAGAGCAAATAATAAAGAAGGTCATACACAAACTCAACATGAAAGTAAAATCTCAAGTAATTGCTGATTTTGTAGTTAACCGGAAATTAATGTTAAAATAATTATTAAATGAAAACCGCTGGTTGCATTACAACCGGCGGTTTTCGCTTACAAACAAATTTTAATGGTTTGATATAGATAATTTCAATTTGAAATTAAATTTAAGGTTGCCTCTATGGGAATAGAACAAAGTTTTGGGCCTATGCGTTAGAATTATCTTCTCCGTTTTCCTCATCTTTTATATCGACTGTTATACTAAGCCTTTTAAGAGTATTATGTATAATTTTTTTAATTTCATCTGGATATAGTTTTCCATAATGATGGATAGCTATTTTTTGAAAAGCATCTCTAAACTTAATTCTATTTG
Source organism: Acutalibacteraceae bacterium (assembly GCA_045592985.1). Classification (GTDB taxonomy): domain Bacteria; phylum Bacillota; class Clostridia; order Oscillospirales; family Acutalibacteraceae; genus UMGS172. The sequence continues at coordinate 7,978 of JAZNVU010000026.1, read as the reverse complement.
GATTTTCGGAGATATATGATCTGTACAAATCTAGTACTAGTTTACTATGATGTTCCGATGCTGTGTCTGCTTCCATATCAGAATATAAAAAATTAGCTAATGTTTCATTGTTAGCATCCTGATTATCGCTGTCAATAAAATTCAAGCAACGATAATACGAATCAAGATTAAAATATGAGGAAAAATTATGGCGTTGTAATATTTTTGCGTTTTTTAATAATTCTGATATATCATCACTTATTGCATTAAATAATGAACAGATCCCTATTGTGGGTAGTTTCTCCATTTCGGCGATATTGTAAAGAAATTGGTCATCTGTTACTAGTACACTATGTTCAATGCTTTTTGTAGATGCCAAGCAACTTTTTTCGCAATATAATTTTTCTTCGCCGAAGAAATCCTCTAACATTTTTGTACTGATTTGTAAGTCGGCAGCTTCACAAACCGAAATTTTTGATACAAAATTTTTAAGTCTCATTAAAAATTGATATCTTGTCTTCCTGCTTGTTTTATCTAGTTCAATAATACCAATTTGGCCGTTCTGATACACCATAGTTCCAGAATGGCTTTCCTTAGTTAAATCCGTAACTTCATCTGAAATATCACTCAAGAGTCTTTGATATACTGCAGGAGTGCACACACATTTTGTTTTGCTTAGTAATTTCTCTGACAATCCAAGCAAAAATATGTGTACGATGCTTTCATAGGATAAAACAAACACATTTTCTAATAGGTTAATGTCTAATCTATTTGCATTATTTCTAATTTTTTGTGTATTGCCGTAAACTAAGAATTCGCAAGTTTTTAGCATGCTGTTTCCTGTGATTTTAGAAATTATAGATAATGGATATCTAATTGTAGAATTATTATAATCATCGATTATTTTCTGCGATTCTTCAGATGATTTTTTCATATATTCTGTAATGCTAATTATAGCATCCTCAGCACTATCTCCATAAAATTTTATTGTGTCTGGGCTTTCAATAATGCTTGATAACGCAAGTTTTGAGAGAAAGACATTCATCGTTGTAATGGTATTAACTTTATATGTCTTTCCAAGAATATTGACTGTGTCACCCTCATTTGCAAATATTAACTCCGTTATATCTGGGTCATCGCTTGAACAATGAGTACAATCGCCAAAGTTATTTGGTGTAATATCTTTAATAACTTCCGGTGAATGTATAGCAATATTAGATGTTTCGTTTTCATCACATACATTAGTAATGCAGCAAACAGTATTTTCATTAGTTAACGAATTTTTATTATCACTAGCTGTAGAACATATAAAATATAAACCTCTTATGCACTGTAAGTTGTTGTCATCTATTAATAAAGATTTTAACAAGTATTTTAACGCTTCATCATTTTTGTTGAGTTTTTCCAAAATTGCACCAGCAAGGTTCAAAAGTTGAGCGTTTAGAGAGGTTTTAGCAAAATTAAGGTAATGGTCATCTTGAAAATCATTGGTGCTATATCTCATATTCAATAAAGCTATTAATGAATAATCCTCACCATACATATCAAATTCTTTTTGAAGATTCTTCTTTGCTTTATCAATTTCACCTTTATTATATTGGATTATACCGCAGTTATAAAATAATCCTCTTTCTACACAACCTGCGTCAATTAATCTTAAATAAATTTCTTTGCTTTTCAATACATATTTAGGAACATTTGAACTGTGTAAATGTCGTCCTATCTTGTAGAGTAATGAATGATTAACGGTTATTTTCGACAGTTCACACAACTCATCCCATTTTTTGTATTTATGCAAAGCGTCTATATAAACTGGCAAATCTTGTACTTTAATAAGTCTTTTGTTTTCTGATAACCACTTGAATGAACTTTTATGGTTGTCTTTACTATCAAGTATTAAAACTTTCATGCAATTAAACAAAAAGTCGTTACAATGTATTTCTAGGTATCGATTTATAAGTTCGATATTTTCCTTATCGCTCGTATTGTCGGTTAAAGTATATTGCCTATATATAAAGAAACTATCTTTTTCAAATAAAAATTGATGGTCGTTTAAATATTTTAATTCAAAATCTATTGGTTGTTTAGATAAGTAAAATTGTAAAGGGAAGTACAAATTATTAGCAGTTGAAAACAATTCCAAATCATTAAAATTAATGGCATCTATATTGTATTCAATATTGTAGATATAGTATATTTCTTGAATTTGATAATTATTTTTTAAACTATCTGGTAAAATTGAATATAAGGATGAGAATTCCGCACTGTTTTCCATCAGAATTCTTAAAATGCATGAGACTAAATCTACCTGTAAATTATAATCCAATAGATTAATTTTGTGTATATTCAATTTTATCTTTTCTATTTCTGTAGAGGAAATATGTTGATTAAAGGTGATTTTTCTGTTTATAGAAAAAATCAAAGCTAAAACCTCATAATAAAATTCTTCGTCATATGGCTTGAACTCATCATTATTCTCTGTCTTTAAATTATATAAGTGCTCTTTAAAGGCATAATTAGCCAGCGCTTTTTGAACGGTTGGGAATATTTCTTTTGAAAAGGAAAGTGTTTGATGCTCAGCAGAAGGAACAATCACTTTGTCAAAAAACTCGTTTTTTATTAGTGAGGTTGAAAGTTTAGTCAGCTCTTCGTTTTCACAGAATTGTATCACTGTGTTTAATTCGTCTATTAATAAAAATGAGAATAACAACCCGACTATTTTGTTTATACCACTTTTTAGTGGGATTTTAATATACCTTTTTAAATCGTTAGATAAGTTTGAACGATTACAATATACGTCATATATTACTGTATACCTAAGAACTAATTCATCGTATACATCATTAATATTGTTTTTGTATTGATTTAATAAAGTGTTAACTCTATCAAAACTGCCGTCGGTTATTAATCCGTTTAAAAGTTCTTCAATCACAAGAAGATTATCACCATTAGAAGAATAATATTTGTCAAAAAAGCTTATGTCTGCTAATGCGATTGCAGAACGCTTTTCCGCATCATCTTTCCATTTGTGCAATAATTCCACGGTGTATGTTTTTGTATCGGTATCAATTAGCCTTGCATGCGTTTCACACAACCAAATGCAATTATTTGCACTTCTTCGCTCTTCAGTTGTCATATTGGGATCATATCTCGGACCGTTTTCTGCCGCAGCACATATGTGCGCTCCTATACCTGTTTTTGAAATTTTATCTTTGTTTTCCATTGAAGCACCAATAGTAGATATTGGGCACCCAGGATAAGAGCAACGATAACCAACTCTTGCGGCAACCTTATGAATTGTAGCTTCCGTAAAATTATCTCTTGGCATTACTTCACTTCCAATGTTTTATTATTAATTTATTATACCACACTATATTGAACATTTCAAATACATAACTTGAAAATCATAAAGCCAAAAGAAAGTCTACTGCTTTATATTATCATTAAAACTGAGTGGAGAACAACACGTTATTTAAATCCTTTTAATCCCTTTATAAATATAATAAGGCTTTGAATAAAGGTAAGCACCGGTCTTATCTGCCTTAACAAGTTCGTTTATAAAGTCATCGTATTCTTGTTTGGTAAGCACTCCTGTATTTTTACCCTTTACCCAATCGGTTGTTTCGCCGACAAGCCATCCGATGTTTTGGCTGAATTCATAACCAAACATTCCTTCTTTATATTGGGTTTCAATAACGCTATGAACGTACACATTGCTTTCAAAAAATCCTGAATTGTTAAATACTCCATAAACCCTTCTGCCCATCCAACCGTCAAGGTCATCCATCCAACCTTGTTTTGTGACAGCGTACGCGTGTATGCATTTAGTAATCAAATCTTGATTTTCGCCATTATAAACAACGCTGTCAAAATCGGCGTGTACACATATTACCGTTCCGCCGGGCTTCAATATTCTGTTTATTTCACTTACAAAAGCTTCTTTGTCACTAATACATTCAAGCAAATCTTTGGTTAATACCAAATCAAACGTATTATCAGGAAAATCAAGCATTCCTGCACAATTCATAACTTTTAGTTCTACAGGTGCGCTATATGGAATAACGCCAAAATGCCTGTCAGTTACATCTACTCCTATTGCTTTTGTAACTTTATCCGGAAACTCGTTGATAATTCCATTAAGATAACCTGCGTTCCTGCACCCTAAATCCACGATTGCAGCGTTGTCTGGTAGGTTTATTAGTTCGTATATTGCTTCGTTAAGCGATGATTTGTTTATTTCCATAATAATTCTCCTTAAAATAAAAAATACTGTTGATAGCTTTGATGCCGTCAACAGTACAATAAAAAGTTAAGTTTCTTTTCATCATTCGTTTAGGCACAAAGCGAAATAAGCCTGTACCTAAATCAGATACAAGCATTCATCGTCTGCGTCGAATGATGATAGAGAACATAACCTCAACCTCCAATTTGATTCACTTTATGATAACATCAGGCCAAATTGTTGTCAAGAACATAAATACTAAATTTAAGATTAGATAAAAGAAATTACGAATTAGATAATAACTGAACATTGAAGGGAAAGTCGAAATATGGTAAAATACAATTAGTTAAAGGTGGTGGATGTATGGAACACATTACGGTTGGCAGAAAGTATAACGAAGGCAAGGTTGCTTTTGTAGAGTGTGTGAAAGACAGTTCCCTTGACGATATCAATATTAAGGACAAGTGTTTTCTACTCGTTATCCTTACAAAAGGAAAACTTGAGTTTAGAGTTGGCGGTGAGAAAGTTACTGCTAACGCTCCGTCTTTTTTGTGCTTTGATGAGTTGGAAAACCCTGTACTCGTATCAAAATCAAAAGCTCATTACACTTGCGTTTACTTCCACCCTAAATTCTTAAATATCAATATGACCTTTGAACTTTTGCGTTCTAAAAACTACGGTGATATCGCTACCACCCACGATATGTTTATGTTAAAACCTTTTATTGATAAAGCGTATGTAATTCCTATCGCCGAGACACAGGTAGAGAAAATCGAACAATCTGCTGATTATATGTTGGAAGAACTTACCGAGCAAAGAGATTGGTATTGGTCTTGTAGAGGTCGTTCATACTTTATGGAGATTATTATTGCCTTGGAGCGTATGTACGGTCTTATTGGCTATGGACTAACACATCAAAAATCGGATAACGCACCAATAATTAAAAATCCCAAACTTCGGGATGCGGTATTATTTATAGAAAGCCATTATAGCGATAGTATAACCTTGTCCGATATATCAGCTAATGCCGGAATAAACCACACCACACTTACTGCACTAATGAAAGAAGAACTTGGTTGTACGGCTACCCAATATTTAATGCAGTACCGAATTACTATTGCAAAAAAACAACTCGCTTTTACTGATGTTCCTATTAAGGATATTGCAAACATGGTTGGATTCAAAACAGTTCAACACTTTAACCGTATTTTTAAGGAAATAACAGGCACAACACCCGCCGAGTTTCGTAAAGTAGTCGTAAAAAACAGAAAGGATGACCTGAATGGAAAATAAGATTATAGAACTTGAGAACCGTATAAAAAAATTAGAGGCAATACTTGAAAATATCGAGTTTTCAGGTGATGGATTAAATATTACATTTAACAAAACTCCCATTAATTCCCTTGAAATCTCAGGCGATGGTGCGAACATGGATTACAGACATTGTCTGATAGGTTATGATTCCAATCTTGAAGAATTAGAAGAATTAGAAGATGCTGCAGATGATTTAGAATGCCGTGTAGATGATATCAAATGTGCGGCAGAAGACGCAAAATCTATACTTAATGATATAGAACCTAAGGTCATAGCTTTGTTGGAAAAGTTAAAGGAAATAAAAGTATAAAAGGTGAGAAAAATGCGTGAACCACATCAAATATTATCAATTCCATATCGTGTAGTTGACGGTAAGCCATTGTTCTGTATATTTCGCAGGGCAGATAGTAGCTATTGGCAATTTATTGCCGGAGGCGGAGAAAACGGTGAAACACCTATAGAGGCAGCCAAGAGAGAAACATTTGAAGAAATTGGTGTTGAACCAAAAAACATACAACAACTCATTTGTATCGCATATGTTCCGGCAGAAGTTATTGCTGAAAGCAGACGGCAACATTGGGATAAAAATACCGTTGTTATTCCCGAATATTCGTTTGCCTTTGAGTGTGATTCAGAGCTTACGCTATCAAATGAACATACTGAATATAAATGGCTTACATATAATGAGGCGCGAAAACTATTAAAATGGGATTCTAATAAGGTTGCTATGTATGAAATCAATTGTCAGTTGCAACTTTTGAGTAGCAGATGAAAGGTATTAATATAATGGATAAAAGATTAATTGGAAAATGGTATAAAAAAGATTTTGGTGAAACCATTAACATTTTCGATGAAAGCCCACTTCGTATGAAAATGTCCTTTACATCAAGCGGTTATTATAACTTTGCGCCCAACTGTGTTTATGAAAAAGACGGATATCTTTGCTATGAAATAAATGACGAGTATTTTAGAATGGTTTATCACGTTAGGTACGCCGACGGTTCTCTTAAAGGATTTTACACACAGCACGGTAAAGAAACTCCTGTAAAGTATGAAAAAATTGACGATGTTCCTGAAGATGCACCATATAAATTCGTTGCACCGGAAGTGTATGTCCCAAATTCCGATAAAACAAGAATAGAAATTCTTAAAGAATATCCGGAATATGACCGAAACAAAGAATACGGCTGCAGTAACGAATTTGTATTGGGCGGAAATGTGCCCGAGATACTTCAAAAATACAATTATAACGACTACACAAAAGGTTTGGATAATAAATCAGATGAGATTGTTTTTAAACTTTTGGATTTTGTGTGCGACCAATTTGGGCATAACGGTACAGGAGGAATGAGTTCCGGCAGAAGAATCATCGACATTATTGAGTTTTGCGAAAGAAACAATAATAAAACAAACTGTCGAGGTCTTGCTATACTTTTAGCGTCGTTACTTCGTTTAAATGGAATAAAAGCACAACATATTACTTGTTTGCCCTATGAAGATCCGTTTGATGATTGCCACGTGGTAGTGGATTGTCTGTTACCGTCGGGTGAACGAATTATGCTTGACCCTACTTGGAGATTGTTTTTGAAGGATAAAGACGGAGAATATGTTTCATTATCCCGTTTAAGAGAACTTTTACTTGCTGACCAACCAATTTTTGAAAACCCGACTGCAGATTATAACGGAAACGGTTTTGCTAAGGAATATCATAGAAATTATATGACTAAAAACACCTTTCGTTTTGCTCGTTGCACCCTTAATAAAGACGGTGTCGACGGTCGTACAGAAACTTCAAGATATATTGAGTTGATTCCTAAAGACTACCCTATAGATAAGTTCTCCCAAAGCAAAAAAGCCGACTTTGTTTATAACGATATTGAATTTTGGAAGATGTAAGTTATGAAAATACATATAATTGGTTGTAGCGGCTCTGGCAAAACATATTTAGCGGGGGCTCTAAGTGAGAAATATAATATTCCGCACTTTGATTTAGATGATATTCAGTGGGATAACAATTCTGACGGTTATGGTGTTAAAATGCCTATAGAAAAACGCACCGAGCTGCTAAATAATATCCTTGAAAATGAGGATTGGATAATCGAAGGTGTGTATTACGCCTGGGTAGGCAAATGCTTTGAAGATGCTGATAAAATCTATGTGCTTGATATACCTAAACGTGTTTATACTTATAGAATTATAAAGCGTGCCATTAAAAGAAAACTTGGCCTTACAAAAGGCAAAAAAGAAACTTTAAAATCTGTTTATAATCTTCTTAAATGGACGGACACTTTCCAAAATCAAAGTATGGTTGAAATCAGAAAGATACTTACGAAATACCCATCTAAAACTGTATGGCTTAAAAGCAAAAGAGATGTTGAAAATATATTGAAGGGGTGAAGTAATGTTAACTCATAAAGGAACAAAAACTATAATTACCGAAAGATTAATATTGCGCAAATTTCG